>NZ_JBSWYC010000002.1:0-812408 GCF_056160885.1 Seonamhaeicola sp. ABD4_175
GATTGCTCCTGTACTTGCATTGATTGATAATCCTGCGGTTGAACTAAAGGTGCCTCCGCCTAATCCAGTTACGGTTGGTGTAGGGTCTGAATCATTAGTACAATAAGCCGCTGCCGAATAATTAAAGCTAGCATCGTCTAAAGCATTAACGGTTACGTTAACCGGTTCTATTTGAAAACATCCACCTGCACTTTCTAACCTAATATAATAAGTACCGCTAGTTGTCACCGCATTAGGATTAGCTAGAGTTGATGTTGCTCCTGAATCTGTCCAATACGTTAACGTACCTGAACTACTTCCTGCTGTAACACTTGAATCTGTAATATCAACATTTTCGCAAGCAGCTGGTGGGTCTGTAATAACTAAATTTAAAGGATTTGATGTAGTACTTTGTCCTGTACCTTGACCTTGATCTGCACCTACATCAGCACTACCTCCTGAATTAACTAAATTAGGAACACCGTCTCCATCAACTGTACCTGATATTCTATCAGCACCATCTAATTGTGCTTCCGTTATATTTTCATCACCTTCAACTGCATCAGGACATCCATCTCCATCACTATCGTTATCTAAATGATCGGGTATTCCATCTCCATCAGAATTTTTAGCTACACAATATGACATTTCATATAACTGCATAGTTACCGCTCCCGCATTTCCATTATTTTTACCAGCTACTATTACAACTTCATCAACCGGTGTATTAAAACTTACTGATAAACTATTGTTAGGAGCATTAGCTCCTCCTGCTGTACTTACAGCAAAGTTTTCTACAATAGTAACATTTGCCCCTAAATTTATATCTGAAATAATAATTCTACTAGCATCAACAGGATTACCATTATAGGTTGCCGTTACTCTTATGGCATCTTGATTATCCATACCACCCCATTTAAAGTTCAAATTATAAACGGTTTCTGAGAAAGTGTATGTATATTCTGCTACATCACCATTTTGAAAATTAGTGGTATTAGGTTGTGTATTTAAATAATTTCCATCAGGTGCTATAGATCCATTATTTAATATTCTAACTCCTGATTGCCATACTGCTGTTCCTAATAGTTGATAGCTAAAATCAAAACTTGATCCTGAAAATGCTCCTAAACCTGTTAAAGGTGATGATGCTGAGTAATCAGTATTTAACGCATAGCCATTATTAATAGGTACATTAGTAACACAGTCCATTTCATCAACATCTAAAATACCATCATTATCATCATCTAAATCACAAATGTTACCGATGGTATCTAAATCAGAATCTATAAAATTTATATTATTTGAGTCACATGGATCACAAATTGTTGATCTTGTATTTATATCATATGCACTCACATTATTTTGACCTGTAGTGCCTGCCCCTGCTGTTCCTGGTCCAACAGGTATTCCGTTGTCATTTACTGAATTATTAATAGAGCCATCAGTATTCAATTGCGTATATAAGATACCTCCATCACCTTCTAAGGCATCAGGACATCCATCATCATCACTATCTAAATCTTCTCCGTTAGGAATACCATCATTATCAATATCATTGTTACAACTAGTAGTAAATTCAAAATTAAAAGTATAACTCCCAATGTATCCAAGGTTTGTAAATCGTATTTCAACTTGGTCTCCTGCGTTAATAGTTTGAGATACTGGAATTGCTGGCGAAGATGCACCACAACAAAAACCTATAAAACTAACCCTAGTACCATTAATAAAAACTTCAAGAATATCATCAATACCAAAGCCTACACCTCCATAATTTAATTGACCAGCTAATGTAAATTGTCTTTTAAATATGGTTTGGTAGTATGGTTGAAATGGTACATTATCTACATTAGTACCAACATAATTGCTAGGCACTAAACCTGTGCTTGTATTGGTATCAAATGGTCCTAATTGGTTGTAAGACCTTGAATCTGTAAAAGAAAAAGAATTTATTCCTAAATAAGCTTCGCCCCTAAAAACTGGTGTACCTGGAGTTCCGTTTAATTGACTATTTTGATTACTATTTCCGAACGTAGAGCCTGCTATAGCAAAATGTCCTTCGTAATATTCTGCATCCCAGTAACCTATTCCAAAACTACCATCTTCAACACCGTCAGGTAATACATTACCTGGATTTGATTCATGACATTCATCAACATCTAAAATACCATCATTATCATCATCTAAATCACATCCATCTGGATAAGCATCTCCATCAGTATTAACAGTGTCATCAAAACCTTGGCAAATATCGGCACTGTTAATAACACCGTCGCCATCATCATCACATTCTCCACCTGTTACTGAGGCATTTGTGCTACTAACATCATTTTGCCCTCCTGCGCCTACTGCATTTGGAACACCGTTTGTATATGGGCCATTTATTTGCCCATTACCATTTACTTGAGTTAATGTTATTGCTCCATCTGCTTCTAGAGCATCAAAACACCCATCTCCATCACTATCATTATCTAATTGATTTGATATTCCATCACCATCGGTATCTGGACAAATAGTTACTGAAAATAAATCTATAAAATTCCCCGTAGCTATACTACCTCCAGCTGTAGATACACTTTCAAAACCAAAACGCGTTGTTGTTTGTCCTGCTGGTACTGTGTAAGTTCCTGTATAATTAACCCAAGCAGTATTATCTGTGCTCATTAATTGTTGAACTACAAGAGTTCCTCCAGCAGGCCCAATTAACACGTTAGCCTCATCTGTACCTCTTCTTCCTCTATGCCAAATAGACCATGTTATTATTGAACCAGGTGAAGTTGCTACATCTTGAAATAATTGTGAATTTGATGTTGCATTAATCTCAGCGTGCGAGCCTCCATCAAAAGAAGGTGTTGGTGCTGGGTCTCCTCCATTATGGCCAGATTCCCATATTTCAATATAATTATCACCTGATGTAGTTTCCCATCCATTAACATTTGTTTCATCAAATAAAAATGATCTGTTAGGCGCAGTTCCATATGTAATAACTGCATCAGAAACATTATAATCCTCAAAACTATCATTAATTAGAGCGCCTTCTGTACATTCATCAACATCTAAAATACCATCATTATCATCATCATCATCAGAACTATTAACAATACCATCATTATCACAGTCATTTAAAGGGCCTGTACATTGAGCGTTAGTTAATTGAATACTTGAAAATAAAAACAAACACAATAAAAGTACCCTGTAATCTTTTATTACACTCAATTTCAATACATAGTATAGCTTATTCATATTAATTAATTTTAAAAGAGATGGTAAATTTATTATAAACTTACTTAATATTATTTTTTGTTGTTCGAACAGCAATTTAGTGATGTTGAGAAACTATTTTCTATAGATGAAAAGATTCTCTTATTTTCAAAAATATTCTTTTTTAACAAATAATTATGATTTTATGACACCAAAAAAAAATAAAGTCACAATTATTTAAGTATAGCTACTAAAATATCTAGCCCGTATTTCTTTTACTTATATAAAACTATTAAACACTAATAAGTGTAGACCAAATGCACTTATGTGTAGATGAATGGAAAACCAGTAAATCCTACATTTTAACAAAAAGTATTTATATTACTTTAAGGTAGCAAGTATGCTACTTATTTATATTTTTGCATACTTTAAGATAGAACATGGAATTTTTAAAAGAAATAAACCGCAGGCGAACATTTGGCATCATATCGCACCCCGATGCTGGTAAAACAACTTTAACTGAAAAACTGTTACTTTTTGGTGGCGCCATACAAGAAGCTGGTGCTGTAAAAAGTAATAAAATAAAAAAAGGAGCCACCAGTGACTTTATGGAAATTGAGCGCCAGCGTGGTATTTCGGTAGCTACATCGGTTTTAGCTTTTGAGTATAATAACATAAAAATTAATATTTTAGATACGCCTGGGCATAAAGATTTTGCTGAAGACACCTTTAGAACTTTAACGGCCGTAGATAGTGTTATTGTAGTTATTGATGTTGCAAAAGGTGTAGAGGAACAAACTGAAAAATTAGTTGAAGTTTGTAGAATGCGCAACATACCCATGATTGTTTTTATTAATAAACTAGATAGAGAAGGTAAAGATGCCTTTGATTTGCTTGATGAAGTAGAACAAAAACTAGGTTTAAAAGTAACACCGCTTAGTTTCCCAATTGGTATGGGTTATGAGTTTAAAGGTATTTATAATATTTGGGAAAAAAACATTAATCTTTTTAGTGGTGATAGCCGAAAAAATATTGAAGAAACCATAAAAATATCAGATTTAGAATCTGCCGAATTAGACGAATTGGTTGGTGAAAAAGCTGCAAATACTTTAAGAGAAGAATTAGAATTAGTTCAAGGTATTTATCCTGATTTTGATAAAGAAGCTTATAAAAAAGGTGAGCTTCAACCCGTATTTTTTGGTTCGGCATTAAATAACTTTGGTGTTAGAGAACTTCTTGATTGTTTTGTAAACATAGCACCTACCCCCAGAGCAAAACAAAGTGATACGCGTTTGGTAAAACCTGATGAAAAAAACTTTACAGGTTTTGTTTTTAAAATTCATGCCAACATGGATCCTAATCATAGAAACAGGTTAGCTTTCGTAAAAATTGTTTCTGGAGAATTTAAACGTAACACCCCTTATTTACACGTTAGAAATAATAAAAAAGTAAAATTTTCTAGTCCTAATGCCTTTTTTGCTGAAAAGAAAGAAATTGTAGATATATCATACCCTGGAGATATTGTTGGTTTACAAGATACTGGAAGCTTTAAAATAGGTGATACACTAACGGAAGGCGAAATTTTAAATTATAAAGGTATTCCTAGTTTTTCACCTGAGCATTTTAGATATATAAATAACGCCGACCCCTTGAAATCTAAACAACTTTTTAAAGGCATTGACCAATTAATGGATGAAGGTGTAGCGCAATTATTTACACTAGAATTAAACGGAAGAAAAGTTATTGGAACCGTTGGTGCGCTTCAATATGAAGTTATTCAATATAGATTAGAGCATGAATACGGCGCTAAATGTACCTACGAAAACTTAAATGTAGCTAAAGCATGTTGGGTTGAACCCGAAGATGAAAAAAATGCCGAATTTAAAGAGTTTAAGCAAGTTAAACAGCGTTTTTTAGCTAAAGACAAACAAGGGCAACTTGTGTTTTTAGCCGATTCTCAATTTTCATTACAAATGACACAACAAAAATACCCAAGTATAAAATTTCATTTTACTTCGGAGTTTGATTAAAAACAAGAAACTATCGCATTTGAAAAATTTATAAATAATTACCCTAAAAAATCTACTAATGGAAGTAAATGCTAAAAAATTTAGTAATAAAGATATTACGGTTACTTATAACCCACAAAAATGCACACTATCTGGTATTTGTGCTAAAGAACTTTCAGAAGTTTTTAGCGACTCAATAATACCTTGGGTTAATTTAGATAATACCGAAAACTCAAAAATTATAGCACAAATTAAACGCTGCCCATCTGGAGCCCTACAATATTTTAAAAAAAAGGAAGAAGCATTGGTTTAATATTAAAAATGCCCTTTATAAATATTTATAAAGGGCATTTTTTTGATAAAACACCAAAAAATTATTTTAAACGCTTTTAACAGTTAAATAAAAACAAAACAATGATTTGTATACTGAATGATTTAAAATAAATTAAAACGCGTTTAAATAACTTGTTTCATATAAATTATACATATAAATAAATTAATATTCATAATATTAATTTATAATTTTATTTTTTAAGCTTCACCCGTAGGACCAAAATTTAGCGGTATTGGTGGTTGTTCATAATCTTTAATTTCACCATGCGCATTTTCAAATCTGTTTACATTATCGGCCAATGCATTAAGCAATCTTTTAGCGTGTTGTGGTGTTAATATAATTCTAGACTTTACTTTATTTTTAGGTACACCAGGCATTATGTTTACAAAGTCTACCACAAATTCAGATACAGAATGGTTTATAATTGCCAAGTTAGAATACGTGCCTTCTGCAACTTTTTCATCTAACTCTATGTTTAATTGCCCTTGCTTAGGCTTATTATTATCGTCTGCCATAGAAATTTTTATTTTTTAATTTCCACAAAAGTAGAAATATTATTAATAACTTAATTGTTTTACTTATACCTACAAGCTTAAAACCCTTGTATGAAATGCGTAATAAAAAAGCCTTCAAGTATTTTAATACATGAAGGCTTTTTGTTTTTATATTCTCGCCTTACTCATTGATACTTACCCTCATAATAAGGTGTTCGTGAATCTTAGATTTCGCGAGAATAACAAATATTAGTTGTAGTTCAACTCTTGTTTTACTTGCATCATTTCATCAAATTCTTCTTTTGACCCCACAATAATGTTAGAGTAGCTTCTCATACCTGTACCTGCTGGTATTCTATGACCAACAATTACATTTTCTTTTAAGCCTTCTAACGTATCAACTTTACCAGCTACAGCTGCTTCGTTAAGTACTTTTGTAGTTTCCTGGAATGATGCCGCAGAAATGAATGATTTAGTTTGAAGCGAAGCTCTTGTAATACCTTGTAGTATTGGCGTAGCTGTTGCAGGTTGCACATCTCTTGCTACTACAAGTTGTTTGTCTTCTCTTCTTAAAATTGAATTTTCATCTCTTAATTGACGTGGTGATACTATTTGACCTGCTTTAAGGTTTGTAGAATCTCCTGCATCTTCAACAACTTTCATTCCAAAGATATCATCGTTTTCTTTAATGAAATCTGCTTTATGAACTAATTGATCTTCTAAGAAAATGGTATCACCAGAATCTATAATTCTAACTTTACGCATCATCTGTCTTACAACAACCTCAAAGTGCTTATCGTTAATTTTCACACCTTGTAAACGGTATACTTCTTGTACTTCGTTTACTAAATATTGTTGTACTGCTGAAGGACCTTTAATATTTAAAATATCATTTGGCGTTATAGAACCATCAGATAATGGCATACCTGCTTTTACATAATCATTTTCTTGAACAAGAATTTGATTAGATAGTTTCACCAAGTATTTCTTAACATCACCTGTTTTAGATTCTACAATAATTTCACGGTTACCGCGCTTAATTTTACCAAATGATACAACACCATCAATTTCACTTACTACTGCTGGGTTTGATGGGTTACGAGCTTCAAATAACTCGGTAACACGTGGTAAACCACCCGTAATATCACCTGCTTTAGCAGATTTACGAGGTATTTTAACCAACACCTTACCTACATTAATTTTCTCACCATCATCAATCATTAAGTGTGCACCAACTGGTAGGTTGTATGAACGGATTGTTTCACCATTACCATCTTCAATATGAATAGTTGGTATAAGCTTTTTATTTCTAGATTCTGAAATTACTTTTTCTTGGAAACCAGTTTGCTCATCAATTTCAACTTGGTATGTAATACCTTGTTCAATATTTTCGTATTTAATTTTACCAGCAAACTCTGAGATGATTACACCGTTGTATGGATCCCAAGAACAAACAACATCTCCTTTACTTAATTTTTGTCCGTTTTTAATCATTAAATGCGAACCGTAAGGAATATTGTTAGTACTTAAAGTAATACCTGTTTTCTCGTCAATTAACTTAATTTCTGATGTTCTTGAAATAACAATATCAACTTCGTTACCATCGTTATCTGATCCTTTAACCGTTTTTAAGTCTTCAATTTCAGCAACACCATCAAATTTAACGGCTAATTTATTTTCTTCAGAAATGTTACCAGCAATACCACCTACGTGGAATGTACGTAATGTTAACTGCGTACCAGGTTCTCCAATTGATTGTGCAGCAACAACACCAACAGCTTCACCACGTTGTACCATTTTACCTGTAGCTAGGTTACGGCCGTAACATTTAGCACAGATACCTTGTAATGCCTCACAAGATAATGGCGAACGTACTTCAACACTTTCTATTGGCGTATCTCCAATAGCTTTTGCTATTTTATCATCAATTAAATCACCAGCTTTAACTAGTAATTCATCTGTTAATGGGTTATGTACATCGTTTAATGAAACACGTCCAACAATTCTATCTTCAAGTGTTTCAACAATTTCATCATTTTTCTTTAATGGTTCAACTTCAACACCTCTTAAAGTACCACAATCTTCAGTGTTAATAATAACATCTTGAGATACATCAACTAAACGACGTGTTAAGTAACCTGCATCGGCTGTTTTTAATGCCGTATCTGCAAGACCTTTACGAGCACCGTGTGTTGAGATAAAGTATTCTAAAATTGAAAGACCTTCTTTAAAGTTAGAAAGAATTGGGTTTTCAATAATTTCACCACCTCCTGCGTTAGATTTTTTAGGCTTAGCCATTAATCCACGCATACCGGTTAACTGACGAATTTGTTCTTTAGAACCACGCGCACCAGAATCAAGCATCATAAACACCGAGTTGAAACCTTGCTGATCTTCACGAATACGTTTCATAGAAAGCTCAGTTAATTCAGCGTTGGTAGATGTCCAAATATCAATAACCTGGTTATAACGTTCGTTATTGGTAATAAGTCCCATGTTATAGTTACCCATAATACCATCAACTAAACCATTGGCTTTATCTATCATTGTTTGTTTTTCAGCAGGAATAATAATATCTCCTAAACTGAATGATAAACCTCCTTTAAAAGCGAAGTTGAAACCTAAAGTTCTAATAGAATCAAGGAAATCTGCCGTTTCAGGTACCGATGTAACTTTAAGAATATTACCAATAATATCTCTTAATGATTTTTTAGTAAGTACCTGATTGATGTAACCTGCTGCTTGTGGTACGTGCTGGTTAAATAATACACGTCCAACTGTAGTAGCAAGAACCATAGGTGCTAACTTACCATCTTCATTAATATCAATAACTCTTACTTTAATACCAGCATTTAAATCTACTCGTTTTTCGTTAAAAGCAATTTCTACTTCCTCTGGCGAATAGAATGTTAAACCTTCACCTTTAATAGGTACTTCTGGTGTAGATTTACGTTCTTTGGTCATGTAATAAAGACCAAGAACCATATCTTGAGATGGTACTGTTACTGGCGAACCATTGGCTGGGTTTAAGATGTTATGTGATGCCAACATTAATAATTGACACTCTAAAATGGCTTCTGGCCCTAATGGTAAGTGAACCGCCATTTGGTCACCATCAAAATCGGCATTAAATGCCGTACACACTAATGGGTGTAATTGAATTGCTTTACCCTCAATTAATTTAGGTTGAAAAGCTTGAATACCCAAACGGTGTAATGTAGGAGCACGGTTTAGTAATACTGGATGCCCTTTTAGAACATTTTCCAAGATATCCCAAACTACTGGCTCTCTTTTATCTATAATTTTCTTTGCAGATTTTACAGTTTTTACAATACCTCTTTCAATTAATTTTCTAATTACAAAAGGTTTGTAAAGTTCTGCTGCCATATTTTTTGGCAATCCGCACTCAAATAATTTTAATTCTGGCCCAACAACAATTACAGAACGTGCTGAATAATCTACACGTTTACCAAGTAAGTTTTGACGGAAACGCCCTTGCTTACCTTTTAAACTATCTGATAATGATTTTAACGGACGGTTAGAATCTGTTTTTACTGCTGAAGATTTACGTGTGTTATCAAATAAAGAATCTACAGATTCTTGTAACATACGTTTTTCATTACGTAATATTACCTCTGGTGCTTTTATTTCAACTAACCTTTTTAAACGGTTGTTACGTATAATTACACGACGGTATAAATCATTTAAATCTGAAGTAGCAAAACGGCCACCATCTAATGGTACTAACGGACGTAATTCTGGTGGAATTACTGGTACAACCTTCATAATCATCCATTCCGGACGGTTTTCACGGTTATTGTTAGATTCGCGTAATGCCTCAACTACTTGTAAACGTTTTAATGCTTCAGTTTTACGTTGTTTAGATGTTTCAGTATTTGCTTTATGACGTAATTCGTATGATAACGTTTCTAAATCAATTCTGGCTAAAAGTTCAATTAAACATTCGGCCCCCATTTTAGCAATAAACTTTTCTGGGTCTGAATCATCTAAATATTGATTTTCTTGTGGAAGCGATTCAAGAATATTTAAGTATTCTTCTTCTGTTAAGAAATCCATTTTTTGTAATGGTTCACCTTCTTCATTTTTAGCATTACCTGGCTGAATTACTACATAGCGTTCGTAGTAAATAATCATATCTAATTTCTTAGACGGCAACCCTAATAAGTAACCAATTTTGTTTGGTAAAGAACGGAAATACCAAATGTGTGCAACAGGCACAACTAAATTTATGTGACCAACTCTGTCTCTACGAACTTTCTTTTCAGTAACTTCAACACCACAACGATCACAAACTATACCTTTATATCTAATACGCTTATACTTACCACAAGCACATTCATAATCTTTTACAGGACCAAAAATGCGCTCACAAAATAAACCATCGCGTTCTGGTTTATGTGTACGGTAATTAATAGTTTCTGGCTTTAAAACTTCACCTCTAGATTCTGCTAAAATAGATTCTGGAGAAGCTAAACCAATTGAGATTTTATTAAATCTCTTAACTGTATTTTTATCTTGTTTTCTTGCCATGTTTTTTTAAGTCTTCAGTATCCAGTTTTCAGTACGCAGTGCTTACGGCATACTGAAAACTGTGAACTATTAATTTTACTCTTCTAATCTAATGTCTAATCCTAAACCTTTTAATTCATGCATTAATACATTGAATGATTCTGGTAAACCAGGATCTGGCATTGGTTCACCTTTAACAATACTTTCGTATGTTTTAGCTCTACCAATAACATCATCAGATTTTACAGTTAATATTTCGCGTAAAGTACTTGATGCACCGTATGCTTCAAGTGCCCAAACTTCCATCTCACCAAAACGCTGACCACCAAATTGTGCTTTACCACCAAGTGGTTGTTGCGTAATTAATGAGTAAGGCCCTATAGAACGTGCGTGCATTTTATCATCTACCATGTGGCCTAATTTAAGCATGTAAATTACCCCTACAGTAGCTGGCTGATCAAAACGTTCACCTGTTCCTCCATCATATAAATATGTATGACCGAAACGTGGAATTCCTGCTTCGTCAGTCAATTCATTAATTTGATCTAATGATGCGCCATCAAAAATTGGTGTTGCAAATTTGCGTTCTAATTTTTGACCTGCCCAACCTAAAACGGTTTCATAAATTTGACCAATATTCATACGCGATGGTACACCTAATGGGTTTAATACAATATCAACCGGTGTTCCATCTTCTAAGAATGGCATATCTTCTTGACGAACAATACGTGCTACAATACCTTTGTTACCGTGACGTCCTGCCATTTTATCACCCACTTTAAGTTTACGTTTTTTAGCTATGTAAACTTTAGCAAGTTTAATAATACCTGCTGGTAATTCATCACCAACAGAAATGGTAAACTTCTCACGGCGTAAAGCACCTTGTAAGTCGTTTTCTTTAATTTTATAATTGTGAATTAAATCTGCTACTAACTGGTTAGTGTGGTCATCTGTAGTCCATTTACCAGATACTAAGTGTGCATAATCATCAACAGCATTTAACATTTTTAATGTGAACTTTTTACCTTTTGGTAATACTTCTTCACCTAAATCATTATAAATACCTTGAGCTGTTTTACCATTTACAATAGCAAATAGTTTATCAACTAATACATCTTTTAATTCATCAAATTTTCTATCGTATTGTGCTTCTAAAGCTAAGATATCATCTTTATCTTGGGCACGTTTACGTTTATCTTTAACGGCTCTTGCAAATAATTTTTTATCAATTACCACACCGTTTAATGATGGTGATGCTTTTAATGATGCATCTTTTACATCACCAGCTTTATCACCAAAAATAGCACGTAATAATTTTTCTTCTGGAGTAGGATCAGATTCTCCTTTTGGTGTAATTTTTCCAATTAAAATATCACCTGGTTTTACCTCTGCACCTACACGAATCATTCCGTTTTCATCTAGATCTTTAGTTGCTTCTTCAGATACGTTAGGAATGTCATTAGTTAACTCTTCGTTACCTAATTTTGTGTCTCTAACTTCTAATGAATACTCATCAATATGAATAGATGTGAAGATATCTTCACGAACAACTTTTTCAGAAATTACAATGGCATCCTCAAAGTTGTAACCTTTCCAAGGCATGAAGGCTACTTTCATGTTTCTACCTAAAGCTAATTCACCTTGTTGGGTTGCATAACCTTCACATAACACTTGCCCTTTAGTTACTTTATCTCCTTTAATCACAATTGGTTTAAGGTTAATAGATGTACCTTGGTTGGTTTTTCTAAACTTAATTAATGGATATGTTTTAACATCAGAATCAAAGCTTACTTTAGCTTCATCTTCTGTTCTATCGTATCTAATTTTTATTTCGTTTGCATCAACATATAATACTTCACCAGTTCCTTCGGCATTAATTAATACCCTAGAATCTTTAGCTACTTGACGTTCTAAACCAGTTCCTACAATTGGAGAATCTACTCTTAATAAAGGTACTGCTTGACGCATCATGTTTGACCCCATTAATGCACGGTTTGCATCATCATGCTCTAAGAATGGGATTAACGATGCTGAAATTGACGAGATTTGGTTTGGTGCAACATCAGTGTAATGTAAATCAGATGGATCAATTACAGGGAAATCACCTTCCATTCTGGCAATTACCTTATCGTGTAATATTTTACCATCGTCATCTACATTTACAGTAGCTTGTGCAATTAACTTCTCTTCTTCTTCTTCAGCACTTAAATATGTTGGCTCATTTTTAATATCTACAACACCTTCTTCAACTTTTCTGTAAGGTGTTTCAATGAAGCCCATTGAGTTAACTTTAGCATATACCGAAAGTGACGAGATAAGACCAATGTTTGGCCCCTCTGGTGTTTCAATAGGACAAAGTCTTCCGTAGTGTGTATAGTGAACGTCACGAACCTCAAAACCTGCTCTTTCACGAGAAAGACCACCTGGACCTAAAGCTGATAAACGACGTTTGTGAGTGATCTCAGCTAATGGATTTGTTTGATCCATAAATTGAGATAACTGGTTGGTACCAAAGAATGAATTAATTACAGACGATAATGTCTTTGCGTTAATTAAATCTATTGGTGTAAATACTTCATTATCACGAACATTCATACGTTCACGAATGGTACGTGCCATACGAGCTAAACCAACACCAAACTGCTGGGATAATTGTTCACCAACTGTACGTACACGACGGTTTGATAAGTGATCAATATCATCAATCTCTGCTTTAGAGTTGATAAGCTCAATTAAATATTTTATAATAGTTATGATATCTTCTTTGGTAAGCACTTGCTTGTCCATACCGATATCTAACTGTAATTTTTTATTCATTCTGTAACGACCAACTTCTCCTAAAGAGTAACGTTGATCTGAAAAGAATAACTTGTCAATTATACCACGAGCAGTTTCCTCATCTGGCGGTTCTGCATTACGTAATTGACGGTAAATGTGTTCAACAGCTTCTTTTTCAGAATTTGTTGGGTCTTTTTGAAGCGTGTTATGAATGATGGCATAATCACCTTGTTCAGAACTTTCTTTGTGTAAAAGAATAGTTTTAACATCGGCTTCAATAATTTCTTCAATATTATCTTTATCTAAAATAGTATCACGATCAAGCACAATTTCGTTACGCTCAATTGACACTACTTCACCAGTATCTTCATCAACAAAATCTTCGTGCCATGTGTTAAGTACACGTGCCGCAAGTTTTCTGCCTAAATACTTTTTTAATCCCGTTTTTGATACTTTAACTTCTTCAGCTAAATCAAAAATTTCTAAAATATCTTTATCGCGCTCAAAACCGATAGCACGGAAAAGCGTTGTTACAGGTAATTTTTTCTTTCTGTCAATGTAAGCATACATTACTTGGTTGATGTCTGTAGCAAACTCAATCCAAGAACCTTTGAAAGGAATTACCCTTGCTGAATATAATTTTGTTCCGTTAGCATGGAATGATTGTCCGAAAAACACACCTGGAGATCTGTGTAACTGAGACACAACAACACGTTCTGCACCATTGATAACAAATGTACCACTAGGTGTCATGTAAGGAATAGTACCTAAGTAAACATCTTGAACAATGGTTTCAAAATCTTCATGTTCAGGGTCTGTACAATATAACTTTAACCTTGCTTTTAAAGGAACACTGTATGTTAGTCCTCTTTCAATACACTCATCAATAGCATACCTTGGTGGATCTATAAAGTAATCTAAAAATTCTAAAACAAATTGGTTTCTGGAATCTGTGATTGGAAAATTTTCCATGAAGGTGTTATAAAGGCCTTCATCACCGCGTTCTTCAGACTTTGTTTCTAATTGGAAAAAATCCTGGAAGGATTTGATTTGAATATCCAAGAAATCTGGATATTCTGTTCTATTTACAATAGACGAGAAATTTAATCTTTCAGCTTGTGTTGACAACATCAATGAACGGAATTTTGATTAAAAAAAAATTATAAAAACGTATATACTTTTATATACGCAAAATGGTTTAGGTCTTTGAGAGGCACTCTCAAGACCTAAACCTTTGTTCTGTTTGGTTGTTAAGCTTACTTAAGCTCAACCTCAGCTCCAGCCTCTTCTAAAGAAGATTTTAAGCCTTCAGCTTCATCTTTAGATACACCTTCTTTAATTGCGCTTGGTGCATCATCAACTAATCCTTTAGCTTCTTTTAAGCCTAAACCAGTTAATTCTTTAACTAATTTTACAACTGCTAATTTAGAACCACCAGCTGCTTTAAGGATTACGTCAAATTCAGTTTTTTCTTCAGCAGCTTCACCACCACCAGCAGCACCTCCACCAGCAGCAACAGCTACAGCTGCAGCAGCAGGCTCAATACCGTACTCATCTTTTAATATAGTAGCTAACTCATTAACTTCTTTTACTGTTAAGTTAACTAATTGTTCTGCGAAATCTTTTAAATCTGCCATTTTTCTATCGTTTTAATAATTTTTTAATTTAATATAATTGTAATAAGTGCGTACTGCTTTGAACTATCCTTCTTTTTCAGATAGTGTTTTAATAATACCAGCAAGTTTTCCACCACTTGATTGAAGTGCTGAAACAACGTTTTTAGCAGGTGATTGTAATAATGTAACAATTTCACCAATAAGTTCTTCTCTAGACTTAATATCTACTAATGCGTCTAACTGATTATCGCCAATGTAAATAGCTTCCTCAATAAAAGCACCTTTTAATAAAGGTTTTTCAGATTTTTTACGGAAGGTTTTAATTAACTTTGCTGGTGCATTACCTGTTTCAGAATACATCACAGATGTATTTCCTTTTAAAACAGTAGGAAGGTCTCCAAAATCTTTATCTGAAGCTTCCATTGCTTTTTCAAGTAATGTATTTTTTACTACAGCCATTTTTACGTTTGCTTTAAATGCAGCACGACGTAAATCTGAGGTTGTTCCTGCGTTTAGGCCACTAATATCTGTTAAATAGATATTTGTGTTATTAGCTAATTCACCAGTTAACTCCTCAATTACTTGTGATTTTTCTTCTCTTGTCATAATAAAAGTTTTAACGAGTTTTATTAACCAATTTTAGGATCAACAGCAACACTAGGACTCATTGTTGAAGACATAAAAATGCTTTTTACGTAAGTTCCTTTTGCAGCAGTTGGCTTAAGTTTCATTAATGTTTGTAATAATTCATTTGCATTACCTGCAATTTTATCAGCGCTAAATGATGCTTTACCAATAGCAGCGTGTACAATACCGGTTTTATCAACTTTAAAGTCAATTTTACCAGCTTTTACTTCTGTAACTGCTTTAGCAACATCCATAGTTACTGTTCCTGTTTTTGGGTTTGGCATTAAACCACGAGGACCTAACACACGTCCTAAAGGACCTAATTTACCCATAACACTTGGCATGGTGATAATTACATCTACATCAGTCCAGCCCCCTTTAATTTTATCAAGGTATTCATCTAAACCAACATAATCTGCACCAGCTTCTTTAGCTTCTGCTTCTTTATCTGGAGTAACTAATGCCAATACTTTCATATCTTTACCAGTACCGTGAGGTAATGAAACCACACCACGTACCATTTGATTTGCTTTTCTAGGATCTACACCTAAACGAACAGCAATATCAACTGATGCGTCAAACTTAGTATTGGTAATTTCTTTTATTAATGCTGAAGCTTCATCTACTGAATAAAGTCTTCCTTTTTCAATTTTCGCTACAGCTTCTTTTTGTTTTTTTGTTAATCTTGCCATTTTTGAATGTTTTAAAGATTAATTAGGGAATTGCCCTGTTACAGTTATTCCCATAGATCTTGCTGTACCAGCAACCATTTTCATAGCAGATTCAATTGTAAATGCATTTAAATCTTGCATTTTATCTTCTGCAATGGTTTTAATTTGATCCCAAGAAACTTTCGCTACTTTTTTTCTGTTTGGTTCACCAGAACCCTTTTTCACCTTGGCCGCTTCTAATAATTGTACTGCAGCTGGAGGGGTTTTAATAACAAAATCAAAAGATTTGTCTTTATAAACCGATATAACAACTGGTAATACTTTACCAGCTTTATCTTGGGTTCTAGCATTAAACTGCTTACAGAACTCCATGATGTTAACACCAGCAGCACCTAGAGCGGGTCCAACCGGTGGCGAAGGATTCGCTGCACCTCCCCTAACTTGTAGCTTAACTACTTTACTTAACTCTTTTGCCATTTTTAATAATTTATTTTGATACTAAATCTTAAATGTTGGAAGCTAAAGATTGTGTATCTATTTAGTGTAACAATTATTATACTTTTTCAACCTGCATATAACTTAATTCTAATGGTGTTTTTCTTCCAAAAATTTTAACCATTACTTCAAGTTTACGCTTTTCTTCATTAATTTTTTCAATGGTACCATCAAACCCATTAAATGGACCATCAATAACCTTAACGGTTTCACCTTTTGTGTAAGGTATAGCCACGTTTGTTGTTTCTTCAACAGATAACTCATCAACCTTGCCTAACATTCTGTTTACTTCAGATTGTCTTAAAGGCACAGGATCACCACCTTTAGTTTCACCTAAAAAACCTATTACGTTAGTAACAGATCTAATAATATGAGGAACCTCTCCTGATAAATTGGCTTGTATCATTATATAACCAGGAAAATAAACTTTTTCTTTGCTTATTTTTTTTCCGTTACGTATCTGAATAACCTTTTCTGTAGGCACCAATACTTGGTCAACATAATCTTGCATTCCTAATCGAGCAATTTCATTCTCAATATAGGTTTTGATTTTGTTTTCTTGACCACTTACAGCCCTAACTACATACCATTTTTTTTCACTTACTTCAGACATACTCACCTTACATTTAACTAGTTTATCAAATCAAAATAAGCCGAAATAACCTTACTAAAAACTGTATCTACTCCCCATATAGCTAATGAAAAGATTATAGAAAAAACAGCTACTAGAACTGTTAAGTTTTGAGCTTCTGCCCAAGTAGGCCAACTTACGTTGGTTTTAAGTTCGTTAAATGATTCTTTTATATAATTTACAAATCCTGCCATTTATATACTTATTTGCACGGGTTGCGAGACTCGAACTCACGACACCTGGTTTTGGAGACCAGTGCTCTACCAACTGAGCTAAACCCGTAAATATAAATCAAGATATTCCAAACAGGAATATCTTGATTTATTATATTTAACTGTATTAGTCTAAAATTTCTGTTACCTGACCAGCACCTACAGTTCTACCACCTTCACGGATTGCGAAACGTAAACCTACGTTCATTGCAATTGGTTGAATTAATTCAACAGTAATAGTTAAGTTATCTCCAGGCATTACCATCTCAACACCATCTGGTAAAGAAATATTACCAGTTACGTCAGTTGTACGTACGTAGAATTGTGGACGGTAGTTATTATGGAATGGCGTGTGACGACCACCTTCTTCTTTTTTAAGGATATAAACCTCAGCCTTAAACTTAGAATGTGGCGTTACAGATCCTGGTTTAGTTATAACCATACCTCTTGAGATTTGAGTTTTCTCAATACCTCTTAATAAGATACCGGCGTTATCACCAGCTTCACCTCTATCTAATATTTGACGGAACATTTCAATACCTGTAATAGTAGAAGTTAATTTCTCAGCACCCATACCAATAATCTCTACAGGATCACCAGTTTGAGCAATACCAGTTTCTATTCTACCAGTAGCAACAGTACCACGACCTGTAATAGAGAATACATCTTCAATTGGCATTAAGAAAGGCTTATCCATATCACGAACAGGCTCTTCAATCCACTCATCACAAGCTTCCATTAATTCTAATACTGTATCTACCCATTTTTGCTCACCGTTAAGTGCACCTAAAGCAGAACCAGAAACTACAGGACCATTATCTCCATCATATTCATAGAATGATAATAAATCTCTAACTTCCATATCAACAAGCTCTAAAAGCTCTTCATCATCAACCATATCAACTTTGTTTAAGAAAACAACGATACGAGGAATACCTACTTGACGACCTAATAAGATGTGCTCACGAGTTTGTGGCATTGGACCATCTGTTGCAGCAACAACTAATATAGCACCATCCATTTGAGCAGCACCAGTTACCATGTTCTTTACATAATCGGCGTGACCTGGACAGTCAACGTGTGCGTAGTGACGCTTTGCTGTTTGATACTCTACGTGCGAAGTATTAATAGTAATACCTCTTTCTTTTTCTTCAGGAGCATTATCAATCTGATCGAATGATCTTGCTTCAGAGAAACCTGCATCAGCTAATACTTTAGTAATAGCAGCTGTTAAAGTTGTTTTACCGTGATCTACGTGTCCAATAGTACCTATATTTAAATGTGGTTTTGAACGATCAAAAGTTCCTTTTGCCATGTTAAAATAATTTAATCTTAGTTATATAATAATATTAGTGTATCCTAATTAATTTTTCTTTTTTTGAGCCAATGACGGGATTTGAACCCGTGACCTCTTCCTTACCAAGGAAACGCTCTACCCCTGAGCTACACCGGCCTTTCATTTACGAATACCGATTTTTATTTTACGACTTTGTAATTTTCGTAATTCGCAACTTTTTTTGAGCGGGAGACCGGGTTCGAACCGGCGACATTCAGCTTGGAAGGCTGACGCTCTACCAACTGAGCTACTCCCGCATTATGCAAGCTTTAAAACTTGCTTGGTTTTATTAAGGATTCGCTCACTTTGTTCGCGCATCCTGTTCGGGTAACCCCGAACATAAAATTTTATTAAAAAGTCTTACAAAAGCGAACTTCTGATGACTTCTGAATCTGATGACTTTTGAATAAAATTTCAAGTGGGAAGAGCAGGATTCGAACCTGCGAAGGTAAAAACCAACAGATTTACAGTCTGTCCTCGTTGGCCGCTTGAGTATCTTCCCAATTTTCCAATATTTTAAAGAACTTGTTTTCTTTTTGAGCCGATAGAGGGACTCGAACCCACGACCTGCTGATTACAAATCAGCTGCTCTAGCCAGCTGAGCTATATCGGCGTTTTTTATACATTTTTTCGCATAAAAAAAGTCCGCTATTTCTAACGGACTGCAAATGTATTGATTTATTTCTTTATTCAAAACATTTTTTGAAAAATTTTACTTAATTATTTGTTATGAATATGCTCTTAATTTTTCTTTTCGTTTTTTTAATTGCCTTTCTAAGGATGATGCTGCCATATCTGCGCCTTCTTCAAAAGATTTACATTGCTTTTTTACAACGAAACTATCTCCTGGTACGCTTACTCTTGCTTCAAACACTTTGTTGACTTTGTCATTGGTATTTTCTAATTTTAAATACACATCAGATTTAATGACTTTGTCATAAAACAAATCTAATTTATCCATTCTTTTTTGAATGAAGTCTATTAATTTTTTGTCTGCATTGAAGTTAACAGATTGTGTGTTTACTTTCATACTCTTTATTTTATGGTTAGACAATATTTTTTGCTGTTATTTTTTACTTCTTGGGTGTGCTTTTATATGTACTTTTTTTAGTTCTGCTATACTGTTATGTGTGTAAACTTGCGTAGCAGCTAAGCTAGAGTGACCCAAAAGTTCTTTTACAGCATTTATATTTGCACCTTGATTAAGTAAATGTGTTGCAAATGAGTGCCGCAGTATGTGAGGACTCTTTTTAACTTTTGAAGATGCCCTACTAAAATAGCTATTTATTATTCTGTAAACAAGTGTTTCGTAAATTTTAACGCCTTTTTTTGTTAAAAAAAAACTATCAACATCTTTTATTTCACTTAATTGATTCCTTAGCGTTATATATTTTTTTGCTGTTTGTTGTACTGTTTTTAATAACGGCACAAAACGCTCCTTATTTCTTTTACCTAATACTTTTACCGTTTTATTATTGAAGTTTATATTTTCTAACTTTAAATTTACTAGCTCTATTCTTCGTATTCCTGTTGAGTAAAATAATTCTATTATTAATTTGTCTCTAACACTTTCAAAATCTGTTTCATCATAAAAATCATCTAAAACTGTGGTTATTTCTTTTTCTGAAAAAGGTATTTGAACTTTTTTAGTTGTTTTTAGAGTTTTATGTTTTGCTAAAGGATTACTATTAATAAGCCCCGTTTTTAAAAGAAATTTATAATAGGTGTTTAATGCTGATATTTTTCTATTGACTGTTTGATTTGATATTCCGTTTTCAACCAACTCAACTATCCAACGTCTAATTTGGGCATAATTAACAGTGTTTATCTGGTTGTTTTGATATTCATTTGATATAAAACTACTAAAGCTTTCTATATCATTTTGATACGCATTTACTGTTAATTGCGAATAGTTTTTTTCTAATAATAAATAATCTGTAAATGCAGCTAAATTCATTTTAAAAAATAGTTGTTAGTTTTGAATATACAAATACTAGTTTAATTTTAGGCAAAAAAAATCCCGCTTAGTTAAGCGGGATTTTTTTTATTAGTGTGCTGTTATACTTCTTCAGCATCTCTTAAGCCTTGTATATATTGCGCTTTTTGTACTTGCGCTCTACGAGCTACAGAAGGTTTTGTAAACTGCTTACGTGTTTGTAATGCGCGTTTTGTACCTGTTCTGTCAAACTTACGCTTGTAACGTTTTAACGCTCTATCTATATTTTCGCCTTCTTTAATAGGTATTATTAACATAGTATCTTAACCTCCTCTCTTTTAAAGATTTCCGTTTTTTTACGTAACGGGCTGCAAATGTAAAAATTATTTAATAAGTAACAACTATAAAAATATTTTTTTAAGTAGCTGGTTTATAATCTTTACCGTCTATAATTATTTTTGAGAGTATTTCTCTTAAAATTTCTGAGGTTCCGCCACCAATTGGTCCTAATCTACTATCTCTAGAAAGTCTTGCCAACGGGTACTCTTCCATGTAGCCGTAACCACCTAAAAACTGTAAACATTGATAGATTACATCATCGGCCATTTGTGTTGATTTTAATTTAGACATGGTAGCTTCTTTCACAACATACTCACCTCTATTCAATCTGTAGATTACTACATAATTAAATTGTTTACACACCTCCATTTCAGTGTATAAATCTGCCAGTTTATGCCTTAATGCTTGAAACTTATCAATGGTTTTTCCAAAGGCAGAACGTTCTGCCATGTATTTTTGGGCGTATTCTAGTGCAAATTCTGCTCGTGCATGAGCATTTACTCCCATTATTAAGCGTTCTAATGAAAAATGCTGCATTATATATGAGAAGCCTTTATTTTCTTCGCCTAATAAATTAGTTGCTGGTACTTTTACGTTATCAAATGCAATTTCACCAGTATCAGATGCTCTCCAACCTAATTTATCTAGTTTTGTAGCGCTTATTCCGGGAGTATTTCTATCTAAAACAAAAATACTTATGCCTTTATTACCAAGCTCTGGGTTTGTTTTTGCTGCAACTACTAAATAATTACTGTAAACACCATTGGTAATGAATGTTTTTGAACCATTAAGCACATATACATTGTCTTGTTTAACAGCCGTTGTACGCATGCCTGCTACATCACTTCCGCCAAAAGGTTCTGTTATACAAAGGCAACCAACTTTATCTCCAGAAATACTTGGTACTAAATATTGTTGTTTAATGGCCTCGTTCCCTTCGGCATTTAAATGCGTCATAGCTAGGTATATGTGAGCCCAAACAGCTGCTGCAAACCCTCCTGAATTAACTTTTTGAAGTTCTTCTAAGAGAATAACCATGTAAAACATATCTAAATTTAAACCGCCGTAGGTTTCAGGATAACTTATACCTAAAAAACCCATATCACCAAGTTTCTTCCAAATAGAAGTATCAATTTCCCCTGTTTTTTCCCATGTATTTACATGAGGAACTACTTCTTTTTGTAAAAAATCTTTTAAACTTTCGCGGAAGAGATTATGTTCTTCGCTGAAGTACATATTGTTCATTTGCATTTTTTTTAATAGAACGACAAATATAATTTAATTATATCAATTTTGTTTAACGGAAAACTCTTAACTTTCAACAATTGTTCAAAGTTTTTATAGCCTTCAAGTAAAGTTCGTTGTTCTATAATGTTATGAGCTACTTCATAATCTATGTATTGAATAGTAACTAGCTCATTAACAGTGGCGGTATTTATATTTATTTTTTTTATTTGTCTTGGTGTTTTTACAGTAAATTTTTGCTTAATATTATTAATAACTTGGGATGTTAAGCCATACACCTCTTGCAGTTGCACATCTGCAATAAAACCGCCTGCAAATTTATTTCTGTATTTAATAATACGTTTTGAAAGTACATTGCCTACCCCGTTTACGGTTTGCAATTGAATAGCAGTTGCTTTATTTAAATCTAGTTTTTGATTAGATGTTTTTGATGTTTTTTGTGGGTATTTATGTAAACTATTTGAAGTTGTATGACGCTTCCACTCTGGGAATTTAAAATATGGTGAAATAATATTTAAAAGTGAATCTGAAACCAAGGTTACTTTTTGAAAATCTTCTGAAGAATTAACCCATTTATCTTGCTTTCGGTATGCCAATAACCTGTCTATTTCTTCATTAGTCATTCCTAAAGTTTCTGCTTTAAAATCGGTTATAAAATTAGGATTAAATGGAAATATTTTAGGTGTTCTAGCTGCAAGTTCTGCTTGCTTTAAAGAATCTATTTCTTTTTGAAATGCATTATATAAATTTTTGTCAACCGCTATTGATTTTGCTGTATGCGGTATAAAAAAATAAACTGTTTGTAATGCGGCTATAATTAACAATAATAAAAAAATCCCATTTCGTTGTTTTTTTGTGAACGTGAAATGGGATTTCATAATATTTATAATTTAAATTAATTACATATGCTTTGTAAGGTCTTCGGCACCTTCATCTAAAGCTTCTTCCTTTACATTAATGGCTTTCATGTACTTTTTCAATTCTTTACTAATTATTGGTGAAAGTACAATTACACCTATGATGTTTGGAACAACCATAGCGAATATCATGGCGTCTGAAAAATCAACCACAGCACCTAAGCTAATTGATGCTCCTAAAACTACGAAAAGTAAGAATAAAATTTTATATACTAAATCACTAATTTTCCCTTTTCCGAATAAAAATATCCAACCTTGCATGCCGTAATAAGACCATGAAATCATGGTTGAAAAAGCAAACAGTATAACAGCTATAGTTAACACAATTGAAAAATGTGGTATTACGGTATCAAAAGCAGTTGCTGTAAGTTCTACACCTTCTTTAATTGGCACACCGTACTCCATAAACTGACCATCAAAATTGGTAATTACAATAACTAAAGCCGTCATTGTACAAATAACAACAGTATCAACAAATGGCTCTAAAAGCGCTACAATACCTTCACTTGCTGGATATTTTGTTCTTACGGCAGAATGCGCTATAGCTGCACTACCAACACCAGCCTCATTTGAGAAAGCACCACGCCTAATTCCTTGAATCATGACACCAATTAAACCACCTGCAATACCTAAACCAGAAAAAGCACCTTCAAAAATAAGCCCAAAAGCATCATCAATTAAATGCCAATTAGCACCTAAAATTATTAATGCAGCCAACACATAAATTCCTGCCATAAAAGGCACTACTTTTTCTGTTACTGAAGCAATACGCTTTATACCACCAATAATTACGATGGCCACTAAAAATGCCATTACAATACCAAAGTACATACCAGCATTAGAGTTTTCAAAATTAAAAAGCTTTGTAAACTGAGCAGCAGCTTGGTTGGCCTGAAACATATTACCGCCACCAAAAGAGCCTCCAATAACAAAAATGGCAAATAAAACAGCCAATACTTTACCAAAACCTTTCATACCCTTTTCACCAAAACCTTTGGTTAGGTAATACATTGGGCCTCCGTAAACGGTACCATCTTCACCAACATCTCTATATTTAACACCTAATGTACATTCTGCAAATTTAGAGGCCATACCTAATAAACCGGCAAGTATCATCCAAAAGGTAGCTCCTGGGCCACCAATTGATAATGCTACTGCTACACCAGCAATATTACCTAAGCCAACAGTGGCAGACAATGCTGCTGTTAGTGCCTGAAAGTGAGACACTTCACCATGCGCACTATCATCTCTTAATGTCTCTATTATATTATGGTCTTCGTTTGGAGTTTGGTCACCATACAAAGTATCTGCACCATGTTTTTCTATATCTTCATATTTACCTTGAACCACTCTAATAGCGGTTCTAAAACCTGTTATATTAATAAACCTAAAGTATATTGTAAAAAAAAGGGCGCCACCTATTAAAACGATTAGCACCCACGGAATTTTGTATGTTTCAGAAAACGGAATTTCGTAAAAAATGGCTTCAACAAACCAACCTGTATAGTCTTTAAAAGCACTATCAATTTTTTCAGAAGTTGTTTCTTGTGCAAATGTTAATAATGGAAAAATAATTGAAGTTATTGCTAGAAGATATTTCTTCATTTGAATATTATAATTAGTAAGTTTTTGTTAATAAATTGTTATTAATGGTAGCAAGATGCTAAAAATTATTGAATATTTAAAATAAGTAACGTTAATTATGGTGCTTCAATGTCAATATCAAATGTTGAATTAAGCTCATTAATTTGTTCTGGGCGGCCTAAAACTATTATTTTAGAATTTGGTTCTAACACCATTTCTGCTTCAGGATTTACAGTATAAACTCCTTTTGAGTTTTTGTAACCTATTATATTACAGCCAGTTCTTTTTCTAATATCTAAATCTTTAATTGTTTTTGGTATTTTAGATTTATAAAGTTTTTCAATACTAACTTCTTCAATATTAATATTGGCTTCGCCTACTATAGATAAATTATCAATAAACTCCATTAAACCTGGTACAACTACTAAAGATGCCATGTGGTCTCCACCAATCATGTCTGGCAAAATAACATTATTTGCACCTGCAAGTTTTAATTTATTATATGATGATTCTTGCGACGCTCTACTTATTATATTGATATTTTTATTCATTTGACGAGCTGATAGAACTACAAATAAATTATCGGCATCATTGGGTAAGGCAGATATAAAGTTTGAAGCCCTATCTACACCTGCAAGCTGCAATATTTCATCTTCATTGGCATTACCAATAACGTATGGAATATTATCTGCTCTTAATTTTTCTTCAATTTCTTTATCTTTTTCAATAACCACAAAAGATTTATTATGCACCATTAATTTTCTTGCAGCCTGTTTACCATTTCTTCCGTACCCGCAAATAACTACATGGTTTTTAAAACTATCAATTTGTTTTTGCATCTTTTTATGTTTTAGTTCTTCAACATCATTTTTGCTTAAAATATATTCAGTTATAATAGAAATGGCGTAACCAACAATTACTACACTTGCTAAAATTAAAAATATAGTGAACACTTTGGCTTGGTCATCTAATGGCACAACTTCACCAAAACCAACAGTAGTCATGGTAATAACCGTCATGTAAAGTGCATCTACCCAAGTATAACCCGAAATAAATTTATAACCAACAACACCTACCAACATTAAAATTAAAAGTAAGGTTAGTGCTGTGTATATTTTAGATCTGAAAAGTCTTATTAACGGATTCATACAATTATAAATCAAAAACCGATGAGCGTTTGGTATAAATTAAGTCTTTAATACGCATCCAAAAGGCTAAAAACAAGTATAAAGCAAAACCAAAACCTACTGTTACAAAGGTTAAATACATAAAAGATAACCTTACTACTTTTGCCCTAATGCCTAACCTATCTGCAATACGTTGGCACACATAGTAACCATGTTTTTGAAAAAAATATAGTGGCTTGTACTTATTCATGCCTGCAATTTAAAATTTAGTTTACTAATTTAGAAGTTTATTTATTTAAAATTGAATTACCTATAGCACACTGCAAGCATTTATTTTTATTACAGTACTCTTTTTTAAGCTGTAATAGTGCCTGAGATTGTAGTGCAGATTTTGACACTTTTTTTAAATTATTAAATGCCGAAATAATACTATTCTTTTCTGAAGTTATGGCTAGAGCAATTTCAATAATTTCATCATTAATAACGTTGCCTTTTTGCTTAGCATAGCAAAACTTTATTGGCAAAATAGTATTTATTAATAGTAAGTCTATAAACGATTTTGTTAGTGCTTTTTTAGTTTCTTTTGATGTTTTTTGAAAGGTATAATGTGTTTTCCAAAATTCACTTGTTTCTACTGAAAACAGGTTGTAAAAATCTTCAAGTGTATTATTTTCAATTACTTTTGAAAACAAATTTTGATGTTTGTTATATAAACTAGCCAATTGTGATAACCTTATGGTAGGAAAATTTAATGGCCTCAACCTAAAAAACTGCACAGGAAAAACGCCTGTATTGCTTAAACCAAACTTTTGTTTTAAAAACGTATAATGATTTTGCAAATTTATGTAATAAGGTTCTTGTACCGTATCTTGCAATAAACCTGCTTGCCCAAAAAATAAAGCCTCTAAGTATTTTTTGTTATTTTGCGTTTTTCGTATAACTGAAAAATCTACAGATTGTGCAATGCTAAAAAAAGCATCGGCATTAACTTTGAGGCCAAAATTTTTTGCTAATTGATTAAATAAAACAGCCTCCCAATTATTTTTTGATGTTTTTAGTAAAGCTTCAATAGCTTCTGTTTTTTGCTGTAAACGTTCAAAAAATAAGCGTTCTAACCAATTATTTAATAAAAACACATCGGTTTTTGCAAAATCATGCTGGCAATTAATCCATTTATCTTCTTTACTAAAAAGCGCTCTGTAGTCGTTTAAAATACTTTCACCTATGTACTCTTTTAATTGTAGTGTTGGTATTGTAGTGTTATCACTTCTAAAAATCTCAGTATCATCTTCCCAAACTACATGCAATATAACATTATCATAATTTTTATCGGTTTCATGATTATGCAAAAACCAATCTGAGGCTTTTACATGAATTTCAACATTACCTGCCCATAATTGGTTGTTAATGGTTATTTGTGCATTAAAAAAATCTGGACCTGTATTAGTATTATATTGCCCAACACGGTTTATTGTAACAGTTTCTCCTTGGGTTGTTAGCAACTTAGAGCTATTAATTTTTTTATGTTTCCAGAGGTAATGTAAAAAATTTTCTTGCATGCTTCAATATAAATAATTTATACTTTCTGTTTTAATTATACTGAAAACAAATTGTATTTTTAAATTAAAAATTACAATTTTTAAGTTTGTAACTTTGTTGTAAATCACATTTTTAATGGAAGCACTTACACTAACTACACCTGCCTTATTATTTTCGGCAATATCATTAATTATGCTAGCCTATACTAACAGGTTTTTAGCTTACGCTGCCATAATTAGAAGTTTACACGATAAATATACTGTAAACAAAAACAGTGTTTTAAAAGCACAAATACAAAATATAAAAAAAAGATTATACTTAACACGGTCTATGCAAATATTAGGCATTACTAGCCTACTTTTATGTGTACTTACCATGTTTTTAATTTACATAAACCAACAAACCATTGCTGTGTGGATTTTTGGTTTAGCACTACTGTTACTTATTGGCTCTTTAGCTCTTTTAATTGTTGAAATTCAAATATCTGTTAAAGCTTTAGAACACCATATAAGTGATATTGAAAAAAATTAAATAGTAAAATTTATGAAAACAACACCAGAACACAATGCCCGTATAGCTAATTTAAAATTTGGATCTGTATACCCACATTACGTAGATAAAGTTGTAAAAAAAGGACGCACTGTTGAAGAATTACACCAAGTAATAGAATGGCTTACAGGTTTTAATAAAAGTGATATTGATACTTTTATTGAAAGTAAAGTTACTTTTAAAACATTTTTTGAAAAAGCCACAATACACCCAAATGCTAAATTAATTAAAGGAGTTATTTGCGGTTACAGGGTTGAAGATATTGACAACAAACTAACACAACAAACACGTTACTTAGATAAATTGGTTGATGAATTAGCTAAAGGTAAAAAAATGGAGAAAATTTTACGTAGTTAAACTAAAAACAACCATTACATAAAAATAACCTTACACAAAAAGGTTGTTCGTCGGTTATATTTCTTACATAGAAAAAGTTTTTATATATTTAAGTAAGAAATACAATTTTTATGAAATCCAACCATAATAAAAAATTGTATGACTTAATTAAAGAAGACGCCTCCTTTTTTTCAACCATTCAAGAAGGTTTATTAGAAGGTTTACAATCATGGAATATAGATAGCCCTATAGACCAATGGATTACCCCACGCATCTTACTTTTTTTAGGTTATGCCCCATCACAAATGCCCTTTTTATCAAGCGCTATTCTTGATATTATAAATGCCCACGACCTACAGTTAGCCTTACAAAGTTTTAAAACACATTTAGAAAACGAAAACCACCCGTATGATGAAGAAATAAGGTTTACCCATAGCAATGGAAACATTGTTTGGATTAGAAGCAGAGGGTTTGCCTCGCGAGACAGCAAAGGCAAACCAGAAAAAATGTTTGGCTTTCATCAAGATATTACAGAGTTAAAAAAACTTCAGCAAAAATTAGAATCAAAAGAAGACTCCACAAACAAAAAAGAGCAAATATTCATTAATATTTTTGAGCAATCACCTCTAGCTATTCAAATTTATAATAGCGAAGGCAAACTAACTAACGCAAACAAGCAAACACTTACACTTTTTGGTATAAAAAACATAAGTGACATTATTGGTTTTAACCTTTGGGAAGACCCTAACCTTACACCTGAATATCGTGAACAATTAAAAGCCGGTAAAACAATAAAAATTCCGGCTACTTTTAATGCAAACCCGCAAAACCCTTCAAACATTATTTATGTTGAAAATTTGGTGCTTCCTATATATTCTAAAAACAAAATTACAGGCTATTTAGTGCAAGTAACCGATATAACCGAAAACAAATTAGCCCAAGATGAATTAAAACATAACGAAAAGAAATTCAGGAGTATTTTTGATAATTCAAATATTGGTATGATGTTGTGCACACCAGAAGGCATTATTACCGAAATTAACAGTGAATTTTTAAATATTACTGGTTACACAAAAAATGATTTAATAAACACGGCATACAAAAACATACCTTCATTTAAGGTATTTGAAAATGACATTGAAAAGCTAAAACAGCTCATAAAAAAAGAAATAAAAAACTACCGCCTTGAAAAACAATTAATAAAGAAAAATGGCAATCCAATTTGGCTAGACATTGTAATTACTGCCAGACAAAATAAAGAAGGTAGAACAGATATGCTCATTATTATGGCTAGTGATATTTCTAAAAGTAAAAAAACAGAAACATCATTACAAAACATGCTTAATGAGCTTAAAATTATTTATGACCACAATCCTTCTTACACCTACCTTAAAGACACAAAAAATAATATTCTAAAAATAAGTAACACTGCTGCAAATGCTATTGGCTTAAAAAAAGAAGATATAGAAGGTAAGCATGCCTCAGAAATTTATCCAAAAATGGCTGACACCTATTACAAATCTGATTTAGAAGTTATTAATTCTGGCAAACCCAAACTCAATTATTTAAACACATTACACCATAAATCTGGCGAAGTTAGGTGGACAATTACCAACAAAATACCTATTAAAGAAAACGGCAAAGACGTAAGTGGTCTTTTAGTTGTATCAACAGATATAACGGAATTAAAACTAAACGAAGAAAAATTAAATGTTGCCATTGAGGGCGCTAACCTTGGAACTTGGGAACTAAACTTAAAAACAAATGAAATTTACACCAATAAGTATTGGTTAGACCACCTAGGTTATGAGCAAAATGAAATTACCCTAAAACTAGATTGGTGGTATAGCATAATGCACCCTGATGATATTGAATACTGCAAAGATTTAATGATACAACATTTACAAGGAAAAACAGATATTTATAGAGCCGAAATACGCATAAAAAATAAAGCAGGCCAATATATTTGGGTACATGAACGAGGTAAAGTGGTATCTAGAAACGCTAATAATAAACCCATTTTAGTAAGCGGTATACATGCAGATATTACAAAACGTAAGACAAACGAACAAAAACTTATAAAACAAAATTACGATTTAAAAAAAGCCATTGAAAAGGCAGAAGCCAGTGAAAAAACATTCAAACAATTATTTTATGAGCACTCTGCAATAAAACTTATAATTTGTAAAGAAACAGGCACTATTTATGACGCTAACCCAGCAGCAGCAAATTTTTATGGTTGGACTGTTGAGCAGCTTAAACAAAAGAAAATTACAGATTTAAATTTATTATCGCCTTCTGAAGTTAAAGGCGTAATGGCCAAAGTTGCTAATAAAGAAAAACTACATTTTGAATTTAAACACAAAATAGCAGATGGTAGCATTGTAGATATTGAAGTGTACTCAAGCAACATTGTTATTAACAACAAATCTTATTTTTATTCTATTGTTCATGATATTACAGAAAAGAAAAAGCAAGAACAAAAAATTAAGTTATTAGGAAAATCTGTTGAACAAAGTCCGGTAGCTATTTTCATAACAAACAAAAATGGTATTATAAACTATATAAACCCAGCTTTTACTAAAATAACAGGTTACACTTATAATGATGTTAAAAACAGCACACCTAATATTTTAAATTCTGGTTTGCACTCACAAGCATTTTACAATAATTTATGGAATACCATTAAAAATAATAAAAAATGGACTGGTGAAGTACAAAACAAGCGCAAAAACGGTGCGTTTTATTGGTGTAGTTTAGCCATTTCACCTATTGTGAATGAAAAAAATGAAATAACCAACTTTGTAGCAGCGAGCGAAGATATTACAGACAAGAAAAAGATGGTTGATGATTTAATTTTAGCCAAAGAAAAAGCTGAAGAAGCCAACAAGCTTAAAACAGAGTTTTTAAATAATATTTCTCACGAAATTAGAACCCCTGTTAACGGTATAGTAAACTTTTCTGAATTTTTAAATGAACCTAATTTAGAAACCGAAAAACGCATACACTATGCCTCTGTTTTAAAAAATAGTAGCCAGCAGTTATTACATATAATTGATGATATTTTAGAAATTTCTACATTAAAAACTGAAAATATTAAGGTTTTAAACAAGCCTTTTAATTTAAACAGTTTCATGTTTGATATTTATTCTATTTACAATTTAAAATCAAAAGAAACTAACATACCTTTTAACCTAAATAAACCTAAATCTAAAGATGTTATTTTTATTAATTCTGATAAATCTAGAATTCAAAAAATACTCAAACACATATTAAATAATGCCTTTAAATTTACTCATAACGGTTATATAGAATTAAACTACACTGTTTCTAGTAACAATGTTTCAATTTTAATTAAAGACACAGGTATAGGTATTGAAGCCAAACAAATTAATCAAATTTTCAATCGTTTTTCTCAAGAAAACAAAAGTATAGCACAAAACTATGGCGGACTTGGTTTGGGGCTTTCAATTGCCAAAGAAAATGCAGAACTTTTAGGGGCCACAATATCAATAAAATCTACCAAAGGCGCCGGTACAACATTTTGTATAGATTTGCCAACTACCGTTGAAATTAAAAACATTGATGATACTATTTCAAAAAACAGTGTTGAAAAAATTGATAAAAACCCTGTTAATATTTTAATTGTTGAAGATGAAAGTTTAAACTTCATAATTTTAAAAAAGCTTCTTTTAAAGACAGATCAAAACTTCAATATAATACATGCTTTAAATGGACAACAAGCTATAGATTATTGCAATAACCAAACTATAGATTTTATTTTTATGGATATGAACATGCCTGTAAAAAATGGCTATATTGCCACCAAAGAAATTAAGGCTATCTACCCCAAAAAACCAATAGTTGCGCAATCTGCTTACACTTTAGATAACGATGTAAAAAAAGCATTTAATGCTGGTGTTGATGATTTTTTAGCAAAACCTATTGATAAGAAAATACTATACAAAATTTTAAACAAGTATATAAAACTTAAAAGCTAATCAAACCTAATAGCTTTTACTGGCGATATTTTTGTAATTAAATATGATGGTACTAAAAGCATAATTAAGCACAATAGCAAAGTGCCTATATTTAAAGCTATAATATAGCCTAAACTTATGTAAACTGGCGCCTCGGTTACATAATAAACGCTTGGGTCTAGTGTTAAAATTTTAAAATATTTTTGGGCAAACAGTAAACCCAAACCTAAAATGTTACCCCAAATTAACCCTAAAATAATTAAGTAAGAAGCGTTATATAAAAACACCTTTCGTATACTCCAATTACTAGAACCTAATGCCTTTAAAATACCTATCATTTGTGTGCGCTCTAAAATTAAAACTAAAAGCGCCGTAATCATATTTATTCCAGCTACTAAAATCATGATACCAATAATACCGTAAATATTAGTATCAAAAATATTAATCCATTCAAAAATAGAACTGTATTTATTTGTAATAGTTTGTGTGTTTAATATTGAGGGTGTGTTTTCATAAACCTCAACACCTTTTTGGTTCAACTCACTATAATCATCAATAAAAACTTCAAAATTACCAATTTGGTCATCGTCCCACTTGTTTATACGTTGAATGTGCCTAATATCACCAATTATATAATTTGCATCAAAATCTTGAAAGCCCGAATTATAAATACCAACAATTTTGTAAGTAATTATATTGGGTAATTTTTCAGGATCTTCTTTAATAAAAACCATTTGAAATTTATCATGTAATTTCAAATTAAGCCTGTTAGCTAAATATTGAGAAATTAAAACATCTTCATTTCTTTTGTTAGAGAAATCTGGCAATGCTCCTTCAACTAAAAACTCATTGAAATATTTCCAATTATAATCGGCACCCACGCCTTTTAAATACGCAGCTTCAAAGTACTTATCAGTTCTTACAACACCATATTTTGACGCCACTGCTTGTATGTGTTTTATACCATCTACAGCTTTAAATTCTGGGTAAAAATCTTGATTTTTTGAAATAGGTAAAATACTTTCTTCAGATGTGTTACTATCATAATTAGTAATAACAATATGGCCATTAAAAGCTACCACTTTATCTCTAATTTTTTGTTGCAAACCAATGCCTGTAGCAATGGTAATCATCATAACCAAAACCCCAATAGCTATTGCAGCAATACCAATTTTTATTATTGGTGCCGAAACACTACTTTTATACGATTTACTGCTAATAATACGTTTAGCTAAAAAATACTCGAAATTCAATATAACATGCACTTTACCTTTGCCAAAAATACAGTTTTATTATTTGTTTTAGCATTAATTTCTTGCGGAAACACAAATAGCAAAAAAAACCAAGATAACAACCAAACTATTACACACAACATAATTAAAAAGCAAGATACATTACCTATAGTTGGTGCCAACCAAACACACTTGTATTTGCCTTTTTTAAAAGAAAAACGCGTTGGTATTGTGGCCAACCAAACCAGTGTTATTTTTAAAAACAACAACCTTAAAAACGCTAATAATAACTATGTGCATGTAGTTGACTCTTTATTGGCTTTAAACATTAACATTGAAAAAGTATTTGCTCCAGAACATGGTTTTAGAGGAAAAGCTGATGCTGGTGAAATTGTAAAAGATGGTATTGATACCAAAACCAATATACCCATTGTATCATTGTATGGAAACAATAAAAAACCAAAACCCGAGCAATTAACTAATTTAGATGTTGTAGTTTTTGATATTCAAGATGTTGGGGCTCGTTTTTACACATATATTTCAACATTACATTATGTTATGGAAGCCTGTGCCGAGGCTAATATTCCTGTTGTAATTTTTGATAGACCAAACCCAAACGGACATTATATTGACGGACCTATTTTAGAAACCGAACATAAAAGTTTTGTTGGTATGCATCCAATTCCGGTGGTTCATGGGTTAACCATTGCTGAATACGCTAAAATGATTAATGGCGAAAAATGGCTTGCAAACGGTATAACATGCAAGCTTAAAATTATACCTGTAAAACACTACACGCACAAAACATCATACAACTTACCTATTAAACCTAGCCCTAATTTACCAAACCATATGGCCATAAATTTATACCCTAGTTTATGTTTTTTTGAAGGAACAAACGTTAGTGCTGGCCGCGGTACAAACAAACAATTTCAAATATTTGGCAGCCCTTTTTTAAATAAAAAAACCTTTAATTTTGAATTTACACCACAACCAAACGAAGGTGCAAAATACCCCAAACATCAAAACAAAATATGCTACGGAAGTAATTTAACTACAACAAAAAAATTAGATGGTTTAAACCTACAATGGCTCATTAAAGCTTATAAAAACACTACAGATAAAGCCGAATTTTTTAATACCTTTTTCACAAAACTAGCAGGAACAAAAGTTTTACAGCAACAAATTGAATCTGGCATGCCTGAAATCCAAATTAAAGCCTCATGGCAAAAAGGTTTACATGCTTTTAAAAACGTTAGAAATAAGTACTTAATTTACAACTAACGTGTTAGTTTAACATTTTGTAACCTTCAAAAAGAATTAGCGCTTATTTTAATAAAGCAATCAACCTATCTGGGTAATCTGTAATAATACCATCAACTCCTAAGGCAATCATATGTTTTAAATCTTCGGTTTCATTAATGGTCCAAGGTATTACTTTAAAATTTTCAGTTTGCAAACTATCAACAACTTTATTATTTAGCAACTCAAAATACGGACTTATAATTTCTGGTTTAAAGCTTAAAAGGGTTCTTTTTTCATTAATAGATTCATTCTCATCAACCAATAAAGCTACTGGCATTTTAGGAGCTTGCTTTTTTATTTCTTCTAAAATGCGTGTATCAAAACTTTGTAAATTGGTATAATTAAAAGCTTCATTAGTATTTATAACCTTTAAAACTAAACGCACAAACTCTTTGGGCTTTGGTGTAAAAACATCATCATATTTAGGTTTTGCTTTTAGTTCAATATTAAATTTTATTTCAGGGTTTAATTGTTTTGCTGCTTTAAAAACAGCATCTAAAGCAGGTTTATGAGCTTTTATTTTTTTCTGAAAAGGGAAACGTTCATGGTGTTTTAATCCGCAATCAAATTGTTTTATACTATCAAAATGCATGTCGTATAAATTAAATTGCATATCTAAATCTTCAGGAATTTCGGTACCATCGGCGTTTAAACAATAAACTCTACTAATAAATGGTTCATGCGAAACTATTACAACACTATCTTTACTTACAACAACGTCAAGTTCTAAGGTATTAACACCTAAGTTTATAGCTTTTGTAAAAGCTTCAATAGTATTTTCAGGCATTAAACCACGGCATCCTCGGTGGCCTTGTATGTCTATTGTTTTTTTATTACTACAGCTCATTATTACCAAGATTATAAAATAATAACAAATTTTATTCTGGTGTAATAGTAGGTTTTTCATAAGGCTGAAACGGTTGTTTTAAAAGCTCTGCAATGCGTCCGTTTTTTTCTTCATCAGGAAACACATCAACACCATAGATTAAATGATCTCTATCATATTCCATGTATGTACCCAATAACCTATCCCAAATTGAAAAAATATTTCCGTAGTTTGAGTCAGTATAAGGCAACCTATAATGGTGGTGCACTTTATGCATATCGGGCGATACTAATATATAACTCAATGCTTTATCTAAGCGTTTTGGTAACTTTATATTTGCATGATTAAATTGTGAACACACCAATGACAGTGATTGGTATAACATTACAATACCTATGGGTGCACCAACCAAAATAACACCAAAAAGCGTAAATGTAAAGCGTATTACACTTTCAATTGGGTGGTGCCTATTGGCTGTGGTAGTATCTACATTATGATCTGTGTGATGTACTAAATGAACCATCCAAAGCATACTTACTTTGTGTTCTACTAAATGAGCTAAGTAAGCTCCAAAAAAATCTAATAATAAAACACCAAGAAATATGTATAAACCTAGAGACATTTTTGGTAGCCAATTTATAATACCAAAGTTATTTGCACTAACCCAATCAGCAGATTTTAACAATAAAAAAGCCAACACAAAATTAATTACAACCGTAGTTAGTGTGAAAAAAAAGTTTGGCCATGCATGTTTCCATTTTTTGTAGTTGAATTTAAAAAGAGGTACAGCGCTTTCAAGCAACCAAAAAAATGTTAATCCGCCCACTAAAATAAGGCTTCGGTGAGAAGACGGAATGGTATTAAAATAGTTTATAAAGTCTTGCATTTTTCAATTTAGTTTTCACTAAATATACAACACAAAAATAAACTATGCATGCATAGTTTATTTTATACGTTGTTTCATGGCTTCAACAATATTAAAAGCCGCAGGACAAATAGCTACATTTTTTAATGTTAAGTTTGAAATTTGCTGAAACTTTTTCCTGTCTGTGTGCGGAAATTCACGGCATGCTTTTGGCCGTACATCATAAATTGAACAGTAATTATCTGCGCCTAAAAATATACAAGGCACGCTTTGCAATACGTAATCGTTCTCCTCATCAACACGCAAATATTGTTCAATGAATTGTTGTGGCTTTAACCTAAAAAATTTCGATATTCGCTCTATATCTTTATCTGTAAACAACGGCCCCGTGGTTTTACAACAATTGGCACACTCTAAACAATCGGTTCTTTCAAATTCATCTTCATGCAAATCTTGCATGATATAGTCTAAATTTTTTGGAGCCTTCTTTTTTAATTTCTGAAAGAACTTCTTGTTCTCGTTATGCTTATCTTTGGCCTGTTTTGGAAGATTATCTATGATGTCTTGCATGGAGCAAAAATAGTGGTTTTAGTTATTACGAAAGAAAAATGACTGAAGTAATCTATTAAAAATAAAAAGAAGATTACCACATACTATGTCTTTGCAATGACAAAAAAATAGATTCAACACGCATTCAGTTCCTCTCAATGATGAAACGGAAATGACAACAAATAAACTATGAAAGACATTTTTGGAAAAGCATTGCTTGATTTTTTTAACGGATATTATACTGAAGACATCATAACATCAACTAGTATTTCTGCGGAAGACGAGTTACCACTACCCTATTTATTTAGAACATTTCCTGAAATGCCTGCTTTAGAAAAAAAAGCATTAAAATTAGCTAAAGGCACTGTTTTAGATGTTGGCTGTGGTGCTGGCAGCCATGGCTTATATTTACAAGAAAAAAGCTTAAACGTTAAAGCTATTGATATATCAAAAGGTGCTATTGAGGTTACCAAAAAACGCGGTGTTATTAATGCTGAAGTTTTGAATATTTTAGATGAAACCAATACGTTTGATACCATTTTATTATTAATGAATGGCACCGGAATTTTTAAAGAACTAAAACAAGTTGCTACGTATTTAAAACACTTAAAAACGCTTTTAAAACCAAACGGACAAATACTTATTGATTCTTCAGATATTAAATATATGTATGAAGATGATGATGGTGGTTTTTGGATGGATACCAACAGTAATTATTACGGTGAATTAGATTATTTTATTAGTTATAAAGGCGAAAAAGAAATACCCATGAAATGGTTGTATTTAGATTTTAACACCTTGAAATTAGCTTGCGAAACCGTTAATTTACATTGTGAACTTGTTTTAAAAGGCGAGCATTTTGATTATTTGGCTAGGTTGTATTAAACTGATGTTTTTATTATGAAATATTCAGTTTATATTTAAAAAAAATCAATAAGAATGTTCACAGCAAGATGAATATAGAATATCATTTTTACATTTTAAAAAACGGAGCAACAACAAATAAACAAAGCTTAAAGGATGGGGCAATTATAGTTCGTGTTCCTATGCATTTCCCTTTTAATTTTACGGATAGTAACGGCCCTTATAATTCTTTAAGAGCTTTAAAAAAATATTCTTCTATTTATAGTTCACTTAAAAAAACAAATCCAAAAAGATCTCAGCAAATTATCATTCAAAAAAATATAATAAAACCTGAAAAACTACTACTAGTCCCAAAAGGTACTGAATTGGAAACAAACTCCATAGATGGTTTTATGCATGCAGCCTTTGGAAGAATAAAAAGAGGAGATTTAACTGGAATTCATTTTTATGATCCTGCAAGTATTCGAATTTTAGAAATACTCGAAACAAATCCAACAACCTCCGTTTTTAAAGCTAAATTTGAATTTTACGATACTAAAACAAAAAAGTGGATAAAGAAAAGAAATTGTAGTACATTTTTTCCTAAAAGCTGGAATTTGGGAATACTATTATTAGAATGTAAATATGCACTTGATAATTTAAAAAAAGAGGATTTAAAAGATGGAAAATTAAAATCTATTACCAAGTCTAATATCAAAGTGGAAATAATAATTAAAAACGGGAAGTTAAAATCTTTATACCCTTTAATCTAAAAACTAAATTTCCCATTCATTTCAACTGCACTCATTGAAACACCCGGGAATGATAAAACAAAACTCTGAAATACTTTAATTAAGTTTACCATAGATTCCCGCCTTAGCGGGAATGACAAATAAGATTATTTAAAAATCAAACTTAAAAGTAGCTCCTGCTAAAAACTGAATACCTTGCACCGGGAAATTTTGCCAACGCTGGTATTCATTATTAGCTATGTTATTGGCTTTTGCAAATACAGATATCTTATCGTTTATATGGTAACCCACATGAGCATTTGCATCAAAAAAACTATCTAAAGTTACTGTAAAAGGTGTGGTTAAAGTTACGCCATCATTTAAAAAATATTGGTCTTTACGTTCGCCAACATAAAAAATATTTGCGCCAGTAAACCAATGTTCATCAACTTGATAATCAAAAAACAAAGAACCCTTTATGTCTGGTAAATTCCAAGCTTCTTCTTCAACATCAGTAGAGTAGTTAAAATATTCAGCTTTAATACCTAATTTAAAATTTCGGCTTACATCAACATTAATTTCGCCCGAAACTCCAAAAGTATCAACATCATCATAAACAATACCATATGAATTTCCGTAGGAATACGGCTGATTTGCCATTAAAGTTATGTCATTATTTTTAAACAAAGCCTTGTTTCTATCTGCTTTATAAAGTCCGCTAACATTATAACTCATGTTGCTAGAAAGCTTTCCTTTTAAGCCAACGTAGGCATTATACTGTTGGTCTGTGGGAGTTATAAACAAGGTTGGAGATACAAACGGGTTTTCATAAGCAAAATCAAAATATGAATTTTGAAGAAGCTCTCCTTCAATACCGCCGTAAGCTATTAAAACATCATTAACCAACCTGTAAGTAGCGGTAATATTGGGGTAAATGTAAAGGTTACTTTCTTTGTTTTCAGAATCTCTTGAAAAGGCTGCAGTTAAACCTAGATTTACCGTTAAATCGTCTTGTTTTAATTGAAATTGAGGTGATGCACTCACAATAAAATTGCCATATCCTAAAGATTCTTCATTGTAAAAACTTCTATCAAAATCGCCTTTTAAATAATCTATTTTAAAACTTGTAGAAATTTCTTCTCTGTTTATAGGAATATCAATTTTTGCATTGGCAATAAAACGGTTTTCGCCAGAGCCTTGGTTATCACCAAAACGCCTAAAAATAAATCCTGCCGAATTTATATACGTATCTTCAAAATTAATATCGCCTCCAAAATATGCGTTATAAAAGGTATGTTTTTCATCAATATCATCATTTATAGCTGTAGTAGTAAATGTTTCTGGCACACCGTACCAATTATACATTTGATGCTCAAAACCACCGTTAACTTTCCATGATAAATCGCGTAACTTGGTAGTGTAATTTACATTTAATTTTGAAATGGAATAATTATCATCAAAACTTACCCCATTAATACCACCTTGCGATGAATTGTGGCTTACGTAACCACCAACACTCTCGGTTCTATTAATGGCATGGTTTAAATATACTTCGCCCAAAATGGTTGTATAAGTACCAAAACCTAATGTGGCGTAATTGTCATACAATTTTATGGGTTTGCGTTTTTCAACAACAGCTGCTTTCCCTTTGGCAGGTGTAAAAGTTGAAGCCACCGGAAAAGAAAAAATATTATATTTTACTTCTTTTTTAGTTTGTGTGGTTTCATCATCTAGTGTTGGCGTTTCTTTAACTTTAAAAGCATCGGAAATTGTAGGTGTGTAAGGTTTCACAACATCTATAACCCCTGTATTTATGGTGTCTTTACCTCTAGTTTGCGAAAAACCACAAGTTACACTTAATGTAAAAATTATACTTAATATATGAATGTGCTTACGCATATGTTTTGATTTACTATTTACAATTTTTTATTTGCTACTTTACTTTTTTACTCTGGCTGAATTGAAGAATTAGTTTTAGCCTCTTCAATTTTAATTTTGTTTAATGTTTCTTTTGCTTGTGTTACAACATCATCAAATTCGGCAAAATTTTCAATAACACTTTCTAAAATATAAGTGGCTTGAAATGCATCATTTAGTGCATAAAAATTCTTAGCCATTACAACCAAACCTTTGGCACTGTAATATTTATATCCAGAAAAATCTTTGGCTAATTTTTGTACTGTTGTGTTTGATGCTTCATACTTACCTTCTTTATTTTTAAAATATGCATTGTAGTATAAGGCTTCGGCAGCAGTTTCGCCAGTGGCTACTTTTTCAACATTAGCATAAGCTGTTTTTGCTTTACTTTCGTTGCCAGTTTTTATGGCAGAACGTGCAATAATTATATAAGCGTCACTTTTAATTTTATTATCAATTGTTGAGCTTGCCAAAACTTTATCGGCATAAATAACAGCAGCTTCATAATTTTCTAATTGATAATTAGCTTTCATTAAGTTTGATTGCGCAAAAACCACATTTTGCGGAAAATTAGCTTCGGTCTCTAAGCGTTTTAAAGTTGGTATGGCTTGTTGCCATTTTTTTCCTTCTAAGTAAAACTGAGATAAACGCAACAAGGCTTCCTCTGTATATTCATTTTGCGTAGTTTCAACAATGTATTTGTAATGTGGTGCCGCATTTGCCATTAAATCTTTTTTATAATACAATTGGCCTAAATAAAAGTGCGCTTGTAAAATATGAAGACCCTTTGGAAACTCATTAACGTAACCATTAAATTGTTTAATGGCACGGTCTGTATTTCCATCTAAATACTGTTTTTCTGCGGCAGTGTAGGTGGCGTTATCTAAATCGGCATCAGTAACTTCAACAAAATCTAGTGTTTTTACCCAAGCAGCATAATCATCAACACGCCCCATATCAATATAAATTAGTTTTGCGGTTGAAACAGCTTGAACCGCCTCTGGCGTTCCTGGGTAATTACCTGCTACGTTTTTAAATTTATTTAAAGCTTTTTGGTTTTCATTACCATTATAATACACTAAGCCTTGGCGCAATAATGATTTTGGTACAAATGAACTCATTTTATAAGCTTCATTCAACTTATTATACATTGATAACGCCTTGTTTATTTGATTTGCTTTTACGTAAGAATTACCTAATTCATACATAGCATCATCACGAAGTTTAGACGTTTGGTAGTTGTTAATAAACTGCTCTAATTCTTGTATTTTTTGTGAAGATTGCCCCATATAACCGGCACTTATTGCTTTTTGAAACGCCGGATAATCGGCATTTATTTCACCAACTTCTATGGCCTTTTGGTAAGCTTTTATTGCTGCATTATAATTACTGGTTACAAAATAGGCATCGCCCAAACGCAAAAATGCATCATTAAGTCTAACTTTATCATTAGTGGCTGTTTTGGTAAATGTACTAAAGTGCTCTGTGGCGCTATTATAATTTTTTAATTTAAAATAGGTGTAAGCCAAGTTATAATCTAGATTTTCAGATTCTGGAGCAGTTATATTCATTTGTTCAAATTGCTTAAAGCCCACTAAGGCATCATCATAATTTGTTAAATTATAATCTGTTTCAGCTTTCCAAAATGTAGCACGGGCTGTATAATTTTCATCTCTTGGTTCTTTTAATGAAGCATCAAATAATTTTTTGGCTTCTAAATATTTGTTGTCATTATAAAGCTCAATTCCTCTGTAAAAAGCAACTTTTTGGTAAGCCGTTTTATTTTCAAAACTCTTTTTACCTTCTAATAAACTTAATGCTTCTTTGTAGTTTTTTGATGTAATGTAAGAATCTATCAACAACGTTTCAATTTCTTCACGGTAACTTGTTTCGGGGTATTTTTCTAAATATCTGGCCAAAACTTGTGGTGCTGGTTGGTATGGGTTACCTATTTCGTAACTAATTTTGGCATAGTTTAACCAGGCATCTTCTTGAATTTTTAAGTCAAAACTCATTTGAGAAGCATTTCTAAAAGCATTTAAAGCTTCTTGTTTTTTATTTAAGTGCACATAACTTTCACCTAAATGATAATAGGCATTTTGCGCAATGCCATTTTTACCTCCAATTATTTTATTAAATTCTGAAATGGCTTTTTCATAATCTGCTTGTTTGTAATGTGCATAACCAAGTTGATAAAAATCGGTATTATTCCATTTGGCCGTATTATCGCGTTTTCCTTTTTTACCTTTATAGGCCGTTAAATATGGAATGGCAGCTTGGTATTCTTCTAAATTAAAATAACTTTCACCAATAATTTTTGAAAGTTCAGATACTTCGTTTTCATCACTATTTGGCAATTGTTGTTTTGCCAGTTCAATGGCTTTTTCAAAATTTCCTAATTTAAAGTTTAAATCGGCTTGGTAATATGATAGTTTTTCTTTGTAGCGTTCTTGGTCACTAACTTGGTTAAAATACTCGTTAGCTTCATCATAATCATCACCTTCATAAGCCATAAAACCAATATAGTATTTGGCTTGCGAACCGTATTCTTGCGAGCTTTCTACTTTTGAAAGGTATTTTTTTGCTTCTTTATATTGTTTTGTTGTGAAAGCGGTGTAACCGTTATTGAAATAGAATTTTTCTTTATCGGCTCTTCCTAAACCAGCTTCATTTACCTTGCTGTACCATTTTCTTGCATAGGCGTATTTTCCGTTTTCAAAATAGTAATCGGCCACATCAACAAAAGCGGTGTTGCGTTTTGTACTTGTTGGGTATTCTTCAACAAAATGTTCAACCAAATCATCAGCATTTTGCTGGTTTAACCTTACTGCGCAATTGGCAATGTAATAGGCACAATCTGACTTTAAAATGTCTTCTTTTGTTGTTTTTTTTACATTTTCAAATAACGACTGTGCTGCTAAATACTGATTATTATTGTAAAGTGATAAGGCTTTTTGGTAATCTACCATATTGTTTGTGTATGCGGCAGATTGTTGTGCAGAAAGCGTTAAGGTAAAACTAACGCTAAGTATAAAGGAGATAAAACTTTTTTTAGTCATTAACTAGTAGTTTTTAATTTTAATCAAAGATAAAAGTTTGGTTTTTAATCATGCTGTAACAGATATAAATTTCTGTTAAAATAAAGACTAAAAACACGCTTTAATTATGTTTCTTCTATAACGAAATAATCATGCCATAATTATAAAGCTTACATTATTTTGTTGAAAAAGTTTTTATTAATTACAGTAATAACACAACAAAAAACATACTTTTGGGTTTGTAATTTATAACAATACCATTAAACTTGTAATTTAAACTTAGTTTTTATGCCAAATACCATTTTACAATTAAAAGATGCAGCCATTTACCAAGGTGATAGCTTGGTTTTATCAAACGTTAATGTTGAAATTAACAAAGGTGAATTTGTATATTTAATTGGAAAAACGGGTACAGGAAAAAGTAGTTTTATGAAAACACTTTATGGCGATTTACCTTTAAAAGAAGGTAATGGCCATATTGTTGATTACAACCTTAAAGCTTTAAAAGAAAGAGATATTCCTTTTTTACGCCGAAAATTAGGCGTTGTTTTTCAAGACTTTAAATTACTTGTTGATAGAACGGTTAATGATAATTTATTGTTTGTTTTAAAAGCTACAGGTTGGAAAGACAAAGATAAAATGAAAAACCGTATTGAAGAAGTTTTAACTAAGGTTGATATGAAAACCAAAGGTTTTAAATTTCCGCATGAATTATCGGGTGGAGAGCAACAACGCGTTGCCATTGCCAGAGCTTTACTTAATGACCCTGAGCTTATTTTAGCTGATGAACCTACAGGAAATTTAGACCCGCAAACTAGTGTTGAAGTTATGAAAGTATTGCAAGACATTAATAAAAATGGCAATACTATTTTAATGGCTACACATGATTATGCTTTGCTTTTAAAATACCCAAGTAAAACTTTAAAATGTGATGAAAACCAGGTTTACGAGGTGGTGCAGCGTAAAGGTTAAAATAAAGTAGATTCTATTAAATTTTTCCATTGACTCCCTATATTTTCCATTGTTAAATGCTGTATGGATTTTTTTGAATTTAATTGACAGGTTTTGTACAAAACATCATTATTTAAAAACTCATTAAAAGCATCTAACAATTTACTTTTATTCTGAGCTTCAACTAACAATCCGTTTTCACCATTTTTTATAATTTCATTTGGCCCTGTTGGACAATCATATGAAATAACTGGAGTTTCACAAGCCAAAGCTTCAAGCACTACCAAAGGATAACCTTCATATTTACTTGTTAAAACAAAAAACTTTGCTTGATTCATATATTTATAAGGGTTTATTTGAAAACCTTTAAAATGAATTTTATCTTTATTGGGTAAAGTTTCTCTATACTCCTCTAATACTGATTGATATTTACCCTTACCCAAAATAACCAAATGTATATTTTTGCTTGGTAGCATTGAGTTGGAATAAACTTCCATTAAATGATCAAATTGTTTAATATTATCATCCATTCGGCCTACCCCGATTATGTATTCAAAATCGAACAACTTTTCACTTTCAACCCTATCTTCAATAAATTTAAAATCTATCGGGTTTAGTATCACTTGAGAGTTTTCCAGACCAATTTCCTCTATTTTCTGTTTAATTCCTTTAGAAACACATACTATCTTTTCTGCTTTATTATATATATTCCTAAATAAAGACCAAGGTTTAGGGATATACTTATCCATCAAAGGTAAGTGGAAAGTATAAATCATGATATCTAATCTAGGAATTACAAAGTAGGTAAACACTAATTCTGTAAGAAAGCGTCTTCTAGACCTAAAATCTATAATAGCCTCAAAATTATGACGTTTAACATACCTTTTAAGCTTTATGAATCCAAAAAACTGGTGCACAAAACTAAACTTGGTTCCTTTAGGCACCTGAAGGCAATAAAACTGCCCCCCAACTTTAAAGTCTTTTAAAGTATAGGCAGCAATGAAGTGTACTTCATAATTTAAGTTTTCTAGCATTAACGATAATAATGTCGATGCTTTTTCAGCACCTCCATTACCTGCCGAAGGTGATATAATAGCTATTTTTTTTAACTTCATATTTTAATTTAAACTTAAAAACTAACCGTTTTCAATTATATCCTTCCATGTTTTAGCAATAATGTTAATATCATATTTCTCTACACTTTTTAATGCATTTTGCTTACAGTTTTCATATAATTTTTTGTTTATTGAAAGTTTTGTAATAGCCGCCTCTAATTGTTCAAAATTCTGGTTTTCTACCAACAAACCGTTGTATTCATTTTGAATCATTTCCCTAGGTCCAGTTTTACAATCAAATGAAACTACGGGTGTGCCACAAGCTAGCGTTTCCAAGATAACATAAGGAAAACCCTCCATTTTACTACATAAAACTAAAAACTTAGCTCTAGCCATATATTTATATGGGTTTTCTTGAAAGGATAAAAAATGGATATCTTTAGATAATCCTCTAGATTTCACTTCATGTTTCATCGCTTCTTTAAGAGAACCATCACCCATTATAAATAATTTGATTTGCTTTTCTTTTAAACTCGTTTTAGGATAACAATCAATTAATTTGTTAATTTGTTTAATATCATCATCCATTCTTCCTACTATTAAAATAAAATCTTCAAGCTCATTAATAGCATCTTGTTTTAGTTTTTGAATGCTTTCAATATTAATAGCATTATGAATTAAAGCTGTATTTTTTAAATTATACGTATGCTTTACATGCACTCTTATGGCATTAGAAACCGTAACTATTTTTAAGGCTTTTGCATAGTTTTTTTTAACTAAAAAAAATGGTTTTGGTATGTATAGATGCAACTGTGGTAAATGAATAGTAAAAACTACATGCTTAATTTTTTTATAAATAAATTTATAAATTAATAATTCTCTTAAAATGGAGTTTCGCGTTCTAAAATCTATAAGATAATCAAAATGATTTTGTGCTACATAATTTCTAAAATTAAAGAAGAAGGAAAATCTGGTTATAAAATTCTTCTTAATTCTTTCTTTGTTTAGTACATAACACGTGCCATGATATTCATAACTAATTTTATTATCTAATATAACTAAATTCACATCATAATTAAACGGCTTTAACATTAATGAAAGTATAGCCGCAGCACGTTCTGATCCGCCTTCGCTTAAACTTTTAGCAACTATTAATACTTTTTTTTTATTCATTTTTGAACAGAAAACACTGTTTTTAGTTTACTAAGTGTTTTAATTTGAATGGTAATCATCAAAAATACACGTTTATTTTAAAAAAGCAGATTCTACTATGTCATTTCAAATATAAAAATTACATTTAAAAATACTTTTTCTATTACTTTATGATTGAATTATCGGTACATCTTATAACATTTAATAATGCTAAACATATTGAAGCAACCTTGCAATCTATTCTAACACAAAAAGTAAATTTTAACTATGAAATTGTGGTTGGTGATGATTGTTCTACTGATGAAACTTTAAAAATTATAAATTCATATAAAGAAAAACATCCGAAGCTTTTCAATGTCATAAGAAATGAATCGCAATTAGGCATTTTAAAAAATTTTAAAACCACGCTTGACAGATGTCAAGGCACCTATATTTTTGATATTGCTGGCGATGATTTATTTAAAAGTTCAAACACTTTACAAATATTGGTTGACACTTTAAGAAGTGATGCTAGTTTAGGGTTTGTGGATTCTGGATACGATTTACTTTTAGAAAGTAAAAATAAAACAGTTGATTTTGATAATGCCCGCTTCATTAATATTTCAAAAGAAGACTATAAAAACAATGTTTTATTAGGAAATATAACTCCTATAGGTGTTTGTTATCATAGAGATTTTTTATACAAGTATGTTGATTTTGAAAAATACATGCATATGAATGTTACTATTGAAGATTACCCAATTTTGGTGGATTTAGTAATGCATACTAATTTTGAAACTATTAATGAATCTTTACATATTTACAGAGTTCATGATGCTTCTTGCTCACATCAAAAAAGTTTTAATCGTCAATTATTTTTGTTAGATCAAATGCATATGTTGTTTGACTATTTTTCAAAGAAATACCATATTTCAGGAACCATAAGAGAGATTTTTGAGACCAATCATAATAAACAATTACTTTATTATGCTGCTATCTACTCTAAAAAAGACATTGGTAAATCTACATTTAAAAACATTGAAAATAAAAAAATTAAGGATTATATTTTTTTCATTGCAAGTCAAAATATACTTTTAAAAAAAACATTTTTATTTATAAAAAGATTTCTAATGAATTGAGCTAAAATCTTCATAATTTCTTATATAGTCATTTTCATCAAAAAAATCTGACGCTATCACTAAACAAACTGATCCTGAAGAAAAGTCTTCCAATTCCCTCCATATTAAGTTAGGTATTAATAAACCTACATTAGGTTTATTTAAGGTAATTGTTTGTTTTATACCATTAGTATCTTCTAATATGACATTAAAACTTCCACTAATAGCTATTAAAAATTCATATTGTTCTTTATGTGCATGCCCACCTCTATAAGCTCCACTAGGAACATCATACAAATAATACACTCTTTTTAATTGATAAGGTAAAACTTCTTTTTCAATTACCGATAAATTCCCTCTGTAATCATGAATTTTTGGAATATTAATTAACTTAACTCTTTTCAATGTATATAGTTATTTTTTTCTTATCAAAAAGTTTTCTAAACTTACTTTTTCACCGTCCCAATCTCGTGATAAATTTTCTCTGATAAGTTTTGATGGAACTCCCCCTATAAGAATATTTTCTCCTAAATTAGTATAATCTTTATTACACAAACTATTTGAAGCAACAGTACAGAAATTTGGTGTTTTAGTTTTACTCATTATTGATACTCTGTTACTTATATAGTTATAAGCCCCTATAATTATTGGATTAGAATTTGGATATTTATACCCTGTTTTTGTATCAATCATTTGATGAAAAGTGGTATCTATTATTTGAGATTCAGAACCTATTCTAGCATAATCATTTAAAATAACTTTGTTTACACATATTAGTTTGCCACTTCCACCTAATGAGGACATATTTCCAAATTCAGTGTATGCATTTTCATGAATACAAATAAAACAATCTTTTCCAAACTGGCAGTACCCTTTAAATACCAATGTACCTTGAATATTTATTTCTAAAACTCCTTTAGATTTTTTATTCATTTCATATGCTTGCCCAAAACCTATCATACTTCTCTTTATTGGTGCAATAATTTGGACACTTCCTTTAAGAGCTGAAAATCTTACTCTACCATAAAAGTATACAGGTAATTTAATAGCTATTTTAAAAGGAAACATCTTAAAATTAAAGTAAAGTGTTTTAAGCCAGTTTACAGATAGTTGGAATTTTATCCAATGATAAATATTTTTTAAAAACTTAATCACCTATTATTCTTTAACAAGCTAGTCATTAAATCTTTTAAAGGCACTTTATTATTTAATGCCTTCAACACATAAACAATAGAAATAACGGCTACTAACCACATTAAAATATATTTATAAATACCCAAATTTAAAAAACTTAATAAAAAAACAATAATACACAAAAGGCTACATTTAAAAAACACTATATATAATTCTCTACTTAAGTTTATTTTATAGAAATATTTTACCACAAAATTAATACCTAAAAAATGAACAATAAAATAACCTAAGAAAGCTACACCTATACCTTTTAACCCTGCAATGGTATACCCTAAAACTAAAAAAACAAAATACAAAACACTATAAAATACACTAGTTTTTATTAATAGCTTTGTATCTCCTTTAGTTATAATTATGTAGCCTAAAGTCCATGATAGAGTTTTAAAAAGCATAGCCAATATACCCCATGAAACCATTTTTGTTATTGGTATAAACTTAGACGAAAAAATTAATTGTATTATTTCTGGAGCTAAAATTATGAATAGTATTATTATTGGAGTAATAATTAATATGGTCAAATAAGCTTGATGAAATGCTAACTTCTTTATTTCATTATTATTGGAAGCTATTTCTGATAATCTTGGGAAATAATTTTTACTCATCACTATAAAAATAAACCCTGCATAAGTGTTCAAAACAATTAATCCCGCTCCATATAAACCTACTTCATTTAAAGTGCCTTTATAGCTAATTACTATTTGAACCAAGTATTCGCTAAGCATTCTAAATAAATCGCTAATACTTAAAGCCAAACCTAAATACAAAATAGATTTCCCTTCCAAGAATATATTTTTATTAAATATTCTTATTTTTTTAGGTTCAGTTACTTTCTTTGTGTAAAAGTAAGCAAGTGCAAAACTAATACTAGTAGCTATCATAATACTTGGTGCTATAGCATTAATTTCCCAATAAAAATACATAGGCAAAACAATACAAAGTGAAACTATATTTGCATATAAATTAGCTTTTGCATACAACCTCAAAACTCTTAAACTTTGTAAAATTGAAAGATATCCAGATGATAATTGCTTAAAAAAGACAGCTAAACCTAACCATATGAATGCGTACTTAAAATCTGTATTTCCAAATGTAATATTACTTAAATAAGATGAAAACACTAAAGTTATTAAACACCCTATTAAGCCTGTAATAAAAATTAAATATTTATATATTGAAATAGTTTTATAAAGCTTGGAATCATTTTTCAAATGCGTTGAAATGTTTTTTATACCACTTGATTCTAGGCCAAAACCTGTTATACTAAATATTAAATTTAATGAACTATTTAACAATGTTAAAATACCAACTCCTGTTGTACCCAATATGATTGCTACAAACTTGGACTTTATTATTGAAAGAATGATATTAATAAATTGAACACCTCCAAATAATGTTGTTGCTTTAATTATCTGTTTATAAGATGTTTTTATTTGATCCACTATAAAGAAAAATCATTTATTAGTGAAACAATTTTTTCCATATCGTTTATTGCTAAATTTTGATTACATGGTATACTTAAAATTTCATCACAAATACTTTCAGTTATTGGTATGTTTAATTGCTTAAACTCATTATAAGCCTTTTGTTTGTTAATAGGAATGGGATAATGTATCAATGTTTGAACACCATTTACTTTTAAAAAATGCTTAAGTTCATTCCTAAATTTACTCCTCACAACATATAGGTGAAAAACATGCTGATTTATATCTTCAAACTTTGGTAATTTAATTTTATTAGATTTTATTGTTTTTTGATAATACTTTGCTACAACTCTTCGTTTATCATTATCAATATCTAAATTTTTCAACTTTAATCGTAAAAAAGTAGCCTGCAATTCATCTAGCCTACAATTAAAACCTTTAAGTTCATTTTGATAAGTAGATTTCCTACCATAATTTCTTAATTTTAATATTGTAGAAGCAAGCATTTCACTGTTAGTTGTAATAGCACCTGCATCTCCTAAGGCTCCCAAATTTTTAGTTGGATAAAAACTAAATGCTGCTGCATTTGATAAATTACCAGCTCTTCTACCGTCTTTAAAAACAGCTCCATGTGCCTGAGCAGCATCTTCTATTAACAATAAATTATATTTTTTTGAAATTTTTTCTAACTCTAAAACATCATATAATTGCCCATATAAATGAACGCCTAATATTGCTTTTGTTTTGGGAGTAATTGCTGCTAAAATGTTTTCAGGGCTTATATTAAATGTATTAATGTCTGGCTCAACTAATCTGGGTTTTAAACCGGTATTGCTAATAGCTAAAACTGTGGCAATGTATGTATTAGCAGGAACAAGCACCTCATCTCCATCATTTAAAAATTTTAATATTTTATAAGAATTAAGTATTAAATGAAGTGCATCTAAACCTGAACTTACACCAATACAAAATTTAGTACCACAATAAGCCGCAAATTCTTTTTCAAATAAATTAACTTGATCACCTAAAATATATTGCCCTTTACTTAAAAAATCTTTAAATATATTTAAGAATTCTATTTCATAGTTGTTGTTAATTCCCTTTATGTCTAAAAATTTTATCATTTAAATATTGCTTCAAGCAAATTATATTTTTTTACATCAACTTTATAGTAACTTTGTGCTACAGTTCTAGCTCCAAAACCTTCTTTCCAAGATTGAACACCAAAATTTATTTGTTTACCTTCATTAATATTTGAGCTACCAAAATCAAAAAAAAGCTTACTTTTATATACTTTACTAAGTAAATGAAAATGCAATACATCTAAACTTCCAAGCTTACTTCTTTCTAAATCAGCAGATATGTATTGAGAGTGTGCAACATTTTTACTTTCAAAAATTACAGTGCCTGCTACTAATTTTCTATCTTTATATACTCCAAATAATTTTATTTTTTCAGGAAATTTCGCTTTTAATTCAAGTATTTCCTTTAAGGAATGTACTGGTGCAACACCATACCTTTGTTTAATATTTTTTATTAAAATTGAATTCCAAAACAGCTCAAAGTCTTCAGTTTCTTTTACAATTAAATTTTGCTTCTGTGCTCTTTTTAAACCTAAGATTCTATCTTTTGAAACATTACTTATATCAAATTCACTTATAACTGAAAGTGTTTCTTTTTTTAATAATTCAGCTTTTAATATAAATAATAAATAATCTAATTCATCACTTGGTGCTATTTTGTATATAGAAGGTATTGGCTTTACATAAAAAGTTTTAATTTTATTAAAATCTAAAAATTTTAAAATGGCATAAACACTATTTAAAACCGCCTTAAATTTAATTGTCTTGTTAAGAATTAACCCTCCATAGGTTAAACCTTGATGAGAATGAATAGAATTACCTACTTTATTTGCTGGTAATAATGCAACTAATACATTTTTTTTAAAAATTAGTAAAGAAAAATCAAGAAAACGATCAGAATGATATTCTAAAAAATCTCTATTAAATAAGAAAGTAGCGTTTTTTGATTTTGACACAAAATCATTCCAAACTTGATAATAGGACTGATTGTATTTCTTTACTCTATAGTCACTTTGCATTTTATTTAACTAAATAGTTCAATTGGTAAAATAAATTTATCTATTTTTTTTATACCCAAAAAGTGAGGTCCAAAAAATACATAAAATTAATATATAATACCCTAAATAGCTTACAAAATGTGCTACAACTGCACCTTTAACATTATCATAATAATCTATAAAATAAACACTGGTAAAATATAATGCTATTATTAAAAATGCTTCGGTTAAAATATAATACCAGAACATTTTTTTTGCAATAAACTGAAAGGCAACAACCATAGATAGTACTTTAATAAAATCTCCTAAAAGTTGCCAAATAAATAGGTTTTCAACAGGTATAAACTCTTCAGTAAAAACTAAAATTACAATTATATGTTTTAACAAATAAATTAGTAATAACCCAAGAGCCAAAAATGGCATTACAGTTTTATAAAATGCAAATACTTCTTTTTTAAAATCTCTTTTGTTGCTTATTTCGGTAAACCTTGGTAAAATATAAAGCGCCATTAAAGAGGTAATAAACATTAAATAGTATTTAGATATTCGTGTCATAGCCTCCCAAAAACCGGCGTCTTCATACCCTATATTTTCAATTATATAATTACGTATAGCAATAGCTACCAAAGGCAACAATACCGCCGAAAACATAGCCATTATTGAATATGGTGTAAGTTTTCTTAAAAAACGTAAACTTACATTGTTAACCTTAATTAAAGGCATTAAACTTCTTCTATTTATAATACCAACCAAGGTTATTAAAAATATTAAAGATTCTGCTATAGCTACCGATATTAAAGCGCCTTTTAATTTTTCTTGATAAATTAAAAGCAGTGCAATGGCCACACTTAAAATTTGCCCTATAATGTTTATTATGATTAAGATTTTATATTTTGAAAATCCATTCATAATAGAAAAAGAAAATAAATTTAAAGCATAAAAAGGGAGTACAATAGCAAAAACTTTTATAGCTAGTGTGTAATTATTATAACTAGGAAAAATAACATCTTTTATAAGCTCTGCATTGTAGTAGCAAATTGCGGATAATAAAATGGTACAAATAAAACCACAATAAAAAACAGTTGATACAGTTTTGCTTAACTTAACCGCATCATCCTTAAACTTGCTTATATATTTTACAACCCCTTTGTAAGAACCTACAATAGATAGTGTTTGAAATGAACTAACAAAGTTTTGAAAGTTTCCTATTAATGCTAAACCTTCAGCCCCTATAAAAACAGCTATGGCTTTTGAAGTTAACAAACCCGCTATAATTCTGGTAATTACAGAAACTATTTGCAAAGAAGCAACATTAACTAAAACGTGTTTGTTTATATAATCAATTAACTTTTTCAATTGATATTTTTTATCTCTTAAAATAGTTACAACTATTTTTTTTTTTGAGTGACTTTACCTATTAAATCAAATATACAAAATACATATACGTATAAACTAGTATACTTGGTTTAATAGATAAAGTGTACCACAATATCTTTATTTTACCTTTTTAAGTAAATAATACAGGTTTATACAAAGTATAGCTGTATTAGTTATTATAATTGGTTTAGATATTGGTGTTAATAATATACCGTAAACCACAAAGAACAAACATCCTACAAGGTTTACAAGCCTTAACTTAACAACAGATTTCATTAAAAATGATAACAACACTGTTGCCATGGCTAAATAACCTACCCATTCAGTTAAAGGCATTCCTAAAAAATCCATTAAATAGATTTGTTTCGTTTACGATCTACTTCTTTAAGTAAAATTTTTCTAATACGTAAGTGGTTTGGTGTAACCTCAACGTACTCATCTTTTTGAATATATTCTAAAGCTTCTTCTAATGAAAACTTAATAGCTGGTACAATTTTGGCTTTATCATCGGCTCCAGCAGAACGTACGTTACTTAACTTTTTGGTTTTAGTTACGTTAACTGTCATATCATCGCCTCGTGAGTTTTCACCAATAACCTGTCCTTCATAAATATCTTCACCCGGATCTATAAAAAACTTACCACGGTCTTGTAATTTATCAATAGAATAAGGAATAGCTGTACCGTTTTCCATAGATACTAAAGAACCATTTTGTCTTTCAGGAATACCTCCTTTTACTGGCTGATATTCTTTAAAACGGTGTGCCATAATAGCCTCACCAGCAGTAGCTGTTAATAATTGATTACGTAAACCTATAATGCCGCGTGATGGCACAATAAATTCACAAACCATACGCTCTCCTTTGGCTTCCATACTTAACATTTCACCTTTACGCATGGTTACCATTTCTATGGCTTTACCTGATACTTCTTCAGGTAAATCTATAGTCATTTCTTCAACAGGCTCACACTTAACGCCATCTACTTCTTTAATAATAACTTGTGGCTGACCAATTTGTAACTCATACCCTTCTCTACGCATTGTTTCAATTAAAACAGATAAGTGTAAAACACCACGACCAAATACCATAAATTTATCGGCACTGTCTGTTTCTTGCACACGTAGCGCTAAGTTTTTTTCTAACTCTTTAGTTAATCTATCTTTAATGTGGCGTGAGGTTACGTATTTACCATCTTTACCAAAGAAAGGCGAATCGTTAATAGTAAATAACATGCTCATTGTTGGCTCATCAATAGCTATGGTTTTTAAGCCTTCAGGATTTTCAAAATCAGCCACTGTATCACCAATTTCAAAACCTTCTAACCCAACTATAGCACAAATATCACCGGCTTGTACCTCATCAACTTTTATACGTCCTAAGCCTTCAAAAACATGTAATTCTTTAATTTTAGACTTAACAATACTTCCATCGCGTTTTACTAATGATATGTTTTGGCCTGCTTTTAAAGTACCACGCGTTAATCTTCCTATGGCAATACGTCCTGTAAAGCTTGAAAAATCTAACGATGTTATTAACATTTGTGTAGTACCTTCAGCAATTTTTGGCTCTGGTATATGTTCAATAACCATTTCTAAAAGTGGTTCAATATTTTCAGTTGGTTTTTGCCAATCTTCACTCATCCAATTGTTTTTGGCCGAACCGTAAACTGTTGGAAAATCTAATTGCCACTCTTCTGCACCCAATTCAAACATTAAATCAAACACCTTTTCGTGCACTTCTTCTGGTGTACAGTTTTCTTTATCAACTTTATTAACAACCACGCAAGGTTTCAAACCTAAATCTATAGCTTTTTGTAACACAAAACGTGTTTGTGGCATAGGGCCTTCAAAAGCATCAACTAATAAAAGAACACCATCGGCCATGTTTAAAACACGTTCTACTTCGCCACCAAAATCGGCGTGACCTGGCGTATCAATAATATTAATTTTTGTGTCTTTATAAGTAACCGAAACGTTTTTTGAGGTAATTGTAATACCACGTTCTCGCTCTAAATCGTTGTTATCTAGTATTAAATCGCCTGTATTTTCGTTTTCACGAAATAACTGACAGTGATACATAATTTTATCTACCAACGTAGTTTTCCCGTGATCTACGTGAGCAATAATGGCAATATTTTTTATTTTTTTCATTTTAAGCCCTATTTTAAGCGTGCAAAGATACTCATAATTAATGGATATATAACACATTAAATGTATTTTGAATTTTCTTTTTTGTGAAACACGCCAACCACGCTAAATGTTTAAAAACCGTTATCTTTTTACTGTTATAAACAGCGTTTATGCCAAACAAAAAATCATTAAATTATATTACAAAGTAGTATATTTGTGGCCTAAAATTCTCAAAAAACGTTTATGAAACTTCAAGATATACCAAAATTAAAACACACCAATTCAAACAACTTTTTCTTGCTATGTGGCCCTTGTGCTATTGAAGGCGAAGATATGGCTTTAAGAATTGCCGAAAAAGTTGTTGAAATAACAAATAAACTTGAAATTCCGTATGTTTTTAAAGGAAGTTTTAAAAAAGCAAACCGAAGCCGTATAGATAGTTTTACAGGTATTGGCAATGAAAAAGCCTTAAAAATACTTAAAAAAGTATCTGATACTTTTGATATTCCTACCGTTACCGATATACATGAAGTTACTGATGCCAATTTTGCTGCACAATATGTTGATGTTTTACAAATTCCTGCATTTTTAGTGCGCCAAACAGATTTGGTTGTGGCTGCGGCTAAAACCGGTAAAGTTGTAAACCTTAAAAAAGGACAATTTATGAGTCCGGAAGCCATGAAACACGCCGTACAAAAGGTTAAAGATTCTGGCAGTAATAAAGCTTGGATAACAGACCGCGGTACTATGTTTGGCTACCAGGACATGATTGTAGATTTTAGAGGCATACCAACAATGCGCCAATTTGCTCCAACAGTTTTAGATGTAACACACTCATTACAACAACCAAACCAAAGCGCCGGCGTTACAGGCGGGAGACCAGATATGATTGAAACTATAGCACGCGCTGGTGTGGTTAATAATGTTGATGGTTTATTTATTGAAACACATTTTGACCCTGCAAACGCAAAAAGTGATGGCGCTAATATGTTGCATTTAGATAATTTAGAAAAATTACTAACAAACCTTGTAGCTATTAGAAAAACCATAGTTAATCTTTAATTGTAGTTTTAATAACCATAACTTAAAAACACAAGTAAACATTGTAAACCAAATTATTGCTTAATTCGTGAATGCTACTTTTACAAGAAAATTCATGAACATTAAGCATATTTGTTTGTTTACAGCATTAGTTTGTACCAGTATAGGTGTTTCACAAAAAACCAATACCAATTTAGAATTTAGCACCTCAAAAAAAGGAAAGTTTTATGTGTATTGGGGCTGGAACAGAGCCAACTACACTAAAAGCGATATTACCTTTGAAGGACCAGACCATAATTTTACTTTAAAAAATGTTGTTGCGCATGATAATCCACAAGATAAATTTGGTTTTAAAGAACATTTAAATCCGGCACGGGTTACTGTACCACAAACAAACTTCAGAATTGGTTATTTTTTTAATGATGTTTACAGCATTTCCTTTGGTTTTGACCACATGAAATACGTGGTTGATAGCCCACAAAACGTTACTATTAATGGCTTTATTGATGATAATAGCAACTTTAAAGGCACTTATAACAATGAAACCATAACTATTAATGACGATTTTTTGCAATTTGAATATACTGATGGTTTAAACTACATAAATTTTGAATTAAATAGGTTTGACCATTTGAAGTTTATAAAAACTAATCCTGAAAAAATATATATCAACACAGTTATTGGGGTAGGCACAGGCGTTATGTTTCCAAGAACCAATGCTACATTTTTAGGCAGACCAAAAAATGATAAATTTTCAATTTCTGGTTTTGGTACTTCTATTAAAACGGGTTTAAATATTACATTTTTAAAGCACTTTTTTGTACAAACCGAAGTTAAGAGTGGTTACGTAAATATTCTAAACTCAAAAACTACTAGCAACTCTAATAATAAAGCAAAGCATCACTTTTTTTATTTACAACGCAATATTGTTTTTGGTGGTAGGTTTACATTATTTAAGTAATATGCCAAGGTTTTTTTTGTGATTCAGCTATTTTGGCAGCCGCTAAAAGTAGCTTCTCAAAATGTTCTTGCTTTAAATCTTCAAGGTTTTTTAATTGAATAGATCTTACTTGTTTTCGGTTAGCATCATTCTTTAATTCAGGAAAATCTTTTTCTAATAAAACGCCATGTACAAAAGCAACATCAACATAATCTTTCCCTTTTAATACATTTAAGTAAAGCATTGGTTTTTTGCCAATATTATAAAACGGTATTTTATAACTGTAACGCTCAATTACATTTGGTAAGGTTTTTAAAATAACACTTCTAACATATAGCATTATAGATTGAAATGGTTCTTTTTGATTAAAAAAATAAGCATCAACAGGTTTCAATTTTATTAATTTTAAATAGTTAACTTCAAACTTAACAAAAATTTATGAGCGTTATATCATTTTAATTTACTTACTTTGCAATTCAAAGTACTTTAATATGGAGTCTAAAGATTATTTAAAAGATATTGGTGAAATTAAAGATTTAATGAATAAATCTTCAAGGTTTATATCATTAAGCGGTTTATCTGGTATTTTGGCCGGCACGTATGCTTTAATTGGCAGTGCAATAGCATATTGGTTTGTAAACCAGTACAGCAACGGTATTTTAATTTTAAATGGTTGGGTATTTAATTATTGCTTACTAACACTTGCTTTGGTGGCTTTTTTTAGTATTGTTACTGGTATTTTACTAACTACTAAAAAAGCAAAAAAACAACACATTAGCACATGGAACAGTACATCTAAACGATTAGTTTTAAATTTTTTAATTCCTTTAGTTACTGGCGGACTGTATATTTTAATTATTCTAAGCCAAGGAAAGTACGGGCAAGCGGGTGCTTTAATGCTAATTTTTTATGGTTTAGCCTTAATAAACGCATCAAAATATAGTATTGGAAACATTAGGTTTCTTGGTATTATACAAGTTATTTTAGGCTTAATTGGGGCTATTAAACCTGGGTATGGTTTTTGGCTTTGGGTACTAGGTTTTGGTATAATGCATATTGTTTACGGCACTTGGATGTATTTTAAATTTGATAAAAACAATTCTGAAGTTTAAATAGTTTTTTTAAGAATCATTTACCGTGAGCATAATTAACAACATAAATAAATTATTTGACCACAGGATAAGACTTGGCATCATGTCTATTTTAATGGTGAATGAGTATGCCGATTTTAATATGCTTAAAGAACTTTTAGGCGCTACTGATGGTAATTTAGCTAGCCACACTAAAGCACTTGAAAAAGCAGAATACATAACCATTGAAAAGCAATTTATAGGAAGAAAACCTAACACGCGTTATTACACAACTAAATTAGGTAAAGCAGCATTTAAAAAACATATTGAAGCGTTAGAAAAAATAATAAAGAATCAAACATAAATTTTTTTACAACTACACTTTGAAATTCAAAGTACTTTAAATAAACATCTATGAACACATCAAAAAAAGAACCACAAAACAAGTTTGTGCATTGGCTAAAAACGTCAATTACAGCACGTATGATAATGATTGGCTTTTTAACCCTTTCATTATTAATTCCGTTGTCTTTTATTCAAAACTTAATACAAGAACGCGCGCACAGACAAAATGAAGCCTTAAGTAAAATAAATAACCAATGGGGAAAAGAAATTTTAATGTACGGCCCAATTTTAAAAATTCCATACAAGGTGTATAAAGAAAAAATAATTACAGATAAAAACACAAAAAAAACATATACAGAAACCTACAGCGAAACTAAAGTTGCTTACTTTTTTCCTGAGCAATTACATGTAAATACAATTATAAATCCTGAACCAAAAAAAAGAGGCATTTACACTACAGCCGTATACAATTCTAACTTAAAAATTGATGGTAATTTTGTAAAACCAGATTTCTCTGAAATAGGTATTGATAATGATAATGTTTTATGGAACAACGCTAAATTAATTATTAAAACATCAAACGTAAAGGGCATTAATACGGCAAATTTGCAGGTAAATAGCACACAGCAAAGTTTAACATCAAAATACAATGCCAAAAAAAATTATGGGGATAATATTTATAACCTACATAGTTTAGAAACTAAAAACATATCTGTAAATACAATAAATACGAAACCTTTACATTTTACTTTAGAATTTAGCATTAAAGGCAGCGAACAAATTAGTTTTGTGCCTGTGGGTAAAACTACACAAGCCAATATAAAATCTAATTGGAAAGACGCCAATTTTGTTGGTGAGTTTTTGCCATACAATAATGATAAAATAACGAATAATGGCTTTGATGCGAAGTGGAAAATTTTAGATATTAACAGACCATTTTCTCAGCATCATTTTAATAATTTACCACAATTAAACGACTTTGCTTTTGGTGTAAACTTTATGATTCCGGTAGATGAATACCAAAAGAGTGAGCGCTCATCTAAATACGGTTTTTTGGTTATTAGCTTAACTTTTTTAATTTTCTTTTTAATACAATCTTTAAGCAAAATACATATTCATCCGTTTCAGTATTTAATGATTGGTTTGGCACTTACCATGTTTTACACATTGCTGGTATCAATATCTGAACACAGTAACTTTTTAAAAGCCTATGTAATTGCTGCCGCTTCTGTAATTGTACTTATTAGTTTATACTCTAAAACCATTTTGAAAAAAATAAAATTCCCGCTATTTATTGGCACATCTTTAACCGCTTTGTACACGTTTATTTATGTAATTATACAGTTAGAAAATTATGCTTTATTAGTTGGCAGTATTGGTCTGTTTATAATATTGGCTATTGTAATGTTTGCTTCTAAAAAAATAGATTGGAGTAACGGATAAATAATGAACTGCTTTAAATTGTAAAACATGTATTTAAAACATACTTATATTATTTGGACTTTAATATTATTTGTAACCGAAGTGCTTATAGCTTACTTTTTAAAAACGGGCTTTATTAGGCATACCTTTGGTGACTATTTAGTGGTTATACTGGTTTATTGTTTTGTAAAATGCTTTTACAGCAAGTACAACAACATAATTGCTTTGTGTGTATTAGCCTTTTCATTTTTTGTTGAATTTCTCCAATTAATACGTATTGTAGATATTTTTGAAATTAAAAATAATATTGTAAAAATTATAATAGGAACTACGTTTCAATTATCAGATTTAGTGGCGTATACTTTGGGTATTTGTACTGTTTTAATTTTAGAAAATAGAAAAGCTATTTGGAATAATTTTTGTTATATTAATTAATGGCTGCGTTTTACCTATTACAAAAGTTTTGGTACATTTGCTGCCCGCGTTAAGGATTGAAACGGCATCCTTTTGCTTTTTTTGCAAAAGATATAGTGGAAAGCCTGACCCGATAGGGTAACGCCCAAAATGAAAATTTACTATTTAATGGGGTCGACTGGTTTTGACAGCGAGATTAATTAAACGGTAAGCACGTGGTGTAAGGACTTTGATACACCTTAAAGGCTAAGTCAAACTTTAAACGGCGAAAATAATTACGCTTTAGCTGCTTAATAACTGAATTATAGTAAGTTCAAGCCACGGCGCACAAGGTGCGCAAGCTAAATGTCTCCGGAAAGCCTTGGTTTATGGCGTTCTTTTTTGAGGCATCGTAAAAATAAACTAAGGTGTTATTTTGCTTTGATGTAACACCAAGATTTAAAAGCTAAGTTTTAAGTGGGTTGTTTTTTGCCAGCTTATTACCTAAAATTAAGTTAAAACTAAACGTGTAGAAAGCCCTTTGGTTACTTGTTTGGACCCGAGTTCGAATCTCGGCGACTCCACAATAAAAAAAGAGAACAATTTATTTTTGTTCTCTTTTTTTTCTTTTAACTTAATTAACATTTGTTAATATCCGTTGAAAATATAAGGAAAACCCCTTAACATAAATTAAGCTTTGGTTGTACTTTTGTAGGGCTATTAATTATTATCATAAGGGCAAAAAAATGAGCTCTAAACATTGAGAGGTTTAGAGCTTAATTTTGCTCTGTTTTTTTTAGATAAAACCCTGCTCTTCGGCTACTTTAAATAGTACTCTATCACTTTTGCCATCTACTCTAAATTTTTCTTTTAGTATGCGTTTTCTGCGTTCTATGGCTGCCATTGATAGGTTTAATATTTCAGGTAGCTCATTCATTCTGGCTCCTTTTGAGAGTTCTAACAGCATAACTCTATCTGTAGTATCAAGCACTATATCATTAGTTGTTTTTTTACGTAAAAACTTTATTACGGTTTTACAATAATACGGTGGGTCTTGTATAACGGTTTCAATGGCTTGGGTTAAAATTTCTGGAGTTAAATCGGTTTTTATTAAAAACCCATCTGGGTTAATATTTTTTAATATACTATTAAGTCTTGTATTTTTTGTGTAGGTTGTGGCCACTATAATTTTGGCATTTGGTATTTGTTTGCGTATTATAATACCCAAATCTTCACCTGACACTATTTTACCATCGGTTGATGGTGGTACGCTAATATCTAAAAACACCAAACTAGCATTAGTACATTTTACTAGTTGTTGTATTTTTTGGTTGGCTTCATCACAATTATTGGCTGCTTGTGTGTTAAAAATATAATTTGCATTTGTTTTTCCTAAATGTTTTATAGCGCTATGATAGGCTTTTACTATTAACGGATGATCATCTATTATTAAAACATTTAATGTTTGTGCCATAATTATATTTATATTGAAACTGTTACTAATATGGTTGTGCCTTTACCTGGTTTAGATTTAACGCAAAACGTACCATGCTGCTTTAAAATTCTAGTTTCCATGTTTTTAAGTCCTATACCTTGTTTTGTTTTTGTGGTTACAAACCCTTTACCATCATCATTAATACTTAAGCTTAAAACTTTAGAGGCTTCTCTAAATGTAAGAAATATATTGTTAGCTTCAGAATGTTTTACCACATTTAAAATAGCTTCTTGTATTACTCTGTAAAGAGATATTTTAATTTTATCAGAAATATTGCCCCAGTTAATTGTGTCATCAAAGTGAATAGAGTAATTAAAACCATGCGCTTTACTTTGATTAGATATGTAGTCTTCTACTATAGATGTAAAATCTTTACTAGATTTTAAAATGTTATTTTGAAGCGCATGCGAAATACCTCTAATTTCCTTTTCAATTTCATGAAGTTCATTTAAATAAAACTTATATTCAGTTTGATCTTCTTCATCTCCTTTAAGGTTTAAAAACCCCATACCTACTCTAGCACCAAATAACTTGCCTAAAATACCATCATGCAGTTCTTTTGAAATTCTGTGGCGCTCTTGTTTTCTAACTTCTTCTAAATTTGAATGTTGTTTTAAAAGTAAATCGTAAATTTCTTGATTTGCTTTTTCTTGGTTTTTATCAAACAACAATTCTTTATTTTTAATACGCTGTTGCCTTATAAAGTATAGCAGTATTAACAAAATAATAGCAATAGCTGAAAATACTGTTATTAATATATTTTGCTTTGTTAACCGTTTGGTTTTTTTAATATACGTATCAGTTTCAAAAGCAATACGGTTAAACTTATTTCTTATGCTACGCTCTTCGGTTTGTAAACTATCATTTAATTGAATATAGGTTTCTAAATACTTAGTGCTTTTTGTTTTATCTAATTTTGAAAGAAGTTTTAATGCTTCTAACCTATCTTCATTATCAAAAATTTTTACAGCCAAATTTTCGGCTTCTGTGGCAAGTTTTATAGCTTTTAAAGTATCGGTTTTATATGAATAAAATTCTGCTAAATGTATTTTACTTAGCACAATACCCGAAATTCTGTTAACACTATCTCTAATTTTTAACGCTTTTAACAAATTAGTTTCAACACCAATAGTGTCTTTATTTAATAATTTAGTGTAGTACAAATTATCAATAATTCTAGCGTACCTAGTAGGATCATAACTTTGTAATAACGTAGCGTTTAATGCTTGTTTGTAATTATAAATTGCTCTATTATAATTACCTATTTCTCTGTAAACGTTACCAATATTATTAAAACTAGCAATTTTGTAAAGCTGCTCTCTGTTAGATTTTTTTAAATACTCTAAAGCTTTATTATGGTATGCTAAAGATTTATTGAACTCTTTTAGCTTGTAAAAAATTACGCCCAATAAATTGTAACTTACATACAAAGAGGTGTATTTATTTTGCTTTTCAAATACTTTTATGGCGTCAAATATTAGCTTTTCGCAACCTGTAAAATCTCTAATATTATTTTTAACAACTGCCATAGAATATAAAGTTTTTGCGGCTTTGTATTCACTATTAGAAGCATCAAAAAACTTTTTGGCTAAATTGAAAGCATAAAACGCACTATCTAGTTGTTCTTTTGAAAAGTAGTAGTTTCCTTTAGCGCAATAATATTCTGCTATACCAAAAGAGTCTTTTATTTTTTTTGAAAGCTGCAACCTTTCAGCATTAACTTGTTTAAAGAACGCTGAATCTTTTAGCTTGTAGGCTCTGTAAACAATAGTATCTAAATACTTATTTTTTAGTGTATTATTTTTTTGAAAACGTAAAAGCTTATGTGCTTTTTTTAAGTGTAATATTTTTTGGTTGTAATTTTTTGAAGTATTTCTAGCTAAATCAATATACACAGAAACACTGTCTGTTTTTGATATAATATCTTTTGAAAGTTTATGTTTTTCACAAGTAAAAAGTACAAGTGATAACACACACACAAACCATATTTTTAAGCCAATATTTACCAAATAACAATTCAAACACAACTAATTTAAGGTAATAAGTATTACAAAGTAATTACACATTATGATAGTAGCATGTGTTATTCAACACACTTTAATTTATCAATAAAAAACGCTTTATAATTAATATTTGTAATTTCTTTTGCGCCCTTGGTACCTTTTAAAACAATAGATTTTATAGGAGATTTTTGTAATGTTTCCACATAGTTGGGAGCTAATTTCCCTTTAAACTCAAACCCGCTACAACTGGTGCCATATGTATGATATAACACAACCGAATTGCCATTTTCTAATAAAATTTTAACGTAAGTGTTTTTGTTAGAAAAACCACTAACACAACCAATATTGATGTTTGAAGTTAAAAACAAATCAATTCTTTTTCCTTTTTTATAAAGTTCAGCTTTTAAATCGTCGTGAATTTTATAAGCTTTAGTCATGATCACCTTTTCCTGATAAAGATTATCAAATTCATTCATAACATAATGGCAAGCGCTTCTATATTTCTGAAGTTCTAATTCTTTAATATTTATTTTTTTTCTATTATTTTTTTCTTCAGCCTCAGCCTTAGCCATAGCTTCTAGACGTTTTTTTTCTCTTAAAGCTTCTGCTTTTTTTATAGCTCTTTCTCTAATTAAGGCCTGTTTTTTTCTTTCAAACTCTTTTACCCTAGCCACTGAATCTAAACGACGTTGGTTTTTTAATGCTTCTGCTCGTTTTCTTGCGGCTTCTTTTTCCAAAGCTATACGTTTGCGTTCAGCTGCTTCTTGTTCTAATGCTATACGCTTGCGTTCGGCGGCTTCTACTTTGGCTATGGAATCTAAACGACGTTGGTTTTTTAATGCTTCTGCTCGTTTTCTTGCGGCTTCTTTTTCCAAAGCTATACGTTTGCGTTCGGCGGCTTCTACTTTAGCTATGGAATCTAAGCGGCGTTGAGTTTTCAATACTTCTGCTCGCTTTCTTGCGGCTTCTTGTTCTAATGCTATACGCTTGCGTTCAGCTGCTTCTACTTTGGCTATGGAATCTAAACGACGTTGTGTTTTTAATTCCTCCACTCGTTTTCTTTCAGCTTCTTGTTCCAAAGCTATACGCTTACGTTCAGCTGCTTCTACTTTGGCTATGGAATCTAAACGGCGTTGTTGTTTTAATGCCTCAGCACGTTTTCTTGCGGCTTCTTGTTCTAAAGCTATACGTTTGCGTTCGGCTGCTTCTACTTTAGCTATGGAATCTAAACGGCGTTGTTGTTTTAATGCTTCTGCTCGCTTTCTTGCTGCTTCTTGTTCTAATGCTATACGTTTGCGTTCGGCGGCTTCTTCTTTGGCTATGGAATCTAAACGGCGTTGTTGTTCAATCTTATCTTTATTGACTATTTGATATAACCTCTGTTTACGCGCCTCTTCCTCTTTTAATCTTCGTTGGTGTTCTTTCTCTTGAAATTCAAAATACAAATCATCTATCGCATCATTAACTTCTAAATCTTCAATGGTTACTAAACCCGTCCAATCTTTAAATTGTATTTTATAATTATCATTGCCTAAATAGGCAATTACAGTACATTTTTGTCCTTCTTTAAAACTTGCTATAGGATTTTTTAATTGATTTACGGCTTCATCAAGGCTTTTAAATAATTTTCCTTCTTGTGAAAAGCGTGTAGGTATACTCGCTTCTTGTGCAAAAGATATTGCACAAAAAAACAGTAAAATATAAATGTATAAATGCTTTACCATAAATATAAATAAACGCTTATTGCTTTTAACATGCGCTTACAGATTTTACTTTTAATAGATTTAGGGTTGTGAAATTACAAGTTTCATTACAAATAAAGTAAATAAACTTGTAATAAAAAACCCATACGTAATTATATGGGTTTTAATTTATAAAATTGCTAATAAATTAGCTAACTTTTTGACTTTGTTTTAGTTTCATTTTTTCTAATAACATAAGTTCATGCTGAATTTCTTCTTTGCGTTGGTTGAACTTACGTAATTTTTCATCTCTAATTTTTTGATTAGCTATAAGGCGTTGCTTTTTTAGCTCATCTTTTTCTTCTTGAATTTTTAAATTCCTTTTTTGTTTAATTTTTTCTTGGACTACAGATAAATACGCAAAACCGTACATGCTTAAAAACAGTAGTGCTATTATCCCCAAAATAATATAACCGTTATCCATGATTTAAAATGCTATAATTAATTGTTAAGTGAATTATTTTCTAAGATTTTTAACAAAATCCTAATTACTTATAAATTTATAAAATATAGCTGTTTAAGTAAAATAAAAAAGGTGAATTACCTAAAAAATTGGCTAAAAGCAATTTAAAAATTATGGTGTGATTTTTGTGGTATTATTTTTACTTCACAACGTTGTGTTTTTTACCTTTCCAATTTAAAAAACCTCCGTATAAATTATATATTTCATTAAATCCGGCTGCTTTAAAAACTTCTGTACTTTTAGCACTTCGCCTACCAGATTTACAATAAATATAAACAGGTTTTGTTTTATCTAAAACTTCAATATTTTGCTTAAAATTATCTGATAAAAAATCAATATTTTTTGAGTTCGCAATATGCCCTTCATTAAACTCTTTTGGTGTTCTTACGTCAATTAATTGAATAGTTTCAGTGTTTAAAATTTCAACTAGTTCTTCGGCAGTTATATTTTTATAACCGTTTTGGGCTTTTATATTTTCACAATTAAAAAATAAAACGCACAAGGTTAAAAAAATTATTTTCTGAAAATGTTTCATAGGTTAATTAGTTTCAACCACATCACCTGTCCATTCTAACATGCCACCTTCTAAATTATAGGCATTTTCAAAGCCCATTTCTTCCATAATAGCACATGCTTGTCCACTTCTATTTCCAGATCTACAATACACATAGTAATTTTTACTTTTATCTAGTTTATCTAAGGCATCAATAAATGCATCACCTAAATAAAAATCTATATGTTTAGCGTTTTTTATAATACCTTCAGCAACTTCGGCATCGGTTCTTACATCTAAAACAACAGCATTATCATCTTTTGCTAATTGTTCTACCCATTCTTCTTGTGTTAAATCTTCCATTTTTAAATATTTTGTAAACAAAATTAGTATTTATATATTTTATAGACGAAAAAAATCTGAAGCATTACACCTCAGATTTCAAAAAAAAACATTCGTTTTTCTGTTATACTTTTATTGTGCAACCAATGGCTTTTGTTTCTTTTTCTGGCACCTCTTTTGAGTTAATTAAAGCATCAACTGCGTTTTCAACATATTTGGTAGTTACGGCTTCGGCACTTTTGTAATTATCATCAATAGCACCAATATACTTAACTATATTACCTATTCCTGTTTTTTGCAAAACGAAAACATGTGGTGTTTTTGTGGCTCCAAATTTTGGATATATTTCTTGATTTTCGTCAATTAAATAAGGGAATGTAAACCCTTTTTCTTCAGCACGCTTTTTCATTGCCTGTAAATTATCACCAGGCATTACTTTTGTGTTGTTAGGCATAATGGCAATTACAGGGTAGCCTTTAGCAGCATATTTTTTATCTAAAGCTACTATTCTATCTTCGTACATTACTGCGTATGGGCACGTGTTGCAGGTAAAAGTGACAATAAAACCTTTAGCGTCTTTGTAATTTGATAATGACACCTTTTTACCATCGATGTTTTTTAGTGAAAAATCTTCAGCAATATCGCCAATTTTATAACCTTCTGTGGCATTATTAGAGGGTAAAGTTAACACTACCGAAATTACTGATACGAAAGCTAAGGTTAATAATTTAATTGTTGTACTCATTGTTTTTTGTTTAAAATTTTTGGAGGTTGGTTTCTAATTCTTGGTAAGTAAATGACTGTTCATAAAAACTACGTTTGTTGTTTTTATATATAATGGTTGCTGGTATAGAGCCAGACCAGTTTTTGCTAATTTTTGGTATCCAACTGTTAGAATTGGCATCATCTAAAACCACAACTTTACTTTTTAAATTATGTGCTTTTATAAATGGTTTTAGTTTGGTTTCATATTGGTGCGGAAAATCTAAACTCACCAAAATTACTTCCACATTTTTATTACTGTAATTGGCTTGTAATGTTTCAAAATAAGGTAACTCTTTTACACATGGTGCACACCAAGTAGCCCAAAAATTTACAACATATGTTTTACCATCATTTTTATGCAAAAGTGGTTTTAAGCCTTCATAATTATAAATTTCTAAATCAATATCTTGAGTTTCCTCAACTGTTTTACTTTGTGTTGCATCATCAATTTTAGCCATAGTTTTTTCTTTCACTTTGTTGTTGCAACTAAATAAAATTACAGCTAATAAAATGGTGGCGCTTATTTTCATTTTTAAAATGCTTTCTATTTTTACATTATCATATTCCTATTTACGCATAAAAATAGCAAATAGATTTTTTAACTATCAACCAATTAACAATCTTTTAATTAAAAATTTAAACAAAGTATTGTTTAATAATGTTTTCGTTTTTATATTTGAAGCATAAAATAATTTTACAAATGAAAATATCTTTAAATAATACTTGGTGGTGGTGCTTTCGAAACTAACATTCGTGAAGTAACACCTAGTATATTTAAAATTGAAATATAAATAAAGGCTTGTCATTCACGACAGGCCTTTTTTCTTTGCTTATCACCAAATAAGCATTAAAAACATATAAAATGAAAACATTTAACCTTTTTACACATCATAAAAAAATATTAACAGATACTATTACACCGGTAACCGTATACTATAAAATACGCGATAAATACCCTAATAGTATTTTATTAGAAAGTGGTGATTACCACCGCAACCATAAAAACTTCTCATACATTTGTTTTAACCCAATTGCTTCTATTAAAATTGAAAACGAGGTGATTTCGCAAACATTTCCTGATGGAAGCACTACCGAAACCACTATTAATAACAATGTTAATGTAGTTGATGAAATTTATAAATTCACAAAACGATTTAACACTTCTTGTGATGAAAATTTCAAATTTATAAACAATGGTATTTTTGGTTATACCGCCTATGATGCTGTTAGGTATTTTGAAGATGTTAACATTAGCAAAAAGGATGATTCGGTTAATATTCCAGATGTATATTACGCGGTTTACAAAAACATTATAGCCATAAACCATTTTAAAAACGAAGCCTACATTTTTGCACATTGCTATGATGATATGGATAATAACATTCATGACATTGATGCTTTAATTAACGTTCAAAACTTTGCTTCATATAAATTTACTGCTAAAAACAACATACAATCTAACTTAACTGATAACGATTTTAAAGAACAGGTAAAGCTTGCAAAAAAACACTGCCAACGTGGTGATGTGTTTCAATTGGTACTATCGCGCCTTTTTTCGCAAGAATTTACAGGAGACGATTTTAACGTTTACCGCGCCTTACGAAGCATAAACCCATCGCCCTATTTATTTTATTTTGATTATGGCGATTTTAAAATATTTGGTAGCTCACCCGAAGCCCAATTAATTGTAACAGATGGTTTAGCCGAAATTCATCCAATTGCAGGAACCTTTAAGCGAACTGGTGATGAAGCAAAAGATGAGATTTTAGCCGAAAAACTAAAAAATGACGACAAGGAAAATGCCGAACACGTTATGCTTGTAGATTTAGCAAGAAACGATTTAAGCAGACATGGCAATAATGTAAAAGTAGAAACCTATCGCGAAGTTCAATTTTTCTCGCATGTAATTCATTTAGTAAGTAAAGTTACAGGGCATAAGCACAAACAAACATCTACAATGCAAGTAGTAGCCGATACGTTTCCGGCAGGAACACTAAGCGGTGCACCAAAACATATGGCTATGCAACTTATTGAAAAATATGAAAAAACAAGTCGCGGTTATTACGGTGGAGCCATTGGTTTTATGGATTTTGATGGCAATTTTAACCACGCCATAATGATAAGAACTTTTTTAAGTAAAGATTACAAATTAAACTGGCAAGCCGGAGCAGGTATGGTATCAAAATCTAATGAAGAAAGCGAAACCCAAGAAGTTTACAACAAACTTGGTGCGCTAAAAAAAGCTATTAAAGTAGCCGAAGAAATATAAATAGATTTTAGATGATGCTAAAATTTCAAATTAAATTAAAAACAATAATTTTTTTCCTAAAACAGGAAAATTAAAAAGTTGATATGAAAAAAGTATTAGTAATAGATAATTACGACAGTTTCACATACAATTTAGTGCATTATTTAGAAGACTTAAACTGTAATGTAACTGTTTACCGAAATGATAAATTACAATTAGAAGATGTTGAACCTTTTGATAAAATTGTATTATCTCCAGGTCCTGGCATTCCTGATGAAGCTGGCCTTTTAAAAGCCATCATTAAAAAATATGCCGCCACCAAAAGTATTTTTGGTGTGTGCTTAGGCCAACAAGCAATAGGCGAAGTTTTTGGTGGCACTTTAGAAAACTTAAACGATGTGTACCACGGTGTTGCCACCAATGTAACAATAAGTGTTGATGACGAATATATTTTTAAAGGATTAAATAAAAACATTGAAGTTGGCCGTTACCACTCTTGGGTTGTAAATGCTAATTTACCCGAAAGTTTAGAAGCTACATCATTTGATGAAAACGGGCAAGTAATGTCTTTACGCCATAAAACTTTTGATGTTCGTGGTGTACAATATCACCCAGAATCGGTTTTAACACCAGATGGCAAGAAAATTTTAGAAAATTGGGTAAATCATAAGTAAACAAAAGTAAACACTCCCTATTGAAGAGAATTTAATAAAGAACATGAAAGACATACTAAACAGACTAATAAACCACGAAACCCTCACCACACAAGAGGCAAAACAAATTATAGTAAACATATCAAATGATATGTACAACCCTAGCCAAATTGCATGTTTCCTATCGGTTTTTATGATGCGAAGCATTACTTTAAATGAGTTGCAAGGCTTTAGAGATGCGCTTTTAGAACTTTGCATAAAAGTAGATTTTAATGATTTTAATACCATAGATATTGTTGGTACAGGTGGTGATGGTAAAAACACCTTCAACATATCAACATTATCATCATTTATTACCGCTGGTGCCGGTGTTAATGTTTCAAAACATGGTAATTATGGTGTATCTTCAACCTCTGGTTCTTCAAACGTTATGGAAAATTTAGGGGTTAAATTTTCTAACAATCAAGATTTTTTAAAACGCTGTTTAGATAAAGCAGGCATATGCATTTTACACGCGCCCTTATTCCATCCTGCCATGAAAAATGTAGCTCCAATTCGTAAAGAGTTAGGCGTAAAAACCTTTTTTAATATGTTAGGGCCTATGGTGAACCCATCATTTCCTAAAAGCCAATCGTTAGGTGTTTTTAATTTAGAAGTATTGCGTCTTTACAGTTTTATATACCAAAACACAAATATAAACTATAGTATTGTTTATGCTTTAGATGGTTATGATGAAATTTCGCTTACAGGCAAAGCAAAAATAGTATCAAACCATTCTGAAAAACTATTCTCACCAGAAAATTTAGGATTAAATAAAGTAAAACAGCAAGCAATATATGGAGGCAATACTGTTAAAGATGCCGCTAAAATATTTGTTGACATTATAAGCGGTAACGGTACAGAAGCGCAAAATAACGTAGTTTGTGCAAACGCTGGTTTAGCTATTGCCACTTCAAAACAAATAACACATAAAGAGGGTTTTGAATTAGCTAAAGAATCTTTATTCTCTGGTAAAGCAAAACAAAGTTTAGATAAATTAATAGCATTGAGCAAATAATTTAAGTCTAAGTTAGATGTTAGAAAAATTAAAATTTCAGAATAGAAAAGAAATAAAGACAGCAAAAAAAAGCAAGTCTCAAATTTCGACACGGTTGAAAGCTCAATCTATAGAAATATAGAGCAAAAAACAGAATTGCGAAGCGCAGCTTCAAGCATGAAATTTTTAAAGCGAATGTTCCTAAGGAACTTCCTTAAATTGGTTTGATTTTTTGGTTCAGCTTCGCTTGGTACTCACGTTTAAAAAATACTTTAAACTTAGCAATGTATCAAGACAAAATGAACATAACAAAATAAAAAAAATGAATATACTAGATAAAATAGTAATAGATAAACGCAAAGAAGTAGATTTAAGAAAAAGCTTAATTCCAACTTCACAATTAGAGCAATCAATATTGTTTTCTAAAAACACAATTTCTTTGGCCAAAAGGTTAAAAAACAGTGCTTCAGGCATTATTGCAGAGCATAAACGTCGTTCACCATCAAAATCAATAATTAATAATAGTTTAAACACACAAGATGTAGCCTTAGGTTATGAAAGCGCAGGTGTTTGCGGTATGTCTGTTTTAACCGATGGAAAATATTTTGGTGGTTCTTTAGATGATTTATTAACAGCCAGAGCAGCTTGCAATTTACCTTTATTACGTAAAGAGTTTATAATTGACACATATCAAATTCTTGAAGCCAAAGCCTATGGTGCCGATGTTATTTTACTCATTGCTGCTATTTTAACTAAAGAAGAAATTAAACAATTTTCAGAACTAGCAAAAAGTTTACACTTAGATGTACTTTTAGAAGTGCATAATTTAGAAGAATTACAAAAATCTATTATGCCTAGTTTAGATATGTTAGGCATAAATAACCGAAACTTAAAAACCTTTGAGGTAAGTTTAGAAACCAGTAAATTATTAAGTTCTGAAATTCCAAATGATTTTGTAAAAGTATCCGAAAGCGGCATTAGCAACATTAAAGCCATAAAAGAACTACAACCATTTGGTTATCAAGGTTTTTTAATAGGTGAAAATTTTATGAAAACCGATAATCCTGGAGCAAGTGCAACAAAATTTATAAAAGATTTAGAAGAATGAAGTTAAAAGTTTGCGGAATGAAATATCAAGATAATATTGAGCAAGTTGCCACATTGCAACCAGATTATCTTGGGTTTATATTTTATGAAAAATCACCAAGACATTTTGATGGCATCATGCCTCAATTACCTGAAACCATAAAAAAAACAGGCGTTTTTGTAAATGAAGATTTAAATACAGTTATAGAAACTGTAAATAAATTTAAACTGCAAGCAGTACAATTACATGGCGAAGAGTCGCCGTTTTACTGCAACATGCTAAATACCACAAAACAGCTACATAAACCCATTGAAGTTATAAAAGTATTCTCAGTAAAAGAAGGCTTTAATTTTGAAGTTTTAAAACAATACGAGAGCGTTTGTAAATATTTCCTTTTTGATACCAAAGGCAAACTACCTGGTGGCAACGGCTATACTTTTAACTGGAGCATTTTAAACAACTACCCGTCAACAAAACCTTTCTTTTTAAGTGGTGGCATAGGTTTAGATCAGGTTGCAGACATTAAAAAATTTAAAGAAAGTAACGCTGCAAAATATTGCTATGCTTTAGATGTAAATAGTAAATTTGAAATAGCACCCGGATTAAAAAATATTAGCATACTAAAAGAGTTTCAAAATAAATTGAATAATAAAACTATGCAACAGAATTTTAATGTAGATGATAAAGGCTACTACGGCAACTTTGGTGGCGCTTTCATACCTGAAATGTTATACCCAAATGTAGAAGAGCTACGCCAAAATTATTTAAAAGTTATGGCAGAACCAGACTTTAAAAATGAATTTGATAAGCTTTTAAAAGATTACGTTGGGCGTCCTTCACCGCTATATTTTGCTAAACGCCTTTCAGAAAAATACAACACCAAAATTTATTTAAAACGCGAAGATTTAAACCACACAGGTGCGCACAAAATAAATAATACAATTGGTCAAATTTTAATGGCAAAACGTCTTGGTAAAAAACGCATTATTGCAGAAACTGGCGCAGGCCAACACGGTGTAGCTACAGCTACAGTTTGTGCACTTATGGGCTTAGAGTGTATTGTTTACATGGGCGAAATTGATATTGCAAGACAAGCACCAAATGTTGCACGCATGAAAATGCTTGGCGCAAAAGTTGTGCCTGCGTTGTCTGGCAGCCGTACATTAAAAGATGCTACAAACGAAGCTATACGCGATTGGATTAACAACCCTGTAAACACCCATTACATTATTGGTTCGGCCATTGGGCCGCATCCATATCCAGATATGGTTACACGTTTTCAATCTGTAATTTCAGAAGAAATAAAATGGCAATTAAAAGAGCAAGAAGGTAGAGAAAACCCAGATTATGTGGCCGCTTGTATTGGTGGTGGCAGTAATGCAGCCGGTACTTACTACCATTATTTACACGAAGAAGACGTAAAAATAATTGCTGTAGAAGCTGCTGGTTTAGGTGTAGATTCTGGTGAAAGTGCAGCCACCTCTGTACTAGGAAAAGAAGGTATTATTCATGGCTGCAAAACATTGTTAATGCAAACAAATGACGGGCAAATTACAGAGCCCTACTCCATTTCTGCAGGGTTAGATTATCCTGGTGTTGGCCCAATGCATGCGCACTTAGCCCAAACAGGTCGCGCAGAATTTATATCAATTACAGATGATGAAGCCATGAAAGCTGGTTTAGAACTTTGTAAATTAGAAGGTATAATTCCAGCCATTGAAACATCTCATGCGCTTGCTATTTTTAACCAAAAACAGTTTAAACCAAATGATGTGATTGTAATGAGTTTATCTGGTCGTGGCGATAAAGATTTACAGAATTATATTGATTATTTTAAGATATAAATGTTGATGACTTTTCATTTCCGAGAAATCGGAAATCTTAGTTTATTTTGAAACAACTAAATACGTTAACAACTCTATTAAAAGAGAAAGACAATTAAAAAATGGAATAGGGAATGGAAAATTAGTTTAATAAATAGCTTAAAAACCAGACTATAAAGACCTTACAGAATACATTTAAAAAAGATTCCCTCTTCTGAGAGAATGAAAAAAGTCATTTAAAATGAACAGAATAAACCAAAAATTACAAGAAAATAAAAAGCTACTGTCTATATATTTTACTGCAGGCTACCCCAATATTGATGATACCGTAAAAATTATTCAAGATTTAGAAAAAAACGGAGTAGACATGATAGAAATTGGACTGCCTTTTAGTGATCCGTTAGCCGATGGACCAACCATTCAAGACAGTTCAACAAAAGCCTTAAAAAACGGTATGACCACTCAAGTGCTTTTCAAACAATTGCAAGATATTAGGCAATCTGTTAGTATACCACTAATAATTATGGGATATTTTAACCCCATGCTGCAATATGGTGTTGAAGATTTCTGTAAAAAATGTCAAGAAATTGGTATTGATGGTTTAATCATTCCAGATTTACCAGTTGATGTTTACCATGAACAATACCAAGCTACTTTTGAAAAATACGGTTTAATAAACGTGTTTTTAATTACACCACAAACAAGTGATGAGCGTATTCGCTTTATAGATTCTGTTTCAAACGGATTCATTTATATGGTAAGTAGCGCCAGTACAACCGGAGCAAAATCTGGTTTTGGAGATGAGCAAACAGCTTATTTTGAGCGTATAAATAAGCTAAAATTAAAAAACCCTCAAATTGTTGGCTTTGGTATAAGTAATAACAAAACCTTTACAGCCGCTACAAAATATGCTAAAGGTGCCATTATTGGTAGTGCTTTTGTAAAACACATTACTGCTAATAATGCAAAAAATATTGATGTTTTTGTAAATTCAATTTTAAAATAAAACGCTAAAAAATGGCTAATAAAGAAAAGGTTGTAATTATAGGTGCTGGTTTTGCAGGTTTGCGTATTGCCCAAGATTTAATAAATCATCCGGCCTATGATGTACTGTTAATAGACAAACATAATTTTCATCAATTTCAGCCATTAATGTATCAAGTAGCTTCGGCGCGTTTAGAGCCTGCAAGTATTTCATTTCCTTTACGCAAAGTTTTTCAACGTGCTAAAAATGTAAAAATTAGAATAGCAAAAGTTGAAAATATTAACACTAAAGAAAACTGTATTTCAACAACAATTGGTAATTTTAATTATGATCATTTAGTAATTGCTATTGGTTGTACTACCAATTATTTCAACAATAAAAACTTAGAAGATTATGCTTATCCAATGAAAACCATTCCGGAAGCCATTCAACTAAGAAACAGAATTTTACAAACGTTTGAAGATGCTCTAAATACAAAAGATGACAACCAACTACAAGCATTACTAAATTTTGTTATTGTAGGCGGTGGACCAACTGGTGTAGAGTTAGCGGGTGCTTTAGCCGAAATGAAAAAAAACATTTTACCTAAAGATTACCCAGACAAAGATTTTTCAAAACTCACTATTTATCTTTTAGAAGGTGCACCAAGTACCCTTAACCCCATGAGCAAAGGGTCTCAAACAAAATCGCAAGAATATTTAGAAGATTTGGGTGTGGTTGTAAAAACAAACACACTTGTAAATGATTATGACGGTAATTTGGTAACCTTAAATACAGGTGAAAAAATAACCTCTAAAAATGTAATTTGGGCTGCTGGTGTTACCGGAAATATTATTGAAGGTTTACCCAAAGAAACTATAACACGCGGTAACCGCTTAATAGTAAATAAACAAAATAAAATAATTGGGTTAAACAATGTTTATGCCTTGGGCGATATAGCTTATATGGAAACACCAAACTACCCCAAAGGACATCCGCAATTAGCAGGTGTAGCCTTACAGCAAGCTAAACTACTTGCTAAAAATTTAAAAAACAGTTATAAAAATAAACCCCAAAAAGCCTTTGAATATATAGATAAAGGCTCTATGGCAACCATTGGAAAACGTAAGGCTGTGGTAGATTTACCAAAGTTTAGTTTTCAAGGGCGCTTAGCATGGTTTACTTGGATGTTTATTCACCTTATGCTTATTTTAAGTGTGAAAAACAAACTTTTAATTTTTATGAATTGGAGCATAAGCTACTTTAGTAATGATAGTACTCTTCGTATTTTAATGAAACCAGTAAAAAAACGTGTTAAAACCAAATAAAATGTCTTTAAACATTGTTTTATTTGAGCCCGAAATACCAAACAACACTGGGAATATTGGTAGGCTAACCTTGGCTTCGGGTTGCAAACTGCATTTGGTTAAACCTTTTGGTTTTGAAATTGATGATGCTAAATTAAAACGTGCCGGTTTAGATTATTGGCCACATTTAAATGTTGTTTATTATGAAAGTATTTCGGAATTTTTCAGCATAAATAGAGCAAAAAAACTTATATTTTTGTCTAGCCATGGTACAAAAAATCATTGGAACATTCCTTTTGAAGATGATATGTTTTTAGTTTTTGGAAAAGAATCTGTTGGTCTACCAAAACACATCATCGAAAGCCATGAATCATCGCTTTATAAAATTCCTATTTACAGTAAAAAAGTGCGTAGTTTAAATTTAGCAAATGCCGTTAGCATAATTGTTTATGAAGGCTTACGCCAATTAAGCATTTAATAAATTTACCAAAGCTGGTTTTAAATGGTGATGCTCAAAATTATAACCACTATCTTCAATTTTTTTACTGCTTACACGCTGGCTATCAAATAAAATAGTATGCATTTCGCCTAAAACTAATTTCATAAAAAACTTAGGAATATTAGGTAGAAAAAGTGGCTTGTGTAAAATGCTAGCAATGGTTTTTGTAAGTTCATTATTAGACACCGGATTTGGAGACACGGCATTGTAGACACCAGATAAATTATGTTCTAAAACATGCATGAAAATATTAGCCAAATCATCAATATGAATCCAAGATTGCCACTGTTTTCCTGTTCCAAAGGCAGCACCAACACCATATTTAATTGGCTTTACCATTTGTTGTAATGCTCCGCCTTGGCTAGCTAAAACCAAACCAATTCTAATTTTAGCTGCAGGTATATTTACTTTTGAAAAATCATCAACCGCCTTTTCCCAAGCGTGTACCACCTTGGCTAAAAAGCCGGTATCTTTCCCTTTAAAATCTTCTTCATAATAATTAGTTTGAGAATCTGGATAAACACTAATTCCGCTAGCCGATATAACCTGTTTTATACTGTGTGTTTCGCCTTTAAGCGCGTTAATTAGCACATTAGCAGATTGTGTTCTACTTTGTAAAATTTCCTTTTTATAGCTTTTGGTCCAGCGCTTAGCAACTGTAGCTCCTGCTAAATGAATTATAGCATCTACATTTTTAAAGCACTCAATATCTATATCATTTTTAGCAGGATTCCAATAAAAACCTTTGTAAGTTTCAGTATTTTTAATTTTAGATTTACTTGTGGTTAAGTAATTTACAGTAATATTTTTTTCATGACAGCGTTTTACAATCTCTTGTCCAATCATACCCGTAGCGCCTGTAATTAAAACTTTCATTTTTCAATTTTTAATTAAATTTACAAAACGTTTATTGTAATTGCTAGCTATTTAGCTAAGGTTTAACAGTTGATTATAAAGAAGTAAACGAATACGATATTTAATGTTAAATATTTAAGAAATTTCTTTTCATTTTAAAGGTCAATTAACAATTAAAATACAAAAAAACACACATTTATATTTATAATTTTACACAGAAGAAACGATATGTTTTGTGGCTCTTAGCATTTCGCGCTTTCCTGGTGGCCCTGGTAATTTTTCAACCAAAAACCCTACAGCTTGCATAGCTCTACGCACACTACCTTTGGCGGAATACGTAACTAGTACACCTTCATTTTTAAGCGCTTTGTACATCTTTTTAAAAATAGTTTCTGTCCATAATTGGGGTTGAACTCTAGCTCCAAAAGCATCAAAATATATAAGATTGAACTGATTTTCACAATCAATATCATCAAAAAACTTTTCTTGTTTGGTTAATGTAAATGTGTTAGAAATTTGATGTGCTTCTTCCCAAGTTGAAGCGTGTAATTCATTAAAAAATGATGTTTCAACTTGTAATTCTTCAGCATAATTTAGTTTAGCAACTTCATCCAAAGAAACAGGGTAACCTTCAACCCCAACATAATTTACTGGTATTTTAAGTTTTCCAGATTCAATATACGTTATTAATGCGTTTAAACCTGTGCCAAAACCAATTTCAAGTATTGCATATTCTGTATTAAATTTTGAATGGTAAATATGATGTAAACCATGTTTTATAAAAACATGATATGCCTCTTGTATGGCGCCATGCTTTGAATGGTATTGTTCATTCCATTCAGGAATATGAATGGTTGATGAACCATCGGCGGTAATAATAATTTCGCGTTTCAATGTACCAAACTATTGCGCTACCAACACACCATCGGCTTCAAACGAAAATGTTTTTTTAGGCTGGGTAATAGCGGCAATTTCTTCAGCAGATTTTCCTGCATCTTCAGCGTAGTGTTGTAATTCTTCAACAGGTACTTCATTTACAAAAGCTTTACCGTTTACAATAACTTGTTTGCCTGTAATATCTTTTGGCACAAAAAAACCATAGTCTTTAAATTTTACCATAGTTTCATTGCCATTACCCAAATCTAAAGTCATCCAACAACCTTTTGCCTGACATACATTTTTAACTGTGGCTACAATTTTTGAGTTTATACTATCGCCCACATTCATATCTTTAAAATGAGCTAACATAGATTTAGACGCAATGGCATCATCTGCAATAATTTCTTTTCCAAAAGATGTGTAAGCAACTTTTTCTACTGTTTCTTCAGTTTTTTTAGTTTCTTCAACTTTTTTCTTGCAAGAATTTAACATGAACACACTAATAAATGCAACAATAAATAGCCTCATAGTATAAAAATTTCAATTTTAAATGATTTATGTAAAGATACCCTTTTTTTACAAACCTTTTATTTAACTTTGTTCTTTAAAATTACAGGCTTATGAGCACAATAATCAATGATATTGAGGTTATAAAAACAAAGTCTTCTAAAATTAATGAAGTAGACTTTGATAATTTGAAGTTTGGAAGTGTATTTTCAGACCATATGTTGGTGTGTGATTATAAAAATGGTAAATGGCAAGCACCAAAAGTTATGCCTTACCAAGGAATTACATTAGATCCATCTGCAAAAATTTTCCATTACGGGCAATCTGTTTTTGAAGGCATGAAAGCTTACAAAGATGCCGAAGATAATGTTTGGTTATTTCGACCATTAGATAACTGCAAGCGTTTAAATATTTCATCAAAACGTTTGGCAATACCCGAATTGCCTGAAGATTATTTTATGGAAGGCCTAAAAGCTTTATTAGAAGTTGATAAAGATTGGATTCCTAAAAACGAAGGTAGCTCATTATACATACGTCCGTTTATATTTGCATCGGGCGAAGGCTTTCACGCATCTCCTGCCGATGAATATAAGTTTTTAATATGTACAGCGCCTTCAGGTTCTTATTTTTCTGGCGAAGTAAAAGTATTAATTGAAGAAAAATACTCGCGTTCTGCAAATGGTGGTGTTGGTTTTGCTAAAGCAGGCGGTAATTATGCTGGCCAATTTTACCCAACACAATTAGCCAAAGAAAAAGGTTACCAGCAAGTTATTTGGACAGATGATAACACCCACGAATATATTGAAGAAGCTGGTGCTATGAATATTTTTGTTAGAATTAATGACACATTAATTACTGGGCCAACAAGTGATAGAATACTTGATGGTATTACCCGTAAAAGTATTATTGAATTAGCAAAAGCCGAAGGCATAAATGTTGAAGTTAGAAAATTAAGAGTTGATGAAGTAGTTGAAGCAGCTAAAAACGGTAATTTAAAGGAAATGTTTGGCGCTGGTACAGCTGCGGTAATTTCACCTATTGCCGGATTTGGATACAAAGGTGAAGATTATGATTTACCTAAGTTTGATGATACTTACGCTAGCTTTTTAAAGAAACGCATTACTGATATTCAAACAAATAAAGCTGAAGATCCATTTGGATGGCGTTATAAGGTTTAGCCCATCCCTATCCCTTCCCAAAGGGAAGGTGATACTCATAATTAAATAAAAAAAGGTAGCAATATGCTACCTTTTTTGTCATTCAAAATGACAAATTTTATTTGTCTAAAATAGCTTTTATATTAGGTTTAAAATAATTTGGGCCTTTAAGCACTTTACCATCTTCTCTATAAATTGGCTCACCATCATCTCCTAATTTACTCATATTACTACGCTGTATTTCTTCAAAAACCTCTTCTATTTTATGTTGTAAACCATGCTCTATAATTGTTCCACATAAAATGTAAAGCATATCGCCTAGGGCGTCAGCTACTTCAACTAAATCATTATTATTAACAGCCTCTAAATACTCTTCGTTTTCTTCTCGCATTAATTTATAGCGTAACATATTTTTGTCACTACCTAAATCTGCTTTAGGTGTTTCTCTATAACCAATTTTAAAGGCTGTATGAAATGCTTTAACAGCGTCTATTTTATCTTTCATAAATTTTATATTTTGAAATTAACGTAAAAGCGAAAATCTCATCATTATTAATTAAATTTGCATAAAAGTAATTATATGTTTAGTAAGGGTCAAATAGTATTTGGTGTTTTATTTTTTATTGTATTCGCTATTATTATAGGTTTTATGTACCGTAAAGATTTGAAACTTCATAAACGTTTTTACAAAGGCAGTAGTTGGATATTGCTAGCATTTATTTCCTTTATTTTATTTATTGCCGCAATTAAATTCTTTTTTAAATAATTTTACAAGAACGTATACGCTGTTATTTAAGTTTACAAACTACCTTTTCTTATATAATTAGAAGTAATAGTCTGATTTTCTAATAAATACATTTTAGACAAACTACCATTTACTTCTATAAAACACACACAAGCGCTTTAAATAATTGCTTACTTTTGGGCAGCTATTAACAATTAACCTTAAATAATGAAAACTTTAAAACTGCTAGTATTTTGCTTAGCAAGCGCACTATTTTGTAATTTTTTAAACGCCCAAAGCTTTATTGGCTATACCACAGATAATTATTCTGGCATACATTCTGTAACTGTAAACCCTGCTAACGTAGTAAATGATCACTTTAAACTAGACTTTAATTTAATTTCTTCTAGTGCTTTTGGTGGTAGTGATTATTTTGGTATTAACTTAAGTGATATTATTAAATCTGATGGCGGTTTAGATTTTGATGAAGACACAGAAAGATTTCCCACAAACAACAACAATTTCTTTTTTAATGCTGATGTTTTAGGGCCATCGTTTATGTTTAAACTATCACCAAAAAGTAGCATTGGTCTTACTACAAGGGTTCGCGGATTTTTAAACTTACACAGTATTAACGGTGAACTTTATGAAAATATTACCGATAATTTTAACAGCGAAGAAGACTTTGATTTTGAATCTAAAAACTTGGTTGGAAACATACACGCTTGGGCTGAAATTGGCGTAGCTTACGGACGTATTCTTGTTGATAATGATGCTACTAAACTTAAAGCGGGTGTTACTTTAAAATACCTACAAGGTGCTGGAAGCGTTTTTGTTAACAGTCCTGAATTTAACGGACAATACAGGTACAATGGCGGTAATGGAAACCAAACACTTACAACCACAGGAAGTTTAATTTACGGCTCTAGTAACGATTTTGATAGTGACGATATTGATTTTAAAGACCTAACCGCTGGTTTTGCAACAGATATTGGATTTGTTTTCGAATTGAAAAATAAAAATGTAAACGAAGCATTAGACTCGCTTAACGTACACGCATCACAATACAAATTAAAATTAGCAGCTTCAATAACAGATCTTGGTAGCATAAATTACAAAGAAACCACCATTACTACCTACGATTTAAATGCAACTGCAGATGCTTCAACTTTTGATGATGATACACAAGAATTTTTAGACAACAATTACACATCTACCGAAACAATTGCTGCACAAAAAACTAAACTACCAACAGCCTTACACCTTTTAGCAGATTATAGTTTTACAAAAAAAATATTTTTAAGCGTACAAGGCGATTTCTCTTTAAATAAAGAAACCGAAATGAACGCCAACAGCATAATTAACCAAGTAACCGTAATGCCAAGGTTAGAAACAAAATTTTTAGGATTATATTCTCCAATAAGCTTTAGGCAATATGATTCTGTTGCTTGGGGTGCAGGCTTAAGAGTTGGTCCTTTAACCATTGGCTCTGGTTCTGTATTGAGTAATTTGTTATCAAGCTCTTCAAAAACTACTGATGTATTTGTAGCCACAAAAATTTCTATTAAGCGTAAAAAATAACAATCTTAACTAAAATTAACTTAACATCTAAAAAAATGAAAACTCTAAAAAAAATAACACTATTCAGTTTTATTTTAACGGCACTATTATTTTCTTGTTCTTCTGAAGACTCTAACAATAATAACAACGGTGGAGACACTAAATTAGCCGAAGAACAAAATGCAACAGAAGAAAGAGCCATTCCGCTTTCAGAAATAGAAGCTGGCGTAAATATAGATGGCGCTATAACCAAAACAGGTTTACCACCAGCACCTACAAATAATATAGATTTTCAAGTAGCATCAAATACTGCAACAGCATTTCAAGACAACGGTTTGGTACTTTCATTTTCTTCAACTGATAATTTTAACGGTGCTTATATTGTTTTACAAGATGTAAACGGTAATAAAGCTAACAGCTATATTGAAGTACCACAATCATCAATTGAATTTGGTAAAACTAAAAATCCAAAACATGCTAAATTCTTCAATTTAACTAAAAAAAATGATTCAGATTATGAATTAGCTATTGATTTAAACAATGTTAATCCAGGGAAATTCTGTTATGAAATTTGTCTTTTTGATTCTGAAAATAACATTAGTAGCATTGAAAAAGTTTGTGTTGAAGTTGAAGCTTGGGGTGGTAATGCTTCAATTGTTGATAATTGGGAACTTATTGAACAAATTTATGAAGGTGAAAATGATAATATAACATGTGAAAATGGTGGATCTGTAAGTTATGATGAAGATGATTCTATAGTTAAAAGAGAAGCCAGCATTGATATAAAAAGCAATGGTGATTTTGTTTTAAACTTCTATGAAGAGTATAAAGATTTAGACTGGAACAAAACCTATGAAACCTGTACACTAACGTATTATGAAACCGACATTTATAATGAACGTGAAACAGGAAAATGGGCTTATAACGAAGCTACTAATAAACTTACACTAGTATCTTTTAAATTTGAAGATTTAACAAATGCTGAAAACAATGAAGATTATCCTGACGGCGACCTTGTGGTAGATTCTGCTGATGTTGAAATAGACGGCAATACAATGACATTAACACAAACATACAGTTTTGGCAACATTACTGAAACTTACATAAATATTTTCAAAAGAAAATAAATACTAAAATTTATAAAAAAACAGCCTTTGCTTAATTGTTAAGGCTGTTTTTTTATGCCGTAAAATGCGACATTCATAGTTTGAATGCATCAAAATAAAAAAGCTAACTAGGAAAAACAGTATTATAACTGTTATATAATAAAGCACGATTTTTCACGCAACCTTTTTTTGCCTTATGCATCTAACTAATAACTAAACACCAATAAACAAATGAAAACGCTACTAGTAATTTCTATTCTATTAGTTGTTAATTTACTGCTGCTAATATTTAGTGTTAACAAAAAAACAGAACCTTAATTGCTTAAAGTTCTGTTTTTTATTTTTAGTTTTAATTAAAAAACTAGTTTACTGCAGGTAAAAAATTATAATTAGTACTATAATTTAGCATTTACGCTTCAAAAGTTTCTAGTTGTGTTACTTCAATAATTGGTATTATTCAAATATCATATTTATTTAAACGCTAAAACTAGATTTAAAAATCTAGAATAAAGTGTAGACTTAATTATTAAGTAGATTACAACACTTTTAATATTGGTACCTAAACAATTAATTAATAAAATTAAAAAAATAGTATCTTTGGTATACTAATCTCTCAACCAATCAAAATGAAATATTTAAAGTACATATTTTTCCTTTTACTTATAGCTATTATTGGCGCTGCTATTTATGTTGCTGTGCAGCCAAACGAATTTGAATTTTCTAGAAGCAGAGACATTAATGCACCTGCACCTCTACTGTTTAAAAAAGTAAACGACTATAAAAATTGGCCTGAATTTTCACCTTGGATGGAACAAGAACCAAATGCAAGTTTAAGTTACGGCAATAAAACTACAGGCGTTGGCGGAAGTTACGCCTGGAGTGGCGATATTTTGGGCGAAGGCAATATGGAAACGCTAGCCACTACACCAAATACAAGCATTGAACAACGTATTGAATTTATTAAACCATTTGAATCTGAATCTGATATAACCTGGAATTTTGAAACTACCCAAACAGGCACAAAAGTTACTTGGGCCATGAAAGGCAAGCAAGATTTTATGACCAAATTATTTACTACTTTTATGGGGTCTATTGAAGAAAACACAGCGCCCGATTTTGATAGAGGTTTATTTAAATTAGACAGCATAGTTACAGCAAATATGAAAGAATTTAGTATAATTATTGATGGCGAAACCGAATACGGTGGTGGTTTTTACATGTACAAAACAACATCGGCCACAGGTGCTAACATTAGCCAAATTATGGGTAAACAATATGGCGAAATTATGAGCTACATGGCAAAAAATAATATAGTTGCCAACGGTATGCCATTTACTATTTATAATGAAATGAACCCAGAAACAGGCAATATAATTATGAGTAACGCCATACCAGTTATGAATAAAATAACTGTTGAAAACGGTAGCGAAATACTCTGTGGTTTTATGCCAAATATTAAAACTTTAAAAACTACACTAAAAGGCAATTACACCAATTTACCAAAAGCTTGGGAAGCATCGTATAAATTCATTGCCGAAAATGGTTTAGAAGCAGCCAATTTTAGTCCGTTTGAAGTTTACACCAATGACCCGGGCGATTTTCCAAATCCAGCAAATTGGGTTACTGAAATATACATTCCTTTAAAATAAAAATGAAACAACTTTTATTGGTTTTTATTGGTGGTGGTTTAGGCAGTGTACTGCGCTACTTAATTGGTAAATATTTAAATAATACGCAAACAGGCATACCATACGGCACTTTTACAGCCAACATTTTAGGAAGCCTTCTTATAGGTATAATTTTAGGTTTAGCGGCAAAAAATAACGCGTTAAGCCAAAATCAAACCTTATTATTAGCCACAGGCTTTTGTGGAGGCTTTACAACCTTTTCAACCTTTGCTTATGAAAATCATGTGTTTTTAAAATCGGGTGATTTTACAACCTTTGCTTTTTATACTATTGCTAGTTTTGTTCTTGGTTTTTTAGCGGTATTTTTAGGGATGTTTTTAGTAAAATAACCTCGAAATACTTCACAAAAAAATCATTCATAAAAAATATAACAAACCTTATTTTAACATTTTTTTTTGATGCTTTAACCACCTACAAAGCATAACTTTGCGCCTAATATAATCTTATAGTGTTTGTAATGAATTTAACCATTGAAAACATATTATTAGTTGGCTCATTGCTATTATTTATTAGCCTTGTGGCAGGTAAAACATCCTATAAATTTGGCGTACCAACCTTAATATTATTTTTAGCAATTGGCATGCTTGCAGGCTCTGATGGTATTGGAGGTATTCATTTTGACAATCCGGAAATAGCACAATTTATTGGCATTGTTTCACTAAATTTTATATTGTTTTCTGGCGGATTAGACACTAACTGGAACTACGTAAAACCCATTTTAAAAGAAGGCATAGCGCTTTCAACCCTAGGTGTTTTACTTACAGCACTATCTTTAGGTGTTTTTGTGTGGAGCATTACTAATTTTACCATTTATGAAAGCATGTTGTTAGGCTCCATTGTATCATCAACCGATGCTGCTGCTGTATTTTCTATTTTACGCTCAAAAAATTTAGCTTTAAAAACCAATTTAAGACCAACTTTAGAACTTGAAAGTGGTAGTAACGACCCAATGGCTTATGTTTTAACTATTGCTTTTTTAACATTGGTTATAAATCAAGATCAAAGTTTAGCCTCTGTAATACCACTTTTTTTACAGCAAATGATTTTAGGTGCTGCTTTAGGTTTTGGCTTTGGTAAACTAAGCAAAATAATTATAAATAAAATTAAATTAGATTTTGAAGGATTATATCCTGTACTGGTAATTGCCCTAATGTTTATAACCTTTTCTGCTACCAATTTTGTTGGTGGCAACGGGTTTCTTGCTATTTACATTTGTGCCGTGTATTTGGGAAATCAAGACTTAATTCACAAAAAAACTATTTTAAAAATGTACGATGGTTTAGCATGGTTAATGCAAATTGTGCTATTTCTTACTTTAGGGCTTTTGGTTTTTCCAATGCAAATAATTCCGTACGTAGGCATTGGTCTTTTAATTTCAATATTTTTAATTTTAGTAGCCAGACCCGTAGGCGTTTTTATTAGTTTAATATTTTTTAAAATGCCCACCAGAAGACGCTTTTACATATCATGGGTTGGGTTACGTGGTGCTGTACCTATTGTATTTGCAACGTATCCGTTATTGGCAGGTATTGATAAAGCTCACATGATTTTTAATATTGTATTTTTTATTTCAGTAACATCAGTATTAATTCAAGGCACAACACTTTCCGTTGTTGCTAAATGGTTAGGCGTTGCTTTACCAGAACAAGCCAAAAAACTCACTGCAACCGATTTACTTTTAACTGAAAACCCAAAGGCTGAAATGAAAGAAATTTCAATTACGCCTCATTGTTTTGCTGTTGATAAAAAAATTGTTGAATTAGGTTTTCCTAAAAACGCAATTATAGCCATGATTATTAGAAACGACAGCTATATAACGCCCAACGGCGCTACAAAAATTGAAGCCGAAGACACACTTATTGTTTTAGCCGATAAACGCGAAGTTTTCGATGACGTTTACAAAACGCTTCAAATTAATTTATAAAATTTAATGTTTTTTAAAGGCTTTTACACCAGCTTCAACTCTTAATCTTAAATAATTTTCTCTTGGCACAACAGGGCAAGAATACTTTTCATTGTATGCACAATACGGGTTGTAAGCTTCGTTAAAATTAATAACCATAGTATTACCTTGGGATATTCTGGCATCAATATATCGGCCACCGCCATAGGTTTCAACACCATTAGTTTCGTCTAAAAAAGGTAAGAATAAATAATCTTCAAATCCTTCGTCTTTCATTAAATCTTTCCCTTGATATATGTTTAATTGGCATTTAACCCCCTTTAATTCAAAATTCAAAATACCATAAACACGTTCTTTTGTAACACGCTCTGTTGTTGTTTTCATATAAAACCATTTAGAGTCTGGAGTTCTTTGCAAGGTAGCGGTTACCACGTAACTAGAGTCTGCTTTAAAAAAATCTAGTCCTGAAAAATGCTTTAAATCTTTTTCTTTTAAAGGCGATTTTGTTACGTCTTTAAACATGGCATTTTGATCTCTTTGGTAAGCAGTTTCACCTTTTATTGGTTGTTTATCTTGACCACAACCTACACATATAATTAAACAAAATATGGCTACAAAAAATTGTTTCATTAGTTATTTGAGTTGAATGATGGTGATAAATTAGTACTATAATTTTGTAATAAATTTGATGAAAACGAGTTAAAGGTGTTTTCGTCTGCAAAAGATTTTATTTTCTCAGGATCAAAATTTCCTTGTAAATAATACGCATAAGTACCTGCCTTTGTGCTATTAAAAATAATAGCATCTGTTACTACAGCGCCTAACTCTTTTACTGAAATTATACGGGTTTGATCTATTTCATTTTTTCTAAAAACATCTAAATATCCATTATTGGTAACGGCATTCATTTCAGTAATTAAAAGTTGCCTTTTGGCTTCGTTAACATTGGTAAGTTTTATGTATTTAAAATCATGAATATTACCAATAGCATGTTTAACATCATGAGATAAGTTACTTAAAACTGCTTTCATAAAATTAGGAACTTGAAAACTTGTAGCCCCAACATCGGCTTTATGGTTGTTGTAAAACCCCTGAAAACTACTGCCACAAGCACATAGTAAAATGCTTGAAATTAGAATGATAAAAAAACGTTTCATATAAAAAAATTCATTTCAAAAATACAACTTACAAATATTTTATGTAGGTTTGTTACTCAAAATTATTAGATAATGAGATATTTCGTCGCAATTTGTAAAAAGCAATGGATGATTTCCTTAACCAAGGGATCATGTTGGGCTAATTATATATTGTGGTGATGTAACTATAAAATATTGCAATATTAAAAAGCCCGACTTTACAGTCGGGCTTTTTATTTTTAGTTGATAATCAACATTTTAATTAAACATTTTTTTATGACTTAGAAAATTAGAACACATGAAAACACTAATTAACAACTACGTAAACACGTTTAAAGGACTATCAAGAGAAGTATGGTGGTTAGCGCTCATAACCCTAATTAACAGAGCCGGCACCATGGTAATTCCATTTTTATCATTATATCTTACAAAAAGCTTAGGTTTTACCGTAAGTAATGTAGCTTGGATTATGAGTGCCTTTGGTTTAGGTTCTGTAGTGGGTTCATGGTTAGGCGGTAAATTAACAGACCAAATTGGCTACTACAAAGTAATGTGCTACAGCTTAATTAGCACAGGTATTTTATTTATTGCACTGCAATTTTTAAGCACTTTTGTGGCGTTTTGTATTGGTATATTTTTAGTAATGCTGGTAGCAGATACTTTTAGGCCTGCCATGTTTGTTGCACTTAGTGCATATAGCAAACCCGAAAACAAAACACGTTCTGTTACATTAATTCGTTTGGCTATAAATTTAGGCTTTTCGGCAGGTCCTGCGGTTGGTGGCTTAATTATAACTACATTAGGTTACGGTGGTTTATTTTGGGTAGATGGTATTACATGTATTGTCGCTACATTAGTTTTAATTAACGTATTAAACCCTAAAACCACAAAAATTTTAGACAATATTAAGGTTAACAACCCAAAATCGGCTTATGCAGATAAAGCATTTTTAATATTTTTAGTAGCCATGTTGTTTTTTGGCATTGTATTTTTACAATACTTTTCAACCATGCCTATTTACTATAAAGACGTGCATTTTTTAACCGAATTAGAAATTGGTTTTCTTTTAGGTATGAATGGCTTTTTAATATTCGTTTTTGAAATGCCACTTATAAAATGGCTAGAAAATACTCGTTTTAAAAAAACAAGTCTCATGCTTTTTGGCGCTATTTTAACGGGTTTAAGTTTTATAATATTAAACCTTACGGGTTGGGTTGGTGTATTAGTAATAGGCATGCTGTTAATGACGTTTGGTGAAATGATAGCCTTTCCGTTTTCAAACGCTTTTGCAATGGAAAGAGCTAAAAAAGGCAACCAAGGTGAGTATATGGCATTATATTCAATTGCATTTTCAATAGCCCATATTTTTGGGCACAACATGGGTTTACAATTAACAGCAAACGTTGGATTTAATAACACCTGGTTTTTTATAACAGCACTAGCAGCGGTTTGTGTATTTTTGTTAGTTGGTTTAAAAATATATTTAAAAACTAAAAAGAAATCAAAATCATCATTTATAGCTATTGAAGATGAAGAAATTTTATGGATTTAAATCAAATAACCATACCTTCAATTAATGTTGAAAAAGCAACTAAATTTTACAAAACCTTGGGCTTGCATCTAATTGTTGAAGCACTCCCAAGGTATGTAAGGTTTGAATGCCCAAACGGCCAAAGCACGTTCTCTATTCATAAAGTTGAAAAACTGCCCAAAGGCAACGGTATTACACTTTATTTTGAAGATGAAAAATTAGATGCTTTGGTTGAAAGCCTCCAAAAAAAAGGTATTAATTTTACACAACTACCCGAAGACAAAACATGGCTTTGGCGCGAAGCCCATTTATACGATTTAGATGCAACAAAATTATTTTATACCACGCAGGAAAAAACCGAAAAAATCCGCCGTGGCGCATAAATTAATTCTAATTATATGACAAAAGAAACTTTGCAAACAGAAAAAGATATTATAATTATTGGTGGCGGCCCTATTGGCATTGCTTGTGCTTTAGAATGTAAAAAAAGAAACTGGAACTATGTGGTTATTGAAAAAGGCACTTTAGCTAATTCCCTTTTTAATTACCCTAAAAACATGACGTTTTTTTCTACTTCTGAAAAACTAGAAATAGACAACATTCCCTTTACAAGCAACAACCCCAAACCTAACAGAGATGAAGCACTAGAATATTACAGGCGTGTAACAACATCAAATAACTTAAATATAAATTTGTATGAAACTGTTGAAACCATACTAAAAACAGCCCATACTTTTAAAGTAAAAACAAGTAAACGCCATTACACAGCAAAACATGTTATAATATGTACAGGGTTTTATGATATTCCAAAAATGCTAAATGTTCCTGGTGAAAACCTAAATAAAGTGACACATTATTACAAAGAAGCGCACAATTACACCTTACAAGATGTTGTGGTGGTTGGAGCAAGTAATTCTGCTGTTGATGCTGCTTTAGAAATATGGCGAAAAGGCGGACGTGTAACCATGGTTGTAAGAGGCGAAAACATTGGCCAACGTGTAAAATATTGGGTTAGACCAGATATTGTTAATAGAATTGAAGAAGGCAGTATTAAGGCATATTTTAATTCTGAAATTGAAGAAATAACACCAAATTCAGTTACTGTAAAAACCCCAAAAGGCACGGTTACTTTACTAAATGATTATGTTATTGCTCTTACAGGTTACTTGCCTGATTTTAATTTGCTAAAAAATAGTGGCATTGCAATAACTGATGATGAAAAGCAAATTCCTGTTTATAATAATGATACAATGGAATCTAACATTGAAAATCTATATTTGGCAGGCGTTATTTGTGGCGGAAAAGAAACACATAAATGGTTTATTGAAAACTCTAGAATACATGCAAAACGTATAGCTAAACATATTGAAACAAAACTAAATTTAACCAATTAACATCTTTAAATAGGTTTAATTTCGCTTTGTTTAACAACTCTAGAAAGTACTATTTGCGTTTTACTTTCACCATAAATTATAAGCTGGTCTATAAATGTTTCTAAGTGTTTTTGATTTTTTAAAACCACTTCCATTACAATATTTTCATCGCCTGTTATACGGTAACAATTAACTACTTCATCAAAAGTTTTCACCTTTTCTAAAAACGGTTTTAATTTTCCCATAAAGGCGCGTAGAGTAATAATAGCTTTAAGTTGATAGCCAATTTCAAAAGGAGACACTAAAGCTTTATAGCCATCAATAATGCCCAAATCTTCCATTTTTTTTATGCGCTCTGATACTGCAGGCGAACTTATACCCACTTGTCGGCCAATTTCGGCATTAGAAAGTCTGGCATTTTGCTGTAAACACCTCAAAATCTTCTTATTAAGCTCGTCTATTTGCATTTAAAGATTTTAAACTATAAAAACATATATTTTAAAGCAAAAATACAAATTTACTTTAAATATTAAAGCAAAAAATAATTACTTGTGAGTAATTTTGATAAAATTGTAGTGAAAAAGGAAGCCATGTTACACAATACCCCACAAAACCTATCGGAATTACCTATTTATAGGAAGGCTCTAGAAATTTTAGCGCTTTCTCAAAGTATTTCAACGTATTTAAATGATGATTTAGCGCCATTGAATGAAAATGGCTTTGAAGATTCAAACATTTACTTTTCTGGTGATATTGTGCAACAATCTGTAAACTTAGCGCCAGAAATTGCAAATGCAGAATTGCAACGCCATACTGAAAGAAAACATAAACATGTAGCTTCTTTAAGGCGTTTAACCAATTTGCTTTACAAAAACTCTTACCGTTTAGAAAAATCTAACAGTAATGGTAAAGACTTTTTACCTATTTTAAGGTATGAGTTAAGAAAATTTAAGAAGTTACAGCGTAATTGGATGTTAACACTTTAGTGGGTATTACATACTTTACAATAGGCTTTTTCTTTTAATTCGCCCACCAAGTAACCGTTTTCATTTAATTTGAAATCACAACAATCTACAAAACCTTGTGCTATTAACTTTCTAGCGCGCTGTATTTGAGATTTTACTGTGGGTAAAGGCAGCTGTAATTGCTCTGAGATTTGAACTTGTTTCATGCCTTTTATATCACTTAAAAATAACGGATCTCTGTATTTTTTTGGTAAATTTTTAATAATACCGTGTAAACAATCTTCTTTTGTATGCTCTAGTTTTTTATCTTCAAAAACAAAATCGTCATCGGTAGTTTCATAAACTATTTTTTTGTTTCTAAAATAATCTAAAACCGTATATCGGGCTATTGAGAATAGCCAAGATTTAAGCTTGTCTTCATCTTTTAAAGTATTAAGTTTTGTGTGCACTTTAATAAATGTTTCTTGCAATAAATCATCGGCAACCATAATATCTTTCACTTTACTTAAAATAAAGTGTTTAATAGCATCAGCATAAGTATTCCATACATCTTTAGTATTCATAAATCATCAATAAAATTGCGCTAATTCTAGTTTAAATTTACTAAAATTAGCGCAATTAATTTATGTTTTAATAATGATTAACAGTCACAATTTGAGCATGTGCAGTTGGTACATGTACAATTTTTACAGTTTCCAGTTTTGCAACCAGTGCAGTTGCAGGTACAGTTATTTTTCATGATATCTATTTTTTAAGTTCATAAAATAGACGTAGATGTTTTTAAAAAGATGCAAAAAATTTATGTTTTTTCTAAATGAATTTATTGCAACATAAATACTTTATCAAATTGTCTGTTTTCATCTCCGTAGAACGTAACATTGAGTGTAATTTTCCATTGATTATCTGATAGTTTTTCACCAGAAATAATTCCTGTTGGTGCTACATTTTTTTCTGGAGTATCATCAAAAAAACAAAAACAAGATTTTGATAAAATAACTTTAGCTTCGGTTAAAGCCTCATTAGTTAACTCAAAATTATTTATGGTATTATCAACTTCAAAATATATAAATTCTGAATATTCGTCATCGGCAATTTGTTCATCATCTTTGGCTTTGAAATGGTATTTAAATACTAAATTATTGCCTTCGGAAACTAAACCATATTTCATGTAAGATCCTTCAATAGTATTTACGGTAAGTTCACTTTCAGAGAAAAAATGATATTCATATTTTTCACCAGAAACACTATCATTACTACAAGTAAACATTACAAAACAAATAAGTAAAATGCCTATTTTTTTTATCATAACTTTTTTGTTTTGTAGACGTTAAAATCTTGTATTGGTTGCGTTATGATGTTTTGTTTTTTCTATTTATGATTTAAATTTCATATCAATTTTATACCGAAACGAGTTCGGGATAAGCCATTCACACACTTTTTGAAAACATCTAAAAGTGGTTCTATGCTTACATATTGCGCCTATACTGCCCGCCAACCTCAAACAGGGCATTTGTTATTTGCCCAAGTGAACATACTTTACATACTTCCATAAGTTCATTAAAAATGTTTTCATTATTTATGGCTGCATTTTGAAGCTTTTTTAACAACGCCTCAGTATCATTTGTTTTATGAAGATTTTCTAATGTTTTAATTTGAAATTGCTTTTCGTCTTCGGTTGCTCTAATAACTTCGGCAGGCAATATAGTTGGAGACCCTTTACTACTTAAAAAAGTGTTTACGCCAATTATTGGGAACTTGCCATTGTGTTTTAGGGTTTCATAATACAAACTTTCTTCTTGAATTTTACTGCGTTGATACATGGTTTCCATGGCGCCTAAAACACCTCCACGCTCTGTAATTCTATCAAATTCTTGTAATACGGCTTCTTCAACCAAATCTGTTAATTCTTCTATTATAAACGCGCCTTGTGTAGGGTTTTCGTTTTTAGCCAACCCTAATTCTTTATTAATTATTAATTGAATAGCCATGGCACGACGAACAGATTCTTCGGTTGGCGTGGTTATGGCCTCATCATAAGCATTGGTATGCAATGAGTTACAGTTATCATAAATAGCATAAAGCGCTTGCAATGTGGTTCTAATATCATTAAAATCTATTTCTTGCGCATGTAAACTTCTACCCGATGTTTGAATATGATATTTTAACATTTGTGCTCGCTCATTAGCGCCATATTTATCTTTCATGGCTTTGGCCCAAATACGTCTTGCCACACGCCCAATTACGGCATATTCGGGATCTAATCCGTTGGAAAAGAAAAACGATAAATTAGGTCCAAATTTATTTATATCCATGCCTCTACTTAAGTAATATTCTACATAGGTAAAACCATTAGAAAGCGTTAAAGCCAGTTGTGTTATTGGGTTTGCACCAGCCTCGGCAATATGATACCCAGAAATTGACACCGAATAAAAATTACGCACATTATTATTAATGAAATATTCTTGCACATCGCCCATTAAACGCAATGCAAATTCTGTTGAAAAAATACAGGTGTTTTGCGCTTGGTCTTCTTTTAAAATATCGGCTTGTACAGTACCACGAACCTGTGCAATGGTATCTCTTTTAATATTTTCATAAACATCTTTTGGCAACACTTTATTACCTGTAACGCCCAACAACATTAAACCTAAGCCATCATTACCTTCTGGTAAATCTCCATTATATTTAGGTCTTTCTTTACCTTTATACATGGCGGTTATTTTAGCTTCAACTTCAGCTTCTAAATTATTTTCTTTTATATAAATTTCGCATTGTTGGTCTATGGCTGCATTCATAAAAAAACCAAGCAACATAGGTGCTGGCCCATTAATAGTCATACTTACCGAGGTTTTTACATGGGCTAAATTAAAACCAGAATAGAGTTTTTTAGCATCATCTAAACAGCAAATACTTACACCGGCGTTACCTATTTTACCGTAAATATCGGGTCTGTAATCTGGGTCGTTTCCGTAAAGTGTTACGCTATCAAAAGCAGTTGATAATCGTTTAGCAGGCATGCCTTTACTTACGTAGTGAAATCTTCTGTTTGTGCGTTCAGGCCCACCTTCACCAGCAAACATTCTTGCAGGATCTTCGCCTACTCTTTTAAACGGATACAACCCTGATGTAAAAGGAAATTGCCCTGGTACGTTTTCTTGTAAAATCCATTGTAACAAATCTCCCCAAGCGGTGTATTTTGGCAATGCAACTTTAGGTATTTGAAGATGCGATAACGACTCTGAATGTGTTTCAATTTTTAATTCTTTATCACGAACCTTAAATGTATAAACTGGCGCTTTGTATTTTTCTACTTTCAATTGCCAATTGATAATTAACTCCCAATTTTGTGGTGTTAAATTCATTTTTACGCGGTCAAACTCTTTAAACAGAAGTTTTAAGAGTTGAAATGTATTGCTGGTTATGTCTTCTTCAGTAGAAATACTATTTTCATTTTTAGTAATGCGAAGAATTTCATCCTGATTTATTCCATTGTTATTTAAAATTGATTTTTCATTGACATTTGAAATTTCAGCAACAGAACAAATTGTTTGGTAAATACCGTACAGCTTTTGGGCAATACCGGCTTGTTCTTGTCCTTTTTTATTGTAATTGCGATTGTTTTCTGAAATTTCAGAAAGATAACGTATTCTTGACGGCGGAATGATAAAAAGCTTTTCACTTAAATGATGCGTTAATTTGAAAGACGACTTAAAATTTGCACCTGTTTTTTCAACCAAAGCATCAATAACCGCTTTGTATAATCGGTTCATTCCAGGATCATTAAATTGTGATGCAATAGTGCCGTAAACTGGGAGTTCATCTTCTTCAGCATCCCATAAATTATGGTTTCGTACGTATTGTTTTTTCACATCACGCAGGGCATCTAAAGCACCTCGTTTATCAAATTTATTGACAGCTACAATATTGGCAAAATCTAGCATATCAATTTTTTCAAGCTGTGTGGCTGCACCAAACTCAGGCGTCATTACATACATTGGCACATTGCAATGCTCAACAATTTCAGAGCCCGATTGCCCAATACCCGATGTTTCTAAAATAATTAAATCGAAATTGGAAGCTTTTAAAACCTGTATAGCTTCATCAATATGTTTTGATAGTGAAAGGTTAGATTGACGTGTTGCCAAACTACGCATGTACACCCGAGAATTGTTAATAGCATTCATTCTAATTCTATCACCTAAAAGGGCGCCGCCAGTTTTTCGTTTTGAAGGATCAACAGAAATAATACCAATGGTTTTTTTAGGAAAATCAATTAAAAAACGCCTTACTAATTCATCTACTAATGATGATTTTCCGGCGCCGCCTGTTCCTGTAATTCCTAAAACAGGGGTATTTGAATTTTCTTTATTTATAATTTGAAGCTGTTTTTTTGCAACATCAGGAAAATTTTCGATAGCTGAAATTATTCTAGCAATAGCGCCATGGTTTTGTGCCTTAAGCAACTCAACTTCATTTGTTAATACATTACCAATGGCAAAATCTGATGTTTTAACTAAATTATTAATCATTCCTTGCAACCCCATAGCTCTACCATCATCAGGCGAATAAATTCTTGCAATGCCGTAATGCATTAAATCTTTAATTTCACTTGGTAGAATAACACCGCCGCCGCCGCCAAAAATTTTAATGTGTCCTGCTCCTTTTTCCTGCAATAAATCATACATATATTTAAAATACTCATTATGTCCGCCTTGATATGAGGTTAAACATATAGCATTTACATCTTCTTGAATTGCAGTATTTACAACCTCTTCAACACTTCTATCATGCCCTAAATGAATAACTTCAACGCCCGTAGCCTGAATTATTCTGCGCATTATATTTATAGCAGCATCATGTCCGTCAAATAAAGACGCAGCAGTTACAACTCTAATATTATGTTTTGGTTTATATATATTGGTTTCACTCATTTTTAAAGAAATATCATTTTTACGCTTGCAATTTACGAAATATTCAAAAATACAACCTAATTATAAATTATTTTCAAAAAATATAATTTTAAATAGCATTAGTTCAATTTTAATATAATTTTACTGGCGTTTATATATTTTATGCCTTATGAATAAGATTACCATTTTAATACACTGTAATGATAAACCTAACATTATAGCATCAGTTACCAATTTTATTGCTCAACAAAACGGAAATATTGTTTATATAGACCAACATGTTGATAGAGAGCAGAATATATTTTTTATGCGCTTGGAAAGTGAATTTGCTTCTGAAGCTTTTTCTACTGATGCTTTTAAGGACGCTTTTAAAGGTGTTCTAGCCGATAATTTTGATATGAAATGGCGCATTTATTCTTCTGAAAAGAAACCAAAAATGGCTCTGTTTATTTCAAAATATGATCATTGTTTATATGATCTATTAGGCAGATACAATGCAGGTGAACTTAATTTAGAAATTCCGTTTATAATTAGTAATCATAATACACTAAAAACCATTGCCGATAATTTTAATATTCCTTTTTACCATATTCCGGTAACTAAAGACACCAAAGCTAAAGCCGAAGATGAACAATTAAAATTATTAGAAGAGCATAAAATAGATTTTATTGTGTTGGCACGCTACATGCAAATAGTTTCACCTAAACTAATTAATAAATACACCAACAAAATTATAAACATACATCACTCTTTCTTACCAGCTTTTGTTGGTGCAAAACCATATCACTCAGCATACAAACGTGGTGTTAAAATTATTGGTGCCACCAGCCATTATGTTACTGAAGAGCTTGATGCTGGCCCAATTATAGAGCAAGATGTTACACGTGTTACACATGCACATTCTATACCAGATTTGATTGCTAAAGGCCGTGATTTAGAAAAAATAGTTTTAGCAAATGCAGTAAAATTACATGCCGACAGGAAAGTAATGGTTTACAATAATAAAACCGTAATTTTTTCTTAACAATAAAATTATTACAAAAATAACCTTAAGATTTAGTTAATGTAATGTGACTTTATTATTTTGTGTGTGTCTAACAAGCAAGAAAATTAAAACCATTAACTAAATTTTTTTTTATGAAATCAAATTTTATTTTATGCCTAACTTTACTTTTAGGTTTCGGATTCTCACAAGCTCAAAACTTACCAGCAAACCCAGAGCCTGGTAAATGTTATGTTAAATGTATTACTAAAGATGAATTTAAAACAATAGAAGAAACTATTGAAGTTTATCCTGCTTACACAACTTTAGAAGTTGTTCCTGCAACATACAAAACTGTAGAAGAGCGTGTTTTAGTAAAAGAAGCTACTAAAAAGTTTGTGTATGTTCCTGCTACTTATGAAACTATTGATGTTTCTTACATTAAAAAAGAAGGCAGAAGTGACATTACAATTAATCCTGCTACTTTTGGTAAAAGCTCTAGAACTTTTGAAACATATCCAAAAACTTCTGGATGGGAATACAAAGAAACTGTTTGTAGCTCTCCAAACAAAGAAGATTGTGTTGTAGCATGTTTTGTTGAATACCCAGCGCAATACAGAGATGTAAGCTACACTACTTTAGCTACTGATGCTAATACTAACAATGTGCCTGTTTCTGAGATTCCTTCAACTTACAAAAAGCAAGTTATTAAAACACCTGCTAGAATGGAAGAGCAAGTAATTCCTGCACAATATGCTACTATTAAAAAACAAGTTGTTGATAAGCCTGCTTACACAAAAAGCGTAACTGTACCTGCTAAAACACAAACTGTTACAAGAACTGTATTAGCTAAAAAAGGTGGTATTACTACATGGGAAGAAGTTGATTGTGGTTTATTAGATGCTAACGTATTACCTATTTTTTATGAGTTAGGTAGCGCTAGAATTACACCAGCTTCTAAAAAAGTAATTGATGATACTTTATTACCATTATTAAACAATAAGCCTGTAAGCATTGAGTTAATGTCTCATACAGATTCTAGAGGAAACGATGATTACAACATGTCTTTATCTCAACAAAGAGCTAACTCTGTTGTAAACTACTTAGTTTCTAAAGGTATTTCTAGAAATAGATTAATTGCTAAAGGATATGGTGAAACTAGATTAGTAAACAGATGTTCTAACGGTGTTGATTGTTCTGAAGGTGAGCACAAGAAAAACAGACGTACTGAATTTAGAGTAATTAGCAACTAATAATTACCGCTAAATAATAATAAAAAAAGCACCTTTTTTAAGGTGCTTTTTTTATTATTAAATATTTTTCAAGTGGGGTTTTTGCTTTTTCTAGTTTAATACCATAATTGTCTGATAGGTTAGAAACCATTAAATCATAAAACTTATAATGAATATCCCAATCATGTAAACGTTCATTATTATTTGCTTTATTATTTTTTACAACCACCGGACTCTCTAAAACTTTACTTAACATATAAACCATATCTTTTACTGATACATTATCGGCTTTAATATCAGAATCGCCAATTAAAAAACGCTCTGGGTTATCCTCCCAATTAATTTGAAACGTATCCCATAAAGTTGATGCATTCATATCTAAAACATAACTATCGGTTAAAACAGTTTGTGTTTTCAATTTCATTTTAAGCTTTTTTAAAAATGTATCAGGAAAATTTCTATAGTGCTTAGAGTCTTTTTTCAAATACAATTTATAATATTTATTATCTGCCGGATCAACGTTTACTTGATTTATATTAACCTTCCAACCATAAGCCAAAATAGCATTTAAACGCCCCTGTAGCTCAACATAAGTATGCTTATTTATTATTTGAAAATCTTCGGTTTCAATTACATCAGTTTCTTCGATTTCAATATCTTGCCTTGGCGAATAACTTTCAGCTACTGTATTTTCAGAAATTACAACTTCAAAAACATCAGAAAAAGCACGTTTATTTACACTATTATTTACAAAACCCTGTAATGTGTGGGCCTTTAAATTTGCTGGATGCCCTTCCCAAAGTTTATTACCATTAGCATCAAACAAAACGCCATAAGGTAAGCTTTGTACGTTGTTGTTTTTAAAGGTTTCACCATTATAATCAATAGCCGTAGTTAATGCTAAATTATGCTTAGTTAAGAAGTTTGAAACTATTGCCGCATTTTCTTGTGATAGAGACACAATATGCAAATCATTTGGATGTTGCTTTTGTAAAACCGTTAAGTACTTTGAAGCGCTAATACAGGGTGCGCACCAAGTAGCCCAAAAATCTATAAAATATAATTTGCTTTCATTAGTGTTAACAATTTCAGACTGTTTTATAACTTCTGAAATTCTTATTTGCCCATAAGACAAGAAGTTAAAAATTATAAAACAAACTAATAAAAGTATTTTTTTCATTCTCATGTTTAAATTCATTTATACAATTATAACAAATATCATGCTAAAAAATTATAATTCAAGTTAATAAAACTATTAATGTGACAAATTAGAAAAATTAGTGTCTTAATAAATGTTAAGTATTTATGATTTTAAAAGTGATGTTTTTTTTTGAAGTACGGCATCATATCATCTCCCTAAGGCATCATTCTCTCAGATGCCTTTTATATTTAATATTTTTTAACTTTACACTTAAAATAGAAAACATGATAAAAAAGTTAATTACCCTATTATTAATTTGTAGTCTTACTTCATGCGCAGAGTTGCAACAAGTAGTTAATCAACTGCCGCAAAGTGGCGGTATAACAAACACCGACATTGCTGCTGGTTTAAGGCAAGCTTTAGATTTTGGTATAGATAAGCAAGTAACTAAACTTACCCAAAAAGATGGCTTTTATAAAAACGAATTAGTTAAAATACTTTTACCCCAAGAGCTACAAAAAGTAGATAAAACCCTAAGAGGTATTGGCTTAAGCAAATTAGCCGATGAAGGTTTAAAAGTATTAAATAGAGCTGCCGAAGATGCAGTTAACGAAGCAACACCTATTTTTATTGATGCTGTTAAAGGCATTACCTTTGCCGATGCCAAAAATATATTATTAGGTAATGATAATGCTGCTACACAATATTTAACAAGCAAAACACAAACGGCGTTATATGACAGATTTAACCCGGTAATAAAAAACTCATTTTCTAAAGTGGGCGCAGATGATATTTGGAAAAATTTAATAACCAAATACAACGCCTTACCGCTAACTAATAATGTAAACCCAGACTTAACAGATTATGTTTCAAACGAAGCCTTAAAAGGTGTTTATACCATGATTGCTGTTGAAGAAAAAGAAATTAGAAACAAAGTAAATTCAAGAACTACAGATTTACTAAAAAAAGTATTTGCCTTACAAGATTAATACTTAAATAGACTTATTTATAATAAAAATCTGAATGGTTCATCTGTTCAGATTTTTTTCTTTTAAACCCAAGCATTTAAAACCTATAAATTTAAACATAAATAAATTTGAATACTTCAATAAAAAACGTATATTTAATTTCTTCTTATTCAATAAATTATGGATAGATTAATATTGATAACGCACAAAAAAAACGCCCTAAACCGGCGCTATAAAGAACTTGTTGAAGAAGCCTATAATTTTAGGCAAACAGATTCTGCGTTAAGTGATATTTCTGAATACCGCGCCATAAAACTACTTGATAAAATTAACAAGCTTAAATATTTATCTAGAGATATTGCTAAACCAGCTTAAAAACTTTAGTAATTCTTTAACTTTTTTCTTACATCTAAATTACATGTATTATCGTACTTTATGGTGTAAAAAAGAGAACGTTATGAACAAGCATTTTTGTAGAGTTGGTAAAATTAAGCCTAATTTAAACAAAGTTATTAGTTTAAAAGAAATTGAAAGAACCATTGCTAATTTTGTTGATGATATTAGCAAAGTTGAATTTACTAAAGATTTAAACGAAGCGCTTTAAAATAAGCAAATACTTTTATTAGCCTAGAGCCATACCAAGAAAACATTTCACCGTCTACCAAAATTATTTTTGCGTTAGGAAAAAATGTTTTCAAGTCTTTTTTATGCTTTTCATTAAACGGAAAAGGCTCGCTTGATAGCATAACTAAATCAATTTCCAAATTTACTTGCAATGTAATTTCTGGGTATCTGCTTTGGTTTTTGTAATAATTATTAAAACCATTAATAGCTAATAAATAATTTATAAATGTATTATTTGCAGCTACCATCCAAGGGTTTTTCCAAATAAAATAGGCTACATTAAACTGCTTTTTATTTTTAATAAAATGCTCAAAACCTTTTTGTTGTATTTTTATTTCATTACAAATACGTACTGCGTCTTCTTCAACATTAAATAAAGTACCGTATTGTTTTATAAGTTGTAAACTGTCTTGTATTGTATAAATATCTGATACGTGTACGGTACAAAAAGCTTCACAAGCTTCAACTATTTCTTTTGTGTTTTCTTCTTTATTACAAAGAATAATATTGGGCTTTAATACTTTTATTTTTTCAATATGTATTTGCTTTGTACCACCAACTACAGCTGCATTAGTTTTTATAAAATGCGGATGTACGCAAAACTTTGTAACCCCAATTATTGAAGATTCTAAACCCAAATCGCACAATAATTCTGTTTGACTTGGCACTAAAGAAATTATACGATTTGGTGTTTCTTCAAAAGCAATAATTCTATTTAGTTGATCTTTAATTTTTAGCATTCTGAAGAAAACATTTTACTTTCAGTACTCTTACAAAGCGATTACAATAGCTTTATTGCTTTTAAGAAATACGAGTCAACTCAATTTCCATTTGCTGCTGAAGTTCTTTAGCTTTATTTGCTGCTGCTTGAGCAAAATCTTCATTATTTGAAGCATAAATAATACCGCGCGATGAATTTATTAACAAGCCTATGTTAGCACTCATGCCGTATTTACAAACATCTTGCAAGTTTCCGCCTTGTGCACCTACACCTGGTACTAATAAAAAACTGTTTGGAATAATGCTTCTTATATCTGCCAAATACTCTGCCTTAGTAGCACCTACTACATACATAAGGTTTTCAGAATTACACCATGTTTTTGATGTTTCTAACACTTTTTTATAAAGCTCTTTACCATCAACCGTTTTTGTTTGAAAATCAAAGGCGCCTTGGTTTGATGTTAAAGCCAATAAAATGGTATGTTTGTTTTCAAAAGCTAAAAAAGGTTCAACAGAATCTTTTCCCATATATGGTGCCACGGTTACAGAATCAAAAGCTAAATCTTCAAAAAAAGCTTTGGCATACATAGTACTTGTATTACCAATATCACCTCGTTTAGCATCGGCAATGGTAAATATTTCGGGGTAGTTTTTGTTTAGGTAATTAATTGTTTTTTCTAGCGCTTGCCAACCTTTAATACCGTAAGCTTCATAAAACGCCGTATTAGGTTTATAGGCAACGCATAAATGATGTGTAGCATCAATAATAGCTTTATTGAAAGCAAAAATAGGATCGTCTTCTTTTAAAAGATGTTGTGGTATTTTATTTAAATCTACATCTAACCCAATACATAGAAAGGATTGTTTTCTTTTTATTTCTGAAACTAATTGTTGTGTGGTCATTTCTATTTATTTCAAAACAAACATTTATATAAAAAGATTCCCGCTATTGCGGGAATTACAAATTTATATGGTTTCGTCACTAGCTTTTAACTTTTCAGTATTTTCAGCTAGCATAAGTTCATCAATTATTTTTTGAATATCGCCGTTTACAATGTTTTGTAAATCGTAAAGTGTTAAACCAATTCTGTGGTCTGTAACACGCCCTTGCGGATAATTATATGTTCTAATTTTAGCACTTCTATCACCCGATGTTACCATACTACCACGTTTAGCCGCATCTGCTTCTTGCTTTTTTGCTAATTCTAAATCATATAACCTAGAGCGTAATACTTTAAAAGCTTTTTCTTTATTCTTGTGCTGAGATTTTTGGTCTTGACACTGTGCCACTAATCCTGTTGGAATATGCGTTAAACGCACTGCCGAATAGGTAGTATTTACAGATTGCCCACCAGGACCTGAAGAACAAAAATAATCTATACGAACATCTTTAGGGTTAATTTCTACATCAAACTCTTCGGCTTCTGGAAACACCATACAGGTTGCTGCACTGGTATGCACGCGCCCTTGGGTTTCCGTTTGTGGTACACGTTGTACACGGTGTACACCAGCTTCAAACTTTAATGTACCATAAACATCTTCACCTGATACTTCAAACTGTATTTCTTTAAATCCGCCATTGGTACCTTCACTAAAATCTACCGTACTAACATTCCAGCCTCTGCCTTCACAATATTTGGTGTACATTCTAAACAAATCTCCAGCAAAAATACTTGCCTCATCGCCACCTGTACCAGCACGTAACTCTACCACCGCATTTTTAGCATCTTCAGGGTCTTTAGGTATAAGCAATACTCTAATTTCTTCTTCTAATTTTGGTATGCCTTCTTTGGCTTCATCATATTGCATTTTGGCCATTTCAACCATTTCTGCATCACTACCATCAGAAATTATTTCTTCAGCTTCAGCCAAATTATTAGTTAATTCAATGTAAGCTTCACGCTTATCCATTAAAATTCTAAGATCTTTATATTCTCGGTTTAATTCTACATAACGTTTTTGATCTGAGATAATATCTGGTTGAATGATTAAATCACTAACCTCATCAAAACGCTGTTTTACTATTTGTAATTTCTCTAACATCTGCCGCTTTTAATTGGTGACCAAAAATACGATAATTTATCAATTTTATATAAAGCCTTTTAAGCTATTACTATTATTTGGCAGAATATTTTTATTGAAAGCACGTTTATTATACAACTATGCAGCAATTATTTTCAATATTTATATTTTATAAACCATACTTTCTTTGGTCTTTTGCTATTAATGTATTGTTTTCTTTTATGAAAATTGAACCTGTAGCTATTGTTATAACTAAATTGTTTTTAATAGTTTTTTTATGGTATTTTATTACCGAAACTAACGCCCGAAGAAAATTAGTTCTTTATAAAAACCTTGGCATTTCAACTTTTAAATTATTTTCATTTATCTATTTAATAGATGTTTTATTAAGCATCCCTTTTTTAATTATACTTAGTGAGTTTGTATGATTTTTGAGACTAAAGTTTAGGTTATAATCCAAAAAAGGAAGCCATTTCAGCTTCCTTTTTATTACTTTCTTTTAGTTTTATCCACATTTAGAAGAGCCACAATCTTTACAAGTTAAGCAACCTTCTTGGTAAATTAAATTTTCAGAATTACAGTTTGAACACGTTTGCCCTTGGGCTTTTGTACCATCGGCCACATAACGTTTTAAGGCTCTACCAACGCCATTCTTCCATGTGTTTATAGATTCTGTATCTAGCTGCAAACTATTAATTAAATCTACAATTTTGTCTATTGGCATACCATGACGTAAGGTACTTGAAATTAGTTTAGCGTAGTTCCAATATTCTGGGTTAAATTTATGCGATAAACCTTCAATGGTTATTTTATAACCTCGTTTATCTTTATACTGAAAATCATAACGCTTAGAGCCGTCTTCATTTCTATTTTTAATAATTAGCCCATTATTTACCCAACGCGGAATTAAAATACCGTCTTCATCATCAATTAAACCTGTAAAAATCTCGTATGGCTTCCCTTCAATTAAACCAATAAAGGCAATCCATTTTTCTTTATTATTTTGAAAACGAACAACATCGGCTTCTAAGCTTTGTGGTCTTTTTGTTGGAAAAGCTGTTAAAGTGTTATTATCTGTGGTGTCTTCTTCTTTTTTCTCATCATTGGAAATTAAAACACCTGAGCGTGAACCATCTCGATACACTGTAACGCCTTTACAGCCTACTTCCCAAGCTTTTAAATATAGCTCGCCCACCAAATCTTCGTTTACATCGTTTGGTAAATTTATAGTTACACTAATTGAGTGGTCTACCCATTTTTGTATTGCACCTTGCATGCTAACCTTACTCAACCAATCTACATCATTTGAGGTTGCTTTATAATAAGGCGATTGTTTTACTAAAGCATCTAACTCTTCTTGTGTAAAGTTTTTATTGGTATCAATACCGTTTACTTCCATCCATTGCTTGAATCTATGGTGAAATACCACGTATTCTTCCCATGAGTCACCAACTTCATCAACAAAATCTACGCGCACATCTTTATCACCTGGATTTACTTTTCTTCTACGTTTGTAAACAGGTAAAAATATAGGCTCAATACCTGATGTTGTTTGCGTCATTAAACTTGTTGTACCGGTTGGTGCAATGGTTAATAATGCAATATTTCTTCGGCCATATTCTAGCATTTCGTAATATAGTTTGCTATCGGCTTCTTTCAATCTATTAATAAATGGATTTTCTTTTTCTCTTTCAGCATCAAAAACCTTAAAAGCACCACGCTCTTTAGCTAAATAAACCGAAGCTCTGTAGGCTTCAATGGCTATAGTTTTGTGTACTTCTAAAGAAAACGCATTGCCTTTTTCACTACCGTATTGAATACCCAATGCGGCTAACATATCACCTTCTGCAGTTATACCAACACCTGTACGCCTGCCCTCTTCTGCTTTGCGTTTTATATTTAACCAAAGGTTGCGCTCAATAGATTTTACTTCGGCTGTTTCTGGATCTGCATCAATTTTTTCTAGAATATTATCAATTTTTTCTAACTCTAAATCAATAATATCATCCATTATTCTTTGTGCAAACGCTACATGTTTTTTAAATAAATTAAAATTGAAAGATGCCTTTGCTGTAAAAGGGTTTTCAACGTATGAAAACAAATTAATAGCCAACAATCTACAAGAATCATAGGGGCATAATGGAATTTCTCCACATGGGTTTGTTGATACGGTTTTATAGCCTAAATCTGCATAACAATCTGGCACAGATTCATTAATAATGGTATCCCAAAATAAAATACCTGGTTCTGCAGATTTCCATGCGTTATGCACTATTTTCTTCCACAGTTCTTTTGCTTGAATTGTTTTTAAGGCTTTGGGGTTTTTACTGAACACAGGGTATTTTTGCGTATACTCTGCATCATTTTTTACTGCTTTCATGAAAGCATCATCAATTCTCACAGATACATTGGCTCCTGTTACTTTACCTTGCTCTAGTTTTGCGTTTATAAAATCTTCAGAATCTGGGTGATTAATAGATACTGAAAGCATTAAAGCACCTCGCCTACCGTCTTGCGCTACTTCTCTTGTAGAGTTTGAATAACGTTCCATGAAAGGCACAATACCTGTTGATGTTAATGCTGAATTTTTAACGCCCGAACCTTTAGGACGAATATGTGAAAGATCATGCCCAACGCCGCCTCTGCGTTTCATTAATTGCACTTGCTCCTGATCTATTTTCATAATACCACCGTAAGAATCTGAATCGCCCGAATTACCTATAACAAAACAGTTTGATAATGAAGCTATTTGATACGGATTGCCTATTCCAGCCATTGGGCTTCCTTGTGGCACAATGTATTTAAAGTCTTTTATTAAATTAAAAATCTCATCTTCGGTTAACGGATTTTTATATTTTAACTCAATTCTAGCAAGCTCTTTTGCTATACGACGGTGCATATCATTTGGCGTGAGCTCATAAATGTTTCCTTCAGAATCTTTTAAAGCATATTTATTTAGCCACACTCTAGCCGCTAAATCGTCATTTTTAAAATATTTTAATGATGCTTGAAACGCTTGGTCTTGGGTATACGTTTTTGGGGGCGTTTTGGTTAAGTGCTCTTTCATATTTGCTTGAATGTTAAGTAAAGTTTTGTTAAAAAAAAGTAAACTGCAAATATAGCTAAACAGCACAACTTAACACATGATAAAAATCATAAAGCTTACAAGAAAAACAACTTAAATATTTGAATATTAGATAGTTAAAAATTTATTAACACCAAAAAGTTAACAAGTTTTTAAAATTAATTATAGAAAATAGAAATTAAAAATCTACAGCAAAACCAATACCAAGAAACTGTTTCCACTGTACTTTGGCGCCTTCTTCATCAAACTCTCCATCTACATCGGTTTCTTTTAAGGTTTTAACATCATCATCATACCTTAAATGCGATCCTAGTCTGGCGCGTATGTAGTTATTCACTTTAAAATCAAAATCTAATCTCCAATCTACATCAACATTTCCAAAGTTGTGTATATAATCAGTATACAAACTAACTTTATGCTGCATAGTAATATTTTGTGCCACTTCCATTTCGTAGCTATTGGTAATTAAAATACCTAGTTCACGCCTAAATTGTTCACCCGGTACAATTACATTTCCATCTGCATCTAACTCTGCTGGTTCTACTCCAAAGGCACCAGAATTAGCCAAATCTTCATCTAAAACAAAGGTTGCTTTAAGCGTTAATGGCGAAAAATAAGCCGATATTTTATCAATATCTTTTCCATACTCCATTCCGCCACCAAAAAACAAATACCCCGGTGCTAAAAATCTAGAAATAGGATTATTAGTATCTGGATATTTGTAACCATTAGCAAACTGCGTTCTAAAATTTAATCTTGCAGAATAATACCAATGCGAAGACACAGTAGGTTTGTAGCCAATATTTGAGTTTAGCTCAACTAAATCATCGGTTTTTCTTAACTCTCTAGATTGTTGTTTATTAACACCATAACGCATAATAATATTGTTACGCCATGAAAAATATTTATCGCTATAGTTTCTAGTGGCCTCAAAACCTACAAGCCCCGAAATTGAATTGGTACCACCGGCATTCCAGTTTACAAAAGCCACCTCATTTAAGTCTACAGTAGCTTTGTTTTTTCTTACCCACTGTGGGCCATCGTATTTTTTTGGTTTTTCTTTTAAGTACAGAGAATCTGGCTGCGCGTTTGAAAATAAAAAAGACAAACAAAATAGCGCTAAAATGGTGTATCTCATGGCTTTATGTTAGGTTGTTATAAAGTGTTGAATTTATCAACAATCGTTCCATTTTAACAAAACGAAGTAAAAATATTAATAATTAAACTCCCCAAACGCACTTTTTATGGTGAGTTTTTTTTCTTTTGAAGCTTCAACCCTTCCTATAATTTGCGCATCAACATTAAAAGATTTTGATACTTCTATAATGCTTTCAGCTATTTCAGGTTTTACATACAACTCCATACGGTGCCCGCAATTAAACACTTGGTACATTTCTTTCCAATCTGTTTTTGATTGTTCTTGAATAAGTTTGAACAACGGTGGAACTGGAAATAAGTTATCTTTTATAACATGATTTTCATCTATAAAATGAAGTATTTTAGTTTGCGCTCCTCCTGAACAATGCACCATACCATGTACAGTATCACTATTATATTTTGATAAAATTTCTTTAATTATTGGCGCATAAGTTCTTGTTGGAGACAACACCAATTTACCAGCATTTATTGGTGAATTTTCAACGGCATCAGTTAATTTAACAGCTCCAGAATACACTAATTCTTCTGGCACTGAAGCATCAAAACTTTCAGGAAATTTTTCAGCTAAATACTTATTAAAAACATCATGACGGGCAGACGTTAAGCCATTACTACCCATACCGCCATTATATTCTTTTTCATAAGTTGCTTGCCCAAAAGATGCCAAACCAACAATAACATCTCCGGGTTGAATGTTAGCATTATCTATTACATTACTACGTTTCATTCTTGCCGTTACGGTAGAATCTACAATTATGGTTCTTACTAAATCTCCAACATCTGCAGTTTCGCCACCTGTTGAATGAATGGTTACACCAAACGTTTTTAATTCTGAAATTAATTCTTCTGTACCATTTATAATTGCTGAAATAACTTCACCGGGAATTAAGTTTTTGTTTCTACCAATAGTTGATGACAGCATAATATTATCTGTGGCGCCAACGCAAAGTAAATCGTCTATATTCATAATTAAGGCATCTTGTGCAATACCTTTCCATACTGAAACATCGCCCGTTTCTTTCCAATACATATATGCTAATGATGATTTTGTACCAGCACCATCAGCGTGCATTATTAGGCAATAATCTTCATTATTGGTTAAATAATCTGGTACTATTTTACAAAATGCTTTAGGAAATAACCCTTTATCAATATTTTTTATAGCATTGTGTACATCTTCTTTTGATGCTGAAACACCACGTTGTGCATAACGTTTAGAAACTTCTTGACTCATAATGTTGTATTGTGCTGCAAATTTACTTTTTTGAATTAAAAAATCCTGCTTTTTTGAGGCAGGATTTTGTAAGTTTTAAACACTAGCGTGTAAATAACAATTCTCTGTACTTGGTTAATGGCCAAATTTCATCATCAACTAAGAGCTCTAATTTATCACAATGGTAGCGAATATTATCAAATAATGGTTTTACACTGTTGCAATAAGCCATGGCTTTGTCTTCCATTTTTTCAATTTTATTGGCTTCTTTTCTGGCATCAACCATTTTGTTTACGTGGGTATTTATACCTTCTATATGTGCTGAAATTTGTTCTATTAAATTTATTTGTTCTTTAGCCACCGTTTTAAAGCTTTTCTCAAAAATATCTTTTAAACCTTTTACGTTTTCAATTAAAGTATTTTGATATTTTACAGCTGTAGGCACAATGTGGTTTAATGCAATATCACCAAGTACGCGTCCTTCAATTTGAATGTGCTTAATGTAAGCTTCCATTTCAATTTCATAGCGTGCCCTTGTTTCTATTTCACTCATAACATTCATTTCTTTAAACAAATTAATTGTTTGCTTTGAAATTTTTGCTTTTAGGGCTTCGGGTGTGGTTTTATTGTTACTTAATCCGCGCTTTTTTGCCTCGGTTTCCCATGCTTCGCCATAACCATTTCCTTCAAACAAAATGTCTTTGCATGATTTTATGTACTCGCGTAGCACATTAAAAACAGCTTCATCTTTTTTTAAGCCTTTGGTGTCTATAAGTTTATCTACATCAACTTTAAAATCTTTTAATTGTTTTGCTACAATGGTATTTAAAATTGTCATTGGGTTACCACAATTGGCAGTAGATCCTACGGCTCTAAACTCAAATTTATTTCCAGTAAATGCAAATGGCGATGTCCTGTTTCTATCGGTATTATCTAATAAAACATCGGGTATTTTACCAATTACATTTAGTTTAAGTTCTGTTTTTTCTTCGGGTGATAGTTTTCCTTTTGTAACCCCTTCTAAATCTTCTAAAACCTTAGTTAATTGTTGCCCAATAAACACAGACATTATAGCTGGTGGCGCTTCATTACCGCACAACCTATGATCATTACTTGCTGAAGCTACAGATGCTCTTAATAATGCCTCATGCGTGTGTACTGCCTTAATAGTGTTTACAAAAAATGTTAAAAACTGAAGGTTGCTCATAGGTGTTTTTCCTGGAGACAATAAATTTACACCCGTATTTGTTGATAAAGACCAGTTGTTGTGTTTACCTGAGCCATTCATACCTACAAATGGTTTTTCATGCAGTAAAACTTTAAAATTATGACGCGATGCCACACGACCGATGACATCAACCAACAGAGAATTGTGGTCTACCGCTAGGTTAGCTTCTTCAAAAATTGGTGCAATTTCAAATTGGTTTGGTGCTACTTCATTATGTCTTGTTTTAGCTGGTATGCCTAAAAGCATGCATTCGTGTTCTAAATCTCTCATAAAATTTAGAGCACGGTTTGGTATGGCTCCAAAATAATGATCATCTAATTGCTGACCTTTAGCCGAAGAATGCCCTAACAAAGTACGCCCAGTTAAAATAATATCTGGCCTACTAGCTGCTAATAATTTATCTACCAAAAAATATTCTTGCTCCCAACCTAATGAAGCGTATACTTTTTTTACGCTTTTATCAAAATATTTACAAACATCGGTTGCCGCACTATCAACTGCATTTAGCGCTCTTATTAATGGCGTTTTATAATCTAGCGCTTCACCGGTATAAGCTACAAAAATAGTTGGAATACATAATGTTGTACCGTAAACAAATGCTGGTGAAGAAGGATCCCAGGCGGTATAACCTCTGGCTTCAAAAGTATTTCTAATGCCACCACTTGGAAAACTTGATGCGTCTGGTTCTTGTTGAACTAACTGGCCTCCATCAAACTTTTCAATAGCTACACCATCACTAACCGTTTCAAAAAACGCATCGTGCTTTTCAGCGGTAGAACCGGTTAATGGTTGAAACCAATGTGTGTAATGTGTAACACCTTTAGCCAGTGCCCAATCTTTCATAGAAACGGCAACTTGGTCTGCTACATTTCTATTTATTTTTGTTCCATGCTCAACCGCATTCATAACACCTAAAAAGGCATCTTTTGTTAAATATTGACGCATTGTTTGCTCATTAAACACGTTTTCGCCAAAAATTTCAGAACGCTTTTTTTCTTCTTTTACATGAATTGGCTTGCGCGAAAGTGACACTTTTATAGCATGAAATCTTAGTACAGACATTTATTTAGTTTAAGTGGTTTAATTGTTAATGCAAAAATAATGATAGCGAATTAAAGAAAAAAAGAGATTTAATGATTTTGCAATAATTACATAAAATACTTTACATTTTTTAATGTATACCCTAAAAAAATAGGGTATAAATAAAAATAACATAGCCCTTTACTAAAACCACCCTGCAAAATTTAAAGTATCTATATAAAAGTATATATTTGTTGGAAACAATATTAATTACTCATATTAAATAATACATTATGGCAAAAATTAAACTGGAATACATTTGGTTAGATGGCTATAAGCCAACTCAAAATTTGAGAAGTAAAACCAAAGTAGAAGAACATGAAAATTTTCAAGGCACACTTGAAGAATTAAGTAACTGGTCATTTGACGGTTCATCTACAAGACAAGCTGAAGGAGGATCTTCAGATTGTATTTTAAAGCCAGTTGCTATATACCCAGATCCTGAAAGAAGAAATGGTTACTTAGTAATGACTGAAGTATTAAATGCTGATGGTTCGCCACACGAATCTAACGGTAGAGCTACTATTGATGATGATGACAACGATTTCTGGTTTGGTTTTGAGCAAGAGTACTTTATCATGGATACGCATACACAATTACCTTTAGGTTTCCCTATTGGTGGTTACCCTGCTCCACAAGGTATGTACTACTGTTCCGTTGGTGGTAAAAATACACACGGTAGAGATTTAGTTGAAGAGCATGCTGATTTATGTATTGATGCTGGCTTAAACTTTGAAGGTATTAACCAAGAGGTTGCTTGCGGGCAGTGGGAATTCCAATTATTTGCTAAAGGCGCTAAAAAAGCCGGTGATGAAATTTGGATTGCTAGATATTTACTAGACCGTTTAACTGAAAAATATGGCTACTACATTGAGTACCACCCTAAACCATTAGGTAAAGATATGGACTGGAATGGTTCTGGTATGCACGCTAACTTCTCTAACACTACATTAAGAACTTGTGGTTCTAAAGAAGTTTATGAGAAAATTTGTGAAGCATTCCGCCCTGTAGTAAAAGAACACATTGCTGTATATGGTGAGTTTAACGACCAACGTTTAACTGGTGAGCACGAAACACAATCTATTGACGAGTTCTCTTATGGTATTTCAGATCGTGGAGCATCTATTCGTATTCCAATTATCACTGTAGAGAAAGGTTGGAAAGGTTGGTTAGAAGACAGAAGACCAGCTTCAAACGGTGACCCTTACAAAATTGCAGGAAGAATTGTTAAAACTGTAAAATCTGCTAAAGTTTAATTATAAAGATTAAATTTTGTTCATAATAAAAAAGCACTTTCAATTGAAAGTGCTTTTTTAATTTATCTATTCTAATTTATATTATAAAATCCAACTAGTTTCTTGTAAATAATAAAAACATTAGCACACCATAACCAGCTACTAAAAACATACCTTTAAATCTGCTAATTTGCATACGCTTTGGCAAAAATACTAAAGGAATTAATACCGCTGCAAAACCTAACATCCAAAAAATATCATTAGTTAAAATAGTAGGTTCAGTTACAGGTATGGGTTTTATAATTGAAGTTAAACCTAAAACAGAACCAATATTAAATATATTTGAGCCTATTAAATTACCCAAAGAAATAGCTTTTTCTTGTTTAGCTGCTGCAATTACAGAGGCCGCTAATTCTGGCACACTTGTACCAATAGCAATTAAAGATAAACCTATTACACCTTGACTTACTCCTACTGAAACAGCAATTTCCTCTGCGCCTTTTACTAACCACTCACTACCAAAATACAGCGCTGCAGCGCCTATTAATAACCAAATTACTATTTTAAAATTTGATACAATAGCTAGGGCATCATCAACCTCTTCTGTAATTGTGTCTTTTTTTGCACTTCGTATTAAAATAAATAGAAATAAAATCAATCCTAAAAATAGCGCACCACCTTCTATAGCAGACAAAACACTATCGTTTTTTAAAAAAACATACAAAAGCATTGAAAACACCATCATTACAGGCCAATTGAGCTTGTAAAAAGAGGCATCAACAGCAATAGCACCAACCAAAGCCGTTACACCTAATACTAAACCTATGTTAGCTATATTTGATCCTACTACATTATTTATAGCTATTGCTGGAGAACCAGATAATGCTGCATTTAAACTTACAAGTAATTCTGGCGCTGATGTTGCAAATGAAACAACCGTCATACCTATTACCATTTTAGATATGCTAAATTTAAAAGACAATGCTACTGATGATCTAACCAAAAACTCACCACCAACAACTAAAAGAATAAAACCTAATATTACATAAAGAATACTCATAAACATCTATTTTCTGCGAATATAAACCAAAGTAAAAAGTGAAAAGTGAAAAGTGAAAAATTTTTTAACTGTATTAACTCTTAAAAAAACAAAATTTCAAAAAAAACGTATTAACAAAATAAAAAGCCCCTTGATTTTATAAAAACACTCAAAAAAAGCCCCTTAAAAGTTATAATTCATAACAAAAAATACATTTAAAACTTTCATTTAACAACAATTATAAAGCGCTTCACTTAAATCACAAAACCAATTTCTCTTTTTTACTTACAACTCTATATGCAATTTCATCGATTTTAGATAAAATGTTTGGAAGACATATTCCCAATTATATATCTTAAAAAAACATTGATATAAATAAACTTTTTACTAACCCTAAAACCTTTAAAAAATGATGACACTTGCCAAATTTGTAGTTGATTTAGTAACCACAATTATCACTTCAATCTAAATCAATTAAAAATGTAAAGCTTAGTTCTAGAATAAGTTTTACTATTTTTAACCTCACAAAAGGCATTAAAATGAAAAAGCAAGTTTTTAAAGTTTTAGCAAAAGTTAATAAAACTATTTTACCAAGTTATTCTAAAAAAAGATTAGACCTTGCAAAAGCAAACAAACTACAAATGGCTATTATTGGCTGGAAATGGTTTGTTACAAAAAATGCTTTAGATTAATTTTTAAACATAGAATTATAATCTTGTGGTGTATCGATATCTTTTAAAACATTACCTCTATTTGGAGTTACAGAAACCACATTAAAAACATTACTGTTTAACAATTCTTTAGCGCCTTTATCTCCCTTTAATTTTAAAAGAGTTTCAAAACTTTCCTTTGGAAAAATAGCCGGAACACCATTTTTATCTCCATAATTTGAAGCTATAATACTTTTAGTGTTTTCAGTGTAAATATTAATGAGATTATTAATATAAATAGTATCTACAAAAGGTTGGTCGCAAAGCATAATTAAAATGCCGTCTGGTTGTATTTTTAATGTTTCTATAAAATTAATTCCTGAAACAATACTTGTACTTAAACCTTTCTTCCAGTCTGAATTATAAATAAACTCAACTTGCTGGCTTTTAACTGTATTCTTTATTTCAATTGAATTAGCTCCTAAAACACAATACACTTTATGAGCTTTAGACGCTAATGCCTGCGAAACTGCATGTTCTATAAAGGTTGATTTTTTAAAAGAGAGTAATTGCTTCGTTTTTCCCATGCGAGAAGCGGCTCCGGCGGCAAGTATAATTACAGAAATATTCACTTTAGCAGTGCAATTTACCATTAAGTGTTTTTAAAGAAAAAGGTTCTCTATTTCTATTAACTGCTAAAATTTCAGAAAGAATGGATAACGCAATTTCTTCGGGCGTGATAGCACCTATATTTAAACCGGCAGGACTATGAATACTTTCTAAAAAGCTTTCATTTAAATCTTCAATATATTCAAATAACTCATTTTGAAGCTGCTGCCTTCGTTTCACCGAACCTAAAATGCCAATGTAAGTGAGTTTACAGTCTTTCAACTTTAAAAGGTATCGTAAATCTTGGGCATAATTATGCGTCATTAAAACAACCGAACATTCAGCATCTATTTTATCAACAACAAAAGCCTCGGGTGTATTTGCTACTACCTTTTTTGCTCCAGGAAAATCCTTTAGCTCTTTTGGATCACTCATAGAAGTTACCACATCAACCTCCCAACCTAATAATGACGCCATTTTACATAGTTTAACAGCATCATGCTCTCCGCCAATAATTAAGAGTCTAAAGCAAGGTGGTAATGTTTGAGAAAAAACCTTTAATCCTGCTTGTATTTTAGCTACTTTAAAACCTTCAGAAAATGTAAATTCTTTATTATTTTCAAATTTTATTTTTGATCCAAAATAGCCAATAGCATCATCTTCTTTTTTAAAATAAGATTCAATATTGAATGTTTTCCTGTTTTCTATATTTTGAAAAAATGCGGTTTTGAGTTCTTCTGAAACAAAAAAGGTTTCAATTAAAATATATAGTGAACCTTCGCAACCCAACCTGTAACGTCCATCATAAACCATAACTTTAGATACTCTAGTTGAGAATACAGATTGTGCTCTTCTTAACACCTCCTTTTCAACACAACCACCACTTACTGCGCCCTCCATTACACCGTCTTCAGCAATTAGCATTCTAACTCCTGGTTTGCGGTAAGAAGAACCATCTAAATCAACCACCGTTGCCAAAACACTTTGTTTTCCTTTATCCTGATTTTGAAGAGCAGCTTCTATGATTTGCTGTAACTCGTGGGTCATTAATTCTAAGTTTAGTACCTAAATATAAAGATTATTTACATGGCTAAAGTCTGTTGCCGTATTTCTTTAGGAAATTTTTAAGCTTTTTTAAGGAATTATCATCAAGATTACTTTGCTCTCTTAAATACCAATATACGCGTCTTGCTATAAGAAAATCTGCTTGTAAAAAAGGTAATAAGGCCTTATTAACAACTTCTGAATTCATGTTTTTCACTTCCATTAAACCAAGAAAAACAGAAACTTCCTGAAATGATTTTAAATGATGAATCTCTTCAGCAAAACTATCTAAAAAACCTGCTGAAATAACGTTTTTATTATATTGAAGTGATCTTAATATGGCTATTCTTTGAAGTGCATCTGTGTTTTTAAATATTAACTTTAAAGATAACTCATAAACACTTTGCGGCGCTTTTTCTAAATATTGAATTGAGGGTTTAATTAAATTCTTATTCTTAGACGCTTTTTGGATTATTACATTAACAAATTCTGATGTATAATTATTCCGTTTAGCTAATTCATTTAAAGCAACTTGGTAATAAATTTTATTCTCACTTTTTACAAACTCTAATAACTGTTTGTTTGAAGCGCTTGCTCCTGTTTTGTTTTTTATAATTTCAATAATACCACCATTGGCCCAATGCCATAGCGTATAACATGTTAATGCAGCGCCAGGAACGGTATCTTTTTCATCTAACTGTAAAGCGGTAGCACCAGAAACGGCATCAACACCACCATCTTCACCAACAGATAAGACTTCTGTAATTAACACCTCTTTAAACAGCGAATTTTCATTTGCCAAAACACTATGTAACTTCTTGTAATCTTCAGGCTCAAAAACATCGGCTTTGTATTTTTCTAAAGTTTCTCCCTCTTTTAAAGTGTATTTTTGATAAACACCAATATTATTCCAATGTAATTTTACAGGAATTACTTTGCATACCTTTTCTAAACAGATTACAGAAACCACATTCATAGTATAACCAATAGTTACACTATCTTTATTTTTAATTTCTATTAAAACCACTTCGGTAGGCACGTATTCCCCTGGGTGTTTTACAATAACTTTATGTTCTATTTCAATATTATTATTTGAAATAACATTTGTGTTATTGAAAAAACACATCCAAAAAGGAATTACAAGTAACGATATGATTTTTAATTTATGAATCATTATGCATAACATCTAACCTCAAAAAGTTTAACATTTTTAGCACCGTAAGTATCTTTTAGTTTTAATTTGACTGCTGTAACTTTAGATGGTTTAAACTTGAATTTTATAAGCCTTGTTTTATTATCATCAATAATTCCTAAATCTTGCCACTTACCATTAACTCTCCCCTGTAAACTAAGAGATTTTAGCATTTCAACAGGTACATGGTTTCCGTATAGTTCATCATTTTTACTATCCTTGCGCATCATGATGTTTCGTTTTACATTAGTATCACATTTAAGTTCTACTGCCGAAATTTCTACTGGGTTTTCCCATTCTAACTGAAGTTCTGCATTTAAACCATCAGATTGCCAATGATTAATTGCACCATCAATATCTCTTGAAACACCATTTAATAAGTTTTCAGCATTACCAGAAGATGTACTTGAAGCAAAAATTAAACTGGCTTTTTTTGCCCAATCATTTGCATCATTTGCAGGCCTATTAGGTATAAACGCATCATCTCTCATTAACTGTTCTTGCAGCTCATTAATATATTTTTTAGCAACGTCTCTTGGCAAAACACCTTTCTTGTTACATATAGTTGCAGCAGTACCAACAGCCTGCCCCATTAAAGCACAAGTTGCCATGATTCTTGAAGAAGATAATGCAATGTGTGTTTGACTCACATTTCTACCCGCAAACATTAAATTTGATATGTTTTTGGAATATAAACTTCTAAATGGAAATTCATATATTTTTTTAAAATGATAATGAAAGTAACTTGGCGGTTCTGAAATATTTTCAATTCCTCCTGGGTTATGTTCATCTAAAGACCAACCTCCATAGGCAACGGCATCATTAAAATGTTTATGCTCTGTCATATCTTTTTCAGAAACAATATAATCTCCAATAAATCGGCGCGACTCCCTTCTAGAAGGTAAAGAACCTACCCAATCTAGAGCTAAATTTTCTGCTTCAGGAAAATTACCTGAGTTTTTTATATAATCCCAAACACCGTGTAAATAGCCCATTAATTTATGTCTATTAACCTCAGCATCTGCAATAATATCACCTTTACTGCCAACTTCAATCCACCAAATACCATCTTTAAACCATTTAAAATGTCTACGCGGATGCGCACCTTCATGGGTATATTTTATGGCATATGAAGGCGGATTATACTTCATAGGTCTGCCCATATCTTTTGAAGACATTAAAAGCGTTGCTCCCATTTGCCAACCGTCTGGTTCATCTGGTGCGTAGGTCTCGTTGAATTCTGCTTTTCCTTCTCTACCCGTTCTATATTCAGCTCCTGCCGAAGCTGCTAACAAACCATCGCCAGAGCAATCAATAAAAATAGGTGCATTTATTGTAAACATAATTTCGGTAGTTGCTTGCCAACATTTTGCTGATTTAATTTTATCACCATCCATTATTGCTTCTACCGCCTGTGTATTCATCATTAATGTTAAATTGGGTTCTCTAACCACAAAATCATACATTACATGATCAAAAACAGGATAGGATTCTTGTTCATTTTCAAACCTATTATGTAAAAGCAATTCTTCTATTATACCTGTTTCACGTTCAGCTTTTCCCTTAATGCTATTAACCCCATTAAGGTGTACGCGCATTTCACTTGAGGCATTTCCCCCTAACACTGGTCTATCTTGAACCAATACCGTTTTAGAACCATTTCTTGCCGAAGCTACTGCAGCACAAATACCTGCAGCGCCACCACCAATAACGGCAACCTCAAAATCCTTTGTTACCTTTCTTTCCGGAATGGCTTTTTTACCAGCCCCTAAATGATACCATTTATCTTTGTTTCTATCATCAATAATATCTTTTGAAGTAGCGCAAGATGATGCAATAATTGGTACTACTCCTGCAGCTACAGCTGCTGTTGTTCCTTTTTTAAAAAAATCTCTTCGCTTCATATCTTTTACAATACGCTTATTTCAAAATAAGCTCAATTATATAATGTTTATGTGTTTATGCGTTCAATTAAAGTTGCTTAACGTCAATTTTTAGATGGGTCTATTTCCTTTCCAACCTCTATTAAATTGTTGGGTCAATGTTTCTACCAACTCTGGGTTTTCTTCAGCAATATTCTTTGTTTCGTTGGGGTCTACCATATGGTCATATAATTCAACAAAAACAGGCTTTTTAGATTTGTTAGTTCTGTCCTTCCATAAAATCAATCTATATTGTTGCGTTCTCATGGCGTATCCCATTAAATGGTTTTCAAACAGATCTCTATCCCAAGCATCTCTTTGTTGATTCTTAATTTTTTGCTCTACTTCAGTAAGAAGTGGCCCAAAATATGTTTCTCGCATTGCAGGGCGAATAGGAAATGCTCCCCATTCTCTTAAGGCTGGAGATGGAAACTGACTAAACGCAGCACCTTTCCATGATATAGTAGGGTTTTTAATAAGTGGTTTAAAACTTGTTCCCTCAACATGCTTTGGTGTTTCTATTCCTGCTAAATCACAAAGTGTAGGGTACATATCTATTAATTCTACTAAAGCTTCTGTCTTTTTACCTTGTGCTTCTTTGAGCATATCTGGCGTCCAAATTAACATGGGAACTCTTGTGGCAATTTCGTAGTTAGTTGCCTTTCCCCAAATACCCATATCTCCCAAATGCCAACCATGGTCACTCCAAATAATAATAATTGTGTTATCTCTAACACCAGCGGCTTCTAAAGCGGCTATCATCTTTCCTATTTGTGTATCTACATAACTTACACAAGCTAGGTACGCATGTTTAAGCGTTACAGCCAATTCATCTTCTATCTTTCCTATTTTCGGAATTCCACTTCTAACTCGTAATTCAAAAGATGGATGCAATCCAACTTGAGCTCCATTTTTAGGTGCAACTGTTTGTGAAGTCAATTTTATATCATCACGATTATATAAATCCCAATACTTCTTGGGAGCAACCCAGTTTAAATGTGGTTTATTAAACCCGAGTCCCAAAAAGAAAGGTTTATCAGGATTTTTAGCGAGCATATCTTGCATTGTTGCAATAGCCATTTCGGTATTATACCCATCTGAATATGTATTATCAGGAACGTCTGCACTTTCATATGCTTTCCCCATAGCCAAACCATATCGGGCTACTTTTCCATATGTTTTAAACATGGCTTTACGAGTTGCACTACGTTCCTTTAAATTTTCTTCTAGAGCAAAACCAACAGGATCTTTTATACCCTTGGCTTTCATGCTATCTACTGAAGGCAATCTGCTCCAAGATTTTTCATCATCTAAGTCGCCATGATGAAAAATTTTTCCGCAGTAAACTGTTTCATAACCATTATTTTTAAAATGCTGAGGCAGTGTAATTACGTTAGGACTAGTGTCTCTAAATTTTATATAATTATGAAATACGCCATTAGTTTCTGGTCTAATACCCGTTAAAAGACTTGCTCTACTGGGGCCACAAATAGCTTGTTGACAATAGGCTTTATTAAATTGAAGCCCTTGGGAAGAAAACTTATCTAGGTTTGGACTTATTGCAATGTCTGAGCCGTAACATCCTAATTCTGGCCGTAAATCATCAATACCAATAAAAAGAATGTTTGGTTGCTTTTTAACCTCACTCTTTCTTTCTTGACAGCTAAACATTATAGCTACGGATAAGATTAGGATAAGGTTTTTCATTTGTGTGCTTATTTCTTAGTCCAAACTCTAATATAATCTACATACATGGTAGTTGGTATTCCTTCTAATTGTTTTTTAGCTTCTTCGTCTTTTAGCGGATTTACAGCTCTATTTGCATTGTTTGAAAACTTAACAAAAGGACGTCTTAAACCTAAAGAGGCTGTAACATTCATTGGTCTGTACCAATCTGTATTGGGTTTGCTTGCTATTTTAACACCATCTACATACCAAATAATCTCTTTTTCATTTACTTCACAGCCATAAACATGATAATTTCTACTTGGGTCATCAGGTAAACGGTATTTATTTAATTGCGTTTCAGGGTATTTTTTGGGACGAAACCAAACACCTTTACCGTTAACTTTTTTTACTAAATGTAAGTTATGGTCTGAATCTTTAATATCATCTTGGTGGCCATTATGCCAATCGAATTGCTGTAATTCAACTACATCAATCTCGCAATAAATAGTTTTTCCCTCTTGAGCTTCTTTATCAAAATTACTATACAACCAAAAAGACGGACAAACACCATAGCCATTTTTTGGCCCAGGCACATTAATAACCGCTCCTTTAATTCTTGCTTCTACATAACCTGTTGTAAAGGTTTCTTTTGATTTTAAAATACCAGATTTAAAATAAGTTCCATTATCTGAAGCATTATTTTCATTATGGCGCATGGTTAATTCTGCAACACCATTTTCAAGTGTCACATTTTGTGAGTTATTCCATTTCCAACCTGTAGTATTTGGTAAATTTGATGTTTTAAACCATTTGTTCCAGTTAACTTCAGCATCATTAAACTCATCAGACAAATTAGAAACCATTTGCCAATTATTCGAATTAGGCTCAGATAATGGCTTAAAACTATCATTTAAAACCACTTGTTTTGTTTTACAACTTGAAACAATTAAAAACAAAACCAATATGCTTACACATTTTTTTTTCAACAGATATTATTTTTAAAATTATTTTACTTCTAGTAACAATACTTCCTCTGATGCTAGGTTAAATGTAGCCTCAACAGTATTTCCTGTCATTAAATTTTTGATAGAACTTATGGTTCCTGATTTTAATGATAATGTGATTTTTGCTGTATTGTTACCCACGTTTAGTAAATTAACCAAATACGAGCCATCATTTTGTTTAACAACACGCGATACTGTTGTTTTAAATTCTTGTCCATTATCTGAAGTTACAACAACATTGGGCATAGCGCTAGCAACCTCAGCTAAAGCTTTTGATTTTATTTCTGAAATGCTGGCATTTTCTAAAACAATTAATTTACCATTACCAGCTTGTAATTTTTGGTTTCGTTTTTTACCATATTCATCCATTGAAAGGCTTTCTTCTGAATCTAAAATAACAGTACCACCATTACTTAAATACGTTTGTAAAGCAGCAAACTCATTATTAGTTACATACTTTGTATTGTAAACAACTACGGTATTCCAGGTGTTATTGTCTTGTTTTTCAATAATGTTTTTAGTTACAAAACCAAGTGACAAGCCTTCAAAAAATAACGACTTATATAATTTTGTAGTTTCCGTCATGTATTTATTGGTGTTTATTGCTGATGTTTCAGAATAAAATAAACGTAATGGTCGTGGTTGCTTACGTAATTCAATAATTTCTTCAGAGAATGAATTTAAATCATACATAACCTGTGTAACCTCATTGGTAATGTGAGGTTGCATGTTATTTGAACCAGCATATGCGCCACCTAAACCAGGATCAAAAAAGTTTAATTCGCCTTCCAACCTATCTTCAGGAGAACCGTCTGGGTCACGTGCCCAAAACCAACCAGTGTTAGCATCCATACCCATTAAAGTTGCTAGCCAATAAACATTGCGTACGTAACTAGTTCTTGAATCTAGATCTCTCCACATGCCTGATGACAGGAAATGTGATTCTGAATTTACATTGATTTTGTTAGGTGCTACAGACTCTAAGAAATCGTGTAAAATGGCCATTCCGTCCCACTTGTAAGCATAATCTTTAGTCCAATCAGAATTTATATGAGGCCTAATACTTGCACTACCTAAAGCTTTAGCATCATGCCCTATCATGGTTGTTAATTCTGTAAGGGCTTCAAAATCCATTCCATGCGAACGAGAATCTTCATAAAACGTTCTTGGGAATAATTTTATATGTGTATCTGCCTCAGGATTTACGGTATGTAATTCATTTTGCATAAATGTAAACCAATCTGTACTACGTTGCATGTTGTAACGGCACCAATCAAACCAAATTGGTTTTCCTCTTAAAGCTGTATCAATAGGAATTTCAATAGTAATAGCATCAAAACTTTTAAATTTAGATTCCCAATTTGTATTTAGTTTTGCTAAATTGTTGTTGTATTTATTTTTTAACCAAGTTCTAAAATTATTTAAGGTATATTTTGAAATACCATTCATTTCCTTGTATCTGTAAGTCCAATGATCTTTTTCTGAAAACCAATGAGGCTCATTAGCAAACACATAACCTAACTCTGTTACTTTTTTTCCTTTGGTAAGCTCTCCTGTTTTTCTAATTATTTTACCCCATAAATCTCGTGCTACAGGGTTATCAATATCAAAGCCAGTGAATAACGAACGGCCTTTTCTAATTTCAGGCTCTTTCTTTTCTACCCATTCTGGAATTCCCATAGACCAGTAGTATAAAAATCCAATATTGGTATCTGGAATGCCTGTTAGTTCTTTCATTAATTCTTCATTAAAAGTTCCATCTTCTTTTAATAAAAATGAATTTATAGCACGATCATGATCTACAGGATATAAATTTTCTCCACCATGATATAATGCTCCCAAATGATCATTATAAATAGCTTCATTTGTTAAAGGCTGGCCAACTGTTTTAGAAAAATAATCATAAGGAAATGATGGTTTTCCGTTACTTACAAACATATTATCTGCAGCTTTTGCGTTTTGCCAATCTACTTTATTTACTGGGCGACGTTTGGTTTCTCCACTTAACTCTTTATTTAAATCTGCAATACTTTTATCTAAAATTTGAATAACTTTTTTACGCTCAAAATCTGGCAAAGCTTTAGCTAAAGAATCTTTTTTTGGAGCATAGTAACGCTCATAACCAAACAATTTAGCAACGGCTTCTTGGTTATTTTCATCCCAATTAGCAAACTTTAAAAATTCATTTGCAAACCATAGTGTAGTTTCCTCTCGGGTAACATCAATAGATTTACTTCTGGCTTTGTCCATAAGTCCTTCTAGGGTTTCAATTTTAGACATTGCATCTTGTTGTAGTGTTTTTTCAGACTCACAAGACAATATATTAGCCGCTATAAACAAGCCAATTATTAGGTTTAAGAAATTAGATTTTAAAACATCCATGATTAGTGATTTTATGTAGTATAAGTATTTTGAAATTATAATTAGTTTTTTATTCATTTAAGTCTAAATATGAAATGGTGTATGGTTTATCATGTTTAGAATTTATCATGCCTTTAGCAACCATTAAATCGAAATTTGAAATAATGAGTTTACCATTAAAAACAATAACATCGGCTGGTTGATCTAATGCACCTTGGGCTCCATTATTATCTGGATATTGCGCTAATAATTGCACCTTTTTATTAGTATCAACTTTAAAAATTTGATTTTGTGCAAACCCAGCTACATAAAGGTTTCCTTTGCTGTCAATATTAATTCCATCGGGTGCTGAATTTACAGGAAGTTTTGCGTAAACCTCTTCATTTTCTACTTTTCCTTCAGCATTTAAAGTTAGTTTATAAATAGTGGCATCTCCTAGATTTCCAACAAATAATTCACCTTTTTCATTAAAAACCAACCCATCTAAACCTACTTGACGTTTTTTATTTTGTGTGGTTGAAGTGTAAATTAAACTATCGTCAGAAGTATCGTTATTAACTTTAACATTTCTATCAGACGTTTTAAAACGATACACCCCACTAACTACTTTATCGGTTTTAAGCTTAGGCAAACTGGTTTGTGTAATGTAAACATATCCGTTATTGTACCTTATACCATTTATAGAATTGAAACCAAAAGCAACAACTTTAGTAGAAATCAACTTATTTTCAGCAAAGGTTATTCTTAAAATTCTTCCTTTATTGGTTTGATTATCGCACACATAAAGTGCTCCTTCATCATCATAAGCTATACCCATTGGATTAGAAATTCCAGAAGATTTCAATGCAGGTACATCTATTAATTTTGTTACAGTTCCATTTTTGGTAATGCGCATTAAAACACCTGGTTTAGATTGGTCTGCAAAATTAGGGCAAGATAGTGTTAAACTACCATCAGGCGCCACATCAAAAGCATCTGGTGTTGGGCATATGTTTGGCAATTCGGCAAATAATTTTGCGGTGTTTAAGTGGTTATCTTGAGCTGTACACACTAAGGTGATACAACATAAAAAATATATGAAATGAATTTTTCTCATTTTAACAAAGCTTATTTTGTTTGGTATGTTTTATTAACGCTATTTATATTTAGTTTTAAAGTTTCGCCATTACTCCAAGTAACTATGGCTTCATCTATTGTTTTATAATCACCCAAACCAACATGCAAATAGGTATCTAAACCTTGAGAATATGATGATGATGTAGCCCCAACCACACGTTTATAAATGTTACCATTTACTTTTAGCTGCAAAACGGCACCAATTGCAGATGCTTTACCTGAAGGTGAATTACCTACATTAACCACCACATAATTGTTATTAGATTTTAAATTATTTGTAAACAAATGCCACTTACCACGTTCGTTAGCATAAATAATGTCTAAATCGCCATCTTTATCATAATCAAAAGCTTCGGCACCCATACCTGTGCTACCTCGTTCTTTTCTAATAATGCCATGATTTTTTGATAGTTGAAATGCTTTTCCTTGGTTATTTAAATACAAGAATTGCTCAATAACAGATGCTGATTTTTCATTGCGTACTATAAACATATCTGTCCACCCGTCATTATTAAAATCGGCCACTGCTGCACTTGTTGTTTGCTCATTAATGTTAATGCCCAATTGTTTGGTAACATCAACAAATTTTCCGTTTCTATTTTCTAACAATTTAGCAGGAAGCTCCCTAAGTTTAATAGTTTTAGGAGATTCTATTACATTGTGAATAACCGCTGTTGTTGGTGCGTTTGTAAACCCACCAATACGCCAATAACCGTTACCTAAATAGCCTATGTATAATCCTTTTTTTGAAGTATCATCTGGCCAACCTTTAGCCTCTTGCTGGGTTAGTGTTAAGTCATGGTGCCCGTGTTTATCGGCATTACGCTTGTATAAAGTTTTATTTTTTCCAATAAACACATCAAAATGCGGATATGCCATTTGAAGGTTTTCAATTTTAAAATCACCTTTAACTTTTATACTATCATGCTGAAAGGGTTTGCGTCTGGCTAAAAAATAAAAGGTTTTATCTTCGGCATTATAATCAGCTTCAGAATCAAACGGATGTTTTGCTCTTGTGAGGAACAAATCAAAATCACCATCATTATCAAAATCTATTTCAGAAATACTACTCACCAAGTTGGTGTTAGCTACATTTCCTAATACAGTATCAGTTACATCAGTAAAACCAAAATCTTTATTTCCTTGAACGGCTATTACTTTGCTTCCGCCATAAAACAGAAAATCTTTAATATTATCATTATTAAAATCTGTTATGCTTGTTCTCATATTAAACCTATCAGCGTATGGTAATAATTTTTCAAAAGCAAAATATTTAGATTCGTCTTTTCTGTATAAAAAATGAGCTCTTTCGTATTTATTTTTAGCAGGAAATGCCGATAAAATTAAATCTAAATCGCTATTATTATTAGCATCAAAAAACTTTACAGCACGCCCACGGCTTGCTTCAAAATGCTTAAATTCAAATTCTTTTGAAATTGTTCTATCTGTATTTATGGTGTATGCTCTTAATTTTCTTGGATTTTTGCCATCACCACCACCTGGTTGCACAAGTACTTCAAGTAAACCATCATTGTTATAATCGCCAACCGTCATGCCGTGTGTATCACCAAAAATGAATGGTTCTCCTTGTTCAAAAGTGCCTTTGTTATTCCAGTACAATTCTACTCTACGAGAATGTTCTATTAACAACATATCTAACCAACCATCTTGATCTAAATCGGCTATAACAGCATTGTCAAACTTTCTTCGTGATCGGTCTTCAAAAGATACCACTTTAGAATCTTCAGAAAATGATACATCTTGAATTTGTTGTGCTTTACAGGCAAAAAAAGACAGACCAGACAACAAAAAACATAAGTTATATTTTATGTATTTATTCATATTTTAATTAATTACAACTTTTGATGTAGCAGATGTGTTACCCGATTGAATTTTAAACAAATACACTCCTGATGGTAAATTTAAACCATCTATTTTCTTTACTATTTTTTCTTTTTGAAAACTTTTAAGCAAAACACCCGCCATATTAAACACACTTACGGTACCGTTTAATGGTGAATTAATATGTAAACTATTTTGCGCAGGGTTTGGGTAAATTGAAAAGTTTTCAGTATTATTTTTTGCAGTACTTAACGTATTAGCAAACGTGATATCATCTACATAAAACAAGGCTTGAGCGCCCGATACATTTGCAGATTGTAACATAAACCTTATTCTATCACCGTTTGTTAAACTTTGATTTGAAGCGGCACTACGGCTAAATGTTTTTGAAACTTCTACCCATTGCCCTTTTTGAACTCCTGAAACATCAACATCAATTACCGTCCATGGGTTTTCTAAAATCATTCGTAATGAACTTATTGTAGTACTTGGATCTATCCAAACCTTAAAATTAACTTGGTTACTACCTGCAGGTAAATTTAATGAGCCGTAGGGTGTAAATGTTGTGTAATTGCCTGAAAATGTTCCTGAATGCTGAAAACGCAAACTAAAATCGCCACTGGCAGATTTTTCATTTTTTATGCGCCATTTTGCTGCTGGACCATTCCACCAATGTTGGCTTCTACCTTGAAAATAAAAAGGACCTTCAAAACCTAAGGCATTAAAATTTGGTGGTGTTATGTTTTTTTGCCAAATTCTTACATAATCTATTTTAAACTCTGCTGGCGTAGCTAAGTCTGCCTGAGCAGGCAAACCGTACCAATAGAAAACCTCAGAATCTAACCAAAGTTCTTGAGGATAATCATGCCTCCACTGGTTGTTAGCTTCTAAAGTTTGACGTGTTACTTCCCTTAATAAATTACCATCAACATAGGTTTTTATATAATCTTTATCCCATTCAAAACCGTAAATATGATAATCTTCGGCTAGTCTAACACCCATATCGTTTTCTACTTTCCAATTTTGATGATTTGAAGGAGCGTCGGGGTCCCAATTAATCATATTGGTTCTTTGCTTTCTTTCAATAACCGCATTCGTATTTTCTGGGTTTTCAATAGGTCTTTTACCATAATTTTCAACCATATCAATTTCAGAATGGTACCCTGTTGTCCAGAAAGCAGAAGTAACAGGTGCATTGGCTATTTTAGCTCGAATTTCCATATAGCCATACCTAAAAAAAGTTTCACTCATTACACAGGCCTGTGTAATTGGTTTACTATTATCTGCACTGGTTGCGGTACCTCCGTAATAAGTACCATCTTGTTTTTCATTGGCAAAGGTATAGGTAGGTTCCCATTGACTGGTTAAAACCAATTCGCCACCTTCAACTTTAACATTATGTGGTGCAAACTGCCCTGGTGCTCTACCTTTCCATTTATTTCTATAGTCTCCATTTTCACCTAAAATCCACCATTTAGATGTGTCTAATTGTGGTGTATTAAATTCATCACTAATAGTTGTATTTAAAATCCAACCTTCATTATTTGAAGGATCGGAAAACGGGTTTTGAGCAAATAATACATGCGTAAAGCATACTGCTAATGCAAAGTTTAAGTGGTGTTTTAGTTTGTTGGTTTTCATTTTTTCTTTTTCTTTTTTTACTTCGGAAGGTTGCCTTTCCAACCCTTATTAAATTGTGCTAATAATTGTTTTACTAACTCTGGATTTTCATGAGCTATGTTTTTAGTTTCACCAGGATCTGTTTGGTGGTCATACAACTCATAGAACAATGGTTCACTATCTTTATTTGTGTAATCTTTCCATACAATAAATCTGTAATTTTCTGTACGCATAGCATACCCCATTAAATTGTTTTCAAATAAATCTCTATCCCATTTATCACCCATTTGCGCTTTAATTTTAGCTTCAACATCTTCAATTAAAGGCCCAAAATAGGTTTCTCTCATACCTTGTGATAATGGGTTTGCAGCCCACTCACGTAATGCTGGTGTTGGGAACTGACTAAAGGCTGCTTGTTTCCATTCTTTATTAGGGTTTTCAATTAAAGGTGCAAAACTGAAACCTTCTAAATGCTCTGGTTTTTCTAAACCAGCTAATTCGCATAATGTTGGATACATATCAACCAACTCTACCAAAGCATTAGATTTTACACCTTGTGTTTCTTTTGGCATATTTGGGGTCCAAATCATTAATGGAACACGGGTAGCAACTTCATAATTGGTAGCCTTACACCAAATACCCATATCGCCTAAATGAAAACCATGATCACTCCAAATAATTATAATGGTATTATCTCTAATACCAGCTTCATCAAGCGCATCAATCATTTTACCAATTTGGGCATCTATATAACTTACACAGGCTAAATATGCATGTTTTAAAATTCTAGCTTGCTCATCCTTAATAGGTCCTTTTTTAGGAATACCGTATCTAGCACGCAGCTCAAAAGACGGGTGTAAGCCCATGGTTGCACCGTTTTCTGGCGCTTCAGTTAATGTGGCTAATGCAATATCATCAGGGTTGTATAAATCCCAATATTTTTTTGGTGCTAACCAGTTTAAATGCGGTTTTTTCATACCCACGCCCAAAAAAAACGGTTTATCAGGATTTTTTTGAAGCATATCTTTCATAGTAGCAATAGCCAATTCAGCATTGTAACCATCTTCATAAAAGGTGTCTTCAACATCGGCCTTTTCATAAGCAGGTCCTTTACCTAAACCATTTCTTGGTGCATTTGGCCCATATTTAGCAATAACTTCGGCAGTAGCTTTTTTTGAGAATTCTTGATTTTCTGGCAACGCATAACCACCTGGTGTATTGTTTGGTTTAATAGTCATTTTATCATAGGCTGGTTCTCTGCTCCATGATTTTTCTTTATCTGCCCATGCTTTTTTATGATATATTTTTCCCGTATGAACGGTTTCATAACCATTATTTTTGAAGTGTTGAGATAGGGTTACTATATCTGGATTGGCTTCTCTAAAATAGGTGAAGTTTTCAATAACGTTGATGGTTTCAGGTCTTGCACCCGTCATTAAACTAGCGCGCGAAGGACTACAAATAGGCTCTTGGCAGTAGGCATTATTAAATAACAAACCTTGAGATGCAAACTTATCAAAATTTGGCGTTATTGCTATTTCTGAACCGTAAGCACCAATTTCTGGCCTTAAATCATCAATAGCTAAAAAAAGAATATTTGGTTTTTTAGCAGGTGTTTCTTTAGACGCTTCTTTAGATTTACACCCTACTACAATAGCAAACAAAAGCACTATTTTAAGGAATTTCATAATTAAGGAAATTTATTAAATATACATCCTTCAAATTACGAAAAAATAACCCCTTAAAACAGTGCTTTAGTTACCTTAAGCTTATATTATTTTAACTTGTTTTGTTACAATTTTGGTTTTAATTAAAAGTTATAACAAAACAAACTACTACTTTATTTGTAATATTACTTCTTGTGTTTCAAAACCATCAGATTTAGCTTTTACCTTTACAGTACCTGATTTTAAATTAGACTGCAAAATCATTAACGCTCTGCCTTTTGCACTTGTTAAACTATTAGATTTAAAATCTTGAACATTACTCCTAGCGCCATTATCTACACCTAAAACTCTTGCATCACCCTCAACTTCAAATTCAAATTTTGCATTTTCTGTTTTAACAGGCAAACCATCTTTATCAACCAATTGAACCACAAAATGAGACACATCGTACCCATCAGCCTTTAACGTAGTTTTATCTGCAGTTAAAGTAAAACCTACTGGTTTTGATGTTGTTTTTAATTGGGCTGTAACTTTTTGTGAACCAAAACCTGCTTTTGCTGTTAGCGTGCCAGCTTCAAAAGGAATAGTCCAACGGAATAATCTATCAGGACTTTCAGACATGCTTCTACTACCAAGTGAACGACCATTTAAAAATAGCTCTACAATAGAGTAATTAGAACACACTTCTACAACTACCTGTTCACCTTCATCATAATTCCAATGCATGTTAGAGTCTCTCCATTTGTAAGCGCTACTATTTTCTGGCAGCTGCTGCCCAGAAATTCCTGTTTGTTTAAAGCCTGATTTTGCAACTGGCAAAGTACCTATTGAAATATGAGGTTCATCTACCCAAATGCTTTTAAAATAATTCCAACCTTGGTATTTAAAACCAGCTAAATCTAATAAATCTCCCCAACCGCTTTTTTCAGGCCAATCACCATCGCGCTCACCCATATAATCAATACCTGTCCACATAAAAATACTGAACACGCCTGGGTTTTCAAGTACCTGTTTCCAGTCATCCCAAGTCCCTGGGTTTTCGTTTATGGTTATATGTCTATCTGGCCAGTGTTTATTAGCCCAAGCAATATCTAAATTTCTATAGCTAAAACCAGAAATATCAACAGCATCGGCATAGCCACTAACCATACTTGTTTGAGGCACTACCATGTTGGTTGTTACAACTCTGGTTGGATCTAAAGCTCTGGTCCATTTAGCTAACTTATGGGCTGTTTCTGTTAAAATATGCTCACCTTTTTTAGCGGCATCATAATTAGCTTTAATTTTTTCGGGTGATAAAATTGGCGCACTACCCCAGTAACCACCGGCTGCTTGAGGGTTGTTAGGATCTTTCCAAAAACCGGTATCATACCTGTAGTGTAAATATGTCCATTCAATTTCATTACCAATACTCCATTGAAATACAGAAGGGTGATTTCTATCGCGCAGCATGGTACGAGTTAAATCGCTTTTTGCCCATTTTTGAAAATGTTCTACATAACCACGTGTAATGTAATCTGTGTTTCTATCGTGATAATTTTTACGCTTATCTTTTGCGTAATCCCATTCATCAAAAAATTCATTTTGAACCAATATTCCCATTTCATCACATAACTCTAAAAATTCTTCAGAATATGGGTTGTGTGCGGTTCTAATGGCATTTACACCACAAGCTTGTAATGCCTCTAAACGACGTTTCCAAACACCTTTAGGAACAGCTGCCCCTACTAAACCAGCTGCATGATGTATGCATACACCTTTAACCAATGTGGGTTCTTCATTTAAATAAAAGCCAGATTTGGCATCAAAACGTAAACCTCTAATACCAAAAGGTGTTGTGTATGTATCTATTATTTCGTTTTTATGAATAATATTTGTTACCGCCTTGTACATGTTTGGGTTTTTAGTGCCCCAAAGTTTTGGATTTAAAACAGTAAAATCTTGAACAAACACTTGTTTATTATTACCTTTTAAAGATAGTTTATCTTCTTTTTTAGCGACTTCGTTTCCTTTATTATCAACAATTTTAGTAACTAAAGTAAATTTGCTTTTTTTAGACGACTGATTATTAACAGTAGTTTCTAAATTAATAGTAGCTTTTTCTTTAGTTGCTATTGGTGTTTTTATAAATGTACCCCAAACAGGTATGTGAAGTTTATTAACCGTAATTAGTTTTACGTTACGGTAAATACCACCGCCTGTATACCAACGTGCATCTGCATATCTTGAGTGATCTACGTGTACGGTTAAAATATTCTCTGAATTTTTACTTAAATATGGTGTTAAATCAAAATACACCGGCGAATATCCATACGGGTTTTCGCCTAATTTTTTTCCATTTAACCAAAATGTGGCATTATTGTAAACGCCATCAAATAATACGTAAACACTTTTATTTTCTGTACTTCCTGATAGTTTGAAGTGCTTTTGATACAAGCCAACACCACCTGGTAAATATCCTGTACAACCTTCAAATGCTTCACTAAAAGATTGCTCTACACCAAAATCATGTGGTAATCTAATATCACGCCAATTAGCATCGGCTAATGGAACTGTTGTTGGAAGGGTTGTATCATCTTGTAAATGAAATTTCCAATTAAAATTAAAATCTGTTTCTCTGTTATTGACACTTATTGTTTCTTGTGCTGAAACAAAAAGACAAAAACCAAATAAGAAAAATGTGAGTAAAATACGCTTGTTCATTATATAGTTTAGTTTAAGAACATGCAATTTAATTAAGATTTAGCATTTTTTACTCTTACTAATATTAAAAAAAGCGCTGTCTAGTTTATGTATAGTCTTTTTACTGTAAACATTTAATTATTTCATATGTAAATTTGAACATTTGTTATATGTAATTTATACAAAAACTATTTTTGCCATATAAGAGGCAACCACACACTCATTTCGGCTACACCTCTATTACTCCAAGCAAAATATGGTACAAGCTGAATATTTTTAGTTTCCCAATTGGTATTATTTAACTCTCTATACATAGCTTGAGAAGTATCTTTTTTTAGTTTTACTTCTGCATTAATTGTAGTTATACCTCCCAAGAAATTTGGTTTATAAGTAAGATTTAATTTAGATTCCAAAGGTAAATAAACATCTGTGATTTTTGTATTTTCAGGTAAATCTGGAGATTCTACGCAATACACTACTGGACCTCTTTTTATGGCCACTTGATTTCTAACTTCTTCTATCTGTGGATGCCCTTCGTACAATTTAGCTTCCATAGGCATGTTTATTGTAATAACATCTCCTTTTTTCCAAATTCTATGTATCACTGCAAATGTGCCTGCTTTTATTACTGTATTGGTATTTTCTCCATTGATTAAAATTGAAGTGCCTTTTGCCCATTCTGGTATTCTTAAATAAACATCAAATGCTTTTTTCTTAGCCTGATCTATAGTAATTTTAACAGAACCTTCCCATGGATACTGCGTTTGCTGATGTAGCTTAAGCCTTGAACCATCTAACATTTTAGCATCTAATTTATTTCCGCCGTAAAGGTTTACTGCCACACCATTATTTGTTAAACTATAGGCCCAACCAGATAACTTTGTTATGGTACGTACCAAATTTGGCGGACAACAAAAACAAGGAATGTAAGGTACTCTATTAGGATAATCTGTAATTCCCATATCATGACCAAAACTTCGTCTTAAGGGGTTAGTGTAAAAATAATTTACACCTTTTAAATCTATACCCGAGAGCCCACTATTAAACATTACGGTTTCTATAACATCGGCATATTTAGACTCTCCATGTACGCCCAGTAATCTGTAATTAAACATGGCGTTGCAAAGGTTTGCACATGTTTCATTATAAGAATCTGCATTATGCATTTGATAATCTAGAGTAAACGCTTCATGAACAAAATCTCTATTGGAAGAAGCTCCATCATGTACCTGACCGCAGGCTCCGGTTATATACATTTTCTTATCCACTATGTTATTCCAGATTCTGTCTAAAGCATCGATTAAAGGCTTCTCACCAGTTTCAGCATATATATCGGCTGCACCTGCCCACATGTAAAGTCCAAGAACCGCATGCCCAACGGCTTCCGTTTCCTTTCTTAAAGGTGTTCTTTCTTGAACCATATCTCCAATCATACTATAGCGCACTGTTTCATCTGGCACTACTTTAGATTGCCCTCTCATGTTTACAAAAATTTCAGCTAACTCTAAATAACGTTTGTCTTTTGTAGTTCTGTAAAGCTCTACTAACCCCATAATTTGCACCTGATTAAAACCAAATCTTTTTAAATGTTTTGGTTGAGGCTCAAATGTTTCATATAAATTATTAGCGTGTTTAATTGCAATATCTAAAAAGTTCTTTCTACCTGTTACTCTGTAATAAATACATGCTGCTATATAAAGATGTCCGCTGTTATACATTTCATGATACCTTCTATTTGAAAAGGGCTTAATGCCTCTAATGCTTATTTGAGTTTGAAGAAATCCATTAGACTGTTGTGCTTTGGCTATTATTTGAATATACTCTTCTAGCCTTTTTAAAAGTTCTTCATCCTTGTTAATTGCGTAAACATACGTAGCTGCTTCAATCCATTTATAAAAATCGCCATCATGCCAATGCATTCCTTTGTGTTTCCCTTCTTTAAGGCCAGCTGCTATTTTAAAATTATTAAGTGCATGTCCAACATCTCCTGTAAGCACTTGTTCCATATAAGGCACCATAGATTCTTGAGCTATTTTAAACTTGTCTGCCCAAAAACCATCTGTCCATTGGCAATCACCAATGTTAATACTTTTAAATTTTACATGGTTACTTTCTGAAGTATTTACAATTCCTTTTTCTTGAGAAAAAGAAACATTTACTAAAACAACACTGATAAGGAATAAGGTATTAAGCTTCATTTTACAAGGTATTTATAAATGATTAACAAGAATTAAAAACACGAACTAACAACATATTATAAAATGTAGTGTAGCTTATAATAATAAAATTGTTTTTGTAAGTATATTAGAAAAGTAACATTTTAGCTTTACCTAGATTACAAGCACATTTACATAATCTTATTACTTTTTTCCTACCGAAATTTTAGTGTTTACAGTTTTAATGGTCTTTTTTAATATTTCTCCGTTTGTCCAGATGATTTTTACTTTTACAGTTTTACTACATTTAGAAAGACCAAAATGCACTAAGTTATTATGCCCTTGAGAGTATTGTGAATTTGTTGAGCCAACTCTATATATTTGCTTTACTCCACAAGAAGACAACTCAACTTTTGCACCTAACGGAGATGCATTATTTTTTGGAGATTTACCAACTAAAACATTAATAAAGCTATTGTTTGAATTTTTATTTTTTTGATTTTGAAACAAGTGCCACTTACCACGTTCATTACCAAGTACTACATCTACAAATCCATCTTGGTTATAATCTATAACCTCAACAGCCATACCTAAGGCGCCTAAATCTTTAGTTACAATACCATGTTTTTGTTGTAAATGGAAACCTTCATCTTTTGTATTCACATATAATAGTGCTTCGTTTTTATAAACCAACTCACCCCTTCTAATTATTAAAATATCTTTTAAACCATCATTATTAAAATCTGCTACTGCACTGGCCACTGAGTGATCTTTAGTTAGGTTTTTTAATTTATGTGATGCATCTTTAAAAGTACCTTTTTTATTTTCTAAAAGGATATTTTTAAACCCTTCATTATGCTTGTATTTTTTGTAATTAGATACATTGTGAACAACACCTGTTGAAGGTGCCCATAAATAACCAGCTATACGCCATTTTTTATTTCCAACATAACCAATGTACCAGCCTTTTTTTTGCTTATAATCTTGGTTATCTGGAAAGCCTAACGCATTACTATTTACCAGTTTTATGTTTTTACCAGAATGTGTTTCTCCTTCAAATTCATAACTATAACCTGTTTCTCCTAAAAAGTAGGTATCATTATTTGGCCACTGTGATTGCATGTTTTCAAGTTGTAAAACATCGCCTGTTTGAAAATCATCAAACTTAAATTCTCCGCGTGTTGTAAAAAAGCCTACTGTTTTTTCGGTTTCATTATAAAATGTTTCACCTTTTTCAAATTCATTTTTTCCTCTGGTTATAAACAAATCAAAATCACCATCATTATCAAAATCTATTTCGCTTATACTTGTAGTTTCTTCAACATCAAAAGGAAAAACACTTTTTGTAACTTCGGTATATGTTAAATTGCCATTGCCTTTAAAAGCTTTTGTTTTTCCTTGCCCGTATAAAATAATATCAAAAATATTATCATTATTAAAATCTGTTACCAGTGTTTTTTGTCCGTTACCTTTTGCTGCTGGTAGTTTAGATTTTAAAATTAAATTACCGTCACCATCATTTTCATAAATATAATTTTCGCTTGCTTTAGTTGCCCCCATAATTGACGCATCTAAACTTGGGAATGCGAAGTTTAACAAATCTAAATACCCATTATTATTACCATCAATAAATTTTACGGTGCGCCCACGCATTAAGGCTAATGGTTCTATAAAATCTGGCAAAGGAATGAACTCACGCCCCACCACGCGGTACATTTTAGAATTTCTTGCGTTGCTACCCGAGCCACCACCACGAGACATAATAACTTCTAAATGACCGTCTTTATCAAAATCTGCAATTGAAACACCGTGTAAATCGCCCATAATAATATCATATGGTTTGGCAAATTTACCCTTGTTGTTCCATTGTACTTGTATACCAAAGCCATGATCATTTATTAATAAATCTTGGTAACCATCTTGATCTAAATCTGCCACAACAGGCGCGTCCCATTTGCGTAAGTTTTTTTCTTGTCTTGGATAGTTTTTATCTTCTGAAAACACTATTGCATTATTGCTTTCAGAAATATTTTGAGCGGTTGTTTTAGTAGAAACTGCTATTAAAAAAAGTAGAACGGTTAATAGATGAAAAACTGGTTTTTGAATATGACTCATGTTTTAATTTTTGTATTCTGAAAGTTTTAAAATAAGATGAATTTCAAAATAACTGTTTTTTAAAAAAAATCTTGTATAAAAATTTACCTTATGCTTGCGCTATTTTATCAATTTAACATTGTATTAAATAAAAAAACTGAGAACTTTCGCTCTCAGTTTCCTATCTAAACTAAACTAAACAATATGATTTATGAATTAATTACATGAACCACAGTTTAAATTTTAATACCCATCATTTTGAATAAGGGCAGGTGCTTTATCTATTTCTAATTGTGGTATTGGTAAATAGTAGTGCTTGTTAAACCAAGGCCTGTTTATTACTGTATACTCTTCATGCACCAAGTTACCACTAGCATCTTTGGTCCATTTTAAACCTTTAATATCAAAGCCTAAATTATCAGGGTTCATCCAACGTCTTTCATCAAAAAAGTTGTGTCTTTCAAAACATAACTCTATACGTCTTTCTCTTTTTATGGCTTCTTTTAAAGCATCGCCACTAGATGTGATTTCAGGTTGTAATGCTCTAGTTGACACTCTATTTAAATACGTTCTTGCAATACCATCATTACCCAATTCTGCATTAGCTTCGGCATAGTTTAAGTAAACTTCTGCTAACCTGTAAAGTATGTAAGGGCGCGCCGGTGATAAATCTGTTAAACCAACACTTTCATCTTGAAACTTACGAATATTATATCCTGTTTTTGATGAGTGCAATACGTTACCTAAACCTCTAGGAGAATCTAAACCATCATTCACTTCGTTTACATCTAAAGCATAATCTACAGCTCTACCTCTAAACATTGCTCCTTGATAATTTAAGTTTGCATAATAACGCATTTCTCTATTATCATTTGGATTTGCAGGGTCATAGGTTGCGCCGCTAGTGGTTGTTCCATCGGCCATATTAAATTCTAATGCAAAATTGTGTGTTGGTGATGATAACGCCCAACCACCGTAACCACTAGGTGCTTGTGTTTGGTTTGGTAAAGAATTTACATCTAAACCAAAATCATAAAACTCACCAAATGGTCTTGCAAAAAGTATGTCTTGATTAGCTTGTAGAAATAGTTTCCTATAATCTTCTGCGTTATTAACAGCAATTAAATCTCTATCACCAACCATATCAATTACTTCTTTAGCAGCATTGGCAGCGTCTTGCCATTTTGTTGCTTTTGTATAATCATATAATGGGCCACTTGGCTCTGTGCTAGGGTCATGCAACTTACTAGCTGCGTATAATAACGTACGTGATTTTACAGCTAAAGCAGCTAGAGCTGTAGCTCTACCAAATCCTGCAGCATCTCTTGTTATTGGCAAAACTGCTGCGGCTTCATCTAATTCTGCTACAATAAAATCTACACATTCTTCATAGGTGCTTCTTGGTATATTAAAATCATCATTTAATCCTAACGCCTTGTCTAATAAAGGTACACCACCATATAGTGCTATTAATTTTGAATAGATGTTGGCACGAAGAAATTTCATTTCTGCTTTTAAAACATTTACCTTATCAGGATTTTGTTCCATAGCACCACTATTATCTACTCTATCTAAAAATTCATTTATTTCTCTAATAAACTGATAATAGTCTCTCCATTTATTTCTAAAATCGCCATCATTTAGAGAATTCCAGCCATTAGCTCTTAGGCGTAACCTATCTAAATCTCTAAAATTAAATTTGGCTTCAAAAGATCCTACTTCTAAATTATACCTTCTTGCCCACCAAATGGTTTTATTTAAGCCCCAACTCTCGGTACTGTTGTAAGCAGAATATACAAGTCTTTCAACCTGATCTGGGTCATTATACACTAAATCTTCTCCAAAGGCATCAAGTGCAGTTGTATCTAAAACATCATCACAACTTGTAAATGTTACACAAGCAGTAATAATACAAACTATAATTAGCTTTATATTTTTCATACTGTTTTTTTTTAAAAATTGAAATTAACCCCAAACGTATACATCTTTAATGATGGATAAGTTGCATCTCTAAAATTGTTATAACCTGTAGCCTCTGGATCTAAGCCTAAATCTGCTATATCAGAGAACATTGTTAACAAGTTAAACCCTCTAGCAAATAATTTTATGCTAGCAAACTTAGCTATCTCTTTAGGTATTGTATAACCTATTTCTACTTCTTTTAACCTTAAGAAAGATGCATCATGCAACCATAAATCTGCACCTTGAAAGTTATCTGGATTACCACTTTGGTTTCCGCTATAAGTATCATTTAAACCAAAGGCTCTTGGGTATCTTGAGTTTCGGTTATTAGGCGTCCATCTTTGGTCAAAAACGTATGTTGGTTTTGCTCCATTTTGATCAAAAAACACTAAGGCTTCAGCTTTAGCTTGCCCTTGTAGTAACATGTTAAAGTTCCAGTTTTTGTAGTTAAAGCCTCCTGAGATACCGTATTGAATTTCAGGAATATTAGATATTGATTTTCTTATTCTATCTTTATCATCAATAACATCATCACCGTTAGTATCAACATAAATAGGTTCTCCTTCTACAGTTCCTGCTAACTTAACTGGTGTAGCATCAACTTGGGCTTGGTCTCTAAAAATTCCACTAGTTGGGTATACTACATAAGAACCTATTGGGCTGCCTTCAAGTTTTAAAGCATCAGGAACATTATCGGGTTGTGGAAATGTTTTAATTTCGTTTTTAGCCTGTGTAAAATTGAAGCCTAAGTTGTAGCTAAAATTATCATTTACTTGGTCTGCCCAACCTAAAGTAAGCTCTAAACCGTGGCTATCTACACGACCAAGGTTTTCATCTGGAAACCTAATACCTGTAAAATCTGCAACGTTGCCTGTTCTTGGTATTAAGATGTCTTCTCTTTTTTGTTTGAAATAGTTAATATCTCCTGTTAATCTATTATTTAACATAGCAAAGCTTAACGCAAAATTGCTCATGTAAGCGGTTTCCCAAGTTACATTTGGGTTTGGCACGTTATCACTTCTAAAGCCATTAAATGTTACTCCTGTTTCACCAAAAACGTAATAGTTTGGTCTTGCTGTGTTAGGGTTTGTGTTACCGTAAGAGTAGCGTGTTAAGAATTGAAATGGTTGAATTCTATCATTACCCATTACAGAGTAGCTTGCTCTTAGGTTTAAAGCATCAATCCATGATACATCTTTTAAAAAGTCTTTATTCAATGCCCATGAACCACCAATGCTGTAAAACGTATCAAACCTTTTACCCGGACCAAAATTACTAGAACCATCGCGTCTAACGGTTAATTCTAAATAGTACTTAGAATCGAAATTATAAGCAAAAGACCCCAAATAACTTAATAAAGCACTTTCTGAAGCAGAACCGTTTGCTATAATGCCTTCAGAGCTTCCAGCGAATAAATACGGATGATCTGGTGTTGGGAAATCTATTTTTCTAGCCCAAAAGTTACTAGTTTCAGATGTTTGTTGTTCAAAACCAACAAATGTATTAACAGAATGCTTACCAAAGGTATTGTTGTATCTTAAGGTTGCATTTATTAATGTTTCATCAAATTTCCAGAAATCTTCTCTTAACGTGCGTTGTTGCCCTCCTTGTTGCGAAAATCCTGTTTCTGGGTTGTAGTTACCTGTAACATCATCAAACCTATAAATAGTCCATGGTGTATACCAAGATTTTGTATTATTGTTCATGCGGCGTATCCCTACATAAGCATTAGCGCTTAAACCTTCGGTAATATCATCTAACTTCCAATCTAAAGCTATTCTTCCTCTTAAATCATTAGTATCTCTATCTAAAAAACCAGATTGACCACTAGACATTACTCTTGGGTTAGCACCGTTTTCACCACCCCAACCGTAAAGTCCGTTTGGATATTGGCCAACTTCGGTAGGAAGATTGGTGTAAATGTGTTTATAAATAAAGCCAGCTTCTACACCAGGTTGCTCATCAACAGCAAATCTTCCTGAAAGGTCTACACTAACTTTTATGTCATCGGTTAATTTTACATCAAGATTAGATCTTACTTGTGTTTGTTTGAAATTTAAATCGCCTGATGCAAAAATACCCTGCCTATCAATAAAATCACCACTAACAAAGTAGCTTGTTTTTTCGCTTCCACCAGAAATAGATATAGAACTACGTGTTTCTGGTGATGAATTTGCAAATGTTAAATCTGCCCAATCTGTACTAACCCCAGCGCCCGATGCGAATTCATTAATTTGATTTTGTGTAAAAGGCAAAGTAGTACCGTTTCTATCGGCTATTTCATTTTCATAAATAGCATACTGCTCTGAGTCCATTAAATCTGGCGTTACAGAAAATGACGACAAACTATAAGAGGTAGATAAGCTTACCTTTGGCTTACCAGATTTACCTCTTTTTGTGGTTACAATAATAACACCATTTGCAGCTCTGTTACCATAAATAGCGGCAGCACCATCTTTTAAAACACTTACAGATGCAATGTCTTGTGGTGCAAGTTGGTTAAATGTACCAAAGCCAGATTGTACACCATCAATTAATATAAGTGGTTGGTTATTATTTAATGTTGAAACACCTCTAATTAATAAAGAAAAATCATTAGAACCAGGATAACCACCTCTATCTGAAACTACTAAACCTGATACTCTACCAGATAATGATTTTGCCACATCTCTATTTGATGTATTTTCAATATCTTTTGATTTTACTGTACTAACAGAGCCTGTTAACTCACCACGTTTACGCGTGGTATAACCTACAACAACTATTTCATCTAAACCAGCTATATCTTCTTCTAAAGTTACATTAAGTGTTGTGTTATTTCCAACAACAACTTCTTTTGATTTAAAACCTAAAAAAGAAAAGACTAATGTTGCGTTTTTATCAACAGAAATTGAATAATTACCATCAAAATCTGTTTGTGTTCCTTGTGTTGTACCTTTAATAACAATATTTACACCCGGAAGTGGCCCTGAAGCATCAGAAACTGTTCCGCTAACTGTAAGTTGTTGTAGTTCTATTTTTGTTTTTGAAGACGCTTTATCTTCTATTGTATTTGCATTTAATTGAAGAACGGCTAAAGCAAATACAAATAGCGTAAGTTTGAGTTTAAAATCAAACTTAGAAAAGCAAGACATTTGATATGCTAAATAAGACATATGAGGCCCTGCATGAGCTTGAATTTTCATATTTTTGAATTGAATTTGTGGTTAAATTTTTTAATTTAATCATTTAAACTAGCCAGAAGATGCTCCAACATTTTCTGGTTTTTTTATTTAAATGCTTTGTCTGAAAAAAAGTTGAGAAGTGTTTATGCCATGGTGTTAATAATTTAGTTTATTTTACTTAGTTTGTTAGTGTAAGAAATTAGGTTACAATAGAATAGTATAACCTTAATACAAAGTAAGAAATTATAGAGTGCTATTTATTAAAAAAAATTACCCTTAACTAGTATTATTTTATCAATTAAACACTAATTAAGGGTATATTTTATTAAGCTATTAAATATTTACCAAACAACGGGCATAAATACAGTCATTTCTGCTTGCCCTCTATTACTCCAAGCAAAGTATGGTACTAATTGTGTTTTATACGAAGTTAGTACTGGTTTGGTAATAACTTGATACATTTCGTCATTTTTATCTTTTCTTAATTGCAACTCTGTATTAATTACTGTAACTCCACCTAAGAAATCTGGCTTATGTTCTGCAACTAATTCTGCGTCTCCTTTAATGTAAACATCTAAAATAGATACGTCTTTTGGTAAATCTGGCGTTTCAATACAATATACAATTGGTCCTCGTTTTACAGCTATTTGGTTTCTAGTTTCTTCAATTCTGTTGTGTCCTTCAATTAATTTAATGTCCATTGGCATATCTAACACAATTGAGTCTCCTACTTTCCATTCTCTATTGATAACTGCAAAAGTTCCAGGTACTATTTCAATACCTGTATCTTCTCCATTTACTTTTAATGTGCTGCCTGTTGCCCATTTAGGTATTCTTACTTTGATATCAAAAGCAGCTGCTTTACATTCGTCTACAGTAATTTTCACAATACCTTTCCAAGGATAATCTGTGTCTTGAGTTAACTTGATAGCAGATCCATCTAATAAATTAGTATTTAAAGTATTACCTCCAAATAACACAACTGCTACTCCATTTTCAGATAAGGTATACGCCCAACCTGAACTTTTACAAATAGTTCTTACTAAGTTAGGAGGACAACAAAAACATTCTAAATATGGTTGTCTTACAGGACTCTCCGTAACGTCTGCATGCGCTTCGTAATCTCTAGATCCATTTACCATTCTTAATGGATTAGAGTAAAAATACTCTTTACCATCAATACTAATTCCTGATAAACCACTATTGAATAATACTAATTCAATAATATCTGCGTAACGTGATTCTTCTTTTAAGGCCATCATTCTGTTACTAAACATGGCATTACAAAGGTTTGCACACGTTTCATTATAGGCCGTCATATTGGGCATCATATATGCATCAATAAATCCTTCTTCTATCATATCTAAGCTTGTAGATGCGCCGTAATGTGCTTGCCCTACTGCTCCGGTAACATACATTTTTTTACCTGTAACGTTTTCCCATAATCTATCTAATGCTTCAATTAAAGCTTTTTCTCCTGTTTCGGCATAAACATCGGCAGCTCCTGCGTAGTAATATAATGCTAACACCGCATGCCCCACAGCTTCTTTAGCTTCTCTTAAGGCTGTACGTTCTTGCACCATATCTCCAATAGGATATCCTTCAGTTGTTGAGTCGTGCTTAATTTCATAGGTACCTCTTCGGTTAATAAATTTTTCAGCTAATTTTAAATACTTTTTATCACCAACTGTTCTGTATAGCTCAACTAATCCCATAATTTGAGTTTGGTTAAACCCAAAACGTTGGTAATGTTTAGTATCTGGCATAAAGTAAACACACAACAAATCTGCTTGTTTTATAGCGATATCTAAAAAGTTACGTTGTCCTGTTAAACGGTAATGTACACTTGCTGCTATAAAAAGGTGACCATAGTTATACATTTCATGATACTTTCTGTTTGAAAAACGCTCAGCACCTTCTGTTATTTGTATGTGTGTATGAATGTATCCATCTTCTTCTTGAGCTTTCCCTATCCATTCTATATATTCATCTAATTTCTTTAAAAGCTTTTCATCTTTGGTTAAAGCATAAATATACATACAAGACTCCATGTACTTGAAAAAGTCTCCATCATGCCAATAAAATCCTTTATGTTCTCCTTGTTTTGCTCCCGCCGCAATTTTAAAGTTGTTTAATCCATGACCTATATCTCCACATAAAACGTCTCCCATATACGGAACCATTATTTGAGCAGCTGCTTTTTCTTTATCTGCCCAAAACCCGTCTTTCCATCTACAGTCACCAAAATCAATGCTCTTTAATTTTACGTAGGGACTATTTACTGTATTAGTTATAGCTCTTGTATGCTTTTTATTATCCATTTCTATTATGAATTTAGATGTATTTAAAATTTGTTTTAATCGTATTTCTTCATGTATTCTTTAACTAACTCTGGGTTTCTAAACCAGTCCATTCTGTTAGTATCGTATTTTTCAAACTCTTGTTTTAGAGTCCATAAAGGGCGTTCTAAAGTGAGCTCCCACTCCCATAATTTTTTAAACATGCTTTTTAAACGATCAGGTTCTTGAGATGCTAGGTTGTTTTGTTCTGTTAAGTCTTTAGTTAAATCGTACAATTCGGCTGGTCTATCTGCAAAGCGAATTAATTTCCAATCGTTTTGTCTGTAAACGGCACGAACATCTTTTTTCCAGAATAAATCTTCGTGAGGTCTTGCTTTATTTTTTCCTGTAACATAAGGCAATAAGTTTACACCATCAATATCTATCAAATCATTTACATTACCACCAGCTGCAGCGTAAAATGTGGGCAATAAATCAAAAGTACTTACAGGATAATTGTATACCGTACCTGCTTTAAGTTTTTTTGGCCATTTTATTAAGTATGGCACTCTAAAACCTCCTTCAAGATGGTTAGATTTTGTACCACTTAATGGTAAATTAATTGATGCATTTTTATCTGTTGGACCACCATTATCGTTAGAAAACACAATAATTGTATTATCATCTAAACCTAATTCTTTTAATTTATTCATTACATTTCCACAAGCTCTATCAAGCGCCAAAGTCATAGCTGCAACTTCTTTACGCTTTCCGTTTAAATGTGGAAATTTATCAAGATCTTCTTGTGTGGCTTCCATAGGTGTATGGACTGCGTTAAATGCTAAATAAATAAAGAAAGGTTTATCTTTATGTCTTTCTATAAAAGAAATGGCTTCGTTTGCAAAAGCATCAGTTGCGTATGTTGTGGGTTCTTCAAAATTACCAAAATTACGTTCCATTTTATTGTCATGGTGTACGCCTTTAAAATCTTTTATTGGAAAATAGCTTCTTCCACCACCTCTAAAACCATAAAACTCATCGAAACCTCTATTTAAAGGATGAAAACGATCTGCATTTCCTAAATGCCATTTCCCGTACATTGCGTTGGTATAACCAAGTTTTTTTAGATAATCTGCCATGGTTACTTGGTCTGTTGGTAAGCCCATATCATCACCTAAAAACTTAGAGTTTTTGCTCATATAACCAGGGACATTAATTTCCTGATAACCAAACCGTTGTTGGTATTTCCCTGTTATTAAACCTGCTCTTGAAGGGCCACATGTAGCATCAGTAACATAGCCTTGTGTAAAACGCACACCTTGATTAGCAAGTTTATCTAGATTAGGCGTTTTCATGATTTTACTACCGTGAAAACCGAAATCTCCATAACCGGCATCATCAGCAAACAAGAAGATAATATTAGGTTTTTCTTGAGCTTTTACTGGAGATTTACACGACACCAATAAGGTTAATACTAAAAGAAGCTTGAATGTTTTCATAAATAAAAAATTAGCTTAAAACAATTAAAAAGATTATTTCTATTAAAATATAAAATTAATTGCTTTTAAGTTGAAAAATCTAGTGTTAAGTATCCTAAACTAAAACTTTTTTATCTTTATTTTACACGATTTACATCAACAAAGTGTGGCCCCACCGCTAACCTTTCTACTTTCACATATGCATGTAAATTCCCTACAGCCTCAGGAAATTCTACATTTTTAAATATAATTTGTTTCTGCCCTTTTTTAATTGGTAATTTTAAATGAAGCTTATTGTATTTTAAATGCGCAAAACCATCTTTGTTTATTTCGGGCAAATCTAAAGATACATTATAAACTCCTTTTAAAGTTTTAACCCTCCAATATCCTAGTTGATTGTCTTCTATAACTCTAGGACCGCCATAATCAAAACGAGAGATAACACGAGGCCCACCCCAATCAAATCTTGATAAATTAACATTTGGTTGTTCTTTTGTTCCTAAGAATATGCGCTGAATGCCTTTAGCATCTCTTTCTTCTGTTACTTCATCAAACCAATTTTCATAGCGTTCTAACATAGCGTCCACAACTTCGGGATGCTTTTTAGCTATATTTATTCTTTCGCTAGGGTCATTTTCAACATCGTATAATTCTAAATTCTTTAAAACATTTTTTAAAACAAAATCTGTTGGTTGATGTACAATTCCATGAGGAAAATCATGCGGACTAACCAATTTGTATTTATCTGTTCTTACAGCAAAATGCATGTATTTAAATGGTGTTGGTCCATAATGCATTTGCACATAAAAGTCTCTATTAATTAAAGCCTCTGAATTTCCATTTAACCAAAGTGGTAATAGCGACTTCCCATCAACTTTTAAGTCTTTTGGTAATTTTGATTTTGTAGCTTCTATGATAGTTGGAAAAATATCAATTATAGCTCCCATGTTAGATAAGCTATTTGATGGTTTAATTTTATTGGGCCATCTTACATAAAAAGGCACTCTAATACCCGCATCATAAACACTGGTTTTGGTTCCTCTTAAATTGGCAACCCAACGCCCAGGGTACGAATCATTTTTAGTTCTTCTGTGTCTTGGTCCATTATCTGATAAGAAAATGACAATGGTATTTTCTTCAATACCTAATTCTTTAAGTTTATTTAGTACTCTTCCAACATTATAATCTATACTAGCAAGCATTCCATAGGTAAGTGCATTGTCTTCATGTAACCCCATTTTCCTGTATGGTTCGGCTAACCTATCTGGCACTTGTAAAGGAAAATGAGGTAGATTGGTTGCTAAATAAGCGAAAAACGGCGTTTCTCTGTTCTTTTCTATAAAGTTTAAAGTTGCTTCGGTAAAGATGTCGTCGCAATATCCATTATATGTTTTGGGCGTACCGTTATGCTCCAAAACAGGATCAAAATACGTGTTCCCTTTGGGACCTGCAGCTTGACCAATACCGCCTCCTCTATGAACTAAGGTTTCTTGAAATCCTTGATCTATTGGTCTCATAGGCATATTATCTCCCAAATGCCACTTTCCGAAAATCCCTGTTTTATATCCATTTTCTTCAAGCACTTCTGCAATAGTTACTTCTGATGTATTCATAAAATGATCTACCTGAGTTACAGCCGTTACTCCAGCTCTGTAAGGGTATCTTCCGGTTAATAAAGCTGCTCTTGAAGCAGAGCAATTAGGATATGAAAAGAAATGAGACATTTCTATACCTTGTTCTCCTAGAGTTTCTATTTGCGGTGTTTTAATATAAGGATTACCATGAGCACCAATATCTCCATAGCCTTGATCATCCGTCATCATAATAATGATATTAGGTTTTTCTTGTGCAGATATACTTTGAAATTGAGCAACAAATAGCGCAACTAATACAATTAAATGAAGTTGTGTTTTCATGTTAAGAATTTTAATTTATTGTGATTACCAATTGGTAAAAGACCCATCTTTTCTTATTAGGCGTGGTGTTTCAACAGGCTTAAATCCTTCCTTCAATGCTAATTCTTCATTAAACTCTATGCCCAATCCAAGTACGTCGGAAACTTTGTATCTATTCCCCTCTAATTTTGGTTGTTTTGTATAATAGTTAGCATCATCTAAACCAGGATTTTCAACTGGGGTATTCATTTCTTCTAACCAAGTAAAATTTGGAGAGGCAGCCGCCAAATGTATTGTTGCTGCAGTACAAATTGGCCCTATTGGATTATGAGGAAGTAAATCTATATAATGTGCTTCGGCCATGTTTGCCACTTTTACAGCTTCTGTAATGCCACCTACGTTGCATACATCAATTCTAGCAAATTGGGTAATATTTTTTTCTATGTATGGTAAAAACTGCCATTTACTTGCAAATTCTTCGCCTATTGCAAAGGGTACATTTACCATTTTTCTTAATTCTTGGTATACTTCTGGAGATTCATCTCTTATTGGTTCTTCAATAAAATCTAAAGTTCCTTCGGGCATCCTTTGTAAAAAGGAAACTGTTTCTGGAACTGATAATCTATGATGATAATCTATACCAATGGTTGGTTTAAACCCAACTTCCTTTCTCAATTCTGTAATCCAATCTGCTATAATGGCTATAGATTCTCTAGGCTCAAAAGTAGAGTTATATTTTCCTTCTTCGTATTCAGCTGGGGCTAACCTTAGCATTTGCCAACCTTCTTTTATTAAAACTTTGGCACGTTCAATTAATTCTTCTTTAGAACTAAAGCGAAGGGATGCAAAACACTCTACATAATCTCGTTGCTTTCCTCCTAGTAACTCATATACTGGCACCTCTAGAGCTTTTCCTTTAATATCATAAAGTGCAATATCAATGGCCGATATGGCAGCAGTTAAAACTCTACCTCCTTCAAAATATTGCCCTCTATATAAATCTTGCCAAATAGCACCAATTTGCATTGGATTTCTCCCAACTAACAAGGGTTTAAAATGATTAATAGCACCAATAACGGCATATTCTCTTCCTGTAATACCAGAAGCTCCCCAACCATAAACCCCTATGTTGGTTTCAATTTTTATATTAAGCTGGCTTCTTCCTGCTATGTTTACTGGAAATACTTTTACGTCTGTTATTTTCATTTTAAACATTAATTAAATACATAACAAAATCTGTCAAAAAAACTTTTTTGATTAATATCAATACCTAAAACAGCTTATAGCTTATAAGTTTAGGTTTTTATTTTTGAAGTTTAGCTTGAATTTCTTCAATACTCAAGCCTTTAGTTTCAATTAAGTATTTTGATAAAATTATCATACCCAAAAATACAGTTACAGCATAAAAAAGGAGTGTATTACTAATACCAAAACTTGCCAATTGGGAAGGAAAAAACGCCTGAATTAACCAACTTGTAGTACTTGTTATAAACGTAAAAAACGGTATTGCAATACCCCTTATAGCATTGGGGAAAATTTCAGAAAACAACACCCACATTACTGGCCCTATAGAAAAATGGAAAGCAGCAATAAAACTTAAAATACCTATTAAAATTAATATGGCATTGATTTTAGCTGATTTTTGTATTAACAATCCTGAGTATTGGCGTGCTTCATCTTCACCAATAGCATCAAAAAGGGCTTTTTTAAGTTCAATATCACTGCTGTATTGTATACCAATCATACTTTGTAGCCTTTCAGGATTTTTAAATTCAGTCATTTCAGCCACGGCTTCTTCAGTAAGTGTGTAACTAGCTGTTTTAAATCCGTAATATGCTATTCCTAAACTTAAAACCACCCAAAGCATTCCGCCTAAAATCATGGGTTTTCTTCCTAATTTATCAACACAAACTAAACCTAAAATGGTAAACAACAAACCCGTTAAACCTGTCCAGATAGCTTGCATAAAAGCCGCATCTTTACCAAGGCCTATTTGCTCAAAAACTGTTGGTGCATAAAATAAAATAGCGTTTATACCAGAAGTTTGTTGGGCTATAGCAAGTGTAAAAGCTATTATAAAAACAACTCTATATTCTTTACTGAATATGCCTTTAAATTGTGCCCATACAGACCTATTATCTGTTTCTTGTAAACTTTTATCCATTTCAACAATATGTCCATCAACTTCAGAGGCAGGCATTAATTTTACTAATGTTTTTTTAGCCTCATTAATTTTGCCTTTGAAAAATAACCACGATGGACTTTTTGGCACTACAAACAACAATACAAACCATATGATTGCTGGTATAATTTCAGAACCCAACATCCAACGCCATGTATTTTCATTTAAACCTAAATCTGTTGCCCAATTATTACCAGTTGTTGACCATTGTAATATTAAATAATTGATGAAATAAGCTCCAGATAAACCAATTACTATATTAATTTGTATCATGGTTACCAACTTACCTCTTAACTTTGGAGGTGCTATTTCACCAATATACATTGATGCTAATGATATTGATGTAAAGGCTAAACCACCTAAAAACCTAAATGATAAAAGCGTCCAGTAATCTGGTGCTAATGTTGAACCTATAGCAGATACTACATATAAAGCCGCCACAATTTGCAGGGTAGTTTTTCTTCCTAATTTATCACATGAATAGCCCGCAAAAAGCAATGCTAAAATTACACCTAAAGCAGGTGCGCCAACTACCATACCTAGTTCAAATTCATTTAGACTAAATTCTTGTGAAATAAAATCTACCGTTCCAGATATTAATGCCGCATCTAACCCAAAAACGAAGCCGCCCATGGCTACAATAGTTGAATATATATAAGCTTTCCTTTTATACGAACCCATAATAATTAGTTTAAATAGTTTAGTTTAAGTTGAAGTGTGTTTAGTTTTTTAATTTTGAAGTAATATCTTTAAAAGTATTCATTACAAGCCCAACATCAACTGAATAAGATATATATTGAACTCCAATATCTTTCCACATTTTTGCTTTCTCTGGAGATTCTGTAAATGTACCTAAAGCCTTTCCATGTTTTTTAGCAATTTCAACAGCATCTTTCATAGCGTTCACTACTTTAGGATTATTTACATCACCTGGAACACCACAAGACTGTGATAAATCATAAGGTCCTAAGAAAATAACATCAATACCATCTACCTTCACAATTTCAGTAAGGTTTTCAATACCTTCCATTCCTTCAATATGTACAATTGAAATAACCGAATCATTTGCTTTTCCAAAATGATCTTGCGGACCAATATTTGTATATTCTGCAGCTCTTACATACCTGCACATACCACGCTCACCTTTTGGATAAAACTTAATAGCTTTTACTACCTTGTCTGCATCAGCCTTTGTACACACCTGTGGCACTTGAATACACTTAACACCAATATCTAAAACTCTAAGAATTAATGTTTCAGAGTTTTCTGTAACTCTTACTACCGGTGTAATACCCTGTGCTTCTGCTGCTCTTACCATATTTTGAGCAGACTCTACACTAAAAGGGCCATGTTCCATATCAATAATAACAAAATCAAAGCCACTATGAGCTGCTATTTCAACTATTGCCGGATCTTGTAGTTTACAAAAAGGGCCAAATACAGTTTGACCCTCTTGTAGTTTATTTTGTAATAAATTTTGTTTCATGTTTTAGATTGCTGTTGTAACTCGTTTTTTAACTAAATAATCTTCTAAAGCTAAATGCGAACAATCATGACCAATGCCACTGTTTTTATATCCACCATGTGGCAAATAAATAGCGTACTTAACACCGTTAATTTGTACTTCTCCAAACTCTAACTCTTCAGTGAATTTCTCAATTCTCTTATGATCATTTGTAAAAATATATGATGCTAAACCAAACTCAGTATCATTAGCCAATTCTAAAACTTCTTCGTCTGTTTCAAAAGGCATAATACCTGCAACGGGACCAAAAGTTTCTTGAGTAAATAGTTTCATATCTGTTGTTATACCAGAAACTACTGTTGGCTCAATCCAGTTTCCTCCTTCAGGGAATCCTTCAGGAATTTTTCCTCCGTATTCTAAGGTTGCTCCTTTACTTACGGCATCATCAACAAGATCAAACATTCTATCTCTATCCTTTTTGCTCACCACAGGCCCCATGAAAACTTCAGGGTTTTCCTTAATACCAAACCCTAATTTAATTTCAGAAGCTTTTTTCACATAAGCTTTTACAAATTTATCATAGATATTTTTATGTACAAATATTCTGTTAGCTGCGACACAAACTTGACCTGAATTTCCGAATCTTAAAGCTATTGCAAGTTCTAAAGCATTGTCAAAATCAGCATCCTCAAATACTATAAACGGTGCATTACCGCCTAATTCCATTCCAAACTTTTTTATTGATGTTGTACTATCTGCAATAACCTTTAAACCTGTTTGTGTAGATCCAATCATTGTTAATACAGCGGGTATATGACTAGTGGTCATTGTTGTTGCTACCTCACTACTAGGTCCTGATAAAATATTTACAACACCTGCCGGAAAATTAATAGAATGCATTATCTCTCCAATCATATAAGCAGATAATGGCGATAAAGCTGAAGGCTTAATGATTAATGAACATCCTGCTGCTAAAGCCGGCCCTATTTTGTACCCTACATTTAATAATGGAAAATTCCAAGCTAAATACGCCACAGCAACACCTGCAGGTTTAGATATCATTTTATGAGCATGTGTATTATCATGATCTGGTATCTGCTCTTCTCTTAAGTTTTGCATAGCATTAGGATACCACTCCAAAGCTTCTGTTAGTCTATCGATATCTTCTTGTGACCCTGCATATGTTTTACCCATTTCATGTACCATAGCTGTTCTTAAATCATGCTCCTTTTCTAGAATAGCATCTTTAAGTTTTAACATCCAATTAGTACGTTCTGCTAGAGACAGTTTAGACCAATACTTGAATCCTTTTTGAGCAGTTTCTAAAGCTTTTAACGCATCTTCCTTTCCTGCTCTTGCAACTTGAGCGATAACCTCTCCTGTGGCAGGACAAATAACATCATCTCTTTCTCCACTTGCGGCGTCAATTAATTCTCCGCCTATATATAATTTTTTGTATCCGAAATTTTGGGTTTTCATTGTTCCTTTTTTATACAATAATTTTTTTTGATTTTTTTTCTGAAAAACTTTCTAAAACATCTTCATCAACATCAATACCTAAACCTGGTCTTTTTGGTACTTCTATATAACCATCTTTCATTTCTATTGAAGGAAAGGTTAATTTTTCTCTAAGTCCGTTTTCAGTTTGATCGTATTCCATTAAGAAATCTGGTTGATACATTCTACCAGGAACAGATTCTATATTTGAAATAAAATGAAGCGCCACATGAATACCAATAGAAGTACCCCAAGTATGTGGAATTATGTCTACACCATTAGCACTTGCTAAAGCAGAAATTCGTTTAGCTTCGGTTAAGCCTCCACTTGCGCAAATATCTGGCTGAATAATATCAACTGATTTATTTTGAATTAACTGTTGAAATCCGAATCTTAAATATTCACACTCACCACCAGAAATTGGTATGGTTGTTTTTTGTCTTAATTCACTATACTGTTCATAAAACTCTGGAGATAAAGGTTCTTCAAACCAACCAATGTCATATTGCTCTATTTTTCGGGCCAACTCAGTAGCTTCACGTAATGTGTAAGCGTGATTAGAGTCTACCATTAATTTTATATCTGGCCCAATAACGCTTCGCATTTTAGCAACATTTTCAACATCGGCTTTAATACCTAAACCAACTTTCATTTTCATGGCTTTAAAACCTTGTGATATGTATAGTTTAGCTTCTTCTTCAAAATCTCTTGAAGGGTTATTATGATCTGTAAAATAAAGCCCCGTAGCGTATGGCTGCACCCTATTTCTGTGTGCACCACCTAATAAAGTTGACACTGGTAAACCTAGAATTTTACCTTTTAAATCCCATATTGCAATATCAATTGCACTCATTGAAGCAACTAAAATACCACGTCTGGCAAAGTCTAATGTTTTGCGGTACATTTTATTCCAGATCACTTCATTTTCAAGCGGGTTTTCTCCAACTACAAAAGGTTCTAACAGCTTTATTCCAGCTTCTAAAACTGGTGCAGGCCCGTAACCTTCTCCCCAACCATATGTACCATTGGTAGCTGTAACTTTAACTACACAAATACAACGCTCTGAATACTCCCACTGAGAAAAGAAAAAACTTTTAGATAGTTTATCCTTTAGTATAAAAGTTTCAATTTTTTCTATCACCATCTTAATAATTATTTACGTTTTGGGCTTTTGTAAATTATTATGCCCTTGATTTAGTTGTTACTAAATTAAATTATATGCTAGTTTTAACAGCTCATTAATTTACCCTACAAGTAATCAATATTACCTCTTTTAATAGCATTTATTATATTATCTTGATGAAGATAGTAAAAAAACTATCCATTTTAAGCTTTAAAATACTTTTTAAAAGGTTTGAGTAAATTACACAATAACTTTAATTTAGCTTAAATGTTTCATTAAATCTAGGCATATTATCTGCTTGCCATTGTTGCCCTTCTTTTTCAATATGAAACCATAACGGTTGCTTGTGGCTTTGGCTCCAGGTTTTCCCTTCTTCTACTAAAGTTTTTAAAATTTCAGGATGTGTTTTGCTTACATCATTATTTTCACTTATATCTTTTTCAATATTGAAAAGCTGCCATGGCTTTTGGTATACCTTTAATGCTTTCCATTGGTTTTTTCTAATTGCTACATCACTAAAACCTTTTCTGTGGCGCATTATAAATAGCGGTTGATTTTTTCTTGGGTTTTCGTCTTTTAAAAAGTGATTCCAAAAGTTTACTCCATCTAAAGCTTTATCTTCGGGTATTTTGGCATTAGCTAAATGTGCAAATGTTGGATAAAAATCTAAAGCTGAAATTGGGTAACTGTATGTTTTTCCTTCAGGCACCACGTTTGGCCAGTGTAAAAACATTGGTACACGGAAACCGCCTTCAAAAGCACTACCTTTACCTTCTTTTAACGGATAATTATTAGCCCCAGCCACTGTTTTACCTCCATTATCACTCAAAAACACTATAAGTGTGTTTTCAAATTGATTAGTTTGTTTTAATTTTTCAACAATTTTACCCACACCTCTATCTACAGCATAAACCATAGCTGCATAAGTACGTCTTTTTTTATCTTTTATATGTTGAAACAATTTTAAATCTTCTTTTTTAGCTTCTAAAGGCGTGTGAGGCGCGTTGTAAGATAAATACATAAAAAACGGCTTATCTTTTTTTGTAGCATCATCAATAAAACGGATGGTTTCTCTTGATAAAGCATCGGTAACATACTCTGTTTCATCAACCTCATTTCCGTTATGTTCTAATGGGCGTAAATATTCCCAAATAAAGTCTTGTCCATTAGCTTTTTGCCTATTGTAGGCCTCTTTAAATTGCTTAGGAAAATACTTGTGACCTCCACCAAGAAAACCGTAAAAATCATCAAAACCTCTAGTGTTTGGGTGATACTCTGTTTGAAAACCTAAATGCCATTTACCCATTACTCCCGTGTAATAGCCGGTTTGTTGCAATACCTTACTTATATAGGTTTCACTAACATCAACACCTTTAGTTTCATCACCTTCAGTAGGTAAATTAAACTGTGCGCCAATTTTATGTGCGTATCTACCTGTTAACAAACTAGCTCTACTAGGTCCGCAAAATGGATGTGCCACATAAGCATCATTAAAAATAGTTCCTTTAGCTGCTAGGGCATCTATATTTGGTGTTTTAATGTCTTTTGAGCCATTAAAACCAACATCAGCATATCCTAAATCATCACATAAAACCAATAATATATTAGGCTTTTTTGGTGTTGATGTTTCAGCTTTTTCAGCATTGGTTTGTGCTTTACAGTTAAACACAAACACCAACATTGACAATGCTGTAAGTTTTACAAAAACGGACACTTTTATCATTTTTGAAATATGTTTTTATTTAAGATTTTTTAATTCTTCACGCATTTTAGCTAAAAAAGGCTGTAACTCTTTATAAGGTTTACCTGTTATATTTATCATTTTGTTGTGAAAATCTTTATTAAGCTCCTTTACTTTTTCTTTTATTTCATCTGCATTTAATGCATTAACTTTTGAGTAACCAACAATAAGCGCTGTTCTGGCATTTAACAACTGTTCTTTTTTATCTGGATTTAAGTTATATGTTTGAGCTGATGCTTCAACAAAATGATTTATAAGCTTTTGCTGCCATTTGTTTTGACCAAATGTTACCGTAGCTGTTAGCATAAATAATGCTATTATTAAAATGTTCTTCATAATTTAATTTTTTAAATGTTAATATTTAGTTTTAGTTACTTAACGTTATTGCTTTTGCCAAACTCTAACATATTCAATTTCAAAATCTACAACGCCATCATGTTTTTTATTTTCAGGGCTATGTGCCTCTAGTTCTTCTTTGCTTTTTGGAATGTCATTCCAAGGAAATATTTCCATATCTAACCACAAACTTATTGGCCTTGTAGCTACGTAACCATTATAATTTTCGGGCAATGTTATTTTTTTTCTATTTTCTTTTGCCCAAGCAGTTACCTCTTTGGCTGTAACTTTAGAAAATAGTTTACCGTCTATATAATACTTAACGCCACTAGCATCCCACTCTATACCCCAAACGTGCCAATTATCTGCAATTCTAAAACCAACGTCTTTCTTTTCTGTATAAGTGGGTTTGCCTGTTACGGGTTTATCCCAATCTCTAATAGACCACCACAATTGGTTATCTAAATGCTTTTTTTTGGGGTTAATAGTACCGCCATAGGTTTCAAAAAAATCAAACTCTAACCTATCACCCATAGACCAAAATGCGCTAGATACAGGAGCATCAGCTGCTTTACTTTTAATTTCAATGTAGCCGTATTTAAAAAATTTACGACCTATAAAACACGCTGTTGTTATGTTTTCATAAGGCAAAGCTTCACCAAAAACGGGTTTTCTTATTTCATCACTAAACGGAAAATCTGGCTCCCAACGCGCTTCTAACTTGAGTTTACCATTTTCTAAGCGGTAATTTTTACCAGAAAATTGCGAAGGTGCTCTACCTTTCCAAACTTTTTTATTTGGCAAATCTGGGTGTTTATAAAAAGGCTTTCCGTCTTTAAACTTACCAACAATGTACCAACGATTTTCATCTATTTCATCTGCATCAAACTCGTCACTAACATCTGTATTTAAAACCCATTTGCCATTATTTTCTTGATCTGAAAATGGTAAAACTTGTTGTGCTGATAAATTTAATTTATTTACTGATTTACAACTTGTTATTAGTAATAATACGCTTGCTAACAACAGTGTTTTTCTCAAATTAATCATAAAAAACGTTTTGTTTTAATGTATACAAAACAACACAAAAAAAGGGTTAAGTTATTTAATTAACTTACCCTTTATATATGATATTTTACCTATGTTTTATTGCGAAATAGCAAAAGCTATTATCTACAATTTGTACCTATAGGCTTTTGGTGTTTGGCCCATTATTTGCTTAAATTGTTTATTAAAGTTTGGTATTGATTTATACCCTACAAGAAAACATACTTCGGATATTGGATAATTTTCTTGTATCAACATTCGTGCTGCATTTCTTATTCTTATTTCATTAAGAAATTCAGTAAATGATTTATTAGTCATTTTTTTAAAAAATCTACAAAAAGAGTTTGTTGTCATGCAAGCAATATCTGCAATATCACTTAATGAAATGGTGTTCATGTAATTATCTGAAATATACTTTATAACAGTATCTAACCTATCTGGGTTTTCAGTTGAAAATTGCCTCATATCTGTTGATGAAAGTGTTTTTTTGTCTTCAACCTGCGATAATCTATATAGAAAATCTAACAACCTTATTGATTGTTCTCCTTTTGATAATTGAACTATTTCTAAAATTTCATCGTGCATTTTTTTACTTACACTTTTATCAAATAACACTCCAAATTTAGATTCATCTAGAAGTTTAGCAACTTCGGCAAATTCAGGGTTATCAAAAGTTCCTTCACCCATAAAGTTTTTGGTAAATTTCATCACTATGGTTTTCACTTTTAAATCACCTCCTTTTTCATAATAAGCAGGGTCATTTCTATACAAATGGGGTAAGTAAGAACCTATTAAAACCAGTTCACCTGATGAGAAATGCGACACATTATCTCCAACAAACCTAATACCGCTACTTTTTGATATATATAACAACTCAAACTCTGGATGGTAATGCCATGCAGAATCTAAACAAGGTTGCTCTTTTTTTACAATACTTATTCTTTTGTTTACAAAATTGGCGGTATTTTTTAAAACTAGTTTCATATGTGAAATTTTAACACTTATTAATCATTTTTACCCTAATAAACACAAAAAATATGATTTTTGAGATAAAATTGAATATAAAATAAGCTATTTACACCAACAAGATAGTAATTAAAAAGGAAACCTAAAATATTTTAACATTTTAGCTATTACAAAACACCTAACAAGATAAATTAGAGTAGGTTAAAGGTAATTATGAGTAAAAAAAAAATAATAGCATCCATTAATTTGGAGGTATTAACAACAATACACAAAACTAATATTATGAGAAAATTTTACTATTTATTAATTACTACTTTTTTAACATTTGGTATTAACCAAACGCAAGCACAGGCAGATTTAGAATACACCTTTGATGGTGCTACTTGGGAAGGCTGGACACAAGGTGGTGGTGGCACAGGCCCTTGGGCTTCCTTTTTTGGAAATAACCCCAATGGCGAATTAGAAATAACATGGCCAACAACTACTAATAATGCCATAATGTACGCCCCTGCTGCTGTTGAAGCTTTAGATACTAATTACAAACATTTTGAATTAAAAGTAAGTAACAACTCTAGCCAAGTTAATTTATTAAGAATACGTGCCAGAGATGCTGGAGGCAACTGGTTTAATGCTGCCGACATTGCCATTACTACAGATGCTGTTGGTGTTTTTAAAACATATAATTTTGAAATTACAAATGCTAGTTGGACTGGTACTTTACAAAAGTGGCAAGTTATTTTTAGAAGAAGTGATAGTGGAGATATAACAGATGGAGGCACTGTTCATGTTGATAATATTCTGGTTTCTCAATCTGAAATTTTATCAACTAACAGCAAAAATGCTTTTGAATTTAGTGCTTACCCAAATCCTGTTAAAGATGTTTTATATTTAAATACAAAAGAACCAATTAACAAGGTTGAAGTTTTTGATTTATTAGGCAAATCTGTTTTAACAAAAAACAACGTAACTAACCACATTAACGTTTCTTCATTAAACAAATCTATGTATTTGGTTAAGTTAACATCAAAGAATGGGGTTTCAACTAAAAAATTCTTAAAGCAATAGCTTCAGTAGTTTAAAAATACTTTAATTAAAACGCCTCTTTTTTAAGGGGCGTTTTTTTATTCTTTAAGGTTTATATTAATGGTTGTTAAATAGGAGATTATTCTCTTAGTATCTTCATTTAATAAACTTATTATGGTTGTTAATATGAAAAACCAAACCTCTTAAAAAAACACTTTTTAAAAAGAATTTAAATTTAATATTACTTGTTTTAATAATGCATTATGCAAACCTGAAACACATTAACAGCTTGTTTAATTGTTAACAGCCACTCATTTTAATTATTGTTCAAGTTTAAAATTACCTATAAAAAAAGGGTGAAATTGTAATTTCACCCTTTTCAAACTAACTAAATAACATACTTACTATTGCTTTACAACTTAAGTATTAATTATAAACATCAACTTCGTTTAGTACTATATTGTGTACTTCTGCTCCGTCGTTTATTGTTAAAGTACCTTCACCTGTAGCTTTATCGGCTATTATTTCATACGATTGTGAAGGTGTTTCATCTTCAGAAACTCTAGTAACAACTATATTATAACTGGTTTCTGTTGAATTATCTTGATAATTAGATGTTTTGTAGCTTACAACATTAACTTCAGAAATATATTCTATAATTAAAGCCTTTTCTCTGTAAATATTAATTTTAAAAGGGCCATTACTAATGTTTGTTAAACTGTAAACTGGTGTTAAAACAGCATCAAAATCTTTAAAGTTACTTTCTTCATCACAGGCTGCAACTGTTAATATTATTGCAATTACTGTACATATTTTTATAATTTTTTTCATATTTTTACTTTTAAGGTCTTACTTCTAATTCAACAAATTGAAGATTATCTATATACATTACTTGATTACCTGTAACACCGGGGTTTTCGGCAGCATGTGGTCTAAAGGTAAATCGTAAGTTCATGGCTGGTGTTATCTCATCAGTAGTTACTGTATTTGAAACAGTAATCCACTCTCCTCTTGGTTCATTTTCTACATCCCAAATTTGACGACTAAATGCTGGTTTGTTAAACTCTGTTCTGAAAGTTTTTAAGGTAGTACCTGATTCTATAAACAAATCATAAGACATTAAATATGTTCCGGCTGGTATTGATGCTATTCTGGCTAAACCAAAGCTCCAAAGGTTAACATTAGGGAATGGATTTGATGCTGGCGTGCTCCATTTCATACTAGCCATTCCATCTGAAGCTCTTTCTGTAGTTCTTTCAAAAGCAAAATTACCGCCTCCTAAAATGTTATTATTACCTGTAAAATAATTTAATGCAAAAGCTCTGTTAGCTGCGCCACTTGGCTCTTCAAAACTAGCATGCGCTTTTTCTGGTATAATGTTGCCTGCAAAATGCATTGCAACTGTTTCTGGCCCAAAGGCTTGCAAAACTCTTTCATCGGCAGATTGAATGGCTCCATTTCCGTTGTATGATACTGTTACAACATCACTATTATAAATAGGTGCCGTTAGTACCAGCTCTAAAAAAATAGCATTTTCTTCACTAACTCTAGCTGATGCTACTGGTATATCTTGATTAAAACCTGTTGCTGCGTTGGTTACATTAACTGTGAAATTAGATTCTTCGCCTGTAAATGGTACAAGTTCTCCATTTACTCTAAAACGAATAACTTCACTTTCATCTTCAGTTAAAGCTCCGTCAAATTGAAATGGTTGAGTAGATTGTACTACTTTTACTTTTAACGGAATTACTTTTTCGGCAGTATAACGCGGTAATTCATTTAACCTTAATGAACGAATGGTACCTGCATTAAAAGTTCCTAACTTAAAGAATTTAATTTCACGTTCTGTGCCTCCTATTTGGTTTGGTACACCGTCAGGAATTATCCAGGTTGTACCATTGGGTCTTCCTATGGTTGTATTATCAATATAAGTTAAACCGGTTGCTGCTTCAATTTCTACTGTTGGCCATGAAGCTTCGTCTTCTAAAGATGTTTCTTCATCTCCAGTAATATTTAAAATTTCATTGCCATCTTGTAAAATTGAAAATGCTGGTTTTATTTTAGCATATACATCAAAAGTAAATGTGGTGTCTATTACCCAAAAATCACCTTCTTGGTGTGCCTCAAGAATTCCTTCGCTAGATTTATAGGTTACTTTTTCTTTAAACTTATTTAAAAGTCTTACTTTATTAATTCCGCTATTTTTAAATAACACGAATGCTTTTGGATCTGTTATAGATAAACCTGCATCTTCCATAATAAAAGCATCAAAAATAGAATCTTGAGATTTAAAGCCTGTTTTTAAAAAGTTATTACCCTCTTCTATAATCCATTCATGGCTTAAAGCACCTTGTGATAAATCTAGAAAAGGTACTTGTGTATCTACATTTATACTAAACGGATCATTAACAAATGGCTGTGTACCTATTAGCCATGAAACATCTGACAACTCATCAGGTGCTGTAAAATCTGCATACTCTTTTTCTTCACAACTTGTAAAGCCTAGTAAAATTATACAGATTATTATGTATATATTAATGTTTTTCATAACGTGTTTTTTAGTTTATGTTTGGGTTTGCATTAGCTTCGGCAAATGGTATTGGATAGTACTTTTGAGTACTTTCATTGTAGTTTAATGCCGAAGTGTTATACTCATAATCTACTACTATGTGTTCTCCTACTGGTTGTTCACTTACTAGCGAAGGATAATTAAACCTTGTTTGAATATTACCTTCTTCGTTTACATAACTAAAGTTAACAGCATATAACACTGTGTTTGCTAATTCATTAAGCCTATCTTTAAAGCTATAGTTATCGGATTTTTCCCATCTTACAAAATCTAACCAACGGATTGCATGTCCTTCAATTGACATTTCTAAAGGTTTTTCTACATACATTAAATGCCTCATTAGCGTGCTTTCATTATAAGAAACATCATCATAAGTTCTGTTGGTATTGCCTCCTTGTTCGCCAAGTAATACAAGCCCCCAACGCTTACGTATATTATTTATAAGATCTAAAGCCCCATCAACATCTCCTGTTTTAATTTTACATTCTGCTTGCATTAGCATAACTTCAGATAACCTGTTAACTACTACATTTTTTTCTGATAATGTTGAAGCACCTGTTGGTAATTGACCTTCGGAAGCAACTATATCATGATTTGTGTATTTTTTCCACCAAGCAAAACCCCATGCTGTACCATGAAATCTACTGTATGCACTGGTTTGCACTTCATAATATGTGGTTTGTGTATCATCAACAAGGGCTATCATTGATGATGCTCTTAATGGCACATTTCGTAATGTTAAACCAGTGTCTGGATCTATGTAATAATTTCTATTATCAAGCGGATCCATAGGCTCTGTTTTGTATGCGTGTGCTATCCACGCAGGCCCAACAGCTCCTTTTGTGTTAGAGGTTTGTTGGTTTAACCAGTTGGTTCCTGTTTCACCTATCCATCTGCTTTCGTTTGTTAAATCGGCATCTATAATACTAAAGTTAATTTCAAAAATAGATTCGCTATTAAATTCACCAGCTGTGGTAAACATTTTATCTAAATCGTATTCTAACTGGTAACCATGATTATTAATTACGTCATCAAAATAAGGCATGGCTTTAGCGTACTCTAGGTTTTGTAGGTATGAATGCCCAAGTATTGTTGCTGCTGCGCCAGATGTTACTCTAGTTATATCTCCATTAGGGTATTCTCCTTTTTTGTATAAATTTGAGTAGGCATACTCTAAATCTTCTCTTACAAAGTTTATAACATCTTGAGCAGGTGATAATGCTTTTGCGTAATCTTCATTAGTTACTGGTACTTTATCTCTAATTATGATGCTTCCCTCATTAAAAGTTGTGTATAAATAGTAATGAAATAGCCCTCTAAAAAATCTAGCCTGCGCCATTTGAGAAGTCCATTCTTCTAGGTTATCAGTATTATCTTGTATATTAGTTAGTGCCTCAATTACTTGATTAGCTCTAAATATACCTTGATAACATGTTTGCCATTTATCAATAACTTCATTTGTACCACCGTTGTAGGTGTGTAGATAAAAATCTTCGGTGTTTTGTGGTACTGGCCTGCCGTAACCAGGGTAACCCATATCAGATCTTAATGTTTCAGCAATTACGTTTAATACTGCAGGATGGTACATGGTTTGATAAACGGTGTTTAATCCGGCATTTGTTTCTGATAAGTTTCTCCAAAAACGATCTACCCCAATTATGTTAGGGTTTTGCTCTTGTAGAAACTCATTGTCTGCACATGAGTAGAATGCACTCACTGTAAAGACTAGTATTATTGATTTTATTAATATATGTTTCATAACAAATAAAAGTTTTATCTAAAAGTTTAAGTTGATACCAAATAGGTATTGAATAGATATTGGTCCTGTATCTTTATCTAAACCTCTTGATACAATACCTCCGCCAATTTCTGGGTTATAACCAGAGTATTTAGTAAATGTTAGCGGATTTTGAGTTCTTACATAAAATCTCAAATATTTTAAGCCAAGTTTTTCAACTTTACGTTTAGGTATTGCGTAACCTAAAGACACTTGTCTTAGCCTTAAATACGAGCCATCTTCTAACCAAAAATCACTATATCCTAAGTAGTTAGGATGTCTTCTAACATCATTTCTAAACGCTGGAATTGGAGAATCTTGATTTGCCTCAGACCATTGATAGATTAAATCTTTATGTCTTCCAAAACCATAAGCCCAGGCATCAAAACCATTCATAATTTCTTGTCCTAAGGCAGCGTACCAGTTCATTGAAAAATCCCAACTTTTATAATTTAGGTTTAAGGTGTAGCCTAATTCATATTTTGGTAAACCACTACCACTGTAAACGCGGTCGTTATCATCTAAAATACCGTTACCATCTTGGTCTATGTATCTGGTATCACCCATTCTTGCGTTATTATCAATTAACTGATATTCAGCTAATTTTTCTTCGGTATCAATAATTCCATCAGTTCTCCATAAAAAGAACGCACCGGCTTCATGCCCAGTTGCTAAAGCTGTAACTCTAGATTGTTGAGGTGCTCTTCCCACTAAACCAAAATCATTAGTTAACTGAAAATCTGAATCGCCATTAATTTTAGTGATTTCATTTTCATTGGTTGAGAATGTTCCGTTCATATTAAACCTAACTTTACCAATGTTTCCGCGGTATGCTGCTGAGAGTTCTACCCCTTTATTAATCATGTTACCCACATTTAGGGTTACTTGCGCATTATTACCTCCACCTGCTGATAATGGTAAAAACACAGGAAACAACATGTCTTTTTTATCTGCGTAATAATACTCGGCTGTAAGCGTAACTTTGTTTTTTAAGAACCCTAAATCTATACCAACGTTTGATGTTGTTGTAGATTCCCATTTAAGAGTTTTATTGGCAAAATCTAATTGAGTTGAGCCTAAGTTTACAATATCATTAGACCCAGAGTTTCCTATATAATTAATATTTTGTTCTATACCAGGAATGAATGAATACGGCCTAACACGATCATTACCAATGGTACCATGAGATAACCTTACTTTAAAGTTATTTACAATTCTTTTGTATTTACCCCAAAATGCCTCATCTGAAGCGTTCCAAGCAAATGAAACTCCCGGGAAAGTACCCCATTGTTTTTTAGGTGACACTAAATATGATACTAACGATGAGCCATCTCTACGCACACTTGCACTTAATAAATAACGGCCTTTATAACCATAAAGCACACGCCCAATAGAACCAATTCTTGTTGTTGTATAATCAAAACCAGATGATACACTTTGATCTCCTGTAGCTAAATCTAACACTCTTGCATCTGGATTTGTTGCCTCTAAACGTCTAGCTCTAAAAGCTTCGTTTTGATATTTTTCTCTGTCAACAAAAAATGCAAATGTTAACTTGTGGTCATCATTTATAACCTTTTGGTAGGTTAAACCTGCATTAATATTTAATGATCTGTTATAACTTGTTCTATTATCAATATAACTATTTATAGGTTGTGATTGTAATATGCCTTGGTTATTAAAAATTTCTTGGTAAGGCCTATAATCTTTTCTAAAAGTATTGAAAGCAGATAAGCCTATATTACTTGTAAGTGTTAGGTCTTTAGCGATATCATAATCAATTCTAAAAGAAGCATTTGTTCTTACACTTTTTTGATTTTGCTCAGTTCTTAAACTTTCTAAAACCCACCCTAGCCTATTAACATCATCACCTCCTTGTTCTAACTCATCAAAACTATCTAAATCTAAACCATTTTGCGTTGGCCTATAAACAATAGCTTGTGATAATAAATTTCCTTGAGGAATATCTCTATTATCTTGAATAAAAGCTAAACTAGATTGTATTCTAATTTTATTCTTTTGATATACTGTATTAAAACGCGTATTAAAACGTTGGTATGCAGAATTTACTTGTATACCTTCTTGATCAAAAAAACCAAGCGCTACGTTATATGTAATATCTTCTGTACCACCAGATATATTTAGGTTGTGTGTTTGCGTTGGCACATCTTGATTAAATATAATATCGTTTAAATTTGTTTCGTTTTGAAACTGAATAGGGTTTTGTAAAAGTTGTAACCTTACTTCATCATCAAAAGCGCCACCTGTATTTCTTTGTGTAACAACATCAAAATATGTTTGCTCAACCGAATTCATTAAAGGTACTGCTGCTTGCCTACGCTGTATAGCATAATTACCATGATATCTTACTTGTAAAGACCCTGGTTTACCTTGCTTTGTTGTAATAATTATAACACCCGTTGCACCTCTTGCCCCATAAATTGCTGTAGATGCTGCATCTTTTAATATATCTATAGTTTCAATATCAGTTGGTGGAATTCTTGGATCTCCTTCTTGAACTATTCCATCTACTACGTACAAAGGTGTATTGTTATCTAATGATGTAATACCTCTAATAAGTATTTCAGAATCTCCACCAGGTGTTGAAGAAGACACTACATTAACACCAGCAGCCTGCCCTTGTAAAGCCGTACCCAAATCTGCACTAACAATTTTTTCTAAAGCATCACCCTTTACTTGAGTTACAGCACCAGTTAGTTCTTTTTTCTTAACGGCACCATAACCAATTACAACTACTTCTTCAAGTTCATCAACTTGGGCTTTTAAAACCACATTTAGCTCAGTGCCAATAACTTTTAATGTTTGCGCTGTCATACCTAAATAGCTAAACTTTAGGGTGTCACCAATAGTAGCTTCAATGGTATAATTGCCATCAAAATCTGTTACCGCTCCTGTTGTTTTGTCATTTTTAACAAGAATTACAGAAGCCCCAGGAATAGGCATTCCGTCTTCACCTGAAACCACACCTTTCACTGTTATTTTTCCAGTTTGTGCAAGTAAAGCACAACTTGAAAATAGAAAAACAACAAGCATGAAATTGCTCAGTAATTTTCTCGTAATAAATACGTTTTTCACTTTCATTTGTTTAAGTTTAATTAGCTTGTTTTAATTAAGTTTAAATTTTTGCTTTCAACAGAAAACACATATAAACTGCTGTTAACAAGATGTTAAATTGAGTTTATCAACGTAAAATTACACCATGAAAAGAGGTTATGAATAACAATATTTACCCATAACCTAACCTAAATTACCTAGCTAAACATTTATATTGCTTACCTCATGTTAAAACACAAAAAAAAGCTTGCGTAAAACGCAAGCCTTTTTTACCTCTTTATTATAAAATTATATTTTAAGCACTTTTTTTACAGTTACATTATCATCATGATACAACCTTAAAAAATAAGTACCTTGTTGAAGATTTGACACATTTATTTCAGCTGAACTAACATTAGTTTTTTGTAGTATTTTAACAACTCTTCCTGTTAAGGAAACAACCTCTGCTTTTAAATGGTTTATTACACTTTTAAATTTGATGTTGAAAACATCTTGTGAAGGGTTTGGGTAAACAGTTAATACTGATGCCTTTTTTGAATTTATACTTAAAGTTCCCGAAGCGCCTATTTGGCCAGCGACAGAACCAGAAGTTTCATTATAAGGCCATAAATTATAGTTTGTTGTTTCTGAAGTTATCCAATTTGAAGAATTATTAATACTTGCCCTTAACTGAGCAGGTGTACCAACCAAAGCTCCTGTGTACACACCGTTATCTTGATCTGTTCCTACTGCATTAGCATTAACACCGTTTGTTAAAGCTGTAGGCAATGCACAAAATGTATTACCTCCACCTGTAGCCCAACCTCCATTGGTATTTAAGCCAGTTATCCAAACACTAGAGTTAGGGTCTGTAGGCAACATGAAAGGGTCTACTTGAAAAATTAAAATACCGTCTCCAGCAGTAGCCATATCAAAATCACCATCACTACTTTCAGTTTCTTTACCTGTATGATCATGTGATGTAGTGCCAACTACCGTTTGCGCTCCTTCTGTTACTTGTTTTACAAGACCATCAGAATCTAACACAAAAATAGCGCCAGTGCTAAAAGCATCACCAGCAGTCCACGTCCAAATATCATCAACACTGTAATTTCCAGTCCATCCATCTTGTGTTCCTGCCCACGACCTGTTTGAGATAGATATTTTAGTTGTGGCCGAAATATCTTTAAGCAACATAAAAGCAACAGCCCCGTTATTGGTTCCTTCAGCTTTAAAACCAACAATGGCAATATCTCCAGCTGTTAATGTTGTTGGCACAATAGCATCTAAAACAAAAATACTTGCAGGCGTTGTATTTACTGTACCATAACTTGTTGATTGCAACGTAATTGTTAAGGTTTCAGATGTTTCATCTAAACCATCGGCTGTAGCTTCTACTACTATATCAACGCTGTTTTCACCATTTAAAATAGTTGCAGTGCCTGATAATGTTGTATAATCTGTACCGTTAGTTGTTTCGCCACTAATTGTGTAATTTATGGTTATAGTTTCTGGAGCCAAAACACCTTCGGGTAAGCTTACTGTAAAAATACCATTTACTTCACCTTCAACAGCATCTGTAACTCCTTCAATTGAAATTTGACTTATTTCATTTTCTAATAGTAATTGCTGACTTTCAAATAATCTATTATAACCTGGTAATGTACCATCGTTCCATAAAAAACTATGCGGGTGCCCGCTTCCATCACCATCATTATCATACCAAAGTGGCTTAACATCTTTAAAGTTTACTACTGTGGCCACACCATCATCTAACATATCCTGAATAATTTGTTCTGCATTAGGCTCAGTACTTCTTAAATCTGTAGTTTCACCAGGATCATTCAAAATATCATACAATTTCCACTCACCACTAGCGGTTTTAACAATTTTCCATTTTCCATTTGAAACACCTCCGTTGTGAAATCCGTTTTGTGGTCTCATTATTATAACAGATTCACTTGGTCTTGCATCGGTTCCTGCAATTAAATCATCCATAAAATCTACGCCATCTAGTGTTTTATTTGCGGGTACTGTACCTCCTGCTAAATTTACTAGTGTTGGGTATAAATCTAAAGCGCTTAATTGATAATCATATACAGCGTTTGATGCTATTTGAGCTGGCCAATGTACAAACATAGGTACTTTATGTCCACCTTCTTTAACACTACCTTTTAAAGCATCTAACGGCCAATTAACAGCACCTTTACTAAAGGTATAACCGCCGTTATCACTTAAAAAGATGATGACAGTATTATTAAATTCAGTCATATCTTTTTGTAGTTCGGCAACAACTCTACCAATATTTTTATCCATATTGGCTACCATTGTTGCATAGGTTATTCGAGCTTCAGTTAACTCATCAATTTTGGCTTGTTGCTCTGCTGGAGGTAGTTTTGTAACCGGATTAGAATTTTTTATGTAATCACTATTGCTTACTAAAGATTCAAAATTTGGGTTATCAGCTTTAAATTGTGCTATTTCTGCAGCAGGAGCTTGTAACGGGGTATGAGGTGCATTATATGAAAGATATAGAAAAAAGGGATCTGATGAAGGTGCATTGGTTGCTATGTAATTTATAGCTTCATCAGTAAGTACATCTGTTAAATAATCTTCTTCAGGAGCATCACTAAATTCACTTTCAGCTACGTAACCTCTATTTCGCCAAAGCGGATCTTGATATTCATTTGTTACAGGATTACTTCCCCCCAACCTATTATAATAGGCGTCTTCATAAATATTTTCAAAATAATTCTTTCCACCACCTAACATACCAAAGAAATAATCAAAACCTCTATCTAAAGGTTGGTAAGCGCCATTTTCATGCCCTAAATGCCACTTACCAATAGCTGCTGTATTGTAATTGGCATCTTGTAGTACATTTGTAAAGTATGTTTCATTAGTAGGCACTCCTAAAGTTGTAGTATTATCATTGGGTAAATTATACTGTGCTCCTATTCTATGTGGCATTATACCAGTTAACAGCCCCACTCTACTTGGGCCGCAAAATGGATGTGCTACATGAGCATTTCTACAAATAATACCATTATTGGCTAAAGCATCAATATTTGGTGTTGGTATTATACCACGCTCAGCAGGAAATGGGTGTGTATTACTGTAGGCATCTCTATTGAAACCAACATCTCCATAACCTAAATCATCTGCAAGTATAACAATTACATTAGGTCTTGAACCTGCTGTTTGAGCATTAAATTTTGTTGAATTAAATATTATTAAGGAAAAAATAAAAATTAGGTAATAATGTTTCATCATTTTAAAGTTTAGCTTGGTGCCGTAAAATTAAAATGTTTACTACCTTAAATGGTTACTGCAATTACCATATAACTATTATAATTTACCCGTAAAATGTTTAAACGCAAAAAACATCTTTAAAATGCAAAATCATATACTATAATTTAAACTTTAATTAAAATACTTTAATTATTTACTTTTTTAAACTTTAGTAAATCTATTAACTCTCATAAAACAAAAAACAAGTTTAATTTTTCTAAAATAAAATACAACAAAAAATTTAAATAACTGAAAAACAACGACTTAAACAAATACCAATTTAACATAAATTTAATATTTAGAACTTTTGTGTTACTCAATAGAACATTTGTTTCCCTTAAAACAGGCTATTTTATTCAAATTTGTGTATCAAAACATTTAAAACTAACAAAATATGAAAATCAAATTACTTGAAAGATTGCTATTTAAAGAATGGCAATTCAAGGCTTTTCTTATTGCATGTATTTGCTTAATTGGTGTAAGTAGTGCACAAGCACAAACTTTATCAATTAACGGAAAAATTACTGATACTGCTGGAGAGCCTTTAGTTGGAGCCACTGTAATTGTAGTAGGAAGCTCAACCGGAGCTGTAACAGACTTTGATGGAAACTACTCTATTAAAGCTGCTACTGGAAGCAAACTACAAATTAGCTACCTAGGCTTTGTAGATGAAACTGTTACGGTAGGAACCTCTACAACAATTAATGTAAAATTAAATGAAGACACAGCTGCTTTAGATGAAGTTGTTGTTGTTGGTTATGGTACTCAAAAACGTAAAGAAATCACAGGTGCTGTAGGACAAGTTAAAAATGAAGATCTTGTGCTAAATGCAACTGCAGATTTAGGTACCGCATTACAAGGTTCTGTAGCTGGTGTAAACGTTACTGCTTCTAGTGGTCAACCAGGTGCTGAATCTAATGTACTTATTAGGGGTATTGGTTCTATTAATGGTGTTAACACTCCTTTATACGTTGTAGATGGTATTCCTTTTGATGGAGACCCTAAATTAAGTATTGATGAAATTGAAACTGTAGACGTATTAAAAGATGCTGCTTCTACTGCTGTTTATGGTACTAGAGGTGCTAATGGTGTAATATTAATTACCACAAAAAAAGGTAAAGAAGGTATCATGAAAATGAATATCCATACTTGGTACGGGTTACAATCTATTACATCTGGCCTTCCTTTAATGGAATTAGAAGATCATTTATACGCTACACACTTGAGAACAAATGCTTTAAATGGCACAAACTTTGGGAACACGTGGACACCTATAGTACAAGGTACTCATCAGTTAACAAACAATTCTAATTTAACAGACATCATTCAACAAGATAGTGCTCCTATACAAAACCACAACCTGAGCATTTCTGGAGGAAAAGATGGATTAGCATACAATATTAATGCATCATTTTTTAAGCAAGATGGTATGTTAATTAACTCTGGTTATGAAAGATTTAATGTTAGAGCCAACACTCAATACAGAAAAGGCAATTGGAACATTTCTACTGGTATGGGCTTTAGAGTTGAAGAAAGAGATAGAGAGCCTTGGCAGTTATTACTTATGGCATACAAATACAATCCATATTCTCAACAGCTAGATCCAGATGCAACTGAAATAGAAAACCCAGGATCTACAACAGATAACGATGCTATTAACCTTTCTCAAAACCAACAACGTTTAATTCAAACCGATAAAGATAATGTTGATAGTTTTGATGCCAACATGACTGCAAAGTATAACTTCAATGATAATTTAACATATACAGCAAGAGTTGGTTTAAACATTTCAAATAGCACAAGACGTGTAATAAACCCTTTATTTGTTCAAACAAATGAAGATGGTGAAATTGTACCTCCTCAAGTACTTTCAGGTATAAGAGAAATTTACACAAGAAGAACCAAACAAACTTTTGAAAACTTTTTAAACTACAAAAAAAGCTTTGGTAACCATAACTTTAACTGGACTGGTTTATTCTCTGCAGAAACATCTTTTGCTAGAAGCACTTTTGCAGATAGAAGAGAGTTTGTTAGTAATGAAGTACAAGAATTAGGAGCCGCATTAGGAACATCTGACGTAGGTAACAATGGAGGCAGATGGAACAACCGCACCATAAACCTAATGGGTATGATGACTAGGTTACAATATAACTTTAAAGGTAAATACTTATTAAGTGGTGCTGTAAGACGTGATGGTTCTTCTCAATTTAGTGAAGACTTTAGGTGGGGTAACTTCTTCTCTACATCTGTAGGTTGGAACGTATCTGATGAAGCTTTTTGGCAACCTTTAAAAAGAGTTGCTACATCATTAAAGCTTAGAGCTGGTTATGGAGAAGTAGGTAACGAAGGATTTGAACCCTACAGTAACCAAGCAACTATTCAAATTGAAAGAGATGCAATTTTAGGTCCAGAAGAAGCTGATGCTTTACTTGCCGGGGCTATTCAAGAGCGTTACGCAAACGATAAAGTAAAGTGGGAAACTTCTATATCTAAAAACGCAGGTTTTGAGCTTGGTTTATTTAAAAATAAATTAAACATTTCTGCTGATTTTTATAAAGAAAACAAAAGAGATTTATTACTACCATTATTATTACCACCAACTACATCTGGAGCATCAAATTCAACTGTTATAATTAACATTGGTGATATGGAAAATAAAGGTATGGAGTGGTCTGCCAACTATAAGCATAAAGGAAAACTATCATGGAACGTTGGTTTAACTTATACCAAAAATGAAAATACTGTTACTCGTATGTCAGGTGGTAATGATATTTTATATTTATCAGGAAGTCAAGTTGTACAAGGCGTACCTAACGAAGATTTAGTATCTGCTGTCGCTTTAGGTTACCCTGCAGCTTCTTTCTTCTTAATTAAAACAGACGGTATTATTGACAGCCAAGAAGAACTAGATGAATACAACCCGCTTGTTGGTGGTAATGCCAATTTAGGTGACTTAAAATATGTTGATGCTCCTACGGTTGATACCAACAATGATGGCATTCCTGATGCTGGTGATGGTATTATAAACCTAGACGACAGACAATTTGCTGGTGGTGGTTTACCTGAATTTGAAATGGGTCTTAACTTTGGTGCTAATTATAAAAATTTCGATTTTTCTATGCAATGGTATGGAGCTTTTGGAGGTGAAGTTATGAATGGTAGTAAAGCTTTTGCATACAAATCTGGTCGTCATCAAGACCTAGTACACCAATGGTCTCCTCAAAACACAACTTCTCTAATACCTACAGACCGTGGTAGAGATCATGAAAACTACAGAGGTTATACTGATTATTGGTTAGAAGATGCTTCATTTGCAAGACTAAGAAACGTAGCTATTGGTTATACTATTCCTAAAGATGCAATAGAGAAACATGGTATTTCAAACATAAGAATATACTTGTCTGCACAAAATGCTATCACTATTACTGATTATACTGGTTTTGATCCTGAAGTTGGTAATAACGGATTCAGTACAAGAGGTTTAGATAGAGGCTCATACCCTGTTAGTTCTAGTTTTAGACTAGGTGTTCAGTTTGCCTTTTAATCATAAAATTAATATCTTATGAAAAAAACATTTAATAATAATTCTAACAAATACACAATTATGAAAAAGAAAACATTAAAAAAATTGGCTTTTTTGTTAGTAACTTCTCTAAGTTTTTTCAGTTGTTCTGAAGAATTCTTAGAAGAAACTAACCCCGTTGAGCTTTCAACTAGTAGTTTTTGGCTTAATATTAATGACTTAGAAACAGGATTAACAGCCGTTTACAATGCCTTTAAAGATGGTAGTGTTTTAAGAACTAGTGACGAATATAATAGATCTGACATGACATTCCCTGGTTGGGGGCGCCCTAATACCAGTAACGTATATTGGTTGCAAACATTTAACAATTCTGCTGGTGCACCCAATGCTAAATGGGCAGCATTATACAAAGGTATTTTTAGAGCTAATCAAGTTATTGAAGCTACAGAAAGATTATACCCTGAATTCACAGGTGAAACGCAAGAGCGTGCAGATTTAGTAATGGCTCAAGCCAGAACTTTTAGAGGTTTATACTATTTTTACCTATACACAGGTTTTAATAATGGTGCTGTGCCTATTCTAGATTACGTACCTCAATCTATTGACGATTATTATCAACCTATAAGTCCTGCAGAAACAGTTCAAGAATTTTACAGAGCAGATTTAGAATATGGAGCAGAACATTTACCAATGTCATATTCTGAAGGTAAAGAAGGTAGATTAACATCCGGTGCTGCTATAGCTTTATTAGGTAAAAGTTATCTTTATGAAGGTAACTATACCATGGCTGCCGAATATTTTAAAACTATTATTGATGATCATCCATATTCATTAACACCTGATATTGGTAGCAACTTTACAACCAGAGATGAGTTTAATGAAGAGTCTATTTTAGAAATAGGGTATTCTTTAAATTACAAAGAAGAATTAAGTCCTTACGGACAAGATCAAAACTCATCTACAAACAACTTTTCTTTTAGTCCAGTAGGTGGTTGGAGATCTCTTTACCCTGCATGTTGGTTAAACGATCTATACAGAAATGAAGTACTAGATATGCGAGACCCTAGAAACTTCGTTAGCAGACCACAAACAGATGCAAATGGGCTAGTTGTTAGAGATGTAGACGGAAACCCTGTAATGGAGGAAGATGTACCAAGAGTATTCTCTTTACGTACTTCTGCTTCCATAGCACTTGTTGATGATTTAGATACACAATATTACTTAAAAACGTCTGCACAAGCAACTCCTTTTAATAATGCTGAACATAGTTACTGGAGAAAGTATACAAACTGGGATATTGCAGAAAGCGAAAGAGACATTTCTGCAACAGTACCTAGATCTGGTGTTAATGTACGTGTAATTAGATTAGCCGATATTTACTTAATGTATGCTGAAGCCCTAATTGCTGGTGGCACAAATGATGCTGGTGTTGATGAAGCTTTAGTTTACATAAATAGAGTTAGAAGACGTTCAGGTGTAAGATTACTTGGGTTAGACGGTACTGGTGAATACCCTGTAAATGATCATGATAATGTAACTTACAATGCACAATCTTTAATGGAACACTTAATGTATGTTGAAAGACCTTTAGAGTTATCTGCTGAAGGAAATGCAATACGTACAATAGACTTACGTCGTTGGGGTATTACTAAACAACGCTTTGAAGAATTATCTCAAAGACAATATTGGTCTGATAACTTTAAATTTGAAACAGAAAAAGGTGAAAGTAGTACAAGATGGGGCTCAATTTTATCTGGTACACAAATAGATGATAAAGACCCAGAGCCTAAATGGACTGAATTTGAGCAAGCAGCAGCTAATTACACAGAAAATCTTCATGGTTATTGGCCAATACCTAATAGTGAAGAAGTAGCTAACCCTAGATTATATGAGACTCCATAAAAAAATAAATAACATGAAAAAACATAATATAAAATACAATTTAATTATGGTCATCACTATACTTGCTGTAATATTTACAGCATGTAATAAAGATGATGAGTATGATCAACCAAATTCATTCAGTGATGTAGGTTGGTATATAGCCTATGAACAAAGTCCTTGGCCTGATACACTTTTAACAAATAAAGATGATTATTTAACATTTTCTGATTTATCTCAAAACGCTATTAGCCACAAATGGGAAATTGAATCTGGTAACTTTTTCTTAGAAGGTCCAATTCAAAGATTAGACTCTATTTTTGATGACAAAATAATAGGTTCTGGTTCTTCAGAAGATAAAACAGTAAGCGTTTTATTTAAAAATTCAGGTTATAATCACGTAAGATTGTTTAACATATTTAAAGACAGCGTTACTTTTAGAGGACCTACAGAAGAAGATAATATTTCTGCTGTAAAAGTTGGAGAAAACTGGGTAATAGACAAAACTTTTGTTGTTGATGTCTATGATACAATTGTTCCTACTATAAGAATTGAAAGAAGTAATGGTGAAATTTTAAACCACACTAGCACAGACACCATTTATGTTGAAGCCGGAGACGCTATTAATGTGTTTGATTTAACAGACACTGGAAGACCAGATGATTGGAATTGGAGTATAGGTGGTTCTACAAGCACTGAAAAAGATGCTACTCTAGTATTAAAAAAATTAGGAGCTTTTAATGGTACTTTAACCTTAAGAAGATCAGGACAAAATATTCCTGGAGATTATGAGCAGTATAAAATTCCAGCTCCTTTTAAAGTAATTCCATCAAGTCAACCATTTAGGCTAACAGGAAATGCTTATGAATTAGAAGATCAAACTATAGTTGTTCCTTTTAATGGAGAGTTTGCACCATTTATTAATCATGAATCTTATTTTAGTGTGAGTGTAAACGGAGGCGCTAACCCTGTTACTATAAGCAATGTTAGTACAGATCCTAATGATGCTACATTACTGTGGATTACATTAAATGAAACTATATACAGATCAGATAACGTTACTGTGTCTTATGATGGAAACGGAACTTTCGAATCTACAGATACAAGAACCCCTGAAGTATTTACTGATGCCCCTGTTACTATGCATAATTACAACTATATTAATAGTGATGTAATGGCTAGCTTTGAAGAAGCTGGAAATGGCTGGGAAGAAAGAGGAGGTCCAACATCAGTTGAGTATATTACAACAGCTCCGTCTGGTGAACCTATTCCTGATGGTAATTATATTTTAAAAATTGTAAGCTCTGGTGGTGGTCAAGGTGCCATATTAAAAGACTTTGGTAACTTTGAACCTGGTGTAGATTATAAGCTAAGCTATTGGGTATATGCTGAACCTGGTTCTGCTAACTCATGTCGTGCAGACTTTTTAATTGGCGTTAATGATGCTTTTAATTTCTGGCATAGTTTAGCCCCTGGACCTGCTAGTTGGCAATCTGGTGCTGCTCCTGGTGCTTTTGGAGAGTGGAGAAAAGTAGATAATAAAATCATTAACGTTGATAATGCTAATGATCATTCAATATTTTTCCGCCCCAACGGAGCAGGAACATTTTACTTTGATAATATATATATAGAAAAGGTAGATGTAAGACCTTAATTTTAGAAATTATATTCTTAAAAAGACCTATTTATATTTATTAAATAGGTCTTTTTTTATTAAAAAAAATAATTAGTATATTTAAGTAAAACTAAACTAACATTGAAAAACTTAACATTAATATTATTAATCTTCTGTTCTAATATTATTTTCTCTCAAGTTTTCAAAAACATTGAACAACAAGCAAATCTTTCAAACTTAAGAGAAAACAATGGTGTAGCTGTAGCAGATTATGACGGTGATAAAGATTTAGATTTAATTGTTGTTGCCAAGTCTAAAGACAATAACAATAGCAAAAGCATAACAAGGCTATTTAAAAATAACAACAATGGTACTTTTACAGATGTTACTATAGAAGCTGGTTTAGTTGATTTATATCCTGATTTTGAAAACTCATCTGAATTTAGCGGAATTGACGGTATTAAACACGGCGTTTCATGGGGTGATTATGATAATGATGGATATCCTGATTTATTTTTTACTCACAGCTATAAAGTTCAATTATTTCACAACGAAGGTGACGGATCATTTATAGAAACAACAGAACAAGCAGGAATTTTAAAAAGAAACAATTGCAGAAACACAAGTGCCACCTGGTTTGATGTTAATAATGATAGTTATTTAGATTTATATATCTCAGAATGGGGTGAATGTGAAAATAATACCTTCTACTTAAATAATGGTAATGGCACATTTTCAAATGTTACACAGCAATTTGCACCTAAAAGCCTTAAGTTTTCATACATGAGTATTCCTTTTGATTTTAATAATGATGGTTGGATGGATTTGTATGTAAACCAAGATACAGGTGGAGATAATGACCTATTTATTAATAATAATGGAAGTAGTTTTACAGAAGAAGCAACTAATTATGGATTAAACACTGCTAACAACAATATGGGAGTTGCCATTTTTGATTATGACAATAATGGTTGGTTTGATTTTTTTGTAACAACTATAAATTTAAATGTATTTTTTAAAAACAACAATAACAATACATTTAATAAAACTTTAGAATTTAACAATTTAAGAAACACAGGTTGGGCTTGGGATTTGGCTTTTTCAGACTTTGATCTTGATGGTGATGAAGACCTTTTTATTACAAACGGATTCAAAGAAATGGCTCCTAATGAAAAACAAGAAAACTTTTATTTTGAGAATTTTAATGATAATGGTACAATTTCATTTATTGACAAATCACAAGAAACAAAATTAAACAACCTCTCTGTTAGCGTTGGTGCAACACCTTTTGATTATGATAATGATGGCGATTTAGATTTGTTTGTAACAAACAATAACAGCCCATCAAACTTATATGAAAATAAAATAATAGATTCCTCTCAAGAAAACTTAAACTGGTTCAAACTCATACTTGAAGGCACAGTTTCAAATCGTCAAGCAGTAGGAACCACAGTTTCAATTAAAACTAATTTAAACACACAGCACAGATATTATACAGGTGTACGCTATTTATCTCAAAGTATTCAACCTGTACATTTTGGCTTAGGGCAAGCCACCGAAATTGAGGAAATTTCTATTAAATGGCCTTCAGGAATAATTGAAGTATACAGTTCATTAGAAATTAATTCTACATTTAAAGCTATAGAAAACCAAGGTATTGAAAATTACAATGCTCCTATTGCAATTAAGAGAAAAGGCTGTACAGATATTTCTTCATGTAATTATGATCCCGATGCGTTAATTGATGACGGTTCATGCACTTACTTAAACGCCGGTGAAATAATGGGCAGCACTAATGCTAGCATATTAGAAACCGAACAGTATACATATAACGGTGATAACGGAAACTCAAATTTTTACTGGCAAATTGAAGGAGGAAATATAATATCTGGTCAAAACACAAATACCATAAACGTAAAATGGCATTTATCCTCAAATAATAATATATCTATAACAGAAACAAACTCTCAATGCTCTACAAAAAAAATCACGCTTAATATATCTAATAACCTTGATAATTTAGACATTAATTATTCAATAGCTAGACTTTGGAATGAAGCACTTCTACAAGCTATTAGAAACGACTACGCAAGACCAACAGTACACGCAAGAAATTTATTTCACACAGGAGTAGCAATGTATGATGCCTGGGCTATATATAACAAAAACCACACGTATTTAATTAAAACTGAACAGAACAACCTTTTTGATAATTTCAACCCTGAAAACACAGAAAATCTTAATAAAACCATAAGTTATGCCATGTATAGATTGCTCAACCATAGGTTTAGTAATTCACCAAAATATGAAGACACAAAAATTATTTTAAATAAGCTAATGTCTTTACTAAACTATGATGTAAATTATTCTTCAACAAACTTTAAAGACGGTAATCCAGCTGCACTTGGTAATTATATTGCTAAAACTATAATTGACTATGGCAATAATGATAATTCAAACGAAATAAATAACTACCAAAACAATCACTACCAACCAATTAACCTCCCATTAGCTCCTTCTATTTCAGGAAGCGGAATAATAAATAACCCTAATCGTTGGCAACCATTGAGCTTAAACCAATTTATAGACCAAAGTGGTAACATTATATCTGGTAACACCCCTGAATTTCTAAGTCCAGAATGGGGCCAAGTATTGCCTTTTGCCTTAAATGATAGTAATAAAGTAAATTACAACAGAGAAGGAAATAATTATGCAGTATTTCATGACCCATCTACACCACCCTATCTAAATTTAAACAATGAAAATACTTCAAGTGAAGCCTATAAATGGGGGTTTGGTCTTGTTTCAATTTGGGGATCACATTTAGATCCTACAGACGGTATTCTATGGGATATATCACCAAAATCTATTGGTAATCTAAATATTAATAACTTCCCAAAAAGTTTTGATAACTACTCAATTTTTTATGATGAATTTAATGGTGGAGACAATAGTATAGGGCACAATATTAACCCTATTACTGGGCAACCTTATGAAGAACAAATTGTACCAAGAGGAGATTATGCAAGAGTTTTGGCAGAGTTTTGGGCAGATGGACCCGACTCTGAAACACCTCCAGGGCATTGGTTTACAATACTAAATTATGTTAATGATCACCCATTATTTGAAAGAAAACTAAATGGAAGCGGCAAAGTACTTACACCACTAGAATGGGATGTAAAAGCGTATTTTTTACTTGGAGGCACCATGCATGATGCTGCCATAGCAGCTTGGAGCGTAAAAGGCTGGTACGATTATATTAGGCCTATTTCTGCTATTCGTTATATGGCAGAACTTGGGCAAAGTAGTAATAATATGCTGCCAAACTACAATATAGCTGGTATACCTCTAAAACCTGGATATATTGAACTTGTTGAAGAAAGTGATGATCTCTCGGGAGACTCAAATGAACATGTTGGAAAAATAAAGCTTTACACATGGAAAGGACATGATTATATTGATGATACTAATACTAATGTGGCAGGTGTTGGCTGGATTTTAGCCGAAAACTGGTGGCCTTACCAACGCCCAAGTTTTGTAACGCCGCCTTTTGCTGGTTATGTATCTGGGCATTCAACATTTTCTAGAGCCGCTGCAGAATTAATGACGCTGCTTACAGGGTCAGAGTTTTTCCCAGGAGGTATGGGAGAATTTATTGCCAAGAAAAATGAATTTTTAGTGTTTGAAGAAGGCCCTAGTGTTGATGTTAAATTGCAATGGGCTACTTACCGAGATGCTTCAGATCAATGTAGTTTATCAAGAATTTGGGGTGGTATCCACCCACCTGCTGATGATATACCAGGCAGATTAATAGGTGAAAAAGTAGGAAAAGATGCTTACAATTTTGGAGTTAAATATTTCAACAGCAAACAAACAAATACGGTTTCAGAATATAAAATTTACCCTAACCCAATTAATAACGATTTTGTAATACATATAACAAATACTTCGGTTAACGATAAATTTCAATTAATTGATTTAAAGGGAAGTATTTTTAATATTTCTGAAAAAAAATATAACGAAGAAACAGGCAAAACACAATTACTACTACCTAATAGTTTAGCGTCGGGAGTTTATATTCTTAAAATAAACCAAACTTCCAAACTAATAATAAAACCATAAAATATTTATAGCGTTTATTAATACAAAAAGAGCAAGCTTTTAAGCTTGCTCTTTTGTTGTAGTGACCACGGCAGGATTCAAACCTGCAACCTCTTGAGCCGTAATCAAGTGCGCTATTCAGTTGCGCCACGTGGCCTTTTTTTGTGGGTGCAAATATAGCATTTATTAAAACTATAACAAACATTTATTTAAAAAAACGAAATAAAGCGTTCAAACTTTAAATTAAAAAGATAATTAAACTGAAGATTTTTAAAATATCATATAGTTTTTACATGTTACTTTACATTAAAACCAAGTATTTTAGAAAATTAAAAACTTTGTAATTCGTTATTTTTATGAAATGTTAAATTTTAACAGAAAATAATTTTAAGTTATGTAATATTTATTACAAATAAGACTGAACTGAATCGTATTTTTGTTATAAACTTACAATTATGGATACCGAAATTTTAGCCAGAATACAGTTTGCCTTCACTATTGCGTTCCATTACATATATCCGCCTTTAAGTATTGGAATAGGTTTAATCATGGTAATTTTTGAAGGCTTATATCTAAAAACAGGTAAAAAACAATATGAAATTTTAACACGTTTTTGGTTAAAAATTTTCGCCATAACCTTTGGTATTGGTGTTGCCACAGGAATTATTATGGAGTTTGAATTTGGCACCAATTGGTCTGTATATTCCAGATATGTTGGCGATATTTTTGGTAGTGCTTTAGCAGCAGAAGGTTTGTTTGCTTTTGGGCTTGAAAGTACTTTTTTAGGTATTTTAATTTTTGGCTGGAATCGAGTATCTCCAAAAGTACATTTCATTTCAACTATTGGTGTGTTTCTGGGGTCAATGTTTTCGGCAGTTTGGATTGTAGTTGCTAACAGTTGGCAACAAACACCAGCAGGATATCATATTGTTGGCGAAGGTTTTAATGCCAGAGCAGAAGTTACCGATTTTTGGGCTATGGTTTTTAATCCCTCTAGTGTAGACAGAATTATACACGTATGGCAAGGAGCATTTTTAGCTGGTGCATTTATGGTTTTGAGTGTACATGCATATTATTTATTGAAAGGGCGTTACGTAGAAATTTCAAAAAAAGCTTTTAAAATTTCATTGTTGGTGGCAACAATTATTTCGCTAACACAATTAGTTTCAGGACATAGTTCTGCAGATGGTGTAGCAGTAAATCAACCTGCAAAATTAGCAGCAATGGAAGGTCATTATAATGAATCTTCAGCTGCAGATTTATATTTGTTTGGTTGGGTAAATAACGAATCGCAAAAAGTTACCGGATTAGGCATTCCTGGTGGTTTATCATTCTTGGTACATCAAGATTTTGAAGCACCCATACAAGGTTTAAATGCATTTCCAAAAGATGAAATTCCAACACAAGTTAATGCGGTATTTCAGTTTTATCATATCATGATTTCTATTGGAATGTTTTTAATAGGATTAACACTATACGCTTCTTATTTATGGTGGAGAGGAAAGTTATTTGATAAAAAATGGTTACTTAAAATATTTGCATTTTCGGTGTTATTACCTCAAATAGCTAATCAAGTTGGTTGGTTTGCTGCCGAAATGGGTAGACAACCTTGGGTGGTTTATGGTCACTTAAAAACAAGCGAAGCTTTTTCACAAGAAGTGTCTTCAAATCAAATATTATTCTCGTTAATTTTATTCTTAGTAGTTTATACAATATTATTTTTACTGTTCCTTTATTCTTTAAATAAAAAGATAAAACATGGACCATATAACGAAGCAGAAAAACCAGACGAATTTTTAAAATACACTTAATAGCAGCATTATGGAAACATTTTTAGGTATAGATTATCCAACGTTATGGTATTTAGTTGTAGGACTCTTGTTTTCGGGTTACGCCATTTTAGAAGGTTTTGATTATGGTGCTGGAGCATGGCATTTATTTTTAAGAAAAGACATAAGCAGGCGTATAGCCATTAATGCTATTGGTCCGCTTTGGGATGCTAACCAAGTATGGTTAATTATTGGTGGAGGTGCTTTATTTGCAGGGTTTCCAGTAATGTATGCCACCATGCTATCTGCAATGTACATTCCATTCATGCTGTTTTTAATGCTATTGGTGCTACGTTCTGCAGCCATAAAATTTAGAAGCGCAGAAGAAATGACATGGTGGCGTAAAACATGGGATATCACCTATTTTGTTTCAAACACCTTAATAGGATTTTTATTAGGTGTTGTTTTGGGTAATGTGCTTCAAGGCTTTGAGCTTTATGAGAATTTTGAATATAAAGGCGGCATATTCCTTACTTTTTTAAATCCGTATGCTTTAATGACAGGGTTTACAACCTTATCTATTTTCATGACACAAGGAGCCATTTTCTTGATGCTTAAAACAGAAGGTAGATTGCACGACAGATTATCATTTTTACTTAAAAGAGGTATGATATTTTTTATAGTAAGTTTTGCCTTCACTACATTATATACTCTAATTTTCTTGCCAGGTGTAACCGATAAGTTTAAAGAACATCCAGTATTTTTTGTATTACCTGTTTTGGCGTTTTTAGCAGTTGCAAATGTGCCTAGATTAGTATCTAAGAAAAAATATTCTTACGCTTTAATATTTTCGTCTTTAATCATGGCATTTTTATTAATGTTGGTAGCTTTCCAATTATATCCGGTGTTACTGCCATCTACAATAGATTCTGAGTACAGTGTTACTATTTACAATGCAGCTTCTTCGCAAAAATCTTTAGGTATTATGCTAACTATTGTGCTCATTGGCGCTCCGCTTTTAGCAGGATATTTTTTATTTTTATACAAAACATTTCATGGTAAAGTGAAATTAGATGACACCAGTTACTAGGTATAATTTACTAAATTTTGTAATTATGTATCATTTAATACTCTTAAAGTAACAAAAACTGAAAATGACATTTTTAAAAAAAGCATTTACTATTAAAATTGTTATTTTTGAATATGAATTATGAATTATTACTTCAAAAATTTGGGCATAACTTAGATGATGAGCTAATTAAAGAAATTTCAGAAAAGGGAATTTTTAAAAGTTTTAATAAAGACGATATTATAATAGATATTAATCAACCCTTAAAGTTCATACCTCTTTTATTAACTGGTGATATCAAAATTATAAGAGAAGATAATGATGGCCATGAATTACTTATTTATTTTCTAGAGGCTGGAGATACTTGTACAATGTCTCTTACCTGCTGTTTGGGTACTACAAAAAGTAAAATACGTGCCGTTGCAGAAAAAAATTCTTCTTTAATTATGATACCTGTTGAAAATATGCAAAAATGGTTTCATAATAACGAAAGTTGGCGAAACTTTATTTTAGAAAGTTACCAAACCAGATTTGATGAAATGCTTGATGCCATTGATAGTATTGCATTTTTAAAAATGGATGAGCGTTTGCACAAATATCTACTAAATAAAGCCATACTAAACAGCACTAATATTATTGAAATTAAACATCAAGAAATAGCTGAAGATTTGCACTCATCTAGAGTAGTAATTTCCAGACTATTAAAACAACTTGAACGCGAAGAAAAAATAAGCCTTGGCAGAAACAAAATTGAAATTTTAAAAGCTTAAGTAACCATTGTTACACCTTAACCATTTCTATAACCTTAATTTTGCAATTAAATTAAGTGAAAAATGGAAAATATTTTAAACCCTTGGCCTTGGTATGTTTCTGGCCCTTTAATTGCCTTAATAATGGCTTTACTGTTTTATTTTGGCAAAACTTTTGGCATGTCTTCAAACCTTAGAACCATGTGTTCTGCTTTTGGCGCCGATAAATTTGCAGACTTTTTTAGATTTGACTGGAAAGCTCAAAAATGGAACTTAACCGTTGTTTTAGGTGCTATAATTGGTGGTTATATTGCAGTTAACTTTTTATCAAATAACACACAAACCAATTTAAACCCAACTACAATTGCCGAACTTCAAACTTTAGGTTTTGAAAACGCAGGCGCTACACTTGTGCCAACCGAAATGTATGGTTTAGATGCCTTAACGTCTATTGAAGGTTTACTTATTTTAATTTTAGGCGGCTTACTTGTTGGTTTTGGTACACGTTATGCTGGCGGTTGTACTTCGGGGCATGCTATTACTGGTTTAAGTAGTTTACAAAAACCATCATTAATTGCTGTAATTGGCTTTTTTATTGGTGGTTTAATAATGACAAATGTTATACTACCATTAATTTTCTAACGCATAAATTCTAATTAAAATGAAATTTTTAAAATTTTTAATAGTTGGTATTATCTTCGGAATAATATTAGTAAAATCTGAAGCCGTTTCATGGTACAGAATTTATGAAATGTTTAGGTTTCAATCCTTTCATATGTACGGTATTATTGTTACTGCTATTGCCTCGGGTATCCTATTTCTTCAATTAGCTAAAAAGGGCATTATAAAAAACATTCATGGTGAAAAAATAATGGTTCCTAAAAAAGACAGAAGTTTTGCTCGCTATATTATTGGCGGTACTATTTTTGGTCTTGGTTGGGCTTTAATTGGTGCTTGTCCTGGGCCTATGTACATACTTTTAGGTACGGGCGTAATTAGCATGCTAATTGTAATTGCTGCTGCACTATTAGGTACATTTTTGTATGGGGTTTTAAAAAACAAACTACCTCATTAAAATGGATAATACACAAATTTTTGGCTATATTGGAGCCTTAATTGTTGGTTTGGTGTTGGGTTTAATAGGTGGTGGCGGTTCTATTTTAACAGTACCTTTGTTGGTATATCTTTTAGGCTACAACCCTATTATTGCCACGGCTTATTCATTATTTGTAGTGGGTACAACATCATTAGTTGGTACATTTCAAAAATATAAAAAAGGGTTAGTTGATGTTAAAACGGGGCTAGCCTTTTCGTTCCCATCATTTGTAGCTGTATATTTATCTAGGCGCTATTTAGTACCAAACATTCCAGATAGCCTTTTTTTAATAGGAAATATTGAAATAACTAAAGAAATGGGTATCATGATTTTCTTTTCAATAATCATGCTTATTTCTTCTATTTCTATGATAAAAAATAAGAAACAAAAAAACAATGTTACCGGTAGCAGTCAGCCTTATTACAAGACTTTTGTGCAAGGTGTAACAATAGGTACAATTACAGGAATTATTGGTGCTGGCGGAGGTTTTTTATATGTGCCCGCTTTGGTTCTTTGGGCTAATATACCCATGAAAAAAGCCGTTGGCACATCGTTAATTATAGTTACTATTAATTCTTTAATTGGCTTTACAGGTGATATGCAAACGCTAGCTATAGATTGGTTTTTTCTGCTGTCATTCACCATTACATCTATAATTGGTATCTTATTAGGTGTTTACCTTTCAAAATTTATAAGCAGCAAAAAACTTAAAAAAAGCTTTGGAGTTTTCACCCTAATAATGGCTATTTACATTGTTTATAAAGAAACTATTCTAAAGTAGTTTATGTGACTTAAGTCACACTCATAACATACACACTTTAGTAAATTTGAATAAGAAAAAATTAAAAAATGAAAATAGAACAAATATATACAGGATGTCTAGCACAAGGTGCTTATTACATAGAATCTGAAGGCGAAGTTGCCATTATTGACCCATTACGCGAAACACAACAATACATTGATAAAGCAAAAAACGAAAATGCTACAATTAAGTACATTTTTGAAACGCATTTTCATGCCGATTTTGTGTCTGGCCATATTGATTTAGCAAACAAAACGGGCGCTACCATTATTTTTGGTCCCAATGCTAAAACAGATTATGATGCCTACATTGCTAAAGACAATGAAACTTTTAAAATTGGCAACATAACTATAAAAGTGCTTCATACACCCGGGCATACTCTAGAATCTGCTACTTATTTATTAATTGATAAAAACGGTAAAGATCACGCTATTTTTTCGGGTGACACGCTGTTTTTAGGTGATGTTGGCAGACCAGATTTGGCTATAAAATCTGACTTAACAAAAGAAGATTTAGCAAGTATGTTGTATGATTCACTTCGAAATAAAATAATGCCTTTAGCCAATGATGTTATTGTTTACCCTGCCCACGGCGCTGGTTCTGCTTGTGGTAAAAACTTAAGTAAAGAAACTGTTGGTATTTTAGGAGAGCAAAAGCAAACAAACTACGCCCTTAGAGCAGATATGACAAAAGATGAATTTGTTAAAGAAGTGCTTGATGGTATTTTACCGCCACCACAATATTTTGCAAAAAATGCGCAAATGAACAAATCTGGTTATACCAGTTTTGATACTGTTTTAGAAAAAGGTGACGTAGCGCTAAACCCAGAAACGTTTGAAAATATAGCCAACCAAGAAGGAGCCTTAGTTTTAGATGTAAGAACCGAACAAGAGTTTGTTAAAGCACACATACCTAATTCAATTTTTATTGGTATTCATGGTGGTTTTGCACCATGGGTTGGTGCCTTAATTACAGATTTACAGCAACCTATTTTATTAATAACGCCTGAAGGTAAAGAACAAGAAACTGTTACAAGGCTATCAAGAGTAGGTTATGATAATACCTTAGGCTATTTAAAAGGAGGTATTGAAGCTTGGAAAAACGCAGGAAAAGATATTGAATCTATTGAGTCTATTTCAGCTGAAGAATTAGCGGATATAAATAAAAAAGATACTATTAAAATTTTAGATGTTAGAAAAGATGGCGAATATAAATCTGAACATTTAAAAGGAGATAACGTACATCATTTTCCGTTAGATTATATTAACAATAATATGAATACTATTGATAAAAAATCTAATTATTACATACATTGTGCTGGTGGTTATAGGTCTGTAATTGCAGCATCAATCTTAAAAGCTAGAGGTTTTAATGTAATTGATATAGCTGGTGGATACGCTGCCTTAAAAAAGACAGATTTACCAAAAACAGATTACGTATGTCCTTCAACTTTATAAACATGAATACTACAATACAAATACAAAACTTAAAATGTGGTGGTTGTGCAAATACAATCACCACTAAATTATCTGAATTAGAACTTGTTGATAATGTAACTGTTAACAATGAAAATAATAGTGTTTCATTTTCATATGACAATGAAGAAACACTTAATACAGCAAAAAAGCTACTTGTTAAATTAGGATACCCTGAGGTTGGTACTAATAATGCTATTACTACAAAAGCAAAATCTTTTGTAAGTTGTGCTATTGGCAGAATGCAAAAGTAATTACACTATTTCTGCGCTTAAACCGGCGTTTAACAAGGCTGTACAACGTGGTTTTAAATCATCATAAGCTCCTGTTTTTACTGTGCATTTTCCTTTGTAATGTACAATAATTGAGCATTGTTCAGCTTGTTCAGGAGTATGCTCACAAGCTGTTATTAATGTTTCTATAACGTGATCAAAAGTATTTACATCATCGTTATATAACACAATTTCGTTTGAATTAGCCTCTTTTTCTAAAACGCTAAATTGTTCTTGTATTTTTTCATGTGTACTCATAGCAAGTCAAATTTATAAAAAAATACGTTACAAAAATTGTAAGCATGATATAGATTTTAATTTTGGTGCAGAAAACACGCTTTTTAGTAGCCCATTTTCAGTATTAATTTTAAAAACTTCAATTGTAAAAGAATCTTGATTAGCCACCAATAACCAATTTCCGCAAGGTGAAATTTCAAAATCTCGCGGCGTTTTACCATAAACTTCTTGAATTCCAATACGTTTTAAAACACCTTCGTTCTCAAAAAAACTAAATATTGTAATGGTTTCACTTCCGCGATTAGCGCAATATAAAAATCTACCATTTTTTGATAGTTTTATGGCTGCGCTTGATGGTGTATCATTATAATTTTCTGGTAGAGAATTTACATTATTTATAACTTCAAACCTATGATTGTTTAATTTTAATATGGAAACATCACCGGTTAATTCATTCATTAAAAAACCAAACAAACCGTTAGGATGCATTACTAAATGTCTTGGACCGCCACCTAAAGGTGTATTTATTCTATAAGCCTCTTTAAGCGTGTTTTTAGCTTCAATAGTATATACAACAACCTTATCTAAGCCTAAATCTGGCACAAAAATGTGGTTATTGTGTTCATAAACCATGTGCGTATGTGGGGCTTCTTGCCTAGTTTTATTAACACTACTACCTTTATGCTGTAAAATTTGCGAATGCGCATTTATAGAGCCATCATCATTTAATTGATATACATGAATATTCCCTGTCCAATAACAAGCTACCAATAATGTTTTATCGTTATTTATAAGGTTGATATGGCATGGTAAACCACCCAAAATGGGTTGTTTATTTATAAGCGTTAAACTTTTATCTTCATTTATTTTATAAGCTAATACCTGCGGATTTTTTTCTGGCATCACCTCTTGAAAACTATATAAATACTGCTTGTTTTTTGAAATTACTAAATATGCGGTGTTTACATTTTCATGAATATGCAAAGGTGTTAAACTACCTGTAATTTCATTAAATTTTAATGTTGAAATACCTTTACCAAAACCTTCTAAACCTGGTAAAACTTCGGTTGTATATGAACCTGTAAATACAATCATAATTTATTGATATTTTAATGCTACCCAATTGTTGCGCTCAAAAGTTTCTTGTAGTTTAAGGTTGTTTTTTGAAACCTCAGCATCAATAGTTGGTATGTCGTTATTGTAAAATCCGCTTAAAAATAAGGTACCACCTTTGTTTAAACAAGCAGTGTAGGTTTTCATATCTTGAAGTAAAATATTTCTGTTTATGTTGGCTATAATTACATCATACTTTTTATCTTGTAACAGTGATGCATCACCTTCAAACACTGAAATATTTGAACAATTATTCCTTTCAACATTTTCTAAACTGTTTAAATAGCACCAATTATCAATATCAATAGCATGAATAGGTTTGGCGCCTTTCATTTCTGTTAAAATAGCTAAAACGCCTGTACCACAGCCCATATCTAAAACCGATTTATTTTTAAAATCTTCTTTTAAAATATGCTGAATCATCATATGCGTAGTTTCATGATGCCCGGTACCAAAACTCATTTTAGGCTCTATAACAATATCAAATTCAGTATTAAATTTTTCGTGAAACGGTGCACGAACTGCACAAACATCATCTACAATAATTGGGTTAAAATTCTTTTCCCATTCAGCATTCCAATTGGTTTGTTCAATTTCAGAGAAAGTGTATGTAATTTTAAACTCATTTGAATTTAAAATATTAATATTATTTAAAATAGCATTATGCCATTCATCTTTTTGAATGTAAGCTGTAACGCCTGTTTCGGTTTCAACAAAGCTTTCAAAACCAGCGTAACCTAATTCTGCAATAAGAATTTCGGTAGCTGGTTGCAAAGGTTCTACTTTAAACTCGTAACCAATGTATATGATGTTTGATGACATATTTTATTTTTTGATGTAAATATAATACTTAAGCGTTAACATTGTAATTGAAGTATAATGAAAAAAAGCGCTCAAATTTTAAATTTTGAACGCTTTTTAATTTAGATGTTATTTGAAATGCGTAAGCAAATTCAGCATAACAAGAATATCTTTAATCTAGAATGCATTTACAATAGCAAAGAAATCTTCAGCTTTTAATGATGCACCACCAATTAAACCGCCATCAACATCTGGCTTAGAGAAAATTTCTTGTGCGTTGGCTGGTTTTACACTTCCACCGTAAAGAATTGAAACGCTATCAGCTACTTCTGCTCCGTACTTATTTGCTAACGTTTTTCTAATAAAAGCGTGCATATCTTGTGCTTGCTCTGGTGATGCAGTTTCACCTGTGCCAATAGCCCAAACTGGTTCATAGGCTAAAACTATTTTATTAAATGCCGATGCTTCTAAGTGAAACAACGCATTTTTAATTTGATTTTCTACTACGGTTTCTTCGTTTCCAGATTTTCTATCGGCTAACTCTTCACCAAAACAGAAAATAACGGTCATATCATTTGCTAAAGCAGCATCAACTTTTTTAGCTAAAAGCTCATCAGTTTCATTAAAATATTCTCTACGCTCACTATGCCCTAAAATAACAATTTCTGCTCCAACACTTTTAAGCATGCTAGCGCTAATTTCACCAGTATAAGCACCGTTTTCTGCAAAATGCATGTTTTGAGCGGCTACATGAATATCGGTTGATTTTAAAACTTTATAAGCTTGGTATAAGCTTGTAAATGTTGGCGCTACAATTACCTCTGCGTTTGAAGTTTTTGTTTGGTTTGCTAAATCTGCTAATAACGCTTCAGTTTGTGATAAATCGTTATTCATTTTCCAGTTACCGGCAACAATATTTTTTCTCATAATTCCCATCCTAACCTTCCCAAAGGGAAGGAATTTGTTTATTATAGTTAATTATTATTTTGAATTTGAGACGCTAAAGTACTTAATTTTTAACAGCTTTAATAAGATTTTTGTCATCAGCTTCAATAACATTAAATACAACGATTTCGCTGGCTTTATTTATAACCATATATCTGGGTATCCAACTTATGTTTACAAAATTTGCAAACTCACAATCTTTACCATTTGGCATGTAGTAGTGGTCTCCTTGTACATTGTATTTTTCAATACCCTTTTTCCAAGCAGCTTCTCCTCTATCTAATGATAAAAACACATACGCTACATCTTTATAATTTTCTTGTAAAGCTTTAACTTTTGGCATGTTTTTTATACAATCTCCACACCAAGATGCCCAAATATCAACAACAATGGTTTTGCCTTTGTGCTTGTTTAAAATAGATTGAAAAGTTACGCTTTCACCATTTAACGTTACAAACGTATCATTTAAAGCTGCCTCGCTAAATGTTTTTGGGTCTGGTGTTTTACAACTTAAAAAAGTTACTATTACTAATAGTATTACATATATTTTTTTCATTATTTGATTTTTTTTAAATGTGATTTCCGCCAAAACGGAGATTAAAAATTACTTCAATTTTACTTTAGGATCTAACCAAGCGTAAATTAAGTCGACAAATATATTAATCATTACAAATAAGGTAGCAATTACTAAAACAGCTCCCATTATTACTGGTAAATCTAGCGTGTTTAGTGCGTTAACAATTTCTTTTCCTAAGCCATTCCAACCAAAAATATATTCTACAAAAACAGCGCCTGCTAGCATTGATGCAAACCAACCCGAAATAGCGGTAACCACTGGATTCATTGCGTTTTTTATAGCGTGTTTTTTTATAATTTGAAACTCAGATAATCCTTTTGCTCTTGCGGTTCTTATATAATCTTGATTAAAAACTTCTAAAAGAGAATTTCGCATAAGTTGAATTACAACGGCTAACGGACGAATACCCAACACCACCGCTGGCAACACTAAATTTTTCCATTTTATGTGCATGGCTTCTCCAAAATCGTCTAACTCATAAAGGCTTCCCGTCATTTCTAAATTCGTGTATTCATGTAAAACGAAGCCAAATAACCAAGCAAATAAAATAGCGCTAAAAAATGATGGCACACTCATGCCTAATGTGCTTATCACTTGTATAAATTTATCTAACCATTGGTCTTTATACAACGCTGAAATGATACCCAAAACAACACCTAAAACAATAGCTATAAAAATGGCCGATATGGCCAACACAAACGTATTGGGCAATGTTTCACCTAAAACTTGGGTTACTTTTTTGCCTTGTTTTGTGAAAGATTCTCTTAAATATGGAAACTTTAAAACAGTTGTTGTATTTCCAATGGTAAAAAGTGGCTTAGCAGTGTATTTTCCAGATTGTAAAGCAGTGTAATCTTCTTTATTTTTTGAATGAAATGACAGTGGCGATAAGTCATTTAAATAGTAAACATATTGTATTGAAATAGGCTTATCAAAGCCATATTTCTGTTTTACTAATTTAAGTTGCTCTGTATCTTCATTTTGACCTAACATCATTTGCGCCGGATCACCCGGGAGCACATTAAACAAAAAGAAAATAACAGTTACCACACCAAATAATGTGAGTAAAGCATAAATGATTTTATTTAGTAAATATTGTATCAGCTTATTATTCTTTTAAAACAACTTCAATCATTCCAGAGTAATTACTATTCTTTAATTGATTAATTGAATCCAAAATAGTTGAGGCTGAAGCATCTTTAGTAACACGTATATCTTGCACCTTAAGAGAATCAATAGTATCAAATTTTTCTTTAGATGAGATTTGTCCATTAATCAAATACAAAATTCCATCATTTTTAACCAATGGTACACTTCTTTCAACCTTAGGTAATTCAAAACCTTCCAAATCATTCCAGTGTACTTTTTGTTTAACAGTACCTTGATCTAACTCTAAAATACCAGGGTTTGAACGTACTACAGTTTTAAGCGCTTTTTCATCACATAAATACCAAGTAACATCTAAACCAAAAGCTTCATTTATACGTTGCTTAACATCTTCACCCGATGCTGTTAAACCAATAACCTGATAACCTTGATTTTTAGCGCTTTCAGTAAATGTTTTTAATTTTTTGGCGCCTTCCAATTCAATTTTGTTAAGGTTGTATGACACAATAACTACTACATTATCTTGTGTTAAAAAATATTCGGTTAAATCGTCATTTTCACTTTCAATTGAAAAATCATAAATTGGTGGTTCATAACCTTTTTCAATTTCTGTTGTTTCAACGCTAACAAAATCGCCTTCAACTGTAGGGTAATCGCCTAATGTTTTAATAATTTTTTCTTGGCCATTAACATTAAATTTCCAAGCGTATTCTGTAACTGGTTTTGGTGCATCATCTGGTATACTCATACCTTCAGCTATATTTTTACCAATAGCGTAACCTCTAAAATCTATGGCTGGTAAATGCATTAAAACGTGGTAACCAAACCATAAGCTTACTATAAAACTTAACAACGCTAAAATGGTTGTTTGTAGTTTACTAAATACCGCATTTATATGTTTTACGCCAACAAAAAGTATTATAATAAGCACCAGCAATACAACATCTTTAGTAAAACTTTCCCATGGTGTTAGTTTAAGGGCATCACCAAAGCAGCCGCAGTCTTTTACCTTATCAAAATATGCCGAATAGAAGGTTAAAAATGTGAAGAAAAGTATCATTAAAAGTAAGCTCCAAACGGTAAATTTTGGTTTATATCCTATTAAAAGAAATACGCCCAAAACTACTTCAAAAACCACAACAAAAACAGATATTAGTAATGCGTAAGGTTCTAAAAATGGTATATTTAAAACATCGGCGCTAAAATATTCTTGGAGTTTATATGAAAACCCAAGCGGATCATTAAGTTTTATAAATCCTGATATTATAAAAAGTACGCCTACAAATATTCTTGATATACTTACTATTGCTTTCATGTAGTTTTAATTTATTTTGAATTTTATTCACTTAAGTGAATTAGGGCAAATACCGAGTAGTTTATCATGTCTTGATAATTAGCATCAATACCTTCGCTAACCAATGTTTTGCCTGCATTATTTTCAATTTGTTTAACGCGTAGTAGTTTTTGCAAAATTAAATCGGTTAAGCTACTTACACGCATATCGCGCCATGCTTCGCCATAATCATGATTTTTATTTTCCATTAACTCTTTGGTAATGGCTATGTGTTTTTCGTATAACTTAACGGCTTCTTCGGTGGCTAAATCTGGCTGATCTGCCACACCTTTTTCAATTTGAATTAAAGCCATAACACAGTAATTAATAATGCCAATAAATTCACTTTCTTGCCCTTCGTCTACCTTTTGTTCTTTGTTTTCTTGCAAACCTCTAATACGTTGTGCTTTTATAAAAATTTGATCGGTTAAAGATGGTAAACGCAGTATTCTCCAAGCGCTTCCGTAATCGGCCATTTTCTTTTTAAATAAACTTTTACAAGTTTCAATTACAGCGGTATATTGTTTTGAGGTGTTTTGCATGAAATTAATATGTATTTTGCGTAAATTTCGCTTAAATAGTTCAGAGTTCAAAGTTCTTAGTTCGTATTTATGATTTTATTAAAACTTTAAACCCTAAACAACCCATTTTGAACCCTTTTTTATGACCATAAACTGCAGAGGAAAACTTATTGATTTATCTACCCCAAAAGTAATGGGCGTTTTAAACCTTACACCCGATTCTTTTTTTGATGGTGGTAAATTTAATAATGAAACAAACATTTTAAATCAGGTTGAAAAAATGTTAACTGATGGTGCTACATTTATTGATGTTGGTGCTTATAGTTCGCGTCCAGGAGCCAATTTTGTTAGTGAGCAAGAAGAGCTTAACCGCATTGTTCCTGTGGTTAAACTTATTTTAAAACACTTCTCAAAAACCTTAATATCAATAGATACATTTAGAGCAGAAGTTGCTAAACAATGTATTGAAAATGGCGCTGCTTTAATTAACGATATTTCGGCAGGAAAACTAGACAAAAACATGCTAAAAACCGTTGCTAATTTACGTGTTCCGTACATAATGATGCACATGCGTGGTACACCACAAACCATGCAACAACTAACTAGTTATGATGATATTGTTAAAGACCTTATTTTTTATTTTTCTGAAAGCATACAAACTGCCCACAATTTAGGTATTGCAGATATTATTGTTGATCCTGGTTTTGGTTTTGCAAAAACATTAGAGCAAAACTATGAACTTTTAAATAAACTAGAATTATTAAATATACTTGAAAAACCCATGCTTGTTGGAGTTTCTAGAAAATCAATGATTTATAAATTATTAGAAACCACACCACAAAATGCCTTAAATGGCACTACAGTTTTAAACACCATTAGTTTACAAAAAGGCGCTAACATTTTAAGAGTTCATGATGTAAAAGAAGCCCTAGAATGTATTAAGTTAGTTGAAAATTTAAAAGTTAGAAGTTAGAAGTCATGAAACATTGTTTTTTAGTAGTTTTAGTAGTTTGTATTTTTTCCTGTGGAAATGAAAAAGTAGTGCAATTACCAGAAATTAGTCATTCTGAAATAACAGAAATACAAGATGTATCGGCAGCCTATTTATTTTATAATAACACCAAAACTGATAGTGTTGAGCTTAACCGAAAAAACCTAATTAGCACCACCAACTGGCTAGTTAACGTAGATAAACGTTTAACCCTAAAACAAGTGATTCCGCATATTAAGTTTTTACAAAACAAAAAGGCAAATGCAGGACACAAAAACGAAAAGGCAAAAAACTATTTTACATGCCATGATATTAGTAAAAACAATTTAGGGTTTGTTGAGTTTACTAATGTGGTTTATAACAATGCCATTTCTAACTTAAAAGCATCAAGCAATGAAATAATTCTAAATTTTAATACACCAAATATTATCAGGATTATAAATATAAAATCAGATACCGTTTCAAAAACAATTTCTAAAAATGAGCTTGCAAATACAATAAAACCGCTTGATTTACCTGAAAACACTATTAAACTTCATTTCAATTCAAATGTATCATTTCAAGATTATATTTCGTTTAAAAAACTCATTTCAACAGAAATAAAACAAGCTAAAATCTCTAACAAAGAATCTATTTACAATTAACCTTATTTTATTAAATTTACCAAAACCATTATTCTATTGGACATCTTTAAAGACATTTTAAATCTTCGTTTTATAGATTACCTTGATGTTGTAGTGGTAGCGCTCCTACTCTACTACCTATACAAATTAGTTAAAGGCACCGTAGCCATTAATATTTTTATTGGTATTATTATAATTTATGGCGCTTTTAAACTTACGGGGTTTTTAGATATGCAACTTCTTAACGGCCTATTAAAAGGCTTTATTGAAGTTGGTATAATTGCTTTAATTGTAGTGTTTCAACCAGAAATTAGAAAATTTTTACTCATGGTTGGGTCTACCAATTTTGGGCACAGATTTAAGTTTTTGCAGCGTTTTAAATTTTTAAAAACCGATGCCACAAGTACTACTGATGTTAATGCTATTATTGCAGCTTGTAATAAAATGTCTATGTCTAAAACTGGTGCTCTAATTGTTTTTGAACGTAATAATAACCTAGATTTTTTAACACAATCTGGTGATGAAATGAACATTAAAGTTACCCAACCTATTATAGAAAGTATTTTTTTTAAAAATAGTCCGCTACACGATGGTGCTATAATTGTGAGCAATAATATTGTTAAAGCAACCCGTGTAATTTTACCCGTAAATAACGAAAAAAACATACCACAACGCTTTGGTTTACGCCACAGAGCTGCTATTGGTATTACTGAAAAAACCGATGCGTTAGCACTAGCAGTTAGTGAAGAAACTGGGCATATTTCGTATTTTAAAGATGGCGATTTTATTGCTTTTGAAGATACTAGCCAACTTATTTCTGCCATAAAAAAAGATTTAGCTTAATAACTTATGAAATGTAAAAACTGTAACAGTACCTTAAGAACCGATTATAGTTTTTGTCCAGATTGTGGCGCTAAAGTAATACGAAGCCGTATTACTGCTAAAAGTTTAATTTTTGATTTTTTTGAACGCTATTTTAACCTAGACAACACATTTTTTACCACACTTTGGCATATGCTAATAAAGCCACAGGCTGTTTGTGGTGGCTATATTACTGGTTTGAGAAAAAAATATTTAAATCCAGTGAGTATGCTTGCTATATCATTAACAGCATCGGGTTTTGTAATGTTTTTAATGAAAAAAGTAGCTTGGGAAAACATAGACTTTTCTAAAATAAGTTATGCCCAAACTAGCGGCCAAAATATGGGTACCGAAAAAATAATGGCCGCAACTATGGAGTACAGCTCATTTATTTATTTCTTATATATTCCTATAATTGCTTTTGCTAGTTACGCCGTTTTTAACAAAAAAAATTACAACTATCCAGAGCATATTATAACTGCTATTTACGCACTTACAAGTTTTAGTATTATTTCTACTATTTACACTACAACTTTACTGCTAACAACACCGCAAGCCTTTATTGATACTGCACTTATTTATACAGCTGTTATGGTTTTATTTAGTTTATATGTAGCTTATAAAAATGCACCCGCAAAAAAAACATCACTACTGTGGCGTATTCCTTCGTTTTTAATAATAGTTTTTATGGGCTATATTTTTAGCTCAGTTTTTATGTTAGCTATGTTATTTATTACCGGTGAAATTACGGTACAAGATTTTATACCCAAATAATAAATTACTACGCTACATTTTCTTCTTGTAGAAATTGCACTTCGTAAAGATTTTTGTAGTAACCGTTTTCTTTTTTAAGAAGTTCGTGGTGCGTACCTTGCTCAACAATATTACCAGAATCCATTACAATAATTTTATCGGCTTTTTTAACAGTTGCCAAACGGTGTGCAATAACAATAGATGTTCGCCCTTTTGTAATTTTTTCAGTTGCATTTTGAATGAGTTGTTCTGAATACGAATCTACTGAAGATGTTGCTTCATCTAACACCAAAATACTTGGGTTTGTAACATAAGCTCTTAAAAACGAAATTAACTGTCTTTGTCCAGAAGATAACATAACACCACGCTCTTTAACGTTATAATTATAACCATTTGGTAAACTCAAAATAAAGTCGTTTATTCCAATATCTTTGGCCGCTTGATGTACCTGTGCTTCAGTAATTTCAGGGTAATTTAAGGTTATGTTATTCAAAATAGTATCAGCAAATAAAAACACATCTTGTAAAACAACCGCTATTTGAGTTCTTAACGATGCTAAAGTTACATCTTTAATATTGGTGTTATCTATGTAAATATTACCGCCTTTAATTTCGTAAAATCTACTTAACAAATTTATAATAGTAGATTTTCCGGCTCCTGTAGCACCAACAATAGCAACGGTTTCTCCTTCTTTCACACTAAAAGAAATGCCTTTTAAAACATCTTCATCTTCAACATAACTAAAATGAACATCATCAAATTTAATATTACCTTTAAAATGGTTGGCCACAATATTACCGGTATCATCAATTTGCGATGTAGTATCTAGCACTTTAAAAACACGGGTTGCTGCTACCATACCCATTTGTAGTGTATTAAATTTATCTGCTATTTGGCGTAAAGGCCTAAAAAGCATAGGTATAAACATTATAAATGCCACTAAAACACCTTTAGTAACAGAGCCTTCAACTACATTTAAACCACCATACCACGCAACTAAACCAATGGTAACTGATGACGCCAAATCTGCAATAGGAAAGAAAAACGAGTTGTACCATACAGTTTTTAACCAGCCTTTTTTATGGCGTTCGTTAATTTCTTTAAACTTTTTAAATTCGGTAGCTTCGCGCGTAAAAAGTTGTAATATTTTCATGCCCGTTATACGCTCTTGCACGAAAGAATTAAGATTTGAAACCTCGGTTCTAACTTCTTCAAAAGCTTTCTTCATATATTTTTGAAATACGCGTGTGGCATACAGCAAAACTGGTAACATTAATAATACTATTAGGCTTAATTTCCAGTTTGTATAAACCATAACTCCAAATACAACAAGCATGGTTAAAATATCTCTAAAAATCATGAAAAGTCCTTGCCCAAAAATATCGGCAATACGCTCCATATCTGTAACAGATCTTGTAATTAATACACCTACCGAAGAATTATCATAATACTTCATTTTAAATTTTAATAGGTGATTAAACAGTTTTGTTCTTACATCTTTAACCAAGTTTTGCCCTAACCAAGCAGCATAATAAATAAAACCTAATTGAAAAATGGTTTGTAAAATTAAAACCGCAAACATTATTACCACATAAATTAAAAATGTATTGGGTTTGTTTAATGCTATACCTTTATCTATGGCATCTTTGGTTAAATATGGTGTTGCAGCACTTAATCCTGCTAAAAGAATTACTAAAACAAACAGCCCTATAAAAATACTTTTGTAAGGTTTTATATACTGAAAAAGGCGCTTAAAAAGCACAAAATCAAAAATACTTTCTTTCTTTTTAGTCATTATTTAGTGTTATACTTTTTGGGTATTCTACATTAATTAAATATAAAGCATGTGCAGGTACAGAATATCCAGCTTCGCTTCGGTTTTTTGATGCTATTATTTTATGCACATCATCTATGGTAATTTTACCTAAACCTACATTTATCATGGTGCCCACAACTGCCCTAACCATATTACGCAAAAACCTATCGGCTTTAATTACAAAATGAAGTTCGTCATCTTTAAAAAACCATTGTGCTTTCATAATATCACAATTATACGTTTTTACATCGGTATTTGTTTTAGAAAAGCATTGAAAATCTTTATAATTAAATAAAACATCTGTGGCTTTTTGCATGTTTTCAACATTTAAATCTTGCTTCATAAACAACGCATTATTATATGAGAACACGTTTTTTTTTAGCGTAATTCTGTACAAATAGGTTCTGCTTAAAGCATCAAAACGTGCGTGTGCATTAGGATTTACTTTAAAAATACGTTGTATAGCAATATCTTTTGGTAAAAATGCATTGAGCTTGTAAGCTAATTGTGTTTTACTAAAAGTTACATTTGTATCAAAATGAGCAAACATTTGTGAGGCGTGTACACCTGTATCTGTACGGCCTGCACCAACAATTGCTGTAGGTTGTTTTAGTAATGTTGATAATGCTTTTTCTATAACTTCTTGCACCGTAATTGCTGTAGGTTGGTTTTGCCAACCATGATAGGTGCTTCCGTTATAAGATAGTTCTATAAAATACCTCAAATTGTTTTAATACATTTGTTGAAACAGCAAAGATATATAGTTTTAAGATTCTTTGTACTGTTGAAATCTTAATTAAATATTAAAACACACCAAGTGTTTATTGATATATGACCAAAATTCTACTACTTTCTGATACGCATAGTTATATTGATGATGATGTACTTAAATATGTTAAACAAGCTGATGAGGTTTGGCATGCTGGTGATATTGGCAGTTTAAAGGTAACCGATGCTATTAAAGCCTTAAAACCTTTAAGAGGTGTTTATGGCAATATTGATGATGCTGGCGTTAGGGTTGAATTTCCGGAGCATAACCGCTTTATGTGCGAAAGTGTTGATGTTTGGATTACGCATATTGGTGGCTACCCTGGCGCTTACAATATGCGGGTTAGAGAACTCATTAAACAGCAACCACCAAGGTTGTTTATTTGTGGGCACTCGCATATTTTAAAGGTAATGCCTGATAAGAAACTTAATTTAATTCATATGAATCCGGGGGCGGTTGGTAAACATGGTTTTCATAAAACACGTACTATGTTACGGTTTACTATTGATGGTAAAAAAATTGATAATTTGGAGGTTATTGAGTTTAACAAGCGCTAGTTTTTTTTATGTTTTAATTGAAACTAACTTGACAAATAAGGCTTTTTTTGTTTTTGAAATTATGTTGGCTGGTGGTTGCGTTAGGGATTGCAGCGGTAGCTTTTGGCGAAGTGCGCTTTGAGCCAAAACTTTAAGCGTAAAGCCCGACCCGATAGGGAAACGCCATAATGACACGTTTATTTTTCTAGATTTTAAATTATAAAAAAGCCCAAAGTCTTCACTTTGGGCTTACGCACTAATACTACTAAGATATTAGGTTTTTATCGTAATCTATCTACTGATTTTACAAGGTCTTCGTCCTTTTTAATGGCTTTATTAGCTAAAGCTAAAAATACGATAGAAATTATAGGAAGAAGCACCCCAATACCTTTCTCAGAAACCGCCGTTTCTCCAGATAAATTTAGTGATTGATATACAAAAAATCCTAGTAAGATAAAGTTTAATATCATGTTTAGGCGGCCCAACATAAATTGAGACTTCCTGTTTTTGTATCTAAAAATTGTTACCAATGAAAAAAATGCCGATGTTATAAAAGCTGCAAACACATAATTAATATCTTGGGCATAAACTACGCTACCGCTAGTGGTTTTCCATAGGTTGAATACAAATATTAACCCGCCAGAAACTGCGGCTGCAAGTAAAAGATATATGGTTTGTATACGTTGTAACATACTTATTTCTTGTAATTGGACAGCAAAAATAACAGTTTCTTTAAAATTTTAGTGCAAAAAATTAAAATAAAGTTGTATAATTGCAGTAATAATTCACAACAACCGCTGTTACAAGCGGTTAATTCTCCAGATTAAATCATTTTTTCTCAGAATTACTCAAAAAAAATTATACTCAAAAAAAATTTATATTCAATTATAAACATCAATGTTTGAAATTTCACAATTAAAAGCAAAAAAACTCTCTGAACTACAAGAGATTGCGAAAGAATTAAGTATACCTAAATACCGTTCTTTAAAAAAATTAGATTTAGTTTACCAAATTCTAGATCATCAAGCAGCCAACCCTAAGGCTACAACTGAGGCTAAACCTGAAACTAAAGCCGAAGACAACAAACCAAAACCAAAAAGACAGAGACAGCGCGTACAAAAAAAGCCTGCAAACACAAGCAATACTGCTAAAACTGAAACTACTGCACCTAAAGCTACCGAAGAAAAAGAAAAACCACAAGCACAAGCTAAAAAAGAGGAACAAACTCAAAGTAAACCTCAAAATAATAGCAATAACAACAATAATAACGGTAGTAATAACAATAACCAACAAAAGCATCGCCAACACAAAAACCAACATAAAAATCAAAAAAACAATGTTGATAACGGCAATAAAGACAATAGAAACCGTTATAGAGAACCTGATTTTGAATTTGATGCTATTATTGAAAGTGAAGGTGTTTTAGATATTATGCAGGATGGTTATGGTTTTTTACGTTCATCAGACTATAACTACCTATCATCACCAGATGATATTTATGTATCTCAATCTCAAATTCGATTATTTGGTCTTAAAAAAGGCGATACTGTTTTAGGAAATGTACGCCCTCCAAAAGAAGGCGAAAAATATTTTCCGTTAATAAAAGTAAACAGAATTAATGGGCAAAAGCCCGAGGTTGTTAGAGACCGCGTTTCTTTTGAGCATTTAACACCGCTTTTTCCTAGAGAAAAATTTAATATAGCTGAAAAACAGAGCACCATTTCTACAAGAATAATGGATTTATTTGCTCCTATTGGTAAAGGGCAACGTGGTATGATAGTATCACAACCTAAAACGGGTAAAACCATGTTACTTAAAGATGTGGCCAATGCTATTGCAGCCAACCACCCTGAGGTATATCAAATGATTTTATTAATTGATGAACGCCCAGAGGAAGTTACAGATATGCAGCGTAATGTACGTGGCGAGGTTATAGCATCTACCTTTGATAAAGAAGCACATGAACACGTAAAAATTGCCGACATTGTTTTAGAAAAAGCAAAACGCTTGGTTGAATGTGGCCATGATGTTGTAATACTTTTAGATTCTATTACACGTTTAGCAAGGGCATATAATACCGTACAGCCAGCATCTGGTAAAATTTTAAGTGGTGGTGTAGATGCCAATGCTTTACACAGGCCAAAACGCTTTTTTGGTGCTGCCAGAAATATTGAAAACGGCGGTTCTTTAACAATTATTGCTACTGCACTTACCGAAACAGGCTCAAAAATGGATGAAGTAATTTTTGAAGAATTTAAAGGTACTGGTAATATGGAACTACAGTTAGATAGAAAAATATCTAACAGACGTATTTTCCCTGCTATTGACCTTACATCATCAAGCACAAGAAGAGATGATTTATTACTAGATGAAAACACCATTCAACGCATGTGGGTATTACGCAAATATCTAGCAGACATGAACCCTGTTGAAGCCATGGAATTTACAAACGATCGTTTCAAACAAACTAAAAACAACGAAGAGTTTTTAATATCTATGAATGGATAGAACTAAACACAATTAATATAAAAAGCCTTAACAAAAATTTGTTAAGGCTTTTTTATTTTTCAATTATACAAAGCTTATGCAAACAATACAAATATTATGCAAAGTCAATAAACTACCATAATCATAGTTAGCAATTCATTCTTATTTTTTCAATAAAACTTATATTTGAAACTTTCATATTACCAAAAAAATAAATGCTATTATCATTAAAAAAAATTGCAGCTATTTTAGTTGCACAAAACAAAGAAAAAGAGGGTATAAAATTATTTGTAGAATGTAATTGCGATAAAAATTATATTAGGCAAGAAGTTAAACACATAAACCATGTAAGAGACCAAAGTTTAGCAAATGTGGCTCTTTTTATTTACGATTTACCTAACGAAGCGGAGGCAAAACTTATAAGCTAGAATTTACAGGAAAATCTTCTTTTGAAGGAATTAATAAAACTTTGACTTTTGACTCAAACGCAAACATGACTGCCGATGATGTTAGAAAACGATTAACATGGCGCATTGGACGTGGGTTACTTAGATATGTAATTGAATCTGATTTAGAAAATAAAAGGACAACCAAAAAACAAAGAAATTATTGTAAGAGACCCTTGGAGAAATTGGATTTTTGAAGTTTACGGTCAAGGTAAATTCAGTAAAGAGTCTAGTAGAAAAAAGTTTGATTATAAAGTTGGACTTGAAAGTGATAAAGTAACTGAAAAATGGCGTGTTAGAGCTGATGCTCAACTAAGTCATGCTAACAGTAAATTTATTAGAAACGATGAAGAATTTACTAGTTCAAGAGACAGATATTGGGGGGCATCTAGTATTGTACGTAGTATATCAGACCATTGGTCTACAGGTATATTTGGTAATTTAAGCCATGACACTTACACAAACATAGATTTGGCCTTGGGGTTTTCTCCTGCAATTGAGTATAACATTTTTCCTTACAGCGAAGTTTTAAAAAGAGAAATAGTATTTGCTTATAAAATTGGGTACAAATACAACAATTATATTGAAAAAACGATATTCAATAAAAATGAAGAGTCTATATGGAATCACTCTTTCGATATTCAAGTACGTTACAGGCAACCATGGGGAAATATATACTCTAGAATTGTTGCGTCAAGTTTTTTACAAGATTTATCAAAAAACAGAATACAAAACAATAATACCGTTTCTGTAAGAGTTGTAAAAGGATTCTCAGTTAGATTTACCAGCAACTTACAGTATATTCAAGACCAAACAAACCTGCCTGCGGGAGACGCTTCAATTGAAGACGTGTTATTACAACAAAAACAAATAGCTACAAATTTTAATTTAGGTTTTTCTGTTGGCGTATCATACACTTTTGGTTTTGCTTTTAACAATATTATTAATACAAGGTTATAAAGTATTAAAAAAAGTATAAAAAATTAATTAGTTTCTACTAATTAAAAAAGGATAATTATTGTGAATACATTTATTATTTGTGAAATTTCGGCCATAAAAAAAGCCTTTCTTTTCAGAAAGGCTTTTTTTATAAAATCGTTGTACTACTATAATGCAGCAACATGCTTAGCTAAACCAGATTTAAGGTTAGCCGCTTTATTATTGTGTATAATATTTTTCTTAGCTAATTTATCTAACATAGAAACAACTTGAGGAAATAAAGCCTCAGCTTCTTTCTTATCAGTAAGCTCACGTAACTTTTTAATAGCATTACGTGTAGTTTTGTGTTGATATCTATTTAACACGCGTTTAGCTTCGTTACTTCTTATTCTTTTTAATGCTGACTTGTGATTTGCCATTTTGTTTTTTCTTTAGTAAAAAATTGTAGCCCGTAGGGGAATCGAACCCCTCTTACCAGGATGAAAACCTGGCGTCCTAGCCGATAGACGAACGGGCCATTTAGGTTATTTCAGTGTTTTTATGAACTGAGCAATTCGTGATTGCGGATGCAAAGATACTACTAATTTTGAATGCTGCAACACTTATTTAATTTTTTTTCAAAAAAATTTAAATTAATATGCTTTTGCAAATAAAACCCTACCTTTTGAAGGCGCTCCTGAATATACACAACTACCTGATTCTTCAGTGTTTTCTAAAGGAACACATCTAATTGTTGCTTTTGTTAATTCTTTTATTTTGTCTTCAGTTTCAGGTGTTCCATCCCAATGTGCCGATATAAATCCGCCTTTGCTTTCTAAAACATTTTTAAATTCATCAAAAGTTTCAACCTTGGTTATATGCTCATTTCGGTATGCTAAGGCTTTATTAAACAAACTTTGTTGTATATCTTCTAATAAATCTTCAATTACAACATTTATTCTGTCTAAAATAACGGTTTGTTTGGTTAAGGTATCTCTACGCGCTACTTCAACTGTACCTTCTTCTAAATCTTTTGGACCAATAGCTATTCTTAAAGGTACACCTTGTAACTCATGCTGTGCAAATTTAGCGCCTGGTCTTAAAGTATCACGTTTATCAAACTTAACAGATATATTGCGTTCTCTTAAATCACTAATTATATCTTCTGCTACTTTACTAATGGCTTCAAATTGCTCTTCATTTTTATATATAGGAACAATTACAACTTGATAAGGTGCTAAATTTGGTGGTAAAACCAAACCATTATCATCACTATGTGTCATAATTAGTGCGCCCATTAAGCGTGTTGAAACACCCCAAGAAGTTGCCCATACGTAATCTTGCTTACCTTCTTTGTTTGCATATTTAACATCAAAAGCTTTGGCAAAATTTTGGCCTAAAAAGTGCGATGTTCCTGCTTGAAGTGCTTTTCCGTCTTGCATTAAAGCCTCAATACAATACGTTTCATCGGCTCCAGCAAAACGTTCGCTTTCAGTTTTTACGCCTTGTACTACTGGTATTGCCATGAAATTCTCAACAAAGTTGGCATACACGTTATTCATTTGCTTAGTTTCATCTAAGGCTTCTTGTTTTGTTGCATGTGCTGTGTGGCCTTCTTGCCATAAAAACTCTGCTGTACGCAAAAATAAGCGTGTACGCATTTCCCAACGTACTACGTTTGCCCATTGGTTTACTAAAATTGGTAAATCTCGGTAAGATTGAATCCAATTTCTGTATGTATTCCAAATTATGGCTTCACTGGTTGGCCTTACAACTAATTCTTCTTCTAACTTTGCTTCAGGATCTACTCGTAACTTACCTGGTTTATCTGGGTCATTTTGTAATCTATAATGTGTTACTACAGCACATTCTTTTGCAAACCCTTCGGCATTTTTTTCTTCAGCTTCAAATAAACTTTTAGGAACAAAAAGTGGAAAATATGCGTTTTGATGCCCTGTTTCTTTAAACATTCTATCTAATTCTGCCTGCATTTTTTCCCAGATGGCGTAACCGTAAGGTTTTATAACCATACAACCTCTAACTGCCGAATTCTCAGCTAAATCTGCTTTTACAACCAATTCGTTATACCATTTGGAATAATCTTCTGCTCTACTGGTAAGTTTTTTACTCATATAAATGTTTTGGCACAAATATTGTGATTATGTTAAATAAAAAAATAGTTCAGCAAAACTAACTATTTTTGTTATGTTCAACAATAAAAATTCTAGAGATATGCACTTTTATAACTATACAAAACAAAATGTATCATTCTTAGCCTTAATTGGTTTAATGTTTGGTATTGTATCATGTGGGTCTTATCAATACGTTGGTGTTGACGATGATGGTATTTACGGCACATCTACCGTACAAGTAGCCAATACCCCTACACAAGCAGTTAACGAAGTGCCCGATGATAACAGAAGTAATTATTATAAAAACTACTTTAGAAACAAATCTTTAGAATACGAAAACACATTACAAAACGACGCTATTTTTACTGATATTGATGGTTATTATACTGATGATTACGCGGTAAACGACACTATTTACAATGATTACCAAGGACATGCTGGTTGGGGGCAAAACCCTAACAATGTAACCATAAACTATATTGACAACGGTTGGAATAACTGGGGTTGGAATGCTGGTTTTGGTTGGGGCTGGAACAGACCTTACTCTAGATGGGGATGGAACAATTGGGGTTGGAACACCTATTGGGGATGGAACGACTGGAATTGGGGTTGGAATAACTGGGGCTACTATGATCCTTTCTGGGGAGGTGGCTTTTATGGTGGTTTTTACGGTGGTTGGGCATACAACTCATGGAGAAACTACCCGAACAGATATTATGGCGGTTATTATGGTAATAACAGATATTACAGCAACCGCGGTTACGCATACAACTCTAGCCGCAGAGGCAGCTACTACAATAAAAGCTCAAGAAGTGGTTTAAGTAGTAGAAACTACACTTCTAGACGTGCAACAAGTACAACATCAAAATATAATACAGCTCGCCGTAGCAGTGTTTCTAGCACCTCTAGCAGAGCTTCAACGTATAACAGACGAGGTACAACATCTAGAATTAGTAGCAGTAATAATAGAAGTGCTACAAACAATTACAATTCTGCTAGAAGATACAGCGGAACTAATAGATATTCTAGCACACAAAGTAGAGGTACAACGGTAAATAGAACACCATCATCAAACTCTACTACTAGGTCATCAACACCATATAATAGAAGAAGTTCTAGTTACCAACAACCTACTAGAAACTACAACAATAATTCATCTAGAAGTTCATATCCTACAAGAAATTATGGTAATTCATCTTCAAGTGGAAGAAGTTCTTCTTACGGTTCGTCTAGCCGAAGTTCAAGCTCAAGATCAACAACATCTAGTTCATCATCTAGTAGCAGAAGTGGTGGTAGAAGCTCATCTAGCGGAGGAAGAAGACGATAAAATTTCAGTTTAAAAAAAAAATAAATATCACATATGAAAAAGTTACAATTACTTTGCATAGGCTTGCTATCTATGTCTGCAGTTTACGGTCAAGATTTAACCGATGCGCTTCGATATTCTCAAGACGAAATTCAAGGAACAGCGCGTTTTAGAGCCTTAAGTGGCGCTTTTGGCGCCTTAGGTGGAGACATGAGTGCGGTAAGTATAAACCCAGCAAGTTCTGCTGTTTTTAGCCGAAGTCATGCTTCCATTACAGGAGCAAGCCTTAACACTAAAAATAAAACAGATTATTTTGGTGGCACTGGTAGAACTGATGATACAAACTTTGATATTAACCAAGCAGGTGCTGCATTTGTATTTGCCAGCAACAATAACTCGCCATGGCGTAAATTTTCATTAGCCGTGGCTTATGAACGTACAGCAAATCATGAAAATAATTGGTATGCGCAAGGTTTAAATACTGTTGTTGATCCTGATTTTAGTAATTCTATTGCTAGTTATTTTTATGATTTTGCCCAAGGTTTAAGATTAGATGAAATTTCAGCTTTTGATGGAGAATCTTTAGCTGATGCCTATTTAGATATTGGTACTTCTTTTGGCTTCCCCCATCAACAAGCTTTTTTGGGTTATGAAAGTTTTATATTAGAACCTGAAGAAAACGACGATGCAAATACTAATTACACATCAAATATAGCTGCCGGTGATTTTCAACATGACTACACTTATGCTGCCACTGGTTACAACGGCAAAGTCTCTTTTAACGTAGCTACACAGTATGAAGACAACTTGTATTTAGGTTTAAATTTAAATTCTCACTTTATAGATTATCAACGTTCTACATTACTTTTTGAAGAAAATAATAATGTAGGTTCAACAGTTAATTTTGTTGAATTTGAAAATAATTTAACCACAAGAGGTAATGGTTTTTCATTTCAACTTGGTGGTATCATGAAAGTTACTGATGAATTTAGAGTTGGTTTAACGTATGATTCTCCTACTTGGTATACTATTGAAGAAGAAACTTCACAATATTTAGGTACCGATGGTGCTAATGATTTTGTTGGTATAAATCCGCAAATAATAAACATTTACCCTCAATATAAACTAAAAACACCTTCAAAAGTTACAGGAAGTTTAGCCTATGTATTTGGTAACAAAGGTTTAATTAGTTTTGATTACTCTAGAAAAGATTTTAGCAACACCGAATTTAGACCTGAAAATGATGATTTCTACCAGGTTTTAAACGAAAATATAAGCAATACATTTACTGATGCTTCTACTTACAGATTTGGAGGCGAATACAAACACAAACAATTTAGCTTTAGAGGCGGTTACCGTTTTGAAGAAAGCCCATATAAAGATGGTTTTACAGTAGGCGATTTAAATGGTTACTCACTTGGTTTAGGCTATAATTTTGGCAATACAAAACTAGATGTAACCTACGATTATTTTGAAAGATCTTACATTAACACACTGTATAATTTAGATTTTGGTAACGCCCCAATAGCAACACGAGACAGAAAAGATTCTAACGTAACAATATCATTAAGTTTTAACATATAACCACTTAATAACTTTTTTGAGTGTTAAAAGCTTGAGGAGAATAGCCCCCTCAGGCTTTTCTTTTTTGTAATGATTCCCTAATTAAACAGACCAAAACAAGCATTAGCAATAAATTACAATTAATTGTTAATAATATTAGTTAAATAACCGAAAAACGTATCTTTGCACTCCAAAGTTTATTTTTTACGTTTTTCAACCGTAAAAACAAAAGTTTTAGACACATGAAATTGGAAAGTAATTTAGATGATTTTGATGCTTTAGGAGATGAGCACATTGGTACATCGCAAGACACACCTATGCGTAGTGATGCCTTCAAATTAACTAATGAAGAAAAAATAGACATTATAAAAGATGATGTTCGCCATATAATGGAAACCTTAGGTTTAGACCTTACAGATGACAGCCTTAGAGGCACACCAAACCGTGTGGCTAAAATGTTTGTAAACGAAATTTTTGGAGGGCTAAACCCTAGTAAAAAACCAAGCGCATCAACTTTTGATAATAAATACAAATACGGTGAAATGCTAGTTGAAAAAAATATTACCGTTTACTCAACCTGCGAGCACCATTTGTTACCAATAGTTGGTAGAGCACACGTAGCATACATTTCAAACGGTACAGTTGTTGGTTTATCAAAAATGAATCGTATTGTAGACTACTACGCAAAACGCCCTCAAGTACAAGAGCGTTTAACCATTCAAATTGTAAAAGAATTACAACAAGTATTAAACACCAAAGATGTAGCTTGTGTTATTGATGCTAAACACCTATGCGTAAACTCTAGAGGTATTAGAGATATTGAAAGTAGCACTGTAACATCAGAGTTTGGTGGTAAATTCAAAGACATGGCTACCAGAAAAGAGTTTTTAGATTATATAAAATTAGATACTAAGTTTTAAGGGATAATTTCTAGCAATCAACAACCAAAGCACATCAGCAACCATGCAACTTTACAAAAATCAGGAGATAAAAATTTATAATTCAATTACTGGACAAAAAGAAGTTTTTAAACCTATAAATGAAGGACACGTAGGCATGTACGTTTGTGGCCCAACAGTGTATAGCAATGTACACCTGGGTAATGTTAGAACTTTTATGTCTTTTGATGTGATTTTTAGATACCTAAAGCATTTGGGTTACAAAGTACGCTATGTAAGAAACATAACTGATGCAGGACATTTAGAAAATGATGCCGATGTTGGTGAAGATAAAATAACAAAAAAAGCACGTTTAGAACAAATTGAACCTATGGAAGTAGTGCAACGCTACACCGTAGATTTTCATAACGTATTAAGTACACTAAACTTTTTACCACCAAGCATTGAACCTACTGCAACAGGCCATATTATTGAGCAGATTGAGTTAATTTCTAAAATAATAGACAACGGTTTTGCTTATGTAATAAATGGCTCAGTCTATTTTGATGTGCATAAATTTGATGAATCTAACGAATACGGAAAACTAAGTAAACGTAAGTTAGAAGACTTAATTCACAACACCCGCGAACTTGACGGGCAATCAGATAAAAAGAACCCACAAGATTTTGCGCTTTGGAAAAAAGCCGAACCACAACATATAATGCGTTGGCCTTCTCCTTGGGGCGATGGTTTCCCAGGTTGGCACTTAGAGTGTACTGCAATGAGTACAAAATATTTAGGTGAAACGTTTGACATTCATGGTGGTGGTATGGATTTAAAATTTCCGCACCACGAGTGTGAAATAGCTCAAAATGAAGCTGCTCTAGGCAAATCGCCTGTAAATTATTGGATGCACGCTAATATGCTTGAATTAAACGGGCAACGCATGTCTAAAACCACAGGTAACACCATAAATCCGCATGAATTGCTTTCAGGTAATAATGATAAAATGAGTAAAGCCTACTCACCTAGCGTTATTCGGTTTTTTATGGCGCAATCGTCATACCGCAGTGTGTTAGATTTAACCGATGCAGGTTTACTTGCCAGCGAAAAAGGCTATAACAGACTTATGGAAGCAATGGCATTAATACCATTGCTTAAAGCTTCTGCTTCATCAACATTAAATATAAATGAATGGCTTCAAAAATGTTATGATGCCATGAATGACGATTTTAACACACCAATTTTAATAGCTAATTTATTTGAAGCTGTTAAATATATAAACCTAGTTAAAGATGGTAGTGCAACCCTAACTGCTGATGATATTACACTATTATCAAACAGTTTGAACACTTTTGCTTTTGATGTTTTAGGGCTTTTAAAAGATGCCCAAACAGCCGCTGGTGGCGATAAATTAGCTGGTGCTGTAGATGTTTTAATAAAACTAAGGCAAGAAGCCAGAGCAAATAAAGATTTTGCCCTTTCTGATAAAATTAGAGATGAATTAGCAAGCGTTGGTATTGTACTTAAAGATGGTAAAGATGGCACAACGTTTTCGGTTAACTAATTTCTAATATTTTGTTATTTAGAAAGATATAAAACAATAAATTTTCTAAAATTCAGAAAAATATTAGCCTTCTTACATGCGCTTATAATGATGTTATATAAGTATTTACATATCAGAAATTTAAAATGATTAAAAAAATACTCATAGCACCATTTCTGTTTTTAATAAAAATATATCAAACATTTATTTCACCATTAACACCTGCTACGTGCAGGTATCACCCAACCTGTTCACAATACAGTAAAGAAGCCTTAAAAAAACACGGGCTTTTAAAAGGTGGTTGGCTTGCAATAAAACGTATTTTTAGTTGCCACCCATGGGGCGGATCAGGCCATGATCCAGTACCTTAAGTTTTTAGTTTTAAATATAAATTTACATTCATATTTAAACTTCATAAATTCAAAATTCTTTAGATTTGTGTATCTAAACTATTCTTATGAAAAAACTATTCTTTTTTGCTATTTTGGCAATTACGTTTTCGTGTAAAAACAATACAAAAACATCTGAAAAAGAAGCTTTAAAACAAACTTCAAACGCTAACCCAAACATTATTATTTTTTATGTTGATGACTTAGGATATGGCGATTTAAGTTGTTACGGTGCCACGGGTGTTAATACACCAAACATTGATAAATTAGCCAATAATGGCGTAAAATTTACTGATGCCCACAGTGCCACAGCTACTTGTACACCATCACGTTATGCAATGCTTACTGGTAATTATGCTTTTAGAAGAAAAGCGGCCGTTTTAAAAGGTGATGCACCGCTAATTATAAGTACAGAGCAGCCTACGTTACCTAAAATGCTAAAAAAAGCAGGCTACAAAACAGCCGTTATTGGTAAATGGCACCTTGGCTTAGGTAATGGCAATGTAAATTGGAATACTACCGTTAAACCTGGCCCCAATGACATTGGTTTTGATTACAGTTTTCTTTTACCTTCAACCGGTGATAGAGTTCCTTCGGTTTATATGGAAAATGGAAATATTGTGAATTTAAATGAAAACGATCCGTTAGAGGTAAGCTACACTGAAAAAATTGGTAACAGACCAACAGGCTATGAAAACCCTGAATTAAGACGACAAGTAGCCGACGACCAACATAACAAAACCATTATAAATGGTATAAGTAGAATTGGTTGGATGAAAGGCGGAAAATCTGCAGAATGGACTGATGAAGAATTCCCATACAAATTAACCGATAAAGCCAATAACTTTATAAAAAACAACAAACAACACCCCTTCTTTTTATACTATGCATTTCATGACATTCATGTGCCACGTTTACCTCATAAAAACTTCCAAGGAAAAACAAATATGGGCCCAAGAGGTGATGCTATTGTACAGGTAGATTATGTTGTTGGTGAAATTGTAAAATCTTTAGAAGCAGAAGGTATTGCTAATAATACCATGATTATTTTTACTAGTGATAATGGCCCTGTTTTAAATGATGGCTATGAAGATGATGCAGTTGAAAAATTGGGTAATCATAAACCCACAGGTATTTATAGAGGCGGCAAATACAGTGTTTATGAAGCCGGCACAAGGGTACCCACAATTGTACATTGGCCAGAAAAAGTAACACCAAAAGTTTCTAACGCTTTAATGAATCAAGTAGATTTTTACAGCTCTTTTGCAGCCTTAACAAACCAAACACCTGAAGCATCAATTTTAGATTCTAAAAATTATTTAGATGCATTACTAGGTAAAACAGACGCTGGAAGACAAGAGGTAATTTTAGAAGGCTATACACTAGCACTTAGGCAAGGAAACTGGAAATACATTAAACCATCAAAAAACAAAGGCACATGGATTACCGAAGATAAAAAAATTGAAAGTGGTTTAACAACACAAGAACAACTTTTTGATTTAAGTAAAGACCCAAGTGAACAAAATAACCTTGCTGAACAGCATCCTGAAAAAGTTGAAGAATTAAAAAACAAACTTCAAAACATAGAAAATTTATCTAAATAAATCATTTAAAAAAAGAGACTAAAACAAAGTAGTCTCTTTTTTTAACATTTGTTTTGGAATATTTATTCCAAAAACATATTATATTTGCCTCATGACAAAAAAAGATAGCATAGTAAACGCAGCTTTAAAACTACTTACAGAACAAGGAGTTCACAATACTCCAATGTCTGCTATTGCTAAAGAAGCTAAAACTGGCATGGGTACTATCTATAATTATTTCCCTAATAAAGAAACTTTAATAAACTTCATTTATATAAAAATTAAAGAAGAAGAAAAATTAATAATACAACCATTTAATAATAACAAGCCCATTAAAATTCAGTTTGATAATTATTATTTAACAACTATAAACTTTTTTATAGAAAACCCAATGTATTTCAAGTTTATGGAGCAGTTACAGGCCTCTCCTATTATTACTGAAGAAAGCAGAAACCTTGGTACAGAATCAATGATGCCCGTTTTAAATTTACTAAATAAGGGCAAAAATGATAATATTATAAAAAATATAGATACCTATGAACTCCTAATGTATTTAGGCGGTGCTATACTATCATACCTTAGGTGGTATTTTGGTTCAAAAAAATCACATATGCAATCTATAAAAAATCAATTACAAATGGTATGGGACGCCATAAAGTCTTAAAAAAAATTTAAACAAAATTTGGAACGAACATTCGTTCCGTAAAATTCAAAATTATGAAAAAAAACATTTTAATTACAGGTACATCAACTGGCGTTGGCTTTGAAAGCGCATTACTATTTGCCAAAAATAATTATAAGGTATATGCCAGTATGAGAAATTTAGAAAAGGCTACAAAATTAAAAGAAGCTATTGAAGGTGATAACTTAAATATTGAAATTCTTCAACTTGATGTTACAGATACTGCATCAATAAAAAGCGCTGTAAATTACATTATAAACAAAGATAATAAAATAGATATTCTTTTAAATAATGCGGGTGCTGGTTTTGCAAAAACTACAGAACAAGCCTCTGAAACAGAAATTAATTGGGTAACAAATGTTAACTATCACGGTGTTGTGTTTTGTACCCAAGCTGTTTTGCCTCATATGCGCAAAGCTAGAAACGGACAAATAATTAACATTACATCTGTTGGTGGTTTAGTTGGTCAGCCTTTTAATGAGTTATATTGTGGAGCAAAATTTGCTGTTGAGGGATATATGGAGGCACTATCAACTTATGTTTCAGACGGTTTTAATATTAAAATCACAAATGTTGAACCAGGTGGCATTGCTACAGAGTTTATGACCTCGGCTGTAGAAAAAACAGCTGTAAATGGTGCATTAGCTACAGGTGAATATGCTCCTATTTTTGAAAAATATTTAGCCGGAAACCAACAACGTGCTAAGGAAAGTAAAGAGCAAACTTACCAAACAGGAAATGAAGTTGCTAAAGTGGTTTTAGATGTAGCACAAAATGAAAACCCTCCATTACGTATAAGAACTTCAAAATGGGCAGAAGATTTATGCTCATTGAAAACACAAGCTGATCCTGATGGAACAAAACTTGTTAACCAAATTAAAAAGAGTTTTTTATAAAAACACATTAAAAAACGCCTATAAAAAATAGGCGTTTTTTTTATAAAAATTTTGAAGCAAGCTTTATTAATCGTAATATTGCAATATAAAAATAAATAATGGGTTTAACTAAGTCTGAAATATTTACCAACTCTCAAAATGACATTGCACTTTTAGCCAAGGCCTTTGCGCATCCGGCACGTGTGGCTATTTTAGAACATTTATTCAAAATAAACAGTTGTTATTGCGGAGATTTAGTAAACGAAATTGGTTTAGCACAACCCACTATTTCACAACATTTAAAAGAGCTAAAAAATCTTGGTTTAATAAAAGGCAGCATTGAAGGTACAAGCGTTTGTTATTGTATAAACGAAGATACTTGGAAAAATATGAAAACTGTTTTAGGTGCATTTTTAAATCAAGATATAAATAATAGCAACCAATGTTGTTAAAAAAAATTTGAAAACATTAATCGCATTATTACGATAAAACAATAGAAGCATGAAAAAATTAAGTTTTTTAGATAGAAATTTAACCCTTTGGATATTTTTAGCCATGGCCATAGGTGTGGCGCTTGGGTATTTTATACCATCACTTCCAAACGTTATAAACTCCATGAGCTCTGGTTCAACTAATATTCCCATTGCTATAGGCTTAATAGTAATGATGTATCCTCCACTGGCAAAAGTTAATTACAGCCTTTTACCTAAAGTGTTTAAAAATGTAAAAATACTATTAACCTCATTAATTTTAAATTGGATTATTGGCCCTATATTAATGTTTGTATTAGCCATTACCTGTTTACAAGATCATCCAGATTATATGGTTGGCCTTATTTTAATTGGTTTAGCCAGATGTATTGCAATGGTTTTAGTTTGGAATGATTTAGCTGAAGGCAGCAGTGAATACGGTGCTGGTTTAGTAGCTTTAAACAGTATTTTTCAGGTGTTTGGTTATAGTTTTTATGCGTGGTTATTCATTACAAAACTACCACCTATTTTTGGTTTTGAAGGTGCCATAGTTGATATTTCAATAGCTACCATTGCAGAAAGTGTGCTGATATATTTAGGCTTACCATTTTTAATGGGCATTTTAAGTCGTGTGTTTTTAGTTAAACTGAAAGGTGAAACATGGTATAACAACACATTTATACCTACCATTTCACCGCTAACGCTTATAGCATTATTATTTACCATAGTGGTAATGTTTTCGTTAAAAGGCGAACTTATTGTTGAAATACCAATGGATGTTTTAATTATAGCAGTTCCGCTACTAATATACTTTATAATAATGTTTATTGTGGGCTTCTTTTTTACCAAAAGTGTGGGCGCAAATTATACAAAAACTGCGGCTGTTGCTTTTACCGCTGCTGGTAATAATTTTGAATTGGCCATTGCTGTTGCAATTGCTGTATTTGGTTTAAATTCCGGACAAGCATTTACTGGTGTTATTGGTCCTTTAGTTGAAGTACCCGCTTTAATTTTACTTGTAAAAGTGTCTTTTTGGTTAAAACGAAAATATTTTAAAACTTCAGTAGTTTAATAAAAAAAACTGCCACTATAATTGTTATTGTGAATTTAGCGTGGCAGTTTTTTTGTAAATTATTAAGCTAGCTTTTTTAAGCTTCTGGAATGTTTTTCAAAATTTCTAAAACAAATTTCCAGTATTTTTTAACCGAAGAAATTTGCGCACGTTCATCGGGTGAGTGTGCGCCTTTAATGTTTGGGCCAAAACTAATCATATCCATTTCAGGATAATTTTGACCTAAAATACCACACTCTAAACCTGCATGACAAGCCGCCACGTGTGGTTTTTCGCCATTTAAATCTTCATACAACTTAGTCATTACTTTTAAAATTGCAGAATCCATATTAGGTGTCCAACCCGGATAATCACCTGATAATTCAACTTCACAACCTGTAAGTTCAAAAGTGGCACGTAGTGTATTTGCCAAATCTAATTTTGCACTTTCAACTGAGCTACGTGTTAAACAGGCAATTTTTATATTACCAGCTTTAATATGCACACGTGCTAAATTATTAGAGGTTTCAACCAAATCTGGAATATCAGCACTCATGCGGTACACACCGTTTAAAGCAGCATATAAAGCTCTTGTTACGCCCTCTTGCACGCCTAAATCCATTATTAATTTGGGTGTTTCAGTTTTTGAAATAACAACATCTAAATCGGGCTCTGTAGTTTTAAATTCTTTTTTTATGGTGTTTGAAAGCATTGCCATTTCAAGTAAAAAAGCATCTTCATGAATAGCATCAATAGCTACAATAGCTTTACTTTCTCGTGGTATAGCATTACGTAAACCACCGCCATTAATTTCAGAAATACGTAAACCATAGTTTTCAAAACCATCAAAAAGTAAGCGATTCATAATTTTGTTAGCATTACCTAAACCTTCATGAATTTGCATACCAGAATGCCCTCCTTGAAGCCCTTTTACTTCAATAGAAAATCCTATTTTAAATTCTGGTGTTTCTTCTTCTTTGTATGTTCTTGTGGCTGTTACATCTACGCCACCTGCACACCCCACACCAATTTCGTCATCTTCTTCGGTATCTAAATTCAAAAGAATTCCGCCTTTTAAAAGTCCGCCTTCAAGCCCCATGGCACCTGTCATTCCAGTTTCTTCGTCTATGGTAAAAAGGGCCTCTATTGCTGGGTGTGCTATATCTGTACTTTCTAAAATTGCCATTATAGTGGCAACGCCTAAACCATTATCTGCGCCTAAGGTTGTGCCTTTTGCTTTTACCCAATCGCCTTCAATAAACATGTCTATACCTTGGGTATCAAAATCAAAAACAGTATTGTTGTTTTTTTGGTGCACCATATCTAAATGAGACTGCATAACCACTGTTGTTCTTTGCTCCATTCCAGTTGTTGCTGGTTTTTTAATAATAACGTTACCAACTTTATCAACTTGAGTTTCTAAACCTAAATTTTCTCCAAATTGTTTCATAAAGGCAATAACGCGTTCTTCTTTTTTTGAAGGGCGAGGTACTGCGTTTAAATCGGCAAATTTATTCCAGAGTTGTTTGGGTTCTAATTGTCTTATTTCTGCGTTCATAATATTTAATTCAAGTTTCACAAAGATACTGTTTAGTAGTAAATGTAGCCTTTACAAGTAGGCACTTTTTTTGCAGCTACTCCTGATTGTAGTGGCATCCTTTTTTTGAGGCACGAAAAAAAAGATATAACGGAAAGCAGGTAGAAACCTTTATTAACTTGCACTATGCTGCCGTACTAAATTTTATTATTTTTGAAACTATGCTGAAAAATAAAAAATTACTGCTTGCACTTAGTTTAATACCGCAATATTTACTGGTGTTATGGGCTTCTAAAAACCCTGTTTTTATTGAAAATTTTTACAGCAATGGCCTGTATATTTATATTGCTAAACTATTTAGGTTTGTGTTGGGTTGGTTACCGTTTTCGTTTGGCGATTTTGTTTACGGCTTGGGTATTTTATATGTTTTAAGGTGGGTTATAATTAACCGGAAACGCATTTTAAAGGATACCAAAAATTGGATTATTGATGTTGCTGCGGCTTGTGCCCTACTGTATTTTGCGTTTCACTTATTTTGGGGCTTAAATTATTACCGTTTACCACTGCATAAAAACTTAAATTTAAGTAGTGAATATTCTACTGAACAGTTAATAGCGGTTGCACATAAACTGATTGCAAAGTCTAATAAATTGCATTTTGAAATTACCAAAAATGACACTGTTAAAGTAAAAATGCCTTATAGTAAAAGTGATATTTTTAAAATGGTGCCTAATGGATATGATAATTTAAAAAACACATTTCCGCATTTGGAATACCACCCAAAGAGTATAAAAAAATCGTTATTTAGTTACCCGTTAACTTATATGGGTTTTAGTGGCTATTTAAACCCTTTAACCAATGAAGCGCAGGTTGATGGGTTAATACCTAGTATAAAATTCCCTACAACTTCTGCCCATGAAATGGCGCATCAATTGGGCTATGCTGCCGAAAATGAGGCTAATTTTATTGGTTGTTTGGCATCTATTTATAATGATGACGTGTATTTTAAATACTGTGGTTACGCCTTTGGCTTACGCTATTGCTTAAACGAAATTTACAAACGTGATGAAATACTTTTTAAAGATATTACTAAAACTGTTAATAAAGGTATTTTAAAACATTACGAAGAGGTAAAACTTTTTTGGGAAGCGCATGAAAACCCTATAGAACCTTTTTTTAAAACCTTTTACAGTGGTTACTTAAAGGCTAATAACCAAAGCAAAGGCATGCAAAGTTATAGCTATGTTGTGGCGCTTTTGGTTAATTACTTTAATGAATAATTATTACTACAAGTTAAAATGTGTTAAGAATTTTTTAATAAATTCTTAAATTAACTAATTTAACGCCAAAATAAATATTATTTATGCTTAAAAACTACCTTTGGTTTATTGCCATACTTTTTGTGTGTACAATAAACGCTCAAGACTATTTCCCTAAAAATGATGGTGTAAAAACCCAAAACACTAACTACACAGCATTAACCAATGCTAAAATTTACGTAACGCCTACCCAAATTATAGAAAAAGGCACGCTTTTAATTAAAGATGGTAAAGTGGTAAACGCTAGTAAATTGGTTAACATTCCAAAAAATTCAATTGTTATAGATTTAAATGGCAAAAGTATTTACCCGTCTTTTATTGATATTTATTCTGATTTTGGTATTGAAAAACCTCAAGCCTCTGCATCAAAATCACATTCAGCACAGTATAACCCATCGCGTACTGGCTATTACTGGAATGACCACGTTATGCCCGAAAACAATGCCATAAACAATTTTAATTACAACAAAAAAGAAGCTACCCAATTACTTAAAGCTGGTTTTGGTGTTGTAAACACACATATACATGATGGTATTGTGCGTGGTACCGGAGCATTAATTGCCCTAAACAACACAAATGGTAATGAACAACGTATTATAAATGAAACATCTGGACACTATTTATCGTTTAAAAAAAGTGTAACTTCATCACAATATTACCCTGGCTCTATCATGGGCAGTATAGCACTATTAAAACAATTATACATTGATGCAGATTGGTATGCTAAAGGTAATATTAGCACCAAAGATTTATCACTTGAAGCTTTAAATACAAACAAAAATTTAATTCAGTTTTTTGAAGCAGGTAGTAGAGCAAATATAATGCGTGCAGACAAAATTGGCGATGCTTACGGCATACAATATGTTATTCTTGGTGGCGGCGATGAATATGAGCGTATTAACGATATTAAAGCCACAAATGCTAAAATTATTTTACCATTAAACTTTCCTGATGCGTATGATGTGGAAGACCCATTTGCAACCGCTTCATTATCATTAGAAGATATGCGCGCATGGAACCAAAAGCCGCATAACCCAAAAATTTTAGCAGATAATAACATTGATTTTGCTTTTACGGCTTTCAAACTAAAATCTGTAAAAGAACTGAAATCTAAAATTATAAAAGCCATTGAAGCAGGCCTTTCTAAAGAGAAAGCTTTAGCAGCTTTAACCACTATTCCTGCTCAAATATTAAATAAAAATACCAGTATTGGTTCTTTAAAAAACGGATGTTTAGCTAACTTTTTAATTACTTCTGGTGATATTTTTGATAAAGAAACCACCCTTTATGAAAACTGGGTACAAGGCCAAAAAACAGTTTTTGAAAGTTTAAACACCAAAAACATTTCAGGAACCTATGCCTTCAATATTGATAATCAGCCTTATAAAATGGTTGTTTCTGGTAAACTAAGTAAACCTAAAACCAAAATAACAACGGGTTCGCATACGTTAGGCTCTAAAATAAATTATAAAGATGATTGGGTAAATATTTCGTTTACAACCATTGATACTACAAAACAAGAATTTATTAGAATTGTTGCTAAAGTTGATGACACCAATACGCTAACAGGAAAATCTATTCTTCCAAACGGAGACATATTACCTTTTAATGTAAAATCATCAAAGGAAGATGATGATGATGATTCAAAAAAAGAAACCGATAATGAAGAAAATAATAACACATTTTTTTCTGTTACTTATCCTAATAAAGCCTTTGGTTTTACTAAGTTACCTGAAGCTGAAACGCTACTGTTTAAAAATGCTACCGTTTGGACGGGAGAAGCCGAAGGTATTTTACAAAACACCGATGTTTTAATTAAAGACGGTAAAATTGCAAACATTGGTAAAGATTTAACTGCTGGTAAAGCCAAAGTTATTAATGCTACTGGCAAACATTTAACTGCTGGAATTATTGATGAACATTCGCATATTGCAACAGCATCAGTTAATGAGGGCGGACAAAACTCATCAGCCGAGGTAACAATTGAAGATGTAATTGATGAAACCGATACTAATATTTACCGCAATCTTGCTGGCGGTGTAACATCTATCCAAATTTTACATGGTTCAGCAAACCCTATTGGTGGCCGTTCAGCAATTATTAAATTAAAATGGGGTGAATCTGCCGATAATTTAATTTACAGCAATACGCCTAAATTTATCAAATTTGCCTTAGGTGAAAACGTAAAACAATCAAATTGGAGCAGTTACTCACGCTTCCCACAATCGCGTATGGGTGTTGAGCAATTGTATATTGATTATTTTACAAGAGCAAAAGCTTATGATGATTTGAAGAAAAGCGGAAAGCCATACAAAAAGGATATTGAACTTGACGTTATTGCTGAAATTTTAAATAAAGAACGTTTTATTTCATGTCATTCATATGTACAAAGCGAAATTAATATGCTTATGAAGGTTGCCGAAAAATTTAACTTCAACATTAACACATTCACACATATTTTAGAAGGTTATAAAGTAGCCGATAAAATGGCAGAACACGGTGTTGGCGGCTCTACATTTAGTGATTGGTGGGCCTATAAATACGAAGTAAACGATGCTATACCGTACAATGCAAGCATAATGCACAATGCAGGAGTAACGGTAGCTATTAACAGTGATGATGCTGAAATGTCGCGTCGCTTAAACCAAGAAGCCGCTAAAAGCATAAAATATGGTAACGTTAGTGATGAAGATGCTTGGAAATTTGTAACCTTAAACCCTGCCAAATTACTACATATTGATGACCGTGTAGGCAGTATAAAAATTGGTAAAGATGCCGATGTAGTTTTGTGGTCTCACAACCCTTTATCTGTTTACGCTAAAGCCGAAAAAACTATAATTGAAGGTGTTACTTATTTTGATATTGAGCGCGATAAAAAAATGCGAGAAGCCATAAAATTAGAAAAAAACACACTTATCAACTTAATGCTAAAAGCTAAAAACAAAGGCTTAAAAACACAAGCTATTAAAAAGAAAACCAAAGAGCTTTTACACTGCGATTCTATTGATAAAGAAATATAATTTACTATGAAAAAAATAATAACATACATATTTATACTCAGCATATTTATTGGTTTTGCTCAACAAACACCAGCCCCAAAACAAAACAAAGCCATAACTATTGAAGGTGCAACTGCTCATTTAGGCAACGGTAAGGTTATTGAAAACGCCTTAATTATGTTTGAAAAAGGCAAAATAACATACGTTGGCAGTGCTTTAACAAAAATTGCACGAAAAGGCGAAATTATAAATGCTAAAGGCAAACATGTTTACCCGGGCTTTATAGTTCCTAATTCAACTCTTGGTTTAGTTGAAATTGATGCCGTAAGAGCTTCTGATGACGATGCAGAAATAGGTAATTGGAACCCCAACATTAGAAGCTTAATTGCTTATAACGCGGAATCTAGAGTTGTAGAATCTATGAGACCTAACGGTGTACTTTTAGGGCAAATAACACCTCGTGGAGCACGACTTACAGGTACATCTTCTGTTGTTCAATTTGATGCTTGGAACTGGGAAGATGCTGCTGTTAAAGTTGATGATGCCGTACATTTAAACTGGCCACAAAACTTTAAACAACGCCGTGGTGTTGTTTCTCAAAACAAAGAATACAAAACACAAACTTTAAAAATTGATGAATACTTTAACAATGCTAAAGCCTATTTAAACGGCAACAAAACTACCTCACATTTGCCTTTTGAAGCTTTAAGTGATCTTTTTAATGGTTCAAAAAAACTATTTATTCATGTTGATGAAGAAAAAGGTATTATTGATGCTATAAATTTCACCCAAAAGCACAAACTACAAAACATAGTTATTGTTGGTGGTTATCAGGCTGAAAACACAATAGATTTACTAAAAAAACATAACGTTCCTATAGTTTTAAGGCGTGTGCACTCTTTACCTAATTTAGATGATAATGATTACGATTTACCTTTTAAATTAGCTAAAATTTTAACTGATGCTGGCTTAACTGTTGCTTTAGAAACCAGCGGAGATATGGAACGTATGAACACCCGAAACCTGCCGTTTTATGCAGGAACAACGGTAGCTCATGGTTTAACCAAAGCACAAGCACTACAACTTATAACACTTAACGCTGCTAAAATTTTAGGTATTGATGATAATTATGGGTCTTTAGAAAACGGAAAAAGCGCTACGCTTTTTATATCAGAAGGTGATGCCCTAGATATGAAAACAAATAAAATTTCACACGCTTTTATTGATGGACGCGGTATTAGTTTAGAAACCCACCAAACTAAACTCTGGAAACGGTATTCAAAAAAACTTGAAAAATAGATAAAAAGAAAGCGGTTAATCAACACATTTGATTAACCGCTTTTTTTTTAATTATTATTAAAACTTATTCTGTAACTATTTCAGCATTAGTTGGTTTTTCAAATAACGCATCTGCCGGTTTTTTTCTTGAAACTTTTACATTTATAAACTTATTTTCACTGTGTATAGTTGTTGGTAAATTATTTTCATAATTATAACGAATGCTATTTGCTGGCAATAATAAACCATTTACCGTTTGCCACTCACTGTAACGTCTAAAATGTAATTGTTGTTCTTTTTCTTGTGTAAAAAATGTTACGGTGTAACCTAACCATTCCATCTTATAAGTTTCAGGGTTGTAGTATAGTACATATTCATCTTCTGGAGACTCACCCACGCCAGAATTATACGAAATACTAATTCCTGGATAGGTTTTTCCTTCAAACTCTAAAGGTTTTGCTTCACCATACACAATACCATCATCAGCTAAAACAAAAGGCATTGCATAAAAATAAAACATTAAGTTGTAATAAAATTTTGGGCTATATCCTTTAAATTCTGTTTCTTCTTCTTTTTGTAACCATACATTTTCACCATCAAAACCAATAGCATGACTTGGGGTTTTAATTAAAGATTTTCTTGTATACAAATTGGTTGTAGTAACTTCATCACCCTCTGGTTTTGGCATTGTAAACTCTAAAAACTGCATTTGTTTCCAGTTGTTTAATCCACCATGAGCGTCAAATACTTTTACAAGATTTTCAGGATATTTTTTTTCTACTACTGTAGTTTCTTGTTTAGGTTCAGTTTCAGTAACACTAACCTCTTTTTTTTGCTCTTTACATGATGCAAATAATACAGCTATGACTATTAAAAAAAATTTGTTCATTTTATTAGTAATTTTATTTTTTGTTAAATGTTTTACGGTGCATAATTACACAAAAAGAAGTATTTTAGTCGAGACTTTATGAAAGAAATAACAAGTACCCAAAATAGTTTTATAAAAAACCTTATTCAGTTAAAAGAAAAATCTAGAAAAAGAAAAAATTCTGGTACATTTTTAATTGAAGGACAACGCGAAATTACCCTTGCCATAAAAGGAAATTACAAAATTGAAACTATATTGTTTTATCCGGAATTGTTTGATAAAACTACACTTAATGATTTTACAACTAATGAAACAACTGTAATAGAAATATCAAAAGAAGTATACCAAAAACTTGCTTATAGAGATACTACCGAAGGAGTTTTAGCCGTTGCAAAATGTAAAGAAAATAGCTTAAATGATTTAAAATTCAACACCCAAAACCCTTTAATTTTAGTTGCCGAAGCACCTGAAAAACCAGGAAATATTGGCGCACTTTTACGTACTGCCGATGCCGCTAATGTAGATGCCGTAATTATTGCTAACCCAAAAACCGATTTGTACAACCCAAACATTATACGCTCTAGCGTTGGTTGTTTATTTACAAATAACGTTGCTACAGGAAACACACAAGAAATTATTGATTTTTTGAAGTTAAAAAACATTAATATTTATGCTGCTATTTTGCAAGAATCGGTGGCTTATAATACACAAAACTTTACCAAACCAACCGCCATAGTTGTTGGTACAGAGGCCACAGGTTTAAGTGAGCAATGGCGCATTAATGCTACACAAAATGTTATTATACCTATGCAAGGCGAAATAGATTCTATGAACGTATCAGTTGCTGCCGGAATTCTTATTTTTGAAGCGAAAAGACAACGAAATTTTGAATAGAAATTTATGCTTATGTCAGTCTGAGCGCAGTAGAAGTGCTTTATAATTTCTACATATAATGCGTTTCAACTGCGCTCAGACTGACATAAAAACCAATTTAACATTAGAAAACAATAATGGATTCAACCACCCTTTTTTACATCATCATAGCAATTATAATCATCAATTTTATAATTGACAAAATACTTGATGCACTAAACGCTAAACATTTTAATGACGCATTACCACCCGAATTACAAGACGTTTATGATACCGCAGCTTATAAAAAATCGCAAAATTATAAAGCTACCAAATACAAATTTGGTTTTTTAACCTCTACATTTTCTATTATTTTAACCTTGGGTTTTTTATTTTTTGATGGTTTTGAATTTGTTGATAATATTGCCAGAAGTTATAGTACAAACCCTATTATAATTGCTCTTATTTTTTTTGGTATTATAATGATTGCAAGTGATGTTTTAACCACACCTTTTGAATATTATAGCACATTTGTAATTGAAGAAAAATTTGGTTTCAACAAAACCACAAAAAAAACCTTTGTTTTAGATAAAATAAAAGGTTGGTTAATGAGTGCTTTTTTAGGTGGTGGCATATTAGCCGTAATTATATGGTTCTACAATGCCACAGGCAAACACTTTTGGTTATATGCTTGGGCATTGGTTACTTTTTTTACGGTGTTTATGAATATGTTTTACTCTAAACTTATTGTACCGCTGTTTAACAAACAAACCCCTTTGGAAGCAGGTGAATTGCGAGATAAAATTTCGGAATATGCTAATACCGTTGGTTTTAAGCTTGATAAAATTTTTGTAATTGATGGCTCTAAACGTAGCACAAAAGCTAATGCTTATTTTTCGGGCTTTGGTAGTGAAAAGCGTGTAACACTTTATGATACTTTAATTAATGATTTAGATGATGATGAAATTGTAGCGGTTTTAGCCCACGAGGTTGGTCATTACAAAAAGAAACACATTATTTTTAATTTAGTAACTTCCATTTTGCTAACTGGTTTAACGCTTTATATTTTATCTTTATTTATTGCAAACCCGCTACTATCACAAGCTTTAGGTGTTGAAATGGCTAGCTTTCATGTGGGTTTAATTGCGTTTATGATGCTCTACGCGCCTATTTCAGAAATTACAGGCTTAATTATGAATGTATTTTCTAGAAAATTTGAATATCAAGCTGATGATTATGCTAAAAACACTTTTAAAGCCAAACCTTTAATTAGTAGTTTAAAAAAACTTTCTAAAAATAGTTTGAGTAATTTAACGCCACACCCGGCGTATGTGTTTATGCACTACTCGCACCCTACTTTGTTGGAGCGCATAAAAAATTTAAAAGACAAAAAGCCTTAGTTTTTTAAACAAAGGCTTTTATACTTGAGAGGAAATCTATTTTTACTTCTTTACAAATTTATAAACACCCTCATTAACTGTTAAAAAGTAGAGACCTGATTTTAGCCCCTCAACGTTAACACTTCCCGTAAATGTTCCAGAATCAACCTTAGCTCCTAAAATATTAACAATAGAATATGGTCCTCTTTCTAAATTTCCTTCAATTTTATTTATTACTGGATTAGGACTATAGATTCTATTTGCAATATTATTCTTCACAAACTTTTCTGTACTCAAACTATTATCACCAAAAATCATGTCATCAATCTCAAATTGAAAAGGTGAAGTGTATGTTACAGCTCCATCTATTCTAACATCTAACCTATTAATAAAAGTACCTTCATCAGCAGACATATTAAAAGCTAAAGTTTGCCAAGAACCAAAAGTTGCGGTTCCGGTTCCACCACCATCACCAACATAATTCACTGAAACTTCAGTACCACCAAACGGCTGCAAACTAATTGATCCGTCAGAATCTTTATTGGTTCTAAATTTTAATTGAATAATATAATTGGTAGCATCTACAGTAACACCTTTTGTTCCGTCTCCATTTTTCCTACAACCTACAAGGTGCCATGCAGCTGTATTGTTAGTTGCTTTTTCTATTAAAACAACTTTTTTAGAGTCTACAACACTGATATGATTGACCGTTGGCGATGGATTTGAATAAGTTGGACCTTGTCCAAAAGTTTCATCCCAAAGAGCAGTTACAGTTGAGCCTCCATCTAAAAGTACAGTTTGCGAAAATGATATTCCGCTAATAAGAAAGACTAAAATTAATGTAATTTTTTTCATAAGTTTTTGTTTAAATTAGTTTTGATAAAACTATCAAATAACTTATTACCATAGTAAAACAAATGGTTACATATGTAGAACAAATGTATATAATCAATTAAAACTAAAACATATTAAATAATTATCCTTTCTACTTAACAACCAATAATAAGTAACTAATTAAATACATTCTATCTCAACTATGTCATGTTAAAAACACATTCAAATAAAAAAATACTATATTTGCACCTTTAATGCCTCAGGGTGAGGCTGTGTTACAAGAAGGTTTAGTTTTTTAAGTATGTCGGTTCACTTCTTTATGTAACACTACATAACATAACCACATTACTTAAACTCAAACAATGAGCACATTCTCAAACTTAGGTTTGCAAGATAATCTATTGCAAGCCATTACAGATTTAGGCTTTGAAACACCAAGCGAGGTGCAACAAAAAGCCATTCCTATTTTATTAGAAGAAGAAACAGATTTAGTGGCATTAGCCCAAACAGGTACTGGTAAAACGGCTGCTTTTGGTTTTCCTATGTTACAAAAAATTAATGTAGATAGCCGTACCACTCAAGGTTTAATATTATCACCAACGCGCGAGCTATGTTTACAAATTGCTAATGAACTTAAACTTTACGGTAAATATTGCAAAGGTTTAAATGTTACTGCTATTTATGGTGGCGCAAGCATTACAGACCAAGCCAAACAGGTAAAACGTGGTGCGCAAATTATTGTAGCTACACCGGGTAGAATGAAAGATATGATTAACCGTAGAATGGTTGATATTTCTAAAATTGAATATAGCGTTTTAGATGAAGCCGATGAAATGTTAAACATGGGCTTTTATGAAGATATTACAAACATTTTATCGCACACGCCGCATGATAAAAGTACCTGGTTATTTTCGGCAACAATGCCTAAAGAGGTGGCTACTATTGCTAAAGAATTTATGCATAACCCAAAAGAAATTACGGTTGGCCATAAAAATGAAGGTAGTAAAAATGTATCGCATGAGTATTATTTAGTAAACTCGCGCGATCGTTACCAAGCTTTAAAACGTTTAGCCGATGCTAACCCTGATATATTTTCGGTTGTATTTTGTAGAACTAAACGCGATACACAAAAGGTTGCAGAACAACTTATTGAAGATGGTTACAACGCAGGCGCTTTACACGGCGATTTAAGCCAAAACCAACGTGATTTAGTAATGAAAGCCTTTAGAAACAACCAAATACAAATGTTAGTGGCTACCGATGTTGCTGCACGTGGTATTGATGTTGATGATGTTACTCACGTTATAAATTACCAATTGCCCGATGAAATTGAAACCTACACCCACCGCTCTGGTAGAACAGGACGCGCCGGAAAAACAGGTGTTTCAATGATAATTATTTCTAAAAGTGAAGTTAGAAAAATTAAAAGCATTGAGCGCATTATAAAAAAGCAGTTTGAAAAGAAAAACATACCTGACGGGTCTGTTATTTGCGAAATTCAGCTTATGGCACTTGCCAATAAAATTCACAACACAGAGGTTAACCATGCCATAGACAAGCATCTTGATAATATTAACCAATTGTTTGAAGACACTAGTAAAGATGAATTGATTAAAAAATTCTTCTCTGTAGAATTTACACGTTTTTACAACTATTACCAAAAATCTAGAGATTTAAACGTAGCAGATAATGGTAGAGCCGAAAGTAGTGGTGGCAATTCTACACGTTATTTTATTAACGTTGGAAGAAAAGATGGCTTTGACTGGATGAGTTTAAAAGACTTTTTAAAAGAAGTTTTAGAACTTGGAAGAGATGATGTTTTTAAAGTTGAAACCAAAGACAGTTTTTCATTTTTTAATACCGAAAATGAACACCAACAAAAAGTTTTAGACTTTTTTACAGATTACAAACACAACGGACGTTATGTAAATGTTGAAGTTTCTGAAAACCGAAGTCGTGGAAGAAAACGTGATCGTAAAGGCGGTGGCGGAAAAAAACGTAATTTTTCAGGCAGTAAAAACAACGACGGTAAACGCTCAGGTGGTAAACGCAACAACTCTAACAGCGGAAACTTTGGTGCATCTCGCCCAAGACGCTCAAGAAGATAAGCACCCATAAATTTAAAAAAAAAAAAGCAAAGCATTTTAAATATCATCCATTTAAGCGCTTTGCTTTTTTCATACAACTTCATTAAAAAATCCATATAATACAGTTTGTTTTGTTAATTTTTAGTCAAAAAACCAAACAAAACCACATGTTAATATTTTGTTTAGTACTTTTATACTAAAATTGTTATATTTCAATAAAATGCAAAAATACTTACTCCTTACTATTTGCCTATTTTTTTCATTGGCTACTTTGCACGCCCAAGATGGAAAACGCGCTATTGGGGTAGTTTTAAGCGCTTCAAAAAACAAACCTTTAGAAAGTGTAAATATTGTAAACCTTAACCAAGTTACAGGAACAATTACAAATGATAAAGGAGAATTTAGTATTGCTGCAGAAGTTAATGATACTTTACATTTTTCGTACTTAGGGTATAAATCTATAAAAGTTAGAGTAACAAACGACTGGTTGAAGTTTGGAAGCGCTGAAATTAAACTTACTGAATTAGCCGAAGCTTTAGAAGAAGTAGTTGTAAACCAATTAAGGCTTACAGGTTATTTAGAGGTTGATATTAAACAAGTACCAGAACCTAACAGCAATTACCGCTACCAAATATCTGGTTTACATACAGGTTATGAAGCTTCTAAACCAACAGCAATAAACAAAATAATTGGCTCTATTTTTAATCCGGCAGATTTTTTACACCGCATGTTTGGTAAAAAACCTAATGAGTTACGTAAGCTTAAAAAAATGAAGCAAGATGATGAAATTAGAAACTTATTAGCTTCAAAATTTGACAGAGAAATGCTTACTGCTTTACTTAAAGTTGAAAAGATTGATTTAGACGAAATTGTAACCCAATGCAACTACTCAAAGGGTTTTATACAAACTGCCAACGATTTACAAATACTTGATGCTATTAGTGAGTGCTACGAAGAATACAAAGTACTTAGTAGAGGCAGAAATAATCGTTTGTAATTTTTTATGATTCTAAAATAGCTTTTAAAGCCGTTAAACCTTCATCAAAATCTTTTCCTACGGCTTTATCCATGTTAAAAAACAACATAAAAATACTGAATGGAAATTTGTTTTTCCCTGAAAACCCCCACACAACCTTAGTTTTATTATCACTTAAATATTCAACTTTTAAATAAGCATCAGATTCTGATTTCCATGGCCTAAAAAAACGCAATTCAGACTCTACAACATTATCTTTAACAATACGCTTTATTTCCTGTTCACCTGAGCCTACATCTTTATTACCATTCCATCTAGATATAAAACCAACTTCGCCATCAGTACCTTCAAAATCTTGATCCATATCAGGATCTTTTTTCTTCCACGGAGACCACGCATCTTGGTTTTTTATAAACTTTAAATAATTAAAAACATCGGTTAGCGGTTTTTCTATTTCAACACTTCTAAAAACATGATATTTTTTTGGTGCTATTAACGCTAAAATTGCAAAAACAACAACCAGCGCTAATATAACGTAAAGGAGAGTATACATAATTTTTGGTTTTAGTTAGTTTACTAAATTTACAAAAATTTATGATTTATTATAAAAACGTGATACAATTTCATCGTAACTCTTAACAGTTTTAGCTATCCAATCTATTTTTTTTGCGTTTATTTCATTTTGTGTTAGCTGCCAATTTATATTGGTTTTTCGCAATTTTGTGGTAACATGTTGCAAAATAATTGCTGCTGAAACCGATATATTTAAACTTTCTGTAAAGCCAAACATGGGTATTTTTAAGTAACTATCTGCTGCTTCAATAACCGCTTCAGATAAACCTTCGGTTTCTCTTCCAAAGAAAAAACAAGACTTTTTTGTTACATCAAAATCATGCAATTCGCAATCATTGGTGTGTGGTGTAGTTGCTACAATTTGATAGCCTTCTGCTTTTAAATTTTCAATACAACTTTTAACAGAATTATAACGCTGCAAGTCTACCCATTTTTGTGCACCCATAGCAATTTCTCTATCAATGCGTTTGGTATTTTGTTCTTCAACAATATGCACTTCTTGTATGCCAAAAACATCACAACTTCTTATAACTGCACTGGTATTGTGTAATTGATAAACATCTTCGGTAGCTACCGTAAAATGTTTGGTACGCTGTGGTAAAACTTGGTTAAACCTTTGGCGCCTATTTTCAGTTAAAAAAGTTTCTAAATGTTTTAAAAGTTCTAAATCTATCATAATTCAAATGTAATAAACTTAAAAAAATTGATGGCTTTGTTTACAAAAACAGATTACTTATTTTTATATCTATGAAACAACATTTAGTAGTGCTTACTGGTGCTGGTATTAGTGCCGAAAGTGGTGTAAAAACGTTTAGAGATGCTGGCGGACTTTGGGAAGGGCATGATGTTATGGAAGTAGCATCTCCACAAGGTTATACTGCCAACCCCGAACTAGTTTTAGATTTTTATAACCAAAGACGCAAACAATTATTTGAGGTTGAACCTAATAGCGCGCATAAAGATTTAGCAGCGCTTGAAAACAATTATAAAGTAACCATTATAACCCAAAATGTTGATGATTTACATGAGCGTGGTGGCAGTACAAACGTTGTTCATTTACATGGCGAACTTTTAAAAGTAAGAAGCACCGTTGATGAAACCGATATACAAGAATGGAAAACCGATTTAGTTTTAGGCGATTTATGTAAAAAAGGGCATCAATTACGGCCCCATATTGTTTGGTTTGGTGAAGATGTACCCATGATTGAAAAAGCCATTACTATTTGCGAAACCGCCGATATTTTGGTAATTATTGGCACATCAATGCAAGTATACCCTGCTGCCGGTTTAATTAACTATGTAAAAACTAATGTGCCCATTTATTTTATAGACCCCAACCCTGCTATAACACAAAATAAAAACTTAACGGTTATAGCAGAACCTGCCACAACGGGCGTAAAAACACTTATTACAAAACTTTAATTTGCCACAAATTTTAGCCCAACAATTGATATTATTAAAGTTGTTATAAAAAACAAACGCCAAAATGTAGCGGGCTCTTTAAATACAAAAATGCCCACTAGCACGGTTCCAACAGCACCTATACCCGTCCAAACGGCATAAGCGGTTCCAATGGGTAAGGTTTTTGTAACTTTTACCAATAACAACATGCTAATGGCTAAACAAGCTAAAAACCCCATAAACCAATAGGTTGCCTGAGTTCCTGTTGTTTCTTTTACTTTGCCCAAACACGCAGCAAAGGCTACCTCAAATAAGCCTGCAATAATTAACAAAATCCAGTTCACTCGTATTGGTTTTTTATAATTCTAAAAGTAAGATTTATTCTTGAATTAATTTGTTTTTTGGTTTTAGGTATTTTGTGTTTCCAGAAATGCTGAGTTTTACCTTGCATTAATAAAAAACTACCGTGTTTTAAAGGAATATCAACCCGCTTTAAATTTGTTTTAGTTAAGTGTTTTAGCTGAAATGTACGTGTTTCTCCAAAAGTTACCGATGCAATAACGGGATTTTCACCAAACTCTTTTTCATTGTCTTGATGCCAATCCATACTATCATTACCGTTTCTGTAGTAGTTTAACAAGCAACTAGTAAACTTTACATTTGCCACAGTTTCTACACGCTTTTTTATAAACTGTAAATCGTTTGTCCATGCATGCGGATAAAATGTTAATCCGGAATATTTATAAACATCATTTGTTTCTCCATACAGTGCTGTAAGCCTTGGTACATCAATTATTTTACCATAAAACTTAACTTGATCTTGCTGCCATTTAATGGATGTTTTTAAACTATTGAATAATTTATTTGATTCTTCCGAAGTAAAAAAATTATCATACAACACCACATTAGCATCAGGTAAATTGAAGTCTATTATTTCAGGCTGTTCATTAAATAAACTGTTTTGTAACATGTTATTATTTAGTGTTTTTAGCTTCAATCCATTTACTCATAAACTTAGTGCTTTGTAGTGTGTGATGTTGAAGCATTTGCCCTGTAAAGTTATTAAGTCTGTGTGATTGTAAATTTTGCAATAAAAAATCAAACTTTTCAATACATTTAGTTTGAAAGTTATTTTTATTAAATCTGTTATTTACTACCTCAAACCCGTTATGTTGTTTTTCTTTCCAAAGGGTTTCATTTGTATATAATTCAACCGCTTTTTGGGCAAACTGTTCTACTGAGTTTTCTACAAAACCATTAGGTGGTAAATTTCCAAACATCCCTTCTGCCCCAATATGTGTGGTTACACATGGCGTACCGTTTTGCATAGCATCAACAAGCTTACCTTTTAAACCAGCACCAAACTGCAAAGGCGCTAAACACACTTTGGCTTGTTGCATAACTTTGGTAACATCTGCGGCAAACCCATTTATTAAAAAACCTTCTTTTTTATTATGTAATTGATTTACTTTTTCGCTAGCATAGGCGCCATAAATATGCATTTCGGCATTTGGTAATTGTTTTTTTATAAGTGGCCATATATTTTGTTTTAAATACAAAACACCGTTATAATTGGGTTCATGCAAAAAATTACCAATAGTTATAAAATGTGATCTTTCTGAAAATGATTTTAATTGTTGTATGTCATTTTCAGGAATTTGTTCTAACAAAAATGGTAAATAGCACAATAGAGATTGGTTTACATTAAAATTTGTTTTAAGTATATCTATTTCAGCTTCAGAAATCATAACACTTAAATCGCAACGGTAAATACTTGCTATTTCGCGTTTAGCAATAGTGTTAAATAAATATGCTTTGTTAAAAACAGCCCCATCTTTAAAAGCTTGGTGTCTACCCTTGCGTAAACAATGTAAATCTTCGGTGTCTAAAATTTTAAGTGCTTCAGGACATTGTTCTGTAACGCGCCACCCAAACTGTTCTTCGGTCATAAACCTATCAAACATAACTATTTTGGGGTTTAATTGCTTTACAAAAGCATCAAAACTACTATTGTTTAATTGAATTGAAACTTGCGCAACCCCAATGCTTTCTAAGTTAAACGCATTACTGGTTTTTGCACAAGCACTGGCAAAAGTTATTTTGTAATTAGCTAATTGAAACGTTTCAATAAGTTGCAACATTCTGCTACCTGCTGCTGAACTTTTGGGCTCGGGCCAAACAAAACCAATAATTAGCAAAGTGTTACTCATAAGGCTATATTCACAATATAAAAAATTAAATTCCAAAACCCAAAGCGCTTCTATACTTGGGTTTTGGAATTTTTAGTTTTTGAAAAATTTTAAAGATTTATTCTGGTTTTTGTTTCAAATCGTACGATGTACGCACTTGTTTTGCCCAGGTAATTAAAGCATTAATTTGCTGTGGCGTTAGTTTAGCATCGGCATGCGTCCATGTATAAGAATCTAAAGGCATTTTCCCTTCTTCAACCTCTTCAATAAGTTCTTCAAATTTATGATCTTTTCGTTTTAAAGAATTGCCTTCCCAATTTGATACATTAAAATGCTCTTTACCTTCTTCAACATGATGATTTAACCAATAATTAAGTGGTGTTATACTGTTGTACCATGGGTAGCGTGTAACATTACTATGGCAGTCAAAACAGGCGTTTTTCAAAATTAATTTCACATCTTCTGGCGGGTTAGTCTCAGCATAAAATGCATCTATAGACGCTGCATTTCCATTGTTTTTTTCTGGACCAAAAAATTGGGCAATTATTAATAAAACAACAAGTGCTAATAATACCTTTTTTATAATTTTCATTTTTAATACTTTTAGGTTATAAAAATATGAAATTAGATTTTGACAGCCACCGAACTTTATAACGAATTAAATTACGTAAATCACTCGCGCGAAAAACGTAACTACTACGCTAATTTAATGATTAACAACCCTAATTTAATACCAAAACTACTTGATATTTTATTTATGGTTGACGATAAAATTTCGCCAAGAGCCGCTTGGGTTTTTGAGTTTATGTGCAGTAAAAACATTGATTTTGTAGTACCACACTTAAGCACATTTACCCAAAATATTAAGCATGTACACATTGATGCTGCCGTAAGACCCGTTGCAAAAGTTTGCGAACTTATTGCTGTAGCTTATAAAAACAATCATAAAAAAATAACAAACACCTTAACCCAAACCCACAAAGAACTAATAATTGAAACGTGTTTTGATTATTTAATTAATGATGAAAAAGTAGCCCCAAAAGCATACAGCATGACAACGCTTTATATTTTTGGAAAAGAGTTTGATTGGGTTTACCCCGAACTTATTACCATTTTAGAGCGTGATTTTAACCAACAAAGTGCTGCCTTTAAAGCAAGGGCAAAACAAATACTTAAAAAATTGAAATAGTTTTGAAACAGTTTCTACTTTTTAGGTTTTGAAAATTTATATTTCAACTGCTAATTCATTAAAAAAACTATCTTTGCAACTTGTTAAAAATCAAATTACACTATGTCATTATCTGTATTAAATGCCATTTCACCAATTGATGGTCGTTATAGAAACAAAGCAAACGCCTTAGCCCCTTTTTTTTCTGAAGAAGCACTTATTAAATATCGCGTTTTAGTTGAAATTGAATATTTTATTGCCTTATGCGAAATTCCGTTACCGCAATTAAAAGACGTTGACACCGCTGTTTTTAACGATTTAAGAGCCATTTATAAAACATTTTCTGCGGAAGATGCTTTGGCTATAAAAGATATTGAAAGTGTAACAAACCACGATGTTAAAGCTGTTGAATATTTTATAAAAGAAAAATTTGATGCCTTAGGGTTATCACAATACAAAGAATTTATTCATTTTGGATTAACATCACAAGACATAAACAACACCGCAATACCATTAAGTATTAAGGAAGCTATGAATGATGTTTATGTGCCTGAATATTTTGAAGTTTTAAAAAGATTAAAAGAACTATCTGAAGAATGGAAAGCTGTACCAATGTTAGCAAGAACACATGGTCAACCAGCTTCTCCAACACGTTTAGGTAAAGAAATTCAGGTTTTTGTAACCCGCTTAGAAGAACAATTTAATTTGTTAAATGATATACCAAGTGCCGCTAAATTTGGTGGTGCTACTGGTAATTTTAATGCACACAATGTTGCATACCCCGAAATAGATTGGAAAGCTTTTGGATCTGGTTTTGTTCAAGAAAAATTAGGTTTACACCACTCTTTTCCAACTACGCAAATTGAACACTATGACCATATGGCTGCGTTATTTGATTGCCTAAAACGCATTAACACCATTTTAATTGATTTAGACAGAGATGTGTGGACGTACGTTTCAATGGACTATTTCAAACAAAAAATTAAAAAAGGTGAAGTTGGTAGCTCTGCAATGCCACATAAAGTAAACCCTATTGATTTTGAAAATAGTGAAGGAAATTTAGGTATTGCTAATGCTATTTTTGAACATTTATCAGCTAAACTTCCAATTTCTAGATTACAACGTGATTTAACTGATAGCACAGTTTTACGTAATGTTGGTGTACCATTTGGGCACACTATAATTGGTTTTAAATCTACTTTAAAAGGCTTAAACAAATTACTTTTAAACGAAGGTAAATTTGCCCAAGACCTTGAAAATAATTGGGCTGTAGTAGCTGAAGCTATTCAAACTATTTTACGAAGAGAAGGCTACCCAAACCCTTACGAAGCTTTAAAAGGCTTAACAAGAACAAATGAAGCTATAAATAAAGACTCTATTTCAAATTTTATTGATACTTTAGAGGTAAACAATACAATAAAAGACGAATTAAAACGTATTACACCTAGCAACTATACAGGAATTTAATATTTAACAATTTATGCTAAGCGACAAACAATCTATACTACTTTGCGGATTTATAGCTGTAGTTTTTTTTGTTGCTGGTATGTTAGATGCGCTTAATAATTTTATTGTTTTAACTTTATTAACATTAGCATTTTTAGCCATCGTTCTTAATTTAATTACCGCAAAAAACTTTGTTAAAAAAGACAATGAAGAATTAAATAAAAAGAAATAAAAAAGGTTTACCGTTTGGTAAACCTTTTTTTTATTTAGAATGAGTGTTTTATTATTTGAAAAAATTCATAATTCGCTCAATTTGTGCACCATCAACATCGGCATTTTGTAAACTGTTAATTAATACACCAATTTTTTCAGGATTCATATCATTACCTAAAACGCGTACAATACCAAACCCCATATTTTTGTCTGTTGCAAAAACAACTACTTCATCGGCTGTATCATCTTCACCAATATATTTAACTATTATTTTTCGGCCTTTATCACTAACTTCCATAAGGTCGTTGTACTTTTCATGGCTTAAAATATTTTTTACTTTGGTAATTTCTGCTGTATAATTTTCAACATTATCTTCAGAAGCATTAAAACCTAAAAAATTAAGTTTTTGCACAGAATTATAGGCTTCTTCTTGAGCATCTGTAAAGTTTGATTTATCAATATTTAACATTGATATTGGAAAATCTTGCGATATAAAATTTGAATTCTCTTGGTTATCTACGTAATAACGCTGTAGGCTTTCACCATTACCGCAGCTTATTAATAAAACTGCGGTTAAAATGGTTAAGCATAAATATTTAAAAGTTCGTTGCATGATTGATGATGATGTGTTTGTTATTATTTACCGTTAAGGTGTTGGCCTCCAGGAATGTTCATTTTATTTGTAAGCTTTGATATTTCATTTAAATTAATATCACCAGTAAGAGACACCACTACGGTTTCAATTTTACGTTCTTTACCGTTAATTTCAATTTTATCATCCATTACTTTATCAATACCGTTTACAAAAATTAAAAGTTCTTTAACGTGGTCTGAATCTTTACCTTCTTTTACATAAAATTTAACTTCGGTGCCATCATCTTTTACTTCCATTAACTCATCTAAAGCGCTTGAGCGTGATTTTACCCATTTTGAAATATCACCAGATATAGCTTTATTATCTGTTACTATGGTTTTAAAGCTGGTTATACTTTTAACCATATCAATGTATGCTTTAGCTTCAGGGTCTTCAACATCAATTCCCATTTTTGCTATCATTTGAAACATTTTTGGTTTTATTGATACATAAGTTACATCGGCATTATCGCTATATTTTTCAAAAATATTGCTTTGTGCTACGGCTGTTAATGGCAACAACATTATGGCCATTATTGCTATTATTATTCTCTTTTTCATTGCTATTGTTCTTAAATTTATTGTTGATTTCATTTTTTTAATTTTTTACTTTTTAAAAATAATACTGGTTGTGTTCTCTACTTCGTTTAAGTATCCAAGGGTTGCTGCGCCTTTTTCAAACGTATTTAAATAATTTACACTTTGTGTGCCTTTATTAAAGTGGTTTGAAATCATTGCTAATTGCTTTGATACTTCGTTTAGAGCTTGTTCGGGTTCGCAATAAGTACCTAACTCATTACAATCATTTGTGTTAAACACATTTGAATTTAAATAAAACCCTAGCATAAGAACCGCCACTGCTGCAACAGAAATCCATTTATAATTAAATGTTTTTTTAGTTTTTAATGGAACGTTTTTAGTAAACTGCTCTTGCTTATTTAACAAAAAATAGTTGAACATGGGTTTGTACATTTCTAAATGTGGTGCTACAGTTTCTTGCGAAAAATAGTGTTTTAACTGCGCTTCTTCATTTAAGGTGGTTTCACCGTTCTCGTACTTTTCTATTAATTTTTCTATATTATTTAATACCATAATTATGTGTATTAGTTAATTTTTCTCTTATTGCTTTTCTGGCTCTAGATAGGGCTACACGTACTGCTGTGTTATTCATATCAAGCATTTTTGCTATTTCATCAAGATCGTATTCTTCAATGTCTCTTAATTGAATAATCATTCGTTGTTGTTCTGGTAAATCTTCTATAATTTTTTCTACCCAATTTACGCTATCATTAAGTTCAACCTGTTTTTGTAATGATGTGTTTCCGTCTTCATAATTACTATGCACAATTTTTAAATTTTGTGCTTGTTTAGATTTCAACTTATCAAAACAAAAGTTTTTTGTCATGGTCATTGAAAACGCTTCAACATTTTTGTACTCTTGTATTTTGGTTTTGTTATTCCAAAGTTTTAAAAGCACTTCTTGTGTGGCATCTTCGGCCTCTTCTGTAGATATTAGTAAACGTTTTGCTAAACGAAATACTTTATCTTTAAAAGGCATTACAATATTTAAAAACTCACTTTGAGTCATTTTTGGTGGTTTGGTTTGTTAGCTTTTTGGGCTATTTGTAATTACGACGAGCCATTTACTTTTTTGTTACACAGCTTTTATTTTTTTTCAAAAAAAACAATTTTAACATCCCTTTAAACTAATATTTAAGCCCATTAAACACTTATATTTTAGTTGTAATACAAGCTTTTATTTTTAGTTACACAATTTTGTGTGTAATTTTAGGTTTTTAAATACTACTAAATGTAGAAAATTGCACTATGAAAAACATAAAACTATACCTTATATGCTTATTGGCTATAACTTTTGTAAGCTGTTTTGATGATAACGATGATGACACTGTAAGCGCCAGCCAAATAAACGATTTTGTTTACAAAGGCATGCACAGGTATTATTTGTATAAAGACAATGTTTCTGATTTAGATAATGACAGATTTACAGGCAATGCTGAATATGCAAACTACTTAAACAGTTTTGAAACACCCGAAACATTATTTGAAAGCTTAATTTTTGATAGACAAAACGTAGATAGATTTAGCTGGATTGTTGATGACTATTTTGAATTAGAACGACAGTTTCAAGGCATAAGAGGTACAAACGGCATGGAATTCAGGTTATTTTTTCAACCTAATAGCAACTCAAAACTTTATGGTGTTGTGAGGTTGGTTTTACCTAATAGTGATGCCGATAACAAAGGTTTAAAACGAGGTGATATTTTTGATGCTGTTAATGGTGAAGCTCTTTTTTACAATTCTGAAACAGATAATAATTTAAACCTATTTAACCCCGAAACGTACACCTTAAATTTTGCCAATTATAATGATAATGGCACAACAGAAACTACTGATGATACTGTTGAAAGCAGCAACCAAAGTATTACACTTACTAAGGCTGAATATGTTGAAAACCCTATTTACAACACCAACCTTTTTGAAGTAAACGGGCAAAACGTTGGATATTTAATGTTTAACGGTTTTACTTCAAATTATGAAAACGAATTAAATAATGTTTTTGGTAATTTTAAAGCTAACAACGTACAACATTTAGTGGTAGATTTACGCTACAACCCTGGCGGAAGCGTTTTAATAGAAACTTATTTAGCCAGTTTAATAACTGGGCAATTTACAAACCAATTGTTCACAAAACTTATTTATAACAGCAATTTTAACGATAGTAATTTTAATTTTACTGATAAAATTGATAACGGTAATGCTTTAAACAGCCTAGGTTTAAATCAAGTTTATGTATTAACAACAAGCACATCTGCATCGGCAAGTGAGGGTTTAATTAATGGTTTAAACCCGTATATTGATGTAGTACAAATAGGCACTAACACTACCGGAAAAACACAAGCTTCAAGAACAGTTTATGATTCTCCTAACAATGATTACAGGCGCGAAGGCGCTAACCCAAATCACACCTATGCAATGCAACCATTAATTGCCGATGGTGTAAATAAAAACGGTATTAAAGTACCACAAACAGGTTTAACGCCAGATATTGAGTTTGAAGAAAACAACTTAAATTACGGTATTATTGGTAATGAAAACGAACCTTTTTTAGCGTTTGCGTTAGCCCAAATAGAAGGTTCTACAACTAAAATAAATACACTAAAAAAACAATCTGAAAGTTTTAATTTTAAACTAGTAAAAGATAGTAATGATTTTTCGCCTCGTGAAGGTGGCATGATTGCTGAATAAATTCTTTTATCTTGAAAAAACACAAAACCTATTTTAACTGGAGCACTGGTAAGGACTCCGCTTTGGCGCTTTATTACTTGTTGAAAGATGAAAAATTCATAGTTGATGAATTAATTACAACCGTAAATAGCCATTATAACCGGGTTTCTATGCACGGACTTAGAAATGAGTTACTTGAAGCTCAAACCAATGCTATTGGTATAAAAGCCAACCGTATTGAATTACCCGAGATGCCTGATATGGAAACCTATGAAACCATAATGAATAAAACGGTTTATAGGCTAAAAAATGAAGGCTATACACACAGTGCTTTTGGTGATATTTTTTTAGAAGATTTACGCAAATACCGTGAAGACCAATTAGCAAAACAAGGCTTTAAAGCTGTTTTCCCAATATGGAAACGTGATACTAAAGAACTACTCAATGAATTTTTACAATTAGGTTTTAAAACCATTGTTGTCTGTGCCAATTCTAAATTTTTTAATGCCGATTTTGTAGGCACAATAATAGATGACAGTTTTATTGATAACTTACCCGAAGATGTTGACCCTTGTGGTGAAAACGGAGAATTCCACACCTTTTGTTTTGACGGCCCCATTTTTAAAAAACCGGTAACTTTTTCTATTGGCGAAAAAATATATCGCGAATATAAAAACCCAAAAACAGATGATTCTGTATGTAACAGTAATACCAATACATATGGCGTTTGGTATTGTGATTTAATTCCAAAGTAATTTTTGCACTTAACAACTAATTTGTTTTTCAAGCGCCATAAAGTGTGTTTTGTTATTATAGCCAAACAACGGAAAAATGCTTACTTCACAATTATAAATTTCACCACTTTTTTTATAATTAACAACAAGCTCATGAAATGGTTTATTTTCCTTTAGTAACTTCTTAATATTTTCTTTTGTCTTTAAACTTGTTTTTGGTCCTTGCAAAAACCTTGGTGTTTTGTTTAACGCTTCAACTTTAGCATAACCTGTCATTTTTGTAAAACCTTTATTTACCCAAATAATATTTTGGTAAACATCTGTAACTATAATAGCCTCAAAATTGATATTACTAAAAATAGCATCAATATTGTTTTTCCAATGTAGTTTTTGGGCTAATGTTTTAACGCTATTAATATCGCGTTGGCGTTCGACTTTTTCAAATAAATTTAATCTATTCTCATTAATTACATCCCAACTTTGCAATGGCATTCTACTTTTAATATTATACTCTAACTTACTAGAAACAGCTTTGTATTCATCATTATTTAAAGCAGATAAATACACATCTAGTGCCATCATTTTGTTCAAATTGTACTTCATAATACCATGTGTTTTTCAAAACAAAAAACACCACACACTAGCAGATAATGTGTGGTGCTTTTATTCAAAACCTTATCTCTCACTATAAGGTTATATTTAAACCAAGGTTTACGTTTCGGCCTCTTGTTGTGTAATCTAGAATTTCAAAATAATCTTCATTTAAAATATTAGTTACGTTTAAAAAAAGCTTCACTTTATTTTTTATTAATTTCTGACTGAAATACACATCTATTAAAGAAAATGCATCTAAATCAACATTAGAAAATGTTGCAAAATCTGTATCTAATCGCGTACCTACATATTGATAGTTAATTGAGGCAAACGTTTTTTCATTAAAACTATACCCTAAACCTGCATTTGCTTTATGCTTTGGCACTTTTAAACGTTGGCCGTCTTTCAATTCAGTAAACGTGTAGTTTGCATTAAAACTTAAGTTTTCAATAAGCTTAACATTTGCTTCTACCTCTAACCCATGCACAGTAGCATTAGCACTTGCGTTTTCATAAGCACTTGTGTAAATAATGGTGTTTTCTTCTTTTCTGTTAAAATATAAAGCGCTAAGTAGCAATCCTTTTTTTGTGTTATACTCTAAACCACCTTCAATAGTTGCGTTTTCTTCGGGCTCTAAATCTGGATTTGCTCCAAAAAAGCCAAATAATTGTGATAGATTTGGAGCTATGAATGATGTTGCATAAGACCCAAAAACCTTAGCATAACCGTTATTCACATTTATTTTGTAAGATGGATTTATACTATAAACAAAGTGAGAACCATACTCACTGTGGTTGTTTAATCTACCTCCAAGGTTTAAGTTAAATCCGTAATCTGATACATAAACCACATTTAAATATGGATCTGAAGTGGTGTAATCTTCTTCATCAGTAAAAACAGTTTGAAATTTACCGTAATTAAAGCCTACAATGGTATAAAATTTATCACTAAAATTATACTTATTAAAAGCATCAACCACGTAACTTTCTGCTTCAAAAGCAGCACTAAATTCTGAAATAGTTTCTCGGTCAATTTTTGTGTAAGCTGCATTTACGTTAAAACTACCGTTTTGGTAAGTAAATTTAGGCGCTACTCCTACCCTAGTTTGTTCAGATTTGTATTGGTCATTTGTATCTGCAAAGGTGTATGTTGGCGCCGGAAAACCATCAATATCGGTTTTAAAATTATCATGTGTAGCATATGCTTTAATTTCAAAACTTTCAGAAAATTGATACCCCAAATTCACATTCATATTATATCGTGAAAAGGCATCTTTTTCAGCATTTTCAGACTTTGCAGCCGATAAACCATCGGCATAACTATTACCAAAACCTGCAACATAACTAAATTTATTTGCAGTACCGTTAATGCTTACATTATTTGAAAAGTTAGCAGCATTATAATTTTGGTTGTCTTGATTTTGGTTAGTACCAACCACCGTTAAAAAACTACCCGAAATAGTGTTTTTTGATGCTTTTTTAGTAGTAATATTTATTACGGCCGTAGCAGCTGCATTACCGTATAGTGTACTAGCTGCACCTTTAATAATTTCAATAGATTCAATGGTGTTTAAATCTAAATATCTTAAATCAAAATCATTAGCAACGCCAGATGGGTCGTTAACTTGTACACCGTCAATTAACACTAAAACTTGGCGGTTATTGCCACCACGCACAAAAGTGCTTATGTTTTGTCCGGCCACACTGCGGCTACCATTTACCTCAATACCACTTTTGGTATTTATAAGCTGTGCAATGGTTTTTCCTTGATTTTTTTCAATCTCTGCTCTAGAAATTTTAATAACAGTTTTACCTGTGTTTTCACGTTTTAACGCAAATCTAGAATCTGTAACTACCACTTCATCTAATTGTTCAACATTAGTTGAATTTTCATTTTGTTGTGCAAAGCCAACCCATGATATGCCTAGGCATAACAATGCAAAAACATGTGTTTTTTTGTTCATTTTAATAACTAATTAATCGAGAATCGCATGGATTATCATACGCAAACTTTTATCCCGAAAGTTTAACTTATTTGTTTTGTGAAATTGGCAGGTCTCCTGACTTGTTTTACATTATTTATACCTTCCCAGAAAAAACCAGTGGTATTGCAGTAAATAATGCCCTCAATTTAAGGCACTAGAAATATCTAGCGTAAACTTTACAGTTGCGGGAACAGTTCTGGAATTTCACCAGATTCCCTTTTAATCTACTCAGCAGAAACTGAGCAAAACCAAATTTCGGCTCAAAAATACTTTTAAAAATTGTTTTAACTCTAATAAAACTCACTTTTTCTTATTCATTTTATAAATAAGAAAAATAAAACCAATAAGAAAATGAGCAATAATTACTCCAGCTACTATATATATTGTTAAATTTGAACCGTCTCTCATGGTTATATTTTTTTCAAAATTAGAAATCCTTTACATGAAAAAACGTGATAAAAATCACATAAAAGCAATAAAATACAGCTTAATACTAGTTTTTGTTTGTGCTTGTTTAAGCTGTAAAAACAAGCCTAAAACCCAACTTAAAACAACACCAACAGGCACAAAAATTCAATTAAAATATGCTACAGGTTTTTCTTGTGAAAATTATGATTCATATAAAGTTTTACAAATAAACAAACCTTGGCCAAACGCCACAACAACATACAAATACGCAATAATTAGCAAAGAAAATGCTGCAAAAACCAGTTTTTTAAAAGATGAATATGATGGTATAATACTTACACCCATTGAAAAACTAATAGCTACATCTACCACGCACATACCAGCTTTAGAACTTTTAAATGTTGAAAATACACTTGTTGGTTTTCCGCAAACAAATTTTATTTCTTCTAAAAAAATAAGAAAAAGAATTGATGAAGGTTTTGTTAAAGACATTGGTAAAAACGAAAGTATAAATACCGAAATTCTTTTAAATATTAACCCCAACTTAGTAATTAGTTTTGGTATTGAAGGCGGTAACAAAACCATTGAAACTATTAAAAAAACTGGTATTCCTGTAATTTATAATGGAGATTGGGTTGAACATTCGCCATTGGCAAAAGCAGAATGGCTTAAGTTTTTTGGCATCCTTTTTAATAAAGAAGCCAAAGCAGATTCTATTTTTAACACCATTGAAACCAATTATAACACAGCAAAAAAAATAGCTGCTAAAGTTGAAAACAAACCAACCATTTTAAGTGGCGCTATGCACGGTGATGTTTGGTATTTGCCAAATGGCACAAGTACAGAAGCACAACTTTTAAAAGATGCCAACGTAAACTATTTATGGGCAAACACAAGTGGTGTTGGCAGTTTAAAACTTAATTTTGAAACTGTTTTTAACAAAGCACAACAAGCCGATATTTGGTTAAACCCATCAAACTACTCAAGTTTAGAAAACCTTGAAAACGGTAGTTTACACCATACTAAGTTTAAAGCCTTCCAAAGTAAAAGTATTTACACTACAGCTAATACAACAGGAACTAGTGGTGGTGTTTTATATTATGAATTAGGCTTTGCAAGACCAGATTGGGTTTTAAAAGATATTATTAAAATTTGCCACCCAAAATTATTAACAAACTACACACCTCATTTTTTTAAAAAACTACAATAATTGCCTAATAATAAAAAACATAGCTTATTATTTATAGCACTATTCTTAGTGTTACTTATGTGTTTTTTGGCAAACATTAGTTTTGGTTCTGTATCCATACCGCTAAAATCTGTTTTTAAAAGTTTAATAGGTAATATGCCTAATAACACTGCTTGGAACCATATTATATTACAATACAGGTTGCCAAAAGCTGTAACAGCCATAATAGTTGGGTCTGGTTTAGGTATTTCTGGCTTGTTAATGCAAACACTTTTTAGAAACCCATTAGCGGGCCCATTTGTTTTAGGTATTAGTTCTGGGGCAAGCTTAGGTGTTGCACTTGTAATATTGGGGGCTTCTATTTTTGGTGGATTTTTCGCTATGGTTTTTGCTTCAAAATGGGGTATTGTTTTAGCCGCTAGTTTAGGCAGTTTTTTAGTGCTTTTAGCAGTTACTTTGGTTTCTACTAGAGTAAGAGATACTATGGCCATACTTGTTATTGGACTTATGTTTTCTAGCATAACTTCTGCAATTGTTGGCGTGCTTTCATATTTTAGTTCTGCCCAACAATTACAGCAATATATTTTTTGGGGCTTTGGTAGTTTAGGTAATTTATCATGGCAAGAAATTTTTATTTTAAGCATAGTTTACCTGTTTGGTCTACTAATTAGTATAACAACCATAAAACCTTTAAATAGCTTATTATTAGGTGAAAACTATGCCAAAAGCTTAGGTGTTAACATAAAAAAAAGTAGGTTGTTATTAATAATAGCCACCAGTTTACTTGCCGGAACAATTACAGCATTTGCTGGCCCAATTGCATTTATTGGTTTGGCAATTCCGCATATAACAAGGCAAGTTTTTAATACCACAAACCATAAAACATTAGTGCCAGCTGTATTTTTAATGGGCGCCATAGTTATGTTAATTTGCGATAGTATAGCCCAATTACCAAGCGCCGAATTTACATTACCAATAAACGCTATCACATCATTAGTTGGAGCACCCGTAGTTATTTGGCTTTTGATTAGAAAACGAAACATACTATTTTAAAACGTTTAAATTCTGAATTTAAAATGCTAACTAAACAAGCACACAACGTCATTTTAAAAACCAAAAACCTATCCATTGGTTATACTTCTAAAAAAGCGAAAACCGTTGTGGCTTCAAATATTAATGTAACCCTAAAAAAAGGTGCACTTATTGGTTTAATTGGCACTAATGGCATTGGTAAATCTACATTGCTACGTACACTAACCAAAGTGCAACCGCCTATTAGCGGACAAATTTTTATAAACAATAAATTACTAAACACATACTCTAGTTTAGATTTAGCAAAAACATTAAGTTTAGTACTAACAGAACCCTTAGCCTCAAAAAACTTCACTGTTTTTGAATTGGTAGCTTTGGGTAGGCAGCCATACACTAATTGGATTGGTAATTTAACCCAAACCGATACTCAAATAATAAATAATGCGCTTAAAGAAATTAATATTGAACACTTAAAAAACAAAAAGTGTTTTGAACTTAGTGATGGGCAATTACAAAAAGTATTAATTGCCCGCGCACTAGCACAAGATACAGACATTATAATACTAGATGAACCCACCACGCATTTAGATATGTATCATAAAGCACGCACATTAAAACTTTTAAAAGACCTAGCTAAAAACACCAATAAAACCATCCTTTTTTCATCACATGAAATAGATTTAGCCATTCAGCTTTGTGATGAAATGATTGTAATGACAAAAAATGAAGCTGTTATAAACACACCTTGCAACCTCATTTCTAATGGTATTTTTAATGCTCTTTTCCCTGAAGATTTAATTGCCTTTGATGAAAAAACAGGTAGTTTTAAAGTGAAGAAATAATAATTTACTTAGCAACTTTTCTACATAAAAATTATCTTTGATAAAATCTAAAATTTCAAATGAACGACAGCCTAATTCTCATCATTTCAATACTCGTTTCTGCTTGCATTGGCGGTTACATTGGTTTAACCATTGCTAAGCTAAAAAGCAAAACCGAAAAAAGCACTTTAGAAGAACGCAACAATAATTTACAGCAACAAATTACTGAGCTTAAAACCTTTCACAATACTGAAAACGAAAAACAAAATGAACGTTTTAATAGTCAGTTAAACGATTTAAAAGAAGCTATTTCAAAAATTGAAACTGAACGCGAAACTGTTAGAAGAGAAAAAGAGTTTTTAAATGCCGAATTAACCAGAAAAAACACTGAGTTTGAAAACCTTCAACTTAAAAATAACGAACAAAAAGAAGAGGTTGAAAAACTACAAGAAAAATTCACTAAAGAGTTTGAAAATTTAGCCAATAAAATTCTTGATGAAAAATCAAATAAATTTACAGAGCAGAATAAAGAAAACATCAAAAATATTTTAAATCCGTTACAGGAGAAAATAAAAACCTTTGAAGAGAAGGTAGATTTAACACAAAAAGAAAGCATTAGTATGCATTCGGCTTTAAAAGAGCAATTACTTGGTTTAAAAGATTTAAACCAACAAATGACTAAAGAAGCCACAAACCTAACACGTGCCCTAAAAGGTGACAGCAAAATGCAAGGTAATTGGGGCGAATTAGTTTTAGAACGTGTGTTAGAAAAATCGGGGTTAGAAAAAGATCGTGAGTATTTTGTACAGCAAAGTTTCACTAGAGATGACAACTCGCGTGTAATGCCCGATGTGGTTTTACATTTACCAGACGGTAAAAAAATGATTATTGATAGTAAAGTATCTTTAACCGATTATGAACGCTTTGTTAATGCCGATGATGAGCAAAAAGATTTGTTTTTAAAAGCACACGTAAATTCGGTTAAACGTCATGTAGATCAGCTTTCAGAAAAAAACTATCAAGACTTATATGATATTGAATCGCCAGATTTTGTATTAATGTTTATTCCTATTGAACCTGCATTTGCCGTTGTTGTAAACCAAGATAACACCATATACAACAAAGCGTTTGAAAAAAATATTGTTATTGTAACCCCATCTACCCTTTTAGCTACATTACGCACCATTGATAGCATGTGGACAAACGAAAAGCAACAACAAAATGCCTTAGAAATTGCAAGACAAGCGGGAGCTCTTTACGATAAATTTGAAGGTTTAGTAAAAGATTTAACTGGTGTTGGCAAAAAAATAGACGCTGCTAAAACCGATTATTCTGCAGCTATGAATAAATTGGTTGAAGGCAGAGGAAACCTGATAACTAGTGTAGAAAAACTCAAAAAAATGGGAGCTAAAGCAAAAAAATCGCTGCCGGAAGCCATTATTAAACGTGCAGATGAAGAGTAAAAACCGCACAACATTATCACATAAAAACATGATTTTGTTGAATATCACAAAAAAATACTATATATTTAAAATTCCTTAAATATGGAATATATTTAATTATTCCTTAAATATGGAATATTTATAATTATTCCTTAAATATGGAATTAAAACAGCTGTTGTTTATGACAAGTGTAATTACAGGTGATATTATAAAATCTAGAGGCACAACCCCTGATGTTTGGATGAGTGTTTTAAAAGACGCATTAGTAAAATTAAATTCAAATAACGCACAGTGGGATATTTACCGCGGAGATAGTTTTCAAATTGAAATTCCTAAAATAGAAGACAGTTTTTTAGCAGCTATATACATAAAAGCCTGTATAAAAACCTTAAAAAATCTTGATGTTAGAATTGCCATTGGTATTGGCAAAAAAACATTTAATGGCAAAATGGTAACAGAATCTAACGGCGAAGCTTTTATTTTTTCTGGTGAAACATTAGAACTTTTAAAGAAGGAAAAACAAAACCTTCAAATTAAAACCAGTAACAAAACCTTAAATACTGAGCTAAATCTATATTTTAAATTGGCTTTAACCACCATGGATAATTGGACTACTAATTCTGCCGAAATAGTAAAACTTTCCATTGAAAACCCTAATGCGCTACAAAAAGAACTCGCCGAAAAAATAGGCACCAAACAAGATGCTATAAGCAAACGCCAAAAAAGAGCTGCTTTAGATAATATTTTAGAATTAAACCAAATGTTTAAACAAAAAATTGCTACACTATGATGCTTTTAGTAAAACTAATTTTAGCACACATTATTGCCGATTTTTTTCTGCAACCATCAAAATGGGTAGCTGAAAAAGAACAAAAAAAACTAAAATCTGGCAAGCTTTACATACATGTTTTAATTCATATTATAATAACAGCAATACTATTATGGAATATTAATTTATGGCATATATTACTTTTAATTGGAATATCACATTTTATAATTGATGCGTTAAAACTCATACTTCAAAATGAAAAAAACAAACGCATTTTATTTTTTTTAGATCAATTGTGTCATATAATAGTTATTGTTTTTGCATATATAATAGCTACAAAAAAAGTTATAAATACCGCTATTTTATTTAATGAAACTAATATTTTGTTGGTAACCTGTTTGTTATTTTTAACAATTCCGGCATCAGTAATTATGAAAACTATTTTTTTAAAGTGGAATATTTCAGAACTTTTTAAAAGTGAAGATTCTTTAGAAGATGCTGGTAAATATATTGGTATTTTAGAACGCTTGTTGGTGTTTATTTTTATAATATCAAACCATTGGGAAGCTGTTGGCTTTTTAATTACGGCCAAATCTGTTTTCAGGTTTAAAGATTTAAGAGATTCAAAAGACAGACAATTAACAGAGTACATTTTAATAGGCACACTAATAAGCTTTGGCATAGCCATAATAACAGGAATACTTTTCAATTTAATAGCTTAAACATGTTTAAACACCCAAAAGAATCGCAAGTAACAATTACAGAACTTATGCTGCCATCGCACTCAAATTTTAGTGGAAAAATTCACGGTGGGCATATTTTAAATTTAATGGATCAAATTGCATTTGCATGCGCATCAAAACATTCAAGACATTATTGTGTTACAGCATCTGTTAACAGAGTAGATTTTTTAAATCCTATTGAAGTAGGCGAACTAGTAACCTTAAAAGCATCTGTAAATTACACCGGAAGAACATCAATGGTTGTGGGTTTAAGGGTTGAAGCAGAAAACATTCAAACAGGCGTAGTAAAACATTGTAATTCATCATATTTTACAATGGTTGCAAAAGATGAAAACGGAAACAACGCCAAAGTACCTGGGCTTATTATTGATAGTGTTGAAAGCGTAAGACGTTTTGCACGAAGCATTGCCAGACAAGAACAGGCTAAAAAGAGAAGTTCAAAATTTAAAGCTTCAGAGTTTGAACTTGATGATTATTTAGACATTTTGAAACAACATAACGTAATGATGAATTTATAAATTATAACTTTAAATAGACTAAAATGATTTTTAATACATACAAAAAAATATTTCTACTTACTACATTAGCTTTGTTGTTATTTTCTTGCTCTTCAGACGACTCTGAGAATAAACTTGAAGATGAAATTCTTATTGGCTCGTGGGAGTTTCAAAGACACGGAGAAACATGTTCAAACGGTTTTGACTTAGAAGAAGGCCCTTCTTTCGATTTTATATTTCTTGATAATAACACTGTTGAATTTACAGAACCAGGATATCTAACAAGTTCGTATTACGAATTAATTGACAACGAATTGACTCTAGAAACCGTATACACTTTACCGTCTGGAAGCACACGCGAATTTGTAGGCACTTACACATATTCTGAAGACACAAATAGCTTTACAGGCACCAATACTTTCTCTGCTTTTGACAATGGGGAAACGCTATGGACATGCAATGGTACAACAAGCATTTTTAGAGAATAATATAATAATATACCTATAAATTATCTTATAAAAAAAGCCGCTAAATTTTAATTTTAGCGGCTTTTTGTAAATAAACGTTTTGTTATTACTTACTTAAGTACATTTTTCGTCTTGAATATAAATCGTAAAACGCATCATCTTTTAAGCTATCAATAAATAATATGCTTTCACCTGTACTTTTCATTTCAGGGCCTAAAGTTTTATCAACATTAGGGAACTTATTAAATGAGAAAACTGGTTGCTTTATAGCATAACCTTCTAATTGAGGATTAAACGTAAAGTCTTTTACTTTCTTTTCTCCTAGCATCAATTTAGTGGCATAGTTTACATAAGGCTCTCCGTATGCTTTGGCTATAAATGGTACTGTTCTAGAAGCTCTAGGGTTTGCTTCAATAATATAAACTTTATCATCTTTAATTGCAAACTGTATGTTTATTAAACCTACTGTATTTAGTGCTAATGCAATTTTTTTAGTATGATCTTTTATTTGTTGCATTACATATTCACCAAGGTTAAATGGTGGCAATGTAGAATTACTATCACCTGAATGCACTCCACAAGGTTCAATATGTTCCATTATACCAATAATATAAACATCTTCTCCATCACAAATTGCATCTGCTTCAGCTTCTATTGCTCCTTCTAAATAATGATCTAATAACAACTTATTATTAGGAATTTTATTTAAAAGACTTACCACGTGCTCTTCTAATTCTTTTTCATTAATTACAATTTTCATGCCCTGACCGCCTAAAACGTAAGATGGTCTAACAAGAATTGGGAAATCTAATTCTTTAGCAACGGCTAAGGCTTCATCGGCAGTTTCTGCCGTATCAAATTGCGGGTAAGGAATATTATTCTCTTTTAATAATGTAGAGAAACTTCCTCTATCTTCGGCTAAATCTAAAGCTTTATAACTTGTACCTATTATTTTAATACCGTAACGATCTAATTTCTCAGCGAGTTTTAAAGCTGTTTGCCCACCTAACTGTACAATTACACCTTCTGGTTTTTCATGCTTAATTATATCATAAATATGTTCCCAGAAAACAGGTTCAAAATATAACTTATCGGCTGTATCAAAATCGGTTGAAACTGTTTCTGGGTTACAGTTAATCATAATAGTTTCATAACCACATTCTGCTGCAGCTAAAACCCCATGTACACAACAATAATCAAACTCAATACCTTGCCCAATACGGTTTGGTCCTGAGCCTAAAACAATTATTTTCTTTTTATCTGTTACAACACTTTCGTTATGTGAAAAACGCTCGCCATTAGCTGTTTGCATATCACTTTCAAATGTTGAATAGTAATATGGTGTTTTGGCTTCAAACTCTGCCGCACAAGTATCAACAAGTTTGTAAACTCTGTTTATATTTAACGCTTCACGCTTGCTATAAACTTCGCTTTCTAAACACCCAAGCATATGGGCTATTTGCCTATCTCCGTAACCTTTTTGCTTCGCTTCTAATAAAAGTGGTTTTTCAATGGTGTTAATATTGAAGGTTGAAATTTCTTTTTCTAAGAAATACAATTCTTCATATTGTTTTAAGAACCACATGTCAATTCTGGTAATTTCGTGAATTCTACTTAACGGAATACCCATTTTAATGGCATCGTAAATGATAAAAACACGATCCCAAGAGGCATGTGTTAATTTTTCAATTATTTGTTCGTAATTGGTATTTTCTTTACCATCGGCACCTAAACCATTACGTTTAATTTCTAAAGATTGCGTTGCTTTATGAAGCGCTTCTTGAAAAGAACGCCCAATACCCATAACTTCACCTACGGCTTTCATTTGAAGTCCTAATGTACGGTCTGATCCTTCAAACTTATCAAAATTCCAACGTGGTATTTTCACAATTACATAATCTAAAGTAGGCTCGAATAATGCAGAAGTTGATTTTGTAATTTGGTTACTTAATTCATCTAAACTATACCCTAGCGCTAATTTAGCCGCAATTTTTGCAATTGGATAACCGGTTGCTTTACTTGCTAAGGCTGATGAACGTGATACACGCGGATTAATTTCAATAGCAATAATATCTTCGTTTTCATCTGGTGAAACTGCAAATTGTACGTTACAACCACCTGCAAAATCGCCAATACTACGCATCATATGTATAGCCATATCGCGCATTTTTTGGTAGGTTCTATCGCTTAAAGTCATGGCTGGTGCTACTGTTATAGAATCACCTGTATGAATACCCATTGGGTCCATGTTTTCAATAGAACAAATAATAACTACGTTACCATTTGAATCTCTTAGCAACTCAAGCTCGTATTCTTTCCAGCCTAATAAGGCTTTATCAATCATTACTTCATGAATTGGCGAAATTTCTAAGCCATTACGTAGTAATTTATCAAAGTCTTTTTCTTCATAAACTATAGCTGCACCTGCGCCACCTAATGTAAATGATGAGCGTATACATAAAGGAAACCCAAATTCTTGCGCTATTTCTTTTCCTTTTAAAAATGATGTTGCTGTAGCTTGTGGTGCCATTGGAATTCCAATTTTACCCATAAGCTCTCTAAACTGTTCTCTGTCTTCTGTTATATTAATAGCATCAATATTAACACCTATTAATTCTACACCAAAGTCTTCCCAAATACCTTTTTCATCGGCTTCAATGGCAAGGTTTAATGCAGTTTGCCCACCCATAGTTGGCAAAACGGCATCAATTTGTGGGTGTTCTTTTAGAATCTTAATTATAGATTTGGTGTTAAGCGGCAACAAATACACATGATCTGCCATTGAAGGATCTGTCATTATTGTTGCTGGGTTTGAATTAATTAAAATGGTTTCAATACCGTCTTCTCTTAAAGACCTTAATGCCTGTGAACCAGAATAATCAAACTCACACGCTTGCCCAATAATAATAGGACCCGAACCAATAATTAGAATAGATTTTAAATTTGGATTTTTTGGCATTTTTATAAAGTATTCTTGTTAAAAAAAGTTAGTTACAAAATTAGTAATTAGAAAACATAAAAAAAGGCGTTACACTTAAGCAACACCTTTAATTTATAAACAATTGTTAATCATTATTTTTTATGTCTAGACTCAGATGAAACAGACAATTTCTTTCTACCCTTAGCTCTTCTACGGGCAAGTACTTTTCTACCATTAGCAGTAGCCATTCTTTCTCTGAAACCGTGTTTGTTTCTTCTCTTTCTTTTTGATGGTTGAAACGTTCTTTTACTCATTGTCTTATATCTTTAAATATCTGAAATGTAATTTTAATATATGGCTTTGACCTTTCCGCAAAACCGAGTGCAAATATACAACAGTTTTTTATTTCACAAACTTATTTTAATAATATTTTTTATAGAAAATTTTAGTTTCTTTGCATTTTAAAACAAAACCCTAGTAAATATGGGCAAATATACCCATAATAAATATTTAAAATAAATATGTACAACAAAATTATAAAGCTAATTATAGCAGCAGGAATTATAGCTTACGCCATTTATCAATTTATTGAAGGTTATATAGGTAACGGTATAGCACTTATATTACTATCGGGTATTTTTATTTTTCTGTACTTTAAAAATGAATTTATTTTACTTTCTTTTTTAAGATTGCGTAAGCAAGATTTTGATGGCGCAAAAAAATGGCTTGATAAAATTAAAAATCCAGAAGCCGCTTTAGTAAAAAAACAACAAGGCTACTATAATTATTTACATGGTTTAATGACTATGCAAGATAATATGAACGACTCTGAAAAATATTTTAAAAAAGCAGTGTCTTTAGGCCTATCTATGAAGCATGATTTAGCCATGGCTAAATTAAACCTTGCTGGTATTGCTTTTTCTAAACGTAGAAAACAAGAAGCACAAAAATTATTAAGTGAAGCTCAAACACTTGATAAACACGGTATGTTAACAGATCAAATTAAAATGATGAAACAAAACATGAAACGTGCCGTTGGCCCTAACCAACATTATGGTGCGGGCGGATCTTTAAGATCACAAAAAAGACGTAGCAGATAATACCTCATTACATAACAACATTAAAAGTGAAGCTTTAAGCTTTGCTTTTTTTTTGGTTTAAACTTGAACTTTAATTAGTAAAAATATATTTATTTATAATTAGTCTAAATAAATTTTGTGAATTTATTTTTTAAAATTAGATTTGCCAACAAATAAAAGCACACTAATACATATGAAAAAAAACACCTATACTTTTAGAAAACTAATAAATGATATACACCTTTGGTTGGGTATTGGTAGTGGCATTATTATATTTTTAGTTTGCTTTAGCGGTACTATTTTAGCTTTTGAACACGAAATAAAACATTTGTTTTCTAATGAAATTGAAATTAATGAAACCGAAAACAAAAAAACTGTAACAGAACTAATTAACATTGTAAAAAATAGTAATAACGGTTTTGTAACAGGCTTGAGTATACCCAACAACACTCATGAAGCATATACATTTACAGTAAAAAAAAGCATGAAAGAAAGACGCGGTAGCTCTATGCTAGTAAACCCCTACTCTGGCGAGCTACAAACGGTTGAAAAAACAAGCGCCGACGCCTTTTTATTTAGCATGTTTAAGCTACACCGATGGTTGTTATTAGACTCAAAAATAGGAAGACCCATTGTAGGTATTGCTACCATAATATTTTTAATACTATCTATTTCTGGTATTATTTTATGGTTTCCAAGGAAATTAAAATGGAAAAACTTTAAACCCGGATTTAAAATTAAAACCAATGCAAATTGGAAACGCATTAACCACGATTTGCATAACACATTAGGTTTTTACGCTTGCATTTTTATTGTTATAATGGGAATTACTGGTTTATGCTGGTCTTTTGAAGGTTACCGTAACGGTTTAGGCAATTTAATTGGCACTAAAATTTTTAATAGATCTACACTCAAAATAGAGTTAAACAATACAACTAAAAACATTATTTCTGTTGATAAAGCCATAAACATTGCCAATAAAACACTTAACTATAACGGAAAGCTTAGTGTTTCATTTCCAAACAAGAAAAATAATTATTATGCATTTAGAAAAACTAATGCTAATAATTGGTCTCCTGTAACAACCGATAAGGTTTACATAGACCAATCTGGAAATGTTTTAGCTGTTGATATTTTTAAAAACAAACCGTTAAATGTAAAAATAGCATCACTAATCAAACCTATTCATACAGGTGAAATTTTTGGAACAACTACAAAAATAATATACTTTTTAGCCTGCTTAATTGGAACAAGTTTACCCGTTACGGGCACAATTATTTGGATAAATAAACTTAACAAAAAGAAAAAGAAGAAAAAAACTAATTAAATTAAGGGCGACCATAGCCTGCAATACGATTCTTTTAATTTCTCAAATTTAGAACGATTTGAATGTGCTTTGTAATCTACCTGGTTGCTATGTTTTAAATCTTCTAAAAAGTGTGCTTTTAGTTCTTTACTTTTTTCAATATTATAAATAAGAGAATTTATTTCGAAATTAATATTGAAACTTCTGTAATCCATATTTGATGTGCCTACCATAGCAAAAATATCATCAATAACAATAGTTTTAGCATGCACAAAACCTTTATGATACTTAAAAACTTTTACATTGGCTTTTAACAAAGCTTCTAAAAATGAATTCGAGGCATGCTTAACCACCCAAGAATCTGACTTTTCTGGAATTATTAACCGCACATCAACACCACTTTTAGCCGCTATTTGTATGGCAGCAATCATTTCGTCATTAGGCACAAAATAAGGTGTTGTAATGTACACATATTGTTTAGCTGTAATTATGGCAGTAATTGCTAATTCCATAATATTTGCCCAGTCTGTATCTGGGCCACTACCTGCAATTTGTAATGCTATTTTGGTGTTTAATGCTTTTGTTTCAGGAAAAAAAGGTTTGTAATGTGTTATAATTTCGTTTGAAACAAATTTCCAAGTAGATAAAAAATGTATTTGTAGTGATTTTACAGCATCACCAATAATTCTTAAATGGGTATCGCGCCAAAATTTATTGCCGTTATTTATGTATTCATCGCCTACATTAATACCACCAACATAACCTATTTCACCATCAATAATGGCTATTTTTCTATGATTTCTGTAATTCATTTTACCTGTTAACGCAGAAAATAAAACAGGCATAAAAGGAAAATGATTAACACCAGCATTTGTTAACTGTTGCTTCATTTTTTTTGAAATTTTGCTCCCTACATCATCATAACTTAATCTTACAGTGGTTCCTGTTTTTGCTTTTTCACATAATAAATTAAGCAATTCACTACCAATAGCATCATCTTTAACAATATAATATTCTAGATGTACATGATCTTTTGCTTGCTTAATATCGTTTAATAACTTTTTAAACTTATCATTACCATTTCTTAAAATTTCAACATCATTATTTAGGGTTAAAAGTTCATTTTCATTGTTATGCAACAGCTTTACTAATTTAACTTTTTCATCTAAATAATTTTCAATTTCATTAAATTGATTTCGGCTTAATTCTAATTCTTTATTAACTGTTTTTATTACATTTTTATTTACTATTCCTTTTTTGCTGAAAATTTTGTTTTTTCGGTATTCTTGTCCAAATAAATAGTAAACAATAAGTCCTAAAAACGGAAAAAACACTAAAACTACAATGTAGGATAGTGTTTTTGTTGGGTTTAAATTTTTAAGTATAATTGTTATTACTGCCGATGCTGCAATTACATAATTAACAATAATTAGAATACTCCACCAATTGTGTTTTAGGTATTCTAACATATTATTGGTAGTAGCCTTCTTTAGGAATATCTATGTGATAAAGTTTTCTAGATTTATTATTTAAATGCTTTTCGCGAAGCCAAGGGTTGTGCAACTTTAAAATTTTATAGTTTATACCAAATTTTTCGGCAAACTTTGAAAAATCTGTTACAGCAGTATCAACTTCTACTTTATAAGTTGGAATATTAGTGTATAAATCTTTTTCTCTAAAATTAAAACCGTATTTACCTGGGTTTGATAAAATTTCTTTTAAGGCTACTATTCTAAATAAATATCGGCCGGTTTCTTCTCCAAGTAATAAATCATAATAATCTGTAACATTTTGTTCTCTTAATCTTCGAGAAACACCTGCGGTACCAGCGTTGTATGCAGCTGCAGCTAGTGTCCATGAGCCTAAATTTTCTTTAGCTCTAATTAAATATTTACAAGCTACTTTGGTTGCTTTTTCTAAATGGTATCGTTCATCAACATTGGTGTTAACTTCTAAACCATTTTCTCTACCGGTAGCTTTCATAATTTGCCAAACACCTCTTGCGCCTGCTGGTGACACGGCGTTTGTTAATCCGCTTTCAATAACGGCTAAATATTTAAAATCATCTGGCACGCCATGTTTAGCTAAAATAGGTTCAATTATTGGAAAGTATTTTTTAGCACGTTTAAACATTAATAACCCGTTAGATTGCCAATAGGTGTTAACTAAAAGCTCTCTATCCATACGTTCTAAAATATCTGGATTGCTTAAAGGCATTTGTTCACCTGCAAAATTTAAGTTTTCAGGCACTTGTAATGCATAAACATTATAGTCGTTTATTAATTTTTTTTCAAAATTTTCATCGGTAGGTGCGTCTTGTAGGGCATAAATAAATATAAAACATAAACTTAACAATCCTACACACGCTAAAATGCGTTCTGCTGTCTTCATCATTTAAAAGTTTTGCTTAAAATTACTAAAAAAGCATTAATCTTTTAAAATAATATTGGGTAAATGTGTGTTAAACCATCGGTATTTATTTATAATCATAATATGCGTTCCTTTGGGTATTGTAATACAATGGTTTATGCTTTTAATAGGAAAAACGGCATCATTATCTCCATGAATATGAATTATATTTTCTTGAGGTTTTTCTTGGTTCCAACTTACCATTTCTTTTATTGCCCAATCTAAATATGTATTATCACTAACCGCTAAGTATTTTTTGTACAGTTTTAAACGTTTAGTAAAGCCTTTGCCAAAAGCGTATTTTTCTAAAATATCAATTTTACTTGCTAAATGTGTTGGTAGCAGCTTGTAAACACCTGTGGTTTTGGCTAATTGCATGTGTATTGGTATTTCTTGCCTACTTTTAACACTAGAAACTATAATTACTTTTTTTACCTTAATGTGTTTGCTCATTTCTTGCACAAGCACACCACCAAAGGAAACACCTAATAAAACTGGGTTTTGGTGTTCTATTTTTTTTGTCATTCTTAAAGCATAACTACCTAAGGATTCATCAGTTAAGGGTATTTCCCATTCTAAATAATGCAATTTAAAAGTATCTTGGGGCAAATCTATATATTCAAAAATTAACGAACTAGCGGCCATACCCGGCATTAAGTATATGTGTATTAACTCTTGACTCATAGGCTATTAACTTTACTAAATATTTAATATATGGTTTTTTTTTCGTACTTTTGCACTTTAAAGTAAACGTAGTAAATCGTTTACGTATTTTATTCCTCGCTTAAATTAAAACAAATATACAAATGGTTGATGCTGCTGAATTAATAGACAATGATTTTTTACGCCAATTTGAATTAAAAGTTGATGACAAGTTAGCTAAAATTGAATATTCTTTACAAGAGCGTAAAATATTTTTAACAAAACTTATTATTCCTGAAACAATTAGTGATGACGATTTTAAAAAAGAGTTTTTAGAAGCTGTTTTTGAGTTAATTCAGGAAAGAAACTTAAGCATTGTACCAACAAGTCCGGAAATTGCAAAATTTGTGAGAAGTAACCGAAAATACAAGCGTATGTTACCTGTTGGTGTTAGAATTTAAGTTTCATTTAAAAAAAATTAAAACCGCTACATTGAGTATTCACTTAATTTTAGCGGTTTTTTTAATTATTTTCTAAAAGCGAATAATCATTTGAAATTTTATTCAATATGATATTAGTTTGATTATTAGCCACTAATTGGTTTTGTGTGTTTACAGTATATACTTCAGTTTCTCCGCTTGCTAATACAATTTCAATAACACCATTAGTATTTTTCCAGCTTTTATTGTCTTGAAAGTTTGAAATAATATGTCCTTCAGCATCTTCAACAACATTTATTTTTGCCGATGCACCATGTGTTCCAAAAATTAATTTTAAGGTGTGTGTACTTTGGTTTATGGTTGATATATTTTGCCAAGTACCATAGATAGTAGTGTTTTCATCTACATTATCTTTTGAACACGATAATGTTAAAAAAAAACCAATTAATACTATTTTAGACCAATATGTCATTTTTTTTTTGAAACTTAATATTTTCAATTCAAATGTAACATTAAGCATGTAATGAAAACAAACAAATCTGTTTAAGCGTTATAAATTTAAGTTTAAAATTTAGGCTAATACTTTAGTAAAATTAAAACGCACCAAACCATCTGCATCTATTTCGGTTAACTCAACTTGATGCAACGTATTAACCAAAGCAGGATTCCACGGTGTTTTTACCTTCACGTAATTTTCTGTAAAGCCATGAATATAACCTTCTTTATTTTCGCTTTCAAAAAGCACTGTTCTTGTAGTTCCTATTTGGCTTTCGTAAAAGGCACGACGTTTTTTAACTGATAAGCCACGTAGCATTTTACTGCGTTTACTGCGTATGTTTTTTGGCACTACACCGCCCATAGCTGCTGCTTCAGTATTATCTCGTTCAGAATACGTAAACACATGTAAATATGAAATATCTAATTCATTTAAAAAGTTATATGTTTCTAAAAAATGAGCATCAGTTTCACCAGGAAAACCAACAATAACATCAACACCAATACAGGCATGTGGCATAACTTCTTTTATTTTAGCTACCCTATCAACATACAATTCACGCATGTAACGGCGCTTCATTTTTTTTAAAATTTCATTATTTCCACTTTGTAAAGGCACATGAAAATGTGGTACAAATGCTCTAGATTTTGAAACCAAATCTATAGTTTCATTTTTAAGCAAATTAGGTTCAATAGATGAAATACGTAAACGCTCAATACCTTCAACTTTATCAAGCTCTGTAACTAAATCTAGAAATGTATGCTCATGTTTTTTATTGCCAAATTCACCTTTACCATAATCGCCTATATTAACACCCGTTAAAACAATTTCTTTAATGTTTTTAGCAGAAATTTCTCGGGCGTTTTTTAGCACATTTTCCATGGTATCACTTCGTGAAATACCACGTGCTAAAGGAATTGTACAGTAGGTACATTTATAATCGCAGCCATCTTGCACCTTTAAAAAAGCACGCGTTCTATCTCCAATAGAGTATGAGCCCACGTAAAAATCGGCTTCTTCAATTTCGCAAGAGTGTACTTCGCCAAAATCGTTTTTACTTAGATCGTTCAGATAATCTGTAATTTTAAATTTCTCGGTAGCACCAAGCACCAAATCTACGCCATTTACATCGGCTAACTCTTGTGGTTTTAATTGGGCATAACAGCCAAGAGCGGCTATAAATGCTTTTTCATTAGTTTTTTGTGCTTGCTTTACAATGGTTTTAAAGCGTTTATCGGCATTTTCAGTAACAGAACATGTGTTAATTACATAAATATCTGCTTTTTCAGAAAAATCTACCCTTTCAAAACCTTCATTATTAAAATTTCTTGCAATGGTTGATGTTTCAGAAAAATTAAGCTTACAGCCTAATGTGTAAAATGCCACTTTTTTGTTCATTATATTTGTGCCCTTAACTTGTATCAGGTTCTATTTAAAATTATCTTTACAACTAAAAGATTGCAAATTTACAACTAATAAGTTATATGATAAAACCTATAACAAACCAATTAACAAACTATTTTTCAATTAGTTGTATTATTATTTTTTTATTTTCTTGTACTAATAATGAAAAAACAAACAAAGATCATCTTGTTTTTAGGTACAATGAATATGCTAATATTAACACGCTAGACCCTGCTTTTTCTAGAACGCTACAAGATAACTCTATAAACAATCAGTTGTACAATGGCTTGGTTCAGCTAGATGATGAACTTAATATAAAACCTTGTATTGCAAAAAGTTGGACCATTTCTAAAAATGCAAAAACCTATACGTTCTATTTAAGAAACGATGTTTATTTTCATAAACATTTGCTATTTGGTAAAGATTCAACCAGGACCGTAAAAGCTTCAGATTTTGAATACAGCTTAAACCGCCTAAGAGATGAAAAAATAGCGGCTCCCGGCAGTTGGGTATTAAATAAAGTAGATAATTTTAAAGCCATAAACGACACCGTTTTTCAAATACAACTAAAACAACCTTTTCCTGCATTTATTGGTTTGCTTACCATGAAATACTGCTCTGTAGTGCCAAAAGAAATTGTTGAACATTATGGCAACAATTTTAGAGCAAACCCCATTGGCACAGGCCCTTTTAAATTTAAACGTTGGGAAGAAAACATAAAATTGGTGCTACGAAAAAACAATTTATATTTTGAAAAAGATAGTCTTGGAAATAAATTACCCTATTTAGAAGCTGTTGCGCTTACGTTTTTACCCGATAAGCAAAGCGAATTTTTACAATTTGCGCAAGGTAATATAGATTTTATATCGGGTTTAGATGCATCATACAAAGATGAGCTTTTAACCAGCAATGGTACTTTAAGAACAAAATATGAAACAACGGTGAATATGATTCGTGGCCCGTATTTAAACACAGAATACTTGGGTTTTTATTTAGATTCTGAAACACCTGAAATTCAATCTAAACTCATAAGAAAGGCCATTAATTATGGTTTTGACAGAAAAAAAATGATGCTTTACTTAAACAACGGTGTTGGAAACCCTGCGAATGGTGGTTTTATTCCTTTAGGTTTAGCTGGCCACAGTAAACAATCTGGTTATAACTACAACCCTAAAAAAGCCAAACAATTAATTACACAGTTTAAAAACGAAACAGGTATTGAAAACCCTGAAATTACATTAGTAACAACAAGTAATTATTTAAGCTTTTGTGAATTTATTCAACGCGAACTTGAAAAAGCTGGTTTAAAAATTAATGTTGATGTTATGCCCGAAGCCGCATTACGTAGTGCACGCTCAAACGGTAAAGTAGATATGTTTAGAAGCTCATGGATTGCCGATTATTTAGATGCCGAAAACTACCTATCTATTTTCTACAGCAAAAATTTTGCGCCTAACGGTTCAAATTATTTTCACTTTAAAAACAAAACTATTGATAGCCTATACAACAAAGCCTTTACAATAAGTAATATTAGTGAGCGTAAACATATTTACAAAACTATAGATTCTATTGCTATGGATAATGCTATTATGGTGCCGCTATATTATGATGAAGTCATACGTTTTACAAGAAAAAATGTTGACGGCTTAGGCATTAACCCCATTAACATGATAGATTTACGGTTTGTAAAAAAAGCCGTAAGCAATTAAAATTTACTTTCAAAAAGTGGTTTTACATATTGTTTTTTACCTTCTTCAACAAAACCTGTAATAATTAATAATTGTGAAATACCATAAAACAGCATCATAAGCAATGGGTTAAAAGGAATAATTACTGACGAAAAAGAAGATAAAGATATAAGACTATCTGATACAATAGAAGCCAGTACACCATATAAAACCCACAAATAACTAGACCTGTTAACGGCATTTTTTCTTAATAGCGTAAATAAAAATACATTTACTCCTACAAACAAATAAGTCATGGCTAAATAAAACCATTGGTCATTAAAGTTACTGTACATTAATGAAAAAATAAGCACCATGTAAAGAAACAAAATTGATAAATAAGGTAAAATTTTAGAAAACCTAAAGTCGGTATTTGTAATTAACCTTAATATATAGCATATTTTGGCTAGTGTAAAACATATTACCGCTGCATCGTATAAATGTGGTATTTTATAAAATAACATTAAAATATCTCCAGCCCAAAAAAATAATAACGCTATTGTAACATATATAAAATGACGTTTTTTTTGGTACTGGGTATTGTTATAGCAATAAAAGAATAATGTGAGAATTAATCCCGATTTGGTTATAACCCTTAACAATGAAGTTTCTTCAATAGATTTTATAATAATATCTATTAAAAGTATACTACAAAATATTATAAAAACACGTTTTCTGTTTTTAAAGAGAGACAGCATTAATTAGTTTTTGTATAGTTTACTAAAATAAATAATATTATAAATTATAAAAAGCAAAACTAAAACTATTCGTTTAAATACATACAAATCAATGGTTAACAACTAAGAAACATGTTATTTAGTGTTATGTTCTACGGTATTTTTTAGTTTCTTCAAAAACATGTTCTAGTATTTTTTTATCTAATTCTGTAAAGTCTATTTTACGTCTTGCCATAACTACTTTAGCAACTTCAAAAGCTTTTTTGGTTAAATAGGTTGTAAAACCACTACTTCCACCCCAACTAAAACTTGGCACAAAATTTCTAGGGAAACCGCTACCAAAAATATTAGCACTAACACCAACTACAGTACCTGTGTTAAACATGGTGTTAATACCACATTTACTATGGTCTCCCATCATTAAACCACAAAATTGTAAGCCTGTTTTTGCAAAACCTTCTGTTTTATAATCCCATAGTCTAACTTCGGCGTAATTATTTTTAAGGTTAGAGTTATTGGTATCTGCACCTAAATTACACCATTCACCCAAAACAGAGTTTCCTAAAAACCCATCATGCCCCTTGTTTGAATATCCAAAAATAACGGAATTATTAACTTCACCACCTACTTTACTATGTGGTCCAACCGTAGTTGGTCCATAAATTTTTGTTGCTAATTTTAATGTAGCATTTTCGCATAAAGCTAATGGCCCACGTACTACTGTTCCTTCCATAATTTCGGCATTTTTACCTATGTATATTGGGCCAGAACTAGCGTTTAGGGTCGCAAAATTTAATTTTGCTCCTTTTTCAATAAAAATATTTTCGGCATTTAGTGTATTAACAGTGGCAGGAATTGGCTGCGATTTTCTATTCTTTGTAATAAGATTAAAATCTTCTTGTGTTGCTTCTCCATTTTTTGAAAAAATATCCCAAGTATTTTCAATTTTCAAGCAATCATCTTCAAACTCAATGGCTTCAAATGTTTTAAAATCTATATTTTCTTGAGCTTCTTTTGTATAAAATGCAATTACATCTTCATCTTTAAAAATAGCCTGATTTTCTTGTAAGTTTAACACCATTTCAACCAACTCTAAATTTGGTAAATAGGATGCATTAATCATTATATTTTCATCCATTTCTACCATTGGATATTTTTCAGACAAATAATCTTCAGTAACTGTTGTTGTGGTAGTATTTAAAAACGTTTCCCATTTTTCTCTAATGGTTAAAATACCAACTCTAATATCGGCTACAGGGCGCGTGTAGGTAAATGGTAGTAAATTATTTCTAAAAGGCCCATCAAAAAGAATATAGTTCATTTTTTTAGTTTGAAGTTTAATTTTAAACGTTTTGCTTTAACAACGTTTTCAATATCAAATGTAATTTAAAAGTATAAAACAAAAAAGCCTTTCTTATTCAGAAAGGCTCACAAATATTATTATATAGTTAAGTTTATTTTTTAAACTTAGCGTATTTAGTTTTAAATTTATCAATACGTCCTGCTGTATCTACTAATTTAGATTTACCAGTGTAGTAAGGATGCGATGTTCTTGAAATTTCCATTTTTATTAGTGGATACTCAACACCATCAACCTCTAGAGTTTCATTAGTATCAGCAGTAGATTTTGTTAAAAAAACATCATCATTAGACATATCTTTAAACGCTACTATTCTATAATTTTCTGGATGTATACCTTTTTTCATCGCTTTAAACTTTTAAAGTCCTTAATTTTTCGAGGTGCAAATTTAATCATTTTTTATAATTGAACAACACTTTTTTTAAATTTTATTTAAACTTTTTTTGTAACTATTCATTACTTTTATGCACTAACGCTTTAAATCAACTTTAAAATTACAAAAATATAATGGAAAAATCATTTAAATCTGTAGCGGTAAATTTTGGGCTTTATTTGGGTATTGCTTTAACAATGCTTACTCTTGGCGCCTACATAATTAACGTTGAGCTGTTTTTAAACACACTATTTGGTGTATCATTTTACATCATTGCCATTGCTTTAGCCATTGTTGCTATTATTAACGTAAAAAAACTTTTAAACGGTTTTATTAGTTTTAAAGAAGCTTTTACAACGTATTTTATAACAATACTAATAGGTTTTGGCATTGTTACCTTAGTATCATTTATACTATTTAATTTTGTTGATGTTGAAGCTGCTGCTTTATTAAAAGAAAAATCGCTTGAAAAAATTGCGCGTGTTTATAAAAGTATGAATTTTGCCCCTGAGAAAATTGCAGAAATGGTTGAGAAAATAGAATCAGACAACATGTTTTCTTTAAAAAACTCAATAATATCATTATTTGTAAATTACTTACTACCTTTAAGTATTATTGGGCTGCTAGTTGCTGCAGTTATGAAAAAAAATAATCCAGAGGCCAGATAATTTCACTATTTTTGAGGCTATCTTAAGTTTTCAAATTTTTTAAATGAATATATCTGTAGTTATACCACTACTTAACGAACAAGAATCTTTAAAAGAATTACATGATTGGATTGCGCAAATTATGCAATCCAATCGTTTTTCATATGAAATCATTTTTATTGATGATGGTAGCACAGACAATTCTTGGCAAGTAATTAAAAGTTTATCTTTAGAAAACACCAATGTTAAAGGTATTAGGTTTTTAAAAAACTTTGGAAAATCACAGGCATTACACGCTGGTTTTGAAAAAAGCCAAGGCGATGTTGTGATAACCATGGATGCCGATTTGCAAGATAGCCCAGATGAAATACCCGGACTTTACAACATGATTATTAATGATGGATATGATTTAGTATCTGGCTGGAAAAAGAAACGTTTTGATTCTATTTTAGCAAAAAATCTACCATCAAAACTATTTAATTGGGCTGCCAGAAAAACATCGGGTGTAAAACTAAACGATTTTAACTGCGGCCTTAAAGCCTACAAACAAACTGTTGTAAAAAATATTGATGTTAACGGCGAAATGCATCGCTATATACCCGTACTATCAAAAAACGCTGGTTTTGCCAACATAGGTGAAAAAATAGTAATTCACCAAGCTAGAAAATATGGCGAAACCAAATTTGGCATGAACCGTTTTATAAATGGCTTTTTAGATTTAATAACCATTTGGTTTATTTCAAGGTTTGGCAAACAACCCATGCATTTATTTGGCGCCTTAGGTGTTATTATGTTTATAATTGGCTTAGGTTTTTCAATGTATTTGGGTATAGATAAATTGTTTTTAAACCCCACAGGCCGTTTAATAACAGATCGTCCGCAATTTTATATAGCCCTTTCAACCATGATAATTGGTACTCAATTTTTTGTTGCTGGCTTTTTAGGCGAAATTGTACTACGCTCAACCCAAGACAAAAAACGCTACTTAATAAAAGACAAACTAAATTTATAACAACCTTGCATTTATAGCCGTATTTTTTAATCATTTAACTATTTTTGTACCATAAAAATTTATCCACGCCATGATTCAAATTGAACCAAAAATTTTAGACAGAATAAACACTTGGTTAACATCAACTTTTGATGAAGAAACCCAACAATTTATTAAAGATAGTATTGCGAACAACCCTAAAGATATTCAAGAAAGCTTTTACAAAGATTTAGAATTTGGTACCGGTGGCATGCGTGGTGTTATGGGCATTGGCACAAATAGAATAAACAAATACACCTTAGGCAAAAGCACACAGGGTTTAAGTAATTATTTAAAAGAATCTTTTCCTGGTGAAAACATAAAAACTGTTATTGCTTATGATTGTAGAAATAACAGCAAAACATTAGCTAAAGTTGTAGCCGATGTATTTTCGGCAAATGGCATTGAAGTATATTTATTTGAAGATTTACGCCCTACCCCAGAACTTTCATTTGCTGTAAAACACTTAAACTGCCATTGTGGTATTGTTTTAACAGCGTCTCACAATCCGCCAGAATATAACGGATATAAAGTGTACTGGCAAGATGGTGGGCAATTAGTACCACCACAAGATGGCGCTGTAATAAATGAAATAAATGCTTTAAAATACGAAGACATAAAATTTGAAGCCAATGAAAACCTCATTAATTATATAGGTAAAGATATTGATGACGTATTTATTGATGCTTCAGTAAAAAACGGTAGTTTAAACCTAACACAGCAAGCAAAAGATAACTTAAGCATTGTTTTCACATCACTTCACGGTACATCAATTACCGCTGTTCCTGAAACTTTAAAACGTGCTGGTTATAAAAATGTACATATTGTTGAAGAACAAAGAGAACCTAACGGAAACTTTCCAACGGTAAAATCGCCAAACCCAGAAGAACCTGCTGCTTTAAAAATGGCTTTAGAATTAGCCAATAAAGTAAATGCAGATATTGTAATTGGTACAGACCCAGATTGTGACAGGCTTGGTGTAGCCGTAAGAAATACCGATAATGAATTGGTGCTTTTAAACGGAAACCAAACTATGGTAATGATGACCGATTTCCTTTTAAAACTCTGGAAAAACGAAAACAAAATTAAAGGCAACGAGTTTATTGCAACCACCATTGTATCTACCCCAATGCTTTCAACAATTGCCAAAAGCTATAACGTTGAAAACAAAATAGTTTTAACGGGCTTTAAATGGATTGCTAAACTTATAAAAGATTTCCCTGAGTTAGATTTTATTGGCGGTGGCGAAGAAAGTTTTGGCTTTATGGTGGGTGATTTTGTGCGCGATAAAGATGCCGTAACCTCTACCCTTTTAGCTGTTGAAATTGCAGCACACGCTAAAGCAAATGGCAGCTCATTTTTTGAAGATTTATTAAAACTTTATGTAGAACACGGTTTTTACAAAGAAAAACTAGTATCATTAACCAAAAAAGGTATTGAAGGCGCTGAAGAAATTAAACAAATGATGGTTGATGCCAGAAACAACCCCTTAAAAGAAATAAACGGCGAAAAAGTAGTGCTTATTGAAGATTACCAAACATCAAAAGCAAAACACACGCTAACTGGTGAAGAAACAGATATTGACGTACCAAAATCTAACGTATTAATTTACTACACAGAAAATGGTACACAAATAGCATTAAGACCAAGTGGTACAGAGCCTAAAATTAAATTTTATGTAAGTGCCAACACCTCTCTAAAATCTATTTCAGAATTTAAGAATATTGAAAATACTTTAGACGATAAATTAGATGCTATTTTAAAAGACATGAAGCTTATTTAATGCACTATTTTAAACAGATAATTGCTTTTGCTAAGCCCTACAAGGCTTATGCAATACTAAACATAATATCTAACATATTCTACGCCCTTTTTGGCACTTTAGCAATGGTTTCGTTATTTCCAATGCTAAATGTTTTATTTGACAAAACAAAGCGGTTAGAAACTAAACCTATTTGGAGTGGCATTGCAAATGCTAAAGAATATGCAGAGAGTTACTTAAATTATTTTGTTACTCAAAAAGCAAATCAAGGTAATGATGATGTTTTAATTTTTATGGTAATACTAGTAATTAGTATGTTTTTACTAAAAAACATTTTTAATTACTTAGCCATGTATTTTATTACATTTTTACGCAATGGCGTTTTAAAAGATTTAAGAAACGCACTTTATAATAAAATAATTAACCTTCCTCTTTCATATTTTTCCGAAAAGAGAAAAGGTGATACAATGGCAAGAATTTCTAATGACGTTCAAGAAATTCAGCATTCTTTTTTATCAATTTTAGAACTTATTGTTAGAGAACCACTAATGATAATTTTCACCATTATCACTATGTTTATAATTAGTGCAAAACTCACACTATTTGTATTTATATTCATTCCTGTTTCTGGTTTTTTAATTTCATTAGTTGGTAAAAGTTTAAAAAGAAAATCAGACAAGGTTCAAAAAGAACAAGGTAAATTCTTATCTATTATTGAAGAAACACTAGGCGGTTTAAAAGTTATAAAAGGCTTTAATGCAGAAGAACAATTTAGTAACAGTTTTAAAAACTCTACTACCAGGTTTTTCAATTTTTCAAACAAGCTATTAAATCGTCAAAATTTAGCGTCGCCAACAAGCGAATTTTTAGGTATTTCCGTAATATCTGTATTACTTTGGTACGGTGGCCAAATGGTTTTAATAGATAAAACTTTAGATGCTGGTCTATTTATAGTTTATATGGGGTTGGCCTATAATATTTTAACACCTGCAAAAGCTATAAGTAAGGCAAGCTATAGTGTTAAAAAAGGAAATGCCGCAGCAGAACGTGTACTTGATGTTTTAAACACAAAATCACCTTTAGAAGACAAACCTAAAACTACTAAAAAAGATAATTTTCAAAATACTATTAGCTTCAAAAATATATCTTTTAAATACGAAGACGAATACGTTTTAAAAGACTTTTCATTATCTATTGAAAAGGGTAAAACTGTTGCGTTAGTTGGGCAATCTGGTAGCGGAAAAAGTACCATTGCAAATTTGGTTACTAGATTTTATGATGTTAATAAAGGTAGCATAAGTATTGATGGTGTTGATATTAAAGACATGCCAAAAAAATCATTACGCAGCTTAATTGGTTTGGTAACACAAGAATCTATTTTATTTAATGACACCATTAAAAACAACCTCTTAATAGGCAAAAAAACCGCTACTGATGCTGAGATTATTGAGGCCTTAAAAGTGGCAAACGCCTGGGAATTTGTTAGCGAGTTACCCAATGGCATTGAAACCAATATTGGCGACTCTGGCAACAAGCTTTCTGGCGGGCAAAAACAACGTTTAAGCATAGCACGAGCCGTTTTAAAAAGTCCTCCAATAATGGTTTTAGATGAAGCAACATCTGCCTTAGATACCGAAAGCGAACGCTTAGTGCAAGTAGCCTTAGAAAACATGATGAAAAACAGAACATCAATTGTAATAGCACATAGGCTTTCTACCATTCAAAACGCCGATGAAATTATAGTGCTTAAAAAAGGTAAAATTGTTGAACAAGGCAAACACAATGAACTCATTGAAAAAAATGGCACCTACAAAAACCTTGTTGAAATGCAAAGTTTAGCTTAAATACAAAATACATAAAAAGTAAAAAGGATAGACATTTGGGGCATCTATCCTTTTTTTAGTTAGTTGATAGACATTTGGGGCATCTATCAACACAAGTAGGTTCTGGTACAAACATATTACAAAAAGAAATATTTCACAAGAAAAAAATGCATTTAATCGACTTTAAATGTATTTAATCGATTAAAATTATTATAAATAATTGAATATCAATAAATTAATTTTGTTTAAAATTTTTCTACAAAACAATTAAACTTTTGTAATTTTAAAACGTCTTATAACTAAACTTTGCTGGTGATAAACGAAGACGAATTAATACAACAACTAAAATCTAACACGCACAAAGAACAAGCTTTTAAAGCACTTGTAACGCTTTACAAAGAACGTTTGTATTGGCATATTAGAAACATTGTGAAGCTTCATGATGATGCTGATGATGCTTTACAAAACACCTTTATAAAAGTGTATAAAAACATACATAATTTTAAAGGTGACAGCAAACTATACTCATGGTTGTATAGAATAGCAACCAATGAATCTATAACTTTGTTAAATAAAAAAGCCAAACAACATCAAATTACTAGTGAAGAAATACAACAATTAGCTATAAATAATTTAACATCCGATGTGTATTTTGAAGGTGATACCATTCAATTAAAATTACAAGAAGCTATTGCCAAATTACCTAGTAAACAACAAATGGTTTTCAATATGAAATATTTTCAAGATTTAAAATATAAAGAAATAGCCGAAATTTTAGAAACTAGTGAAGGCGCCCTAAAAGCATCATACCATATAGCCGTTAAAAAAATAGAAAGCTATTTAACTAACAATTAAACCTTTAAAAAAAATAATAGTCTTAGTATTAAGATGAAAAAAGATAAATTACATAATATTAAAAATACGGGTTTTAAAACACCAAAAAACTACTTTAATAGTTTTGATGATAACGTAATTAACAACATCAAACTTAAAGCGCAAGTAGAAAATACAGGCTTTAAAACACCAAATAATTATTTTAATAAGCTAGAAGATGACATAATTAACAACGTTTCAGCCTCAAAAAAACAACCTAAAGTTATTAAGCTGTTCAGCAAAAAACAATTAATATATATTTCTGGCGTTGCTGCAGCCATTGTTTTATTGTTCACTTTAAATATTAAAACTACTGAAAAAACTACAGATTTAGATTATACTACAGTTGAAAACTATATTATTGAAGAAGATATAAGCTCTTATGAAATAGCTGCTTTATTAGATGATACAGATTTAAACGAAACAAATTTTATTGAGTATAACACCATTGAAGAAGATGCTGTTGAAGATTACATTTTAAATAATTTAAATGTTGAAGATTTATATTAAAAAAACTACTATGAAAAAATACATAATAACCATAATAATTTACTTAGTTACAATAACAATAAGCGCGCAGCATAACCGCGAAAAAATACAATCATTAAAAGTAGCGTTTATTACAGAGCAGTTAGATTTAACTAAAAAAGAAGCTCAAAATTTTTGGCCAGTTTACAATGCTTTTGATAAAAAAAGTGCCACTATTAAATATCATGAAATGCGCACACTAAGGCAAGAAATTAAAGAGAACGTAAACACGCTTACAGATGAAAAAGCTTTAGAGCTAATGACTAAAATAGAAAGTATTGAATCTAGATTATGTACACTTAGAATCAATTTTTCTGAAAAAATAAAAACCATTTTACCACCAAAAAAAGTTATAAAACTTAAGGTGGCCGAAGAAGATTTTAAACGAAAAATGCTAGACCGCTACAGAAAACATAGAGGCCCAGATAAACGATAAAACTAAAAGAGACGCACAACAATCGTCTCTTTTTTTATTCAATAAATGTAAGCTTACAAATTCTGCCACTACCAGCAGCGTATGCAACAGTATCATTTAAAAATCTAATGGTGTAAAACGCTTCATCACTTAAATGTTTCCAAGTGTTTCCAGCGTCATTACTATAATCAATTCCTTTAAAACCAACAGTAACTAATGCTTTTGCGTTACTATTAGGCACATATTGCACACAACTTCTATAACCCGGATTTATATTTTGCGCTACTAACTTCCAAGTTTTTCCACCATCGTTAGTTCTAATTTTATTAGCTGCATTACTATTAGGCGCTGTGTAATCTCCACCAATGGCAAAACCGTTATTTTCATCGTAAAAATCAATAGAGTAAATACCTTCAGTGTCTTTACCGCTAATAATTGGTGTGTTGTAAACACGCCATGTTTTTCCTTTATCCTCTGAAAAATAAATTCTACCTGATGTAGTAGCTATCCACGTTTTATTACCTACAACTGCAATATTTGTATTACTAGCAGCAAAAGCACCTTCGTTTTCAAGAGCTTCAGGCAAATTATTGCACGCTATTTTTTGCCATGTATTACCACCATCTCTGGTAATAATTATACTTAAACAACCATCAATTTGGTCGCCAATAGCAATGCCTTCTTGTGTATTCCAAAATGCCATGGCATCATAAAACACTTGTTTATGGGTTTCTTTGTAAACCAATTCCATTTCACCAGAATTTCCAGTTTTAAACAACAATGCCGGATTTGCAATACTCAACATAAAAAAATCTGCATTATTATTTGCTACAGCTCTAAACTCTATATTCAAACTATCATAATTTTGTTTTGAAATAAGCCATTTTCCCGTTTTTGCATCGTACAAACCGTAAGTATTATTATTAGCTGCAAAAGACAAACTGTTTTTATCTAAAACATCAATAGCTCTAATGCTTAAAAGTGTATCATTTAAAATAGTTTCAAAATTAATTTCATTAAAAATTATTGATTTTTCAGCTTTATTGTTTCCGCAAGAAGCTAAAATTAAAACTAGAATTAAATAGGCTAAAAATTGTTTCATTAATTATTTTTTTTGAAAGATAACTTAATATGCTAAATATTAAAAACATTGGCTAAATGTTTACAATTAGTGTAACTTTGCAACCTTATTTATATACAATGCGATTACACCGAAATTTATGCTTTGCCGTTATTGATGGCTTACACCAAATATTTAATGAAGATGAATATGCCGATAAGGTTATACAAGCCCTCTTAAAAAGAGATAAACGCTGGGGCAGCAGAGACCGCGCTTTTGTGGCAGAAACAACCTATGATATTGTTAGATGGAAACGCTTGTATGCAGAAATTGCTGAAGTTAAAGAACCTTTTAACCGAGACAATTTATGGCGTTTATTTGCAGTTTGGGCAACACTAAAAGGCATTAAATTACCCGATTGGAAATATTTTACAAACACACCAACTAGAAAAATAAAAGGCAAATTTGATGAACTCTCTAAAATTAGAAAATTTAGAGAATCTGTACCAGATTGGATTGACGAAATTGGCGCTAAAGAACTTGGTGAAGACATCTGGACCAAAGAGCTTGCAATACAAAACAAACAAGCCGATGTTATTTTGCGCACCAACATTTTAAAAACTACTAAGGAGCAATTACAAAACACATTGTTTGACCAAGGTATTGAAACCGAATTCATTAAAGGCTACCCATTGGCTTTAAAACTTAAAGAGCGCGCCAATGTTTTTGTTACTGATGCTTTTAAAAAAGGATTGTTTGAAGTGCAAGATGCCTCATCTCAATTAGTTGCCGAAATGCTTGATGTAAAACCAGGCATGAAAGTAGTTGACACCTGTGCAGGAGCCGGTGGCAAAACATTGCACATGGCCTCTTTAATGGAAAATAAAGGGCAAATTATTGCTATGGACATTTACGAAAGTAAACTAAAAAAGTTAAAAATTAGAGCCAGACGCAATGGTGTACATAACATTGACTTAAAGGTTATTGACTCTACAAAACCTATAAAAAAACTATATAATAAAGCCGATCGTGTTTTAATTGATGCCCCATGTTCTGGTTTAGGTGTTTTACGCAGAAACCCAGACTCAAAATGGAAATTAGAACCTCAATTTTTAGATCAAATTAGAAGTATTCAACAAGATATTTTACAACAATACTCTAAAATGGTTAAATCTGGCGGAAAATTAGTGTATGCTACCTGCTCTGTTTTACCTTCTGAAAACGAAAATCAAGTTAATGATTTTTTAACATCAGAAGCAGGTAAAGCGTTTACCTTTGTAAACGACAAAAAAGTGCTAGCCCACAAATTTGGATATGATGGGTTTTATATGGCGCTTTTAGAAAAGCACTAACGTAATAAAATGAAACACATACACCTACTGTTGTTTGTAACCTCCTTTTTGGGTTACACGCAAGTTACACCGCCTGCAAACTTACAAAGCTATTATAACGGTGTAGATTTTAACAAAACAGGTTTAAATTTATTTAATGATTTAGCTAACAAAACCTCTAGTAAACACACCAACTTTTTAAGTTACACCCCTGGAATTTGGGAAGCCAGTAAATTTACAGATGAAGACCCAAACAATAGTAATAATGTTCTACTCATTTACGGCTACAATGATAACGGTAGCACTACAGTACATCGCTCTCGCAGCAAGAACAGTAACGGTGGTAACTCTGGAGATTGGAATAGAGAACACACCTATCCAAAATCTTTAGGAAATCCAAATCTAGGTACAGTTGGTCCTGGTGCCGATGCGCATCATTTACGTCCTTCAGATGTGCAAATGAATGCAAACAGAGGAAACAAAAAATACATTGACGGTTCTGGTTTTGCAGGTAGTACTTCTGGAGGTTGGTATCCTGGTGATGAATGGAAAGGTGATGTAGCACGCATGATGATGTATATGTACTTACGCTATGGCTCTCGGTGTTTACCTTCAAATGTTACAATTGGTGCAACAAACAGCATAGACACCAATATGATTGATTTATTATTAGAATGGAATGCCCAAGACCCTGTTTCTGCTTTTGAAGATAACCGAAACACATACCACAGCAACACAAGTAATACATACGCACAAGGCAACAGAAATCCGTTTATAGACAACCCATATTTAGCTACCATAATTTGGGGCGGCACACCTGCCGAGAACCGTTGGGAAAACCCAACAACTCCAGATAATGAAGCGCCTACTACCCCAACAAATTTAACGGCTTCAAACCCTACAGCCACAACGGTTAACTTAAACTGGACGGCTTCTTCCGATAATCTAGCAGTTACAACCTATAACGTATATGTTAACAACAATTTTTATGCATCTACAAATAGTTCTTCAACCTCATACATTGTAACAGGCTTATCTCCTGAAACCTCATACAGTTTTGCCGTTTTAGCTAAAGATGCTGCCAATAACACATCTACACTAAGCAATATTGTTAACCAAACAACATTAGCAAGTGGCAGTAATAATAATGGTAATAACTGTATTAATGAAACTTTTGAAAACATTCCTGCCAATGCTTCAAACTACACTACAAGAACATGGACTGGTGATGATGGTGGTACTTGGACAGCTACAGACGCCAGAACAGATCAAAATTTAAACAACCGAAGTATTTGCATTAGAAATGGATCATTAACATCTCCTACAATATCTGGTGGTATTGGTAACTTAACCGTTACTATGCAATCTACATTTAGCTCAGATTCGTCAGGAAATTTCACATTACTTATAAACGGAAACGCTGTTGGAAATATTCCTTACAACAAAAATTCGTCAACAACTACCACAATTTCTAACATTAATATTTCAGGAAATGTTACGGTGGTTTTAGAAAATCAATCATCATCAAACAGAGTTAGAATAGATGATGTATTATGGACATGCTACCCAAGTTTAAGTACAAAAAAAACACCATTAAACAACGTAAAAATTCACCCAAACCCTATTAAAATGGGTGCTTATTTAAATATTGAAACCTCAACAAATATTACGGTAAATGTTTTCAATGTAATGGGAACTCTAATAGTTTCAAACAATGTAAACCCAAAACACAATAAAATACAGCTTAAAAAATTACATGCTGGTATTTATATTTTGCAACTTTTTGATGGTTTAAACGCATCAACCAAAAAACTAATTATTGAATAAACCATTGTGTTTTTGTTAAAACTTTTGTTAATAATCAAATAGTGTTTCTAAAAAAAAGAGGTTATGAATAGCTAAAAAAATGTATTTTTGCATTTTTAAAAGCAATCGTAATACACTACAAATGATTCATTTCTTCGGAAACCAAAACAGTAAAGTTTTTGCTGTTCAAGCAACAAAAGAATTTACTCCAGAAACTATTTCAAAATTAACATGGTTATTTGGCAACCAGCCTAAAATAGAGCAAGCATCAATTGATGCTTTTTTTGTTGGTCCGCGTGCAGCTATGATAACACCTTGGAGTACAAATGCTGTTGAAATAACCCAAAATATGGGTATTGAAGGCATTATTCGCATTGAAGAATTCACTGCTGTCACTGAAGATTTTAAAGGCTATGACCCTATGATTTCTGAGAAATTTAAGGGGTTAAACCAAGAATCATTCACAATAAATATTCAACCAGAACCTATTTTGAACATTGAAGATATTGCCGCTTATAACCAACAAGAAGGTTTATCTTTAAGTGATGAAGAAGTGGCATATTTACAAGGTGTTTCAAAAAAAATTGGAAGACCGCTAACAGATTCTGAAGTATTTGGTTTTTCGCAAGTAAACAGTGAGCACTGTCGCCACAAAATATTTAACGGTACGTTTGTTATTGATGGTGAAGAAAAACCAACATCGTTATTTAAATTAATTAGAAAAACATCGGAGGCAAACCCTAACGATATTGTTTCTGCCTATAAAGATAACGTAGCGTTTATAAAAGGCCCAAAAGTGGAACAATTTGCACCAAAACGTGCCGATGTGCCTGATTTTTATGAAACTAAAGATTTTGATTCGGTAATCTCAATAAAGGCTGAAACGCACAATTTCCCAACTACTGTAGAGCCTTTTAATGGTGCTGCAACAGGTTCGGGTGGTGAAATTCGCGACCGTTTAGCTGGCGGAAAAGGCTCACTTCCCTTAGCCGGAACTGCTGTTTACATGACATCTTACTCGCGTTTAGAAGAAAACCGCCCTTGGGAACAAGCCGTTAAAGAGCGCAATTGGTTGTACCAAACGCCAATGGATATTTTAATAAAAGCTAGTAATGGTGCTTCAGATTTCGGTAACAAATTCGGGCAACCACTTATTACAGGTTCGGTATTAACCTTTGAGCATGAAGAAGAAGCACGCAAACTTGGTTTCGATAAAGTGATTATGCTTGCAGGTGGTATTGGTTATGGTAAAGCAGACCAAGCCCTTAAAGACACTCCAAAAAGAGACGACAAAGTTGTTATTCTTGGTGGCGAAAACTACCGCATTGGCATGGGCGGCGCAGCAGTTTCTAGTGCTGACACCGGTGAATTTGAATCTGGCATTGAGCTTAATGCTGTACAACGATCTAACCCAGAAATGCAAAAACGTGCTGCCAATGCAGTTCGTGGCATGGTAGAAAGTGACGAAAATTTTATCGTTTCTATTCACGATCATGGTGCTGGTGGCCACTTAAACTGTTTAAGTGAATTGGTTGAAGATACTGGCGGGCATATAGATTTAGATAAACTACCAGTTGGAGACCCAACATTGTCTGATAAAGAAATAATAGGTAACGAGTCTCAAGAGCGTATGGGATTGGTGATAGCTGAAAAGCATTTGGAAACCTTACAAAAAATTGCTGATAGAGAACGTTCTCCAATGTACACCGTTGGTACCGTTACAGGTGATCATAGATTCACATTCCAATCTAAAACTAAAGGCAACAAACCTATGGATTTAGCTATGGAAGACATGTTTGGGAGCTCGCCAAAAACAATAATGACAGATAATACGGTTACACGAAATTATACAGATGTAGCTTACAATAAAGATAAATTTTACGATTATTTAGATCAACTTTTACAACTAGAAGCCGTAGCTTGTAAAGATTGGTTAACAAACAAAGTAGACCGCTGCGTTGGTGGTAAAGTAGCCAAACAACAATGTGTGGGCCCATTACAAATACCACTAAACAACGTAGGCGTCATGGCTCTAGATTTTAAAGGAAAAGAAGGTATTGCTACATCTATTGGGCACTCGCCTATTTCCGGATTAATAGATCCGGTTGCAGGTAGTAGAAATTCTATTACCGAAGCCTTAACCAACATTATTTGGGCGCCTTTAAAAGATGGTTTAAAAAACGTATCATTGTCTGCAAACTGGATGTGGCCTTGTAAAAACGAAGGTGAAGATGCGCGTTTGTATGAAGCGGTTCAAGCAGTATCAGAATTTGCAATAGATTTAGGTGTGAATGTTCCAACAGGAAAAGATTCACTATCTATGAAGCAAAAATATGCTAACGAAGAAGTAATTTCTCCTGGAACAGTTATTATTTCTGCTGGTTCAAACTGTACTGATATTACCAAAATAGTTGAACCTGTTTTACAAAAAAATGCTGGTAATATTTATTACATCAATTTATCGCAAGACAATTTTAAATTAGGTGGTAGCTCGTTTGCACAAATTGTAAATAAAATTGGAAATGAAGCGCCAACAGTAAAAAGTGCCAATTATGTAAAAACAGTATTTAATACCATTCAACAATTAATTTTAGATGAAAAAATTGTTGCAGGGCACGATGTAGCTTCAGGTGGATTAATAACAACACTTCTTGAATTATGTTTTGCTGATAATAATTTAGGTGCCGAATTAGATTTATCTGCTTTAGCTGAAAATGATTCATTTAAATTATTATTTGCTGAAAATGCAGGATTGGTTATTCAAGCTGCTGATGCTTCTATTGAAACAACTTTATCTGAAGCAAATATTGAATTTTTTAACATAGGAAGCGTTACTGATGCTGATGTTTTAAGCATTATTAACGGCACTGATGTTTTTACTATGACTATTTCACGTTTGCGTGATATGTGGTATAAAACGTCGTTTTTACTTGATCAAAAACAAACAGCAAACGGTTTAGCAAAAGATCGTTTTGATAATTACAAAAGCCAACCATTACAGTTTGAATTTCCAAAGCATTTTACAGGAAAACTTCCTGAATTAAACAACCAAAATTCTAGACCTAAAGCAGCTATACTTCGTGAAAAAGGGAGTAACTCTGAACGCGAAATGGCAAACGCCATGTATTTAGCTGGTTTTGATGTAAAAGATGTACACATGACCGATTTAATTTCGGGCCGTGAAACTTTAGAAGATATTCAGTTTTTAGGTGCTGTTGGAGGTTTCTCAAACTCTGATGTTTTAGGCTCTGCAAAAGGTTGGGCAGGAGCTATTAAGTATAACGAAAAAGCTAATGAAGTTATTAAAAACTTCTTTGAAAGAGAAGATACACTTTCTGTTGGAATTTGTAATGGATGCCAATTATGGATGGAATTAGACCTTATAAACCCAGAACACGAGGTTCATGGAAAAATGGTTCATAACAATTCTCATAAACACGAAAGTTCATTTACTTCAGTTAAAATACAAGAGAATAATTCTGTGATGCTATCAACTTTAGCGGGCAGTACTTTAGGTGTTTGGATTTCGCATGGTGAAGGAAAATTTAATTTACCGTATGCCGAAGACCAATATCACATTGTGGCAAAATATGGTTATGAAGGCTATCCGCACAATCCAAATGGCTCCGATTTTAACACCGCTATGATGACTGATAAAACAGGCCGTCATTTGGTAACTATGCCGCATATTGAGCGCTCAACATTCCAATGGAACTGGGCTAATTACCCAAATGGACGTAAAGACGAAGTTTCTCCTTGGTTAGAAGCCTTTGTGAATGCTAGACTTTGGATTGAAAAACAATAAGCCTACTTTCTTTCTGAAAAAACAAAAACCCCGGAGCTTAAAATTTATAGCTTCGGGGTTTTCAATAAAAAAAGAAAAAATGGAAGTTTTAGAAGTTTGAGTTAAGCAAACTTCAATTGTTTATTTATTTTTCTGTAAGCTAAAGTTACTGTTCGTTTCATTAATAATGCTACAATTAAGGCTATTACAAATAAGCCTGCAAAAACCATTAAAGTGGCATCTAGTGAGCCTGTTGTATTTTTAACAATATCATAAATAGTTGGACCTACAACACCCGCAAGCCCCCAAGCTGCTAAAACCATACCATGTATAGCACCTAATTGTTTGGTACCAAATAGGTCTCCTAAAAAAGCAGGTAAGGTTGCAAAACCACCACCATACATTGTAATTACAGTAAACAATACTACTAAAAATGTTATTTCCATTGAAATTTTAGGCAATATCCAAAATGCTAAAATTTGAAACGCAAAAAAAACAATATATGTATTTGCTCTACCTAAATAATCTGATAAAGTAGACCACATAATGCGCCCTAAGCCATTAAAAACACCTATTAACCCAACAATGGCAGCAGCCTGCATTGGTGTATAATTCAATTTCTCTTGCATCATAGGGCTTGCTGCTGAAATTATAGCAATTCCACAGGCTATGTTTATAAACATCATAATCCATATATAATAAAAACGAGGTGTTTTTAAAGCTTCGTTAGCTGTAATATTAGCCATATCTGCTTTAATAGTTTTTCCTTCGCCAGGTTTAAATCCTTCAGGCATGTAACCTTCGGGAGGTCTTTCAATATACCTAGCAGAGGTTAAAATTAAAATCATGTAAATGGCTCCTAAAATGTAAAATGCATTTGACACACCAACACTATCAAATAAAGATTGCATTACAGGCCCAAAAATTAAAGCTGCAAAACCAAACCCCATAATTGCCATTCCTGTAGCTAAACCGCGCCTGTCAGGAAACCATTTAACCAAAGTACTTACAGGCGTAATATAACCTAGCCCTAGCCCTATACCTCCTATTACGCCGTAACACAGATAAAACATCCAAAGCACTTCTAACTGAACCGCTAAACCAGAGCCCAAAATACCTAAACCATAAAATAAACCCGCTGTTGTACCACTGACTTTAGGACCTACTTTTTCTACCCATCGCCCTAAAAAAGCCGCTGATAAACCAAGTAATAGTATAGCTATTTTAAATGCCCATTTTATGACGCTTCCGTCAACTTCAAAAATATCTTTAACAGGATTTGTCATTACCGAATAAGCATACACAGACCCTATAGAAATATGAATACCTACAGCCGAAGCTGCTATTAACCACCTATTTTTTAATTTAGTTTTACTCATAATTTTTTATTTTCAGCTAATTATACATTAGTTAGTTTACTTTTACTTCTTTAAAATATTTTTCTAAAATATTTGTAGCGCTTTCAATTTCGGCTTCTGTATTCTCTCTAGCATCGTGCAATTGATATTGCCAACCCAATTTTTCCCATTTATGGATACCGAGTTTATGATATGGCTGTAATTCAATTTTTTCTATGGTTTTATAATCTTTAAAATGCTTACCCATTGCATGTAACAGTTCTGGGGTGTTTGTTAATTCTGGAATTAACACATAACGCAACCACATGGGTTTACCTGAAGCCTCTCTATGCTTAGCAAAATTAAAGGTTGTTGTGTTATTTTTTTGACCTGTAATCATTTGATAACCATCTTCTTGCATATGCTTAATATCTAGCATTACCAAGTCTGCATAATCATCTAACAACTGTTCTGTAAAATGATTTAACACTCTACCATTAGTATCAATATTTGTATGAATTCCTTCTTCTTTTAACCGCTGAAAAAAATGAATTAATTCTTTAGACTGAAGAAGTGGTTCTCCACCCGACACTGTTACACCACCCTCTTTTCCAAAATAAGGTTTCATGTTAACTGCGCGTTTTACTAAATCTTGAATGGGCATTTCTGTACCGCCGTGCGTATCAATAGTATCAGGATTATGGCAATACAAACATTTTAATTTGCAGCCTTGTAAAAATACAACCATACGAATACCAGGGCCATCATGAGTACCAAAAGATTCTACAGAATGAACTCTTAATGTGTTTTCTAAAGTTTTAATAATATGTGCTTTTATGAGAACTTCCGATGGGTATTTTCACCTTCGGAAGTTCTTGTTTTTGACTAATTCTAAAAACTACATAGATTCGTGGAACGATCTTGTAATAACTTCTAACTGCTGTTCTTTAGTTAATCTTATAAAATTTACAGCATAGCCTGAAACACGTATTGTTAGTTGCGGATATGCTTCTGGGTTTTCCATGGCATCCATTAGTGTTTCTTTATTAAGCACGTTAACATTTAAATGTTGCGCATTTTTTTCAAAATAACCATCTAGCATAGCGGTTAAATTGTCTATTCTATCTTCTTGTGAAGCACCTAATGATTTTGGTACTATTGAGAAGGTGTTTGAAATACCGTCTTGAGAATCTTCATAATCTATTTTAGCTACAGAGTTTAATGATGCTATGGCTCCGTTAGAATCTCGCCCATGCATTGGGTTGGCACCTGGTGCAAATGGTACACCTTTAGCTCTACCATCTGGTGTAGCGCCTGTTTTTTTACCATACACCACGTTTGATGTTATGGTTAGTACAGATAGTGTTGGTTCTGCATTTTTATAAACAGACAACTGTTTTAGCTCGTTATTAAAATCTCTTACTGCATCATGAGCAAATACATCTACTCTATCATCATCATTTCCATATTTAGGGAAATCGCCTTCAATTTTAAAATCTACCGTTAAACCTTCTTCATTTCTAATAGGTTTTACTTTTGCGTATTTAATAGCCGATAATGAATCTGCCACAATTGATAAACCAGCAATACCGTATGCAATATTAATATCTGGATTTGTATCAATTAAAGCCATTTGTGCTTTTTCATAATAATATTTATCGTGCATGTAGTGAATAATATTCATAGAATCATTGTACACACGTGCAACTTCTTTCATGGCTATTTTAAAGTTAGCCATTACTTTATCAAAATCTAAATACTCACAGTCACAAGGTGCTATACCTTCAACCATTTGTGTTCCAGAGTTTTCACAACGTCCGCCATTTATAGCTAATAATAATGTTTTAGCTAAATTAGTACGTGCTCCAAAAAACTGAATTTGTTTACCTAAAGCTTGGTATGATACGCAGCATGCAATACCATAATCATCAGAGCCTCTTAAAGTACGCATCATATCATCATTTTCAAATTGAATTGATGATGTATCAATTGCTACTTTAGCGCAGAATTTTTTAAAGTTTTCTGGCAAATTACTAGACCAAAGAATGGTAATATTTGGTTCTGGTGAAGGTCCTAAATTATAAAGTGTGTTTAGAAAACGGAATGATGTTTTGGTTACTTTGGTGCGACCATCTTCAAACATACCACCAATAGCTTCGGTTACCCAAGTAGGGTCGCCAGCAAAAATTTCATCATAAGCTGCCATACGCAAGTGGCGTACCATACGTAGTTTCATTACAAACTGGTCTATGTATTCTTGGGCTTCGTTTTCAGTAATTATACCTTCTTGTAAATCGTTTTCAATATAAATATCTAAAAATGTAGAAACATTACCTAAAGACATGGCTGCTCCATCTTGCTCTTTAACTGCTGCAAGGTAAGCCATGTAAGTCCATTGCACAGCTTCACGTGCATTTTCAGCAGGACGCGATAAATCTAGGTTATATTTTGCGCCCATTTCTATCATGTCTTTTAAAGCCTTAATTTGGTCTGACACTTCTTCTCGAAGACGAATAACAGCATCAGTCATAGGGCCTTTAATTGCTTTTAAATCGGTTTTTTTAGCTTCAATTAAAGCATTGATACCGTAAAGCGCCACACGACGGTAGTCTCCAATAATTCTGCCTCGGGCATAATTATCAGGCAAACCTGTTAAAAGTCCGTTTGAACGAAATTTTCTTATTTCGGCATTGTATGCTGCAAAAACACCATCGTTATGTGATTTTACGTATTTACTAAATAATTCAGACACGGTATCACTAGCTACTAAACCATGTTCACTTAGTGCTTTTTGCACTACTTTAAAACCTCCAAATGGTTTCATGGCACGTTTTAAAAGCATATCGGTTTGTAAACCAACAATTACTTCGTTTTCTTTATCTATGTAACCCGCTTCAAAGTTATTTACACCAGAAATAGTTTCTGTATCAACAGCTCTAACGCCGTTATTTTGTCTTTCCTCTTTGGCGGCTTCTAAACAAATGTCCCAAAGTTTTTTTGTGCGTTGTGTAGGTCCAACTAAAAAAGTGGCATCTCCATAATATGATGTAATATTGTTTGTAACAAAATCTCTAACATCAATTTTATCATTCCAAACACCCGCTCTAAATGCTTTAACTTCCATAATATTTCTTTTTAAAATGAGTAACTAGTATTTAACAAGTTCAAATTTATGACTGAATATTAAGCATTTAGATGACATTTGTCATATACACATTAATTATCATAATCCTAATAAAACAACCTATTAAATTATCATTTTATTAAAATTAAAGCCTCTTTATTCCTATTTTAATAATACAAAATCACGTACTTTAACACATTATTATTAAAACAACTATTGTAATTTTTATTTATTTTCATATTTTGGTGCACCACATTGAAAAAAGATGAAAGAGATTAATAGAATTTTTGATTTTCCTCACTACCAATTAGAGAATTTCAATTTAGAAAAAGCATTCACTTCTAAATACAACGGAAAATGGGAAAGCATATCTACCCAAGAGTACATAAATCAATACAATAAATTAAGTAGAGGTTTACTAAGGTTAGGTGTACAACCCAATGATAAAATTGCCGTTATTTCTACCACTAACAGAACTGAGTGGAATATTTTAGACATGGCTGTTTTACAAATTGGCGCCCAAAATGTGCCTATTTACCCAACTATTTCTAAAGAAGAATATGAATATGTACTTTCACACTCTGAAGCCACTTATTGTTTTGTATCTGATGTATCGGTTTTAGAAAAACTAAACCCAGTTAAAGGCAACACTAAACTTAAAGCTGTTTATACTTTTGATGACATTGCAGGTGAAAACAACTGGAAAGAGGTTTTAAATTTAGGTGAAGATGATAGCAACCAAAATGATGTTGAAACCAGAAAAAGCAACGTTAAAAGTGACGATTTAGCCACTTTAATTTACACATCGGGTACCACCGGAACTCCAAAAGGTGTTATGCTATCTCATAAAAACTTGGTTTCAAATGTTATTGATAGCTCGCCACGCGTACCCATGGAAAACGGTAAAGCCAAAGCACTAAGCTTTTTACCCGTATGCCATGTTTTTGAACGTATGATATTGTATTTATACCAATATTGTGGTATTGAAATTTATTTTGCTGAAAGTATTGAAACCATTAGTGATAATTTAAAAGAAATTAAACCTAATGTAATGACTGCCGTTCCTAGGCTCTATGAAAAAGTTTACGATAAAATTATTGCAAAAGGCGCAGAACTATCTGGCATTAAAAAAGCCCTGTTTTTTTGGGCTGTAGATTTAGGCTTAAAATTTGAACCATACGGCGCCAATGGCTGGTGGTACGAGTTTAAATTAAAAATTGCCCGCAAACTTATTTTTAGCAAATGGAAAGAAGGCTTAGGTGGTAACCTTGGTACATTAGTATCTGGTAGTGCTGCTTTACAACCACGATTAATTAGAATTTTTTCGGCTGCCGAAATGCCAATTCTTGAGGGTTATGGCCTTACCGAAACATCACCCGTAATATCTGTTAACTGTCCTTTTAATAAAGGTATAAAAATAGGTACCGTTGGAAGAGTTATTGATAATGTTGAAGTAAAAATTGCCGATGATGGCGAAATTTTAGTAAAAGGCAACAATGTAATGATGGGCTATTACAAAGACCCAGAACGTACAACTCAAGTTATTTCAAACGGTTATTTCCACACCGGAGATATTGGTGAGTTAAGCAATGACAATTTCTTAAAAATAACAGACCGTAAAAAAGATATGTTTAAAACCTCTGGCGGTAAATACGTAATACCTGCCCTATTAGAAAATGAGTTTAAACAATCTCGCTTTATAGAACAAATTATGGTTATAGGTGAAGGTGAAAAAATGCCAGCAGCTCTTATTCAAATAAATTTTGAATTTGTTGAAGAATGGGCGCGTCGTCATAATATATCAAACCAAAACCTAATAGAAAACACACAACTAAAAGAACGAATTCAAGAAGAAATTGACCAAGCCAACACAAAATTTGGCAAATGGGAACAAATAAAAAAGTTTGAAATTACACCCGATGTTTGGACTATTGATGATGGCTTACTTACCCCAACCATGAAAATGAAACGTAAAGCCATTAAAGAAAAATATAAAAATTTAATTGAAAAAATTTATAGAGGCTAACACATAGTTAATGCTTAAATAATACATAATCAAACAATTAAATACAACAACTAAATGCTTTACAAAACAGTAAAGTATTTTTTATTTTATAAGGTAATTTAAAAAAATATTATGCATGCATAGTATTTTTTTATATATTTGGAATATAAGAACTAACCATGAGGGATAAAACAATTGATTATGTACTAAGAACAACATGGCTAACTGTTCAAAAAATGTACAACGAAGAAGCCGCAAAGTTTGATAGTACAATGGCAACAGGATTTACATTGTTAAGTATAGACCCAGAAAATGGCACACCATCAACCGCTTTAGGTCCTAAAATGGGAATGGAAGCCACAAGCCTCTCAAGAATACTTAAAACAATGGAAAAAAAAGGGCTAATTGAAAGACACCCAAACCCAGATGATGGCAGAGGTGTATTAATTCACCTAACAGACTTTGGTAAAGAAAAAAGAACGTATTCAAAAGACCGCGTTTTAACCTTTAACAATACTATAAAAGAGTGTATTGATAAAGATAAACTAAACAACTTTTATGAAGTTGCAGAATTAATTTTAGATATGGTTTCAAACAAAAAAATTTACACTAAAACGTAATTAGACTAAACAAGAATGAGCAAACGAATTATTAAAAAAGTTGCAGTTATTGGTTCTGGTATTATGGGTAGCGGTATTGCATGCCATTTTGCCAATATTGGTGTTGAAGTATTACTACTAGACATTGTACCAAGAGAACTAAATGACACTGAAAAAGCTAAAGGTTTAACTTTAGAGCACAAAACAGTTAGAAACAGGCTTGTAAATGATGCATTAACAAAGGCCTTAAAATCTAAACCATCACCAATTTATCATCAAAAATTTGCCAATAGAATTACAACGGGTAATTTAGAAGATGATATAGCAAAAGTAAACGATGTAGATTGGATTATTGAGGTAGTTGTTGAACGTTTAGACATCAAGAAAAAAGTATTTGAAAACCTTGAAAAATACCGCAAACAAGGTACTTTAATTACCTCAAACACTTCAGGAATTCCTATAAAATTTATGAGCGAAGGCCGTAGTGACGATTTTCAAAAGCACTTCTGTGGCACACACTTTTTTAACCCAGCTAGATATTTAAAACTTTTTGAAATTATTCCTGGACCCAAAACCAGTCAATCTGTTTTAGATTTCTTAAATAATTATGGCGAACAGTATTTAGGAAAAACATCGGTAGTTGCTAAAGACACACCTGCTTTTATTGGAAACCGTATTGGTATTTTTGGTATTCAATCACTATTTCACCAAGTAAAAGCATTAGATTTAACCATTGAAGAAGTTGATAAACTTACTGGCCCTGTAATTGGCAGGCCAAAATCGGCAACCTTTAGAACTGTTGATGTTGTTGGCTTAGACACCCTTGTGCATGTTGCAAACGGCATTTATGATAATTGCCCTAATGATGAAGCGCATGAGCTTTTTAAACTTCCAGATTTCATCAACACCATGATGGAAAACAAATGGTTAGGAAGCAAAACAGGACAAGGTTTCTACAAAAAAGTTAAAGGAGAAAATGGTAAAAGCGAAATTTTATCGTTAGACTTAAACACCTTAGAATATCGTTCTAAAAAAAGAGCAAAATTTTCAACTTTAGAACTTACTAAATCGATTGAAAAAGTAATCGATAGATTTAAAATATTAGTGTCAGGTAAAGATAAAGCAGGCGAATTTTACAGAAAAAACTTTGCCGCTATGTTTGCCTACGTATCAAACAGAATCCCCGAAATTACCAATGAATTATATAAAATAGATGATGCCATGAAAGCCGGTTTTGGCTGGGAACATGGCCCATTTCAAATCTGGGACGCCATTGGCGTTGAAAAAGGTTTAGAAATTATGAAAGCCGAAGGTGTTACACCTGCTGCTTGGGTAAATGATATGTTAGCTTCTGGTAGTAAATCATTTTACACAGTACAAAACGGCGCAACATATTTCTACGATATTACTTCAAAAAAACAAGTAAAAAAACCAGGGCAAGACGCTTTCATAATATTAGACAACATCCGTAAATCAAATGAAGTATTTAAAAACTCTGGAGTTGTAATTGAAGATTTAGGTGATGGTATTTTAAACTGCGAATTCCAAAGCAAAATGAATACCATTGGTGGCGATGTTTTAACAGGATTAAACAAAGCCATTGATTTAGCCGAAAAAGATTTTGAAGGCTTAGTTATAGGTAACCAAGGTGCTAATTTTTCAGTAGGTGCTAATATTGGTATGATTTTTATGATGGCTGTTGAACAGGAATATGATGAATTAAACGGCGCCATAAAGTATTTTCAAGATACCATGATGCGCATGCGCTACTCAGCCATTCCAACAATATCTGCGCCTCACGGCATGACGCTTGGTGGTGGTTGTGAATTATCATTACATGCCGATAAAGTAGTGGCTGCAGCCGAAAGTTACATAGGTTTAGTTGAATTTGGAGTTGGCGTAATTCCTGGAGGTGGCGGCTCTAAAGAAATGGCTCTTCGTGCTTCAGATTCCTTTAGTAAAGGTGATGTAGAATTAAATGTACTTCAAGAACACTTTTTAACAATTGGTATGGCAAAAGTTTCCACATCTGCTTATGAAGCTTTTGATTTAGGAATTCTTCAAAAAGGAAAAGATGTAGTTGTTGTTAATAAAGACCGCCAAATTGCTACAGCAAAAGCACACGCCAAATTAATGGCTAATGCAGGCTACACACAACCTATTAAACGTAAAGATGTAAAAGTACTTGGTAAACAAGCTTTAGGTATGTTTTTAGTAGGAACAGATTCTATGGAAGCTTCAAATTACATTAGTGAACATGATCAAAAAATAGCTAACAAACTAGCTTATGTAATGGCAGGTGGTGATTTATCTGAGCCAACCCTAGTTACAGAGCAATACTTGTTAGATTTAGAAAGAGAAGCTTTTTTAAGTTTATGTACAGAACGCAAAACATTAGAACGTATTCAGCACATGCTTAAAACAGGAAAACCTTTAAGAAACTAAGAAAAAATGAAAACAGCATATATAGTAAAAGCATACAGAACAGCCGTAGGTAAAGCTCCTAAAGGTTTGTTTAGGTTCAAAAGAACCGATGAACTTGCTGCCGAAACCATTCAGCATATGATGAATGAACTTCCGCAGTTAGACAAATCAAGAATTGATGATGTTATTGTTGGTAACGCAATGCCCGAAGGTTCTCAAGGATTAAACATGGCGCGTTTAATTTCTTTAATGGGATTAAATAGTGTTGATGTGCCTGGGGTTACCGTAAATAGGTTTTGCTCTTCAGGCGTTGAAACCATTGCCATTGCAACAGCTAAAATACAATCTGGAATGGCCGATTGTATTATTGCCGGTGGTGCAGAAAGCATGAGTGCAGTACCAATGACAGGTTTTAAACCTGAACTTAATTATGACGTTGTTAAAGCCGGACACGAAGATTATTATTGGGGCATGGGAAATACTGCCGAAGCTGTTGCTAACCAATTTAAAGTATCACGTCAAGATCAAGATGAGTTTGCATACAACTCACACATGAAAGCATTAAAAGCTCAAGCTGAAGACAGGTTTCAAGACCAAATTGTGCCTATTGAAGTTGAACAAACCTATATTGATGAAAACGGAAAAAAAGCTACCAAAACCTATACTGTAAACAAAGATGAAGGCCCAAGAAAAGGTACAAGTATTGAAGTTTTAGGAAAATTACGCCCTGTTTTTGCTCAAGGCGGTAGTGTAACAGCGGGTAACTCATCACAAATGAGTGATGGCGCAGCCTTTGTAATGGTTATGAGCGAAGATATGGTGAAAGAATTAAATCTTGAACCTATTGCAAGAATGGTTAATTATGCCGCAGCCGGTGTAGAACCTCGCATTATGGGTATTGGCCCCGTTAAAGCAATTCCTAAAGCTTTAAAATTAGCAGGTTTAAAACAAAACGATTTAGAATTAATTGAATTAAACGAAGCTTTTGCCTCTCAATCTATAGCAGTTATAAGAGAATTAGGTTTAAACCCAGACATTATTAACGTTAACGGTGGCGCCATAGCCCTTGGCCATCCACTAGGCTGCACAGGTGCTAAACTATCAGTACAACTATTTGACGAAATGCGTAAACGAGATATGAAAGGTAAATACGGCGCAGTAACAATGTGTGTAGGAACCGGACAAGGGGCTTGTGGCATTTTTGAATTTCTTAAGTAAAAAACACAACAAAAACTAAGTATAAACTGATTTATAAAATCTACTATAAAAAATGGAAGAAAAAGATATATTAAGAGGTGGACAATTTCTTGTAAAAGAAACTAATTGTGAAGATGTATTTACACCTGAAGATTTTAATGAAGACCAGCTAATGATGAAAGAGGCTGTAACCGAATTTGTTGATAGAGAAATTTGGTCTAAAAAAGCACAATTTGAAAAGAAAGACTATGCTTTAACCGAATCTTGCATGCGTAAAGCAGGTGAACTTGGGTTTTTAAGCGTTGCTGTACCTGCCGAATATGGCGGTATGGGCATGGGCTTTGTAGATACCATGTTGGTGTGCGATTATATTTCAGGAGCAACAGGATCTTTTAGTACCGCTTTTGGAGCACACACAGGTATTGGCACAATGCCAATTACACTTTACGGAACCGAAGAGCAAAAACAAAAATACGTACCTAAATTAGCAAGTGGCGAGTGGTTTGGCTCTTACTGTTTAACTGAACCTAGTGCTGGTAGTGATGCCAACTCTGGAAAAACAAAAGCAGTACTTTCTGAAGACGGAAAAAGCTATAAAATTACAGGACAAAAAATGTGGATTTCAAACGCTGGTTTCTGTAATTTAATGATTGTTTTTGCTAGAATTGAAGACGATAAATACATTACCGGTTTTATAGTAGAATATGACCCAGAAAACCCAAACGGTATTACTATGGGTGAAGAAGAGCATAAACTTGGTATTCGTGCTTCTTCTACACGTCAGGTATTTTTTAATGATACAGTTGTACCCGCAGAAAACATGCTATCAACCAGAGGCAATGGCTTTAAAATTGCTATGAATGCATTAAACGTTGGTAGAATTAAATTAGCTGCCGCTTGTTTAGATGCACAACGCAGAACCATTACCGAGTCTATTAAATATGCCAATGAGCGTATTCAGTTTAAAACGCCAATTTCAAGTTTTGGTGCTATTCGTCAAAAAATAGCTGAAATGGCCACTAACTGTTGGGTAGGAGAAGCCGCAAGTTACAGAGCTGCTAAAAAAATTGAAGACCGTATTGAACTAAGAAGAAACAATGGTAAAGACACACACCAAGAAGCCGAATTAAAAGGTGTTGAAGAATATGCTATTGAATGTTCAATTTTAAAAGTTTCGGTTTCAGAATTTGTACAAAATTGTACAGATGAAGGTATTCAAATTTTAGGTGGTATGGGCTTTTCTGAAGAAACCCCAATGGAATCTGCTTGGAGAGATGCGCGTATTGCTAGAATTTATGAAGGCACCAATGAAATTAACCGTATGTTAAGTGTTGGTATGCTTATTAAAAAAGCCATGAAAGGTCATGTTGATGTGTTAACACCTGCTATGGCTGTAAAAGATGAATTAATGGGTATTCCTTCTTTTGATACACCTGATTTTTCAGAATTATTTTCAGAAGAAAAAAGTATCATCAAAAACTTAAAAAAGTTATTTTTAATGGTAGCTGGTGCTGCACTTGAAAAATATGGTGAAAAAATTGAAGAACAACAACAATTAATGTTAGCTTCTTCAGATATATTGATTCAAATTTACTTAGCAGAATCGGCTATTTTACGTGCCGAAAAAATGGCTAAAAAAGAGGGCGAAGACAACGTAAAAGAGCAAATAGCTATGGCCAAACTTAACCTTTTCCATGCTATTGATGTTATTGAAACTGCAGGTAAGCATTCAATAATTTCATTTTCTAGTGGTGATGAGCAACGTATGATGTTAATGGGCTTAAAACGTTATATTAAATACGTTAACATGCCAAACATAATTGAATTAAGAAACATAATTGCCAACAAGGTTATTAATGAAAATAAATATTGCTTTTAATTGTTAAAAGTATATTGTGACTAACTCAAAAACAAAAAAGTCTTTACGTAACTGTAAAGACTTTTTTAATTAGCAGTTTTCTGTTAATTATTCTTCTTGTTGTTTATTTTCTTTTTTTCTAAGTACAGCATTATTTTTAAAAGCTATTAAATTTATATCTGGCGTACCATAAATTACGGTTTCAGAATCGCCATATGCCTCTATGGCAAGTGTTTTTGCTGCATTCACAACAGCATCACATTTATCTTTTGTTACTAAAGTTATATCATCTAACAACAAATTTTCAGCATTTAACTTACTAGTTTCTTTTAAATTAGCAGTTAATTTAGCACATCCGCCATCAATTAAAACATTGGCGTGTTGGCTTAAATTTGTTGTAATTACAGATCCTGTAATGTGTGCATTTAGTCTTGTATTGTCTTTAAGTGATAATGCTATGGTGTTAGATGTTATACCCAAATCGGCTTTAGCTTTACCCTTACTTACATATTCAAAATCTTTAGAAATTACATTAAAATTGGCTTTTGTAAAATCATTAGCCAGTACTTTTAATGTATCTAACTTTAAAGTGGTGAGCGATGTTAACTCTGCGTTACCAGCTAATGCTATGGTGTTAAGCGCTTCGGTATAAATAACCCTAACATCTAACATTTTGCTAGATGTTATTTTATGAGTTGTTTGAAATTTAAGTTCACCTTCAAAAACATTAAAAGCAATAACATCATGTAAATTACTATCAGTAATAATTTCAACCGAAGGATCACAACCTTGTACCAACGTTACTTTAAAATTATCGGCAAAAGCTAATTTTGTAAAATACGATACTTCACTCAACTGGTTAGTTACAACCCTATTTCCTTTTATCTTCTCTTTATTTTGTGAACTGCATAGTATACAAAAAAGAAAAAAGGCAGAAAGCAAAACTTGTTTAGTCATTATTTTGAGGGATATTTTTTATAATTCAAATATATAAAACTGTTTTTGTATCAAGAGCCTCTTACAGTTAAGTTTTTGATGCGCTTCTTATTTTCAGTATTTTTGATATAAAAACTCATTAAAATGACATTTAAAACACTGCTACTTTTTCTTTTTACTATAAGTATAACTTACGGCCAACAAAAACCTGAAATTTACAATATTATTGAAACTGTTTCGGCTGAAAGAATTCAAAAAGATATTCAAACTTTAGTAAACTTTGGCACGCGTAATACCTTTAGTGACACGCTTTCTAACACACGTGGAATTGGCGCTGCTAGACGATGGATTAAAAAAGAATTTGAAAACATTTCAAAAGAATGTAACAACTGTTTAGAAGTGTTTTACCAAAAAGATTTTGTAAAAAAAGAAGGCAACCGCAGAGTACCTCATGATGCGTGGGTTGTAAATGTAGTTGCAATTCAACGTGGTACAAAATACCCAAACCGCTTTGTAATTATGAGTGGCGATATAGATTCTAGAGCCAGTGATACTATGGATTTTACTACTGATGCTCCTGGAGCAAATGATAATGCCTCTGGTATGGCAGGAACTATTGAGGCTGCCAGGGTTTTAAGTAAATACACTTTTGAAAGCAGCATTGTTTATGTAGGCTTATCGGGTGAGGAACAAGGGCTTTTTGGAGGCGCTGGTTTAGCTAAATATGCAAAAGATAATAATTGGGATATTATTGGAGTTTTAAACAATGATATGATTGGAAACATAAAAGGGGTTGACGGTGTTATTGATAATAGAACTTTTAGAATTTTTTCTGAACCTGTGCCGCCCACAGAAACCGAACGTCAACGTAAACTACGCCGTTTTTATGGTGGCGAAGTTGATGGAATTTCGAGGCAATTGGCACGCTACATTCATAAAAACACAAAAACATACATGCCTGAAATGAACCCTATGATGGTTTATAGGTTAGACAGGTTTGGTCGTGGCGGTCACCATCGTCCGTTTAACGACTTGGGTTTTGCGGGTATTCGTATAATGGAAGCCCATGAAAATTACACACAACAACACCAAGATATTCGTGAAGAAAATGGTATTAAATACGGTGATGTTATTGAACACGTGAATTTTAATTACGCTAAAAAGCTAACAGCTGTAAACGCAATTAATTTAGCAAGTTTAGCTTGGGCGCCACCTCAACCAAAAAATGTAGCTATTGGTGGTATTGTTGAAGCTTCGGTAAAATTTAAATGGACTAAAGTTGAAGATGTTAAAGGCTACAAAATTTATTGGCGAGATACCACATCACCAACCTGGGATTATAGCCGATATGTAGGCAATGTTTCAGAATTCACACTAAATGGTATTGTTATTGATAATTTTTTCTTCGGAATTTCATCTGTTAACGAAAATGGTTTTGAAAGCATTGTAACATTTCCAAATGACGTTTTTCAAAATTAAATTATACAATCTTTAACAAAAACCTATTGAGAAATAAATATTTTTGAGAAAAATTAAAAATATGAAGCATTTTTACATAATAATCATTTTAATATGTATTTCAGTAAATAATATACAAGCACAATTACTAACTGAAAAACACCACTTTACCAAACAAGATACACTTCGTGGCAGCATAACACCAGAGCGCGCTTGGTGGGATTTAACGTATTACCATTTAGATATTAAGGTAAACCCCGAAAAAAAATTTATTTCTGGTAAAAACACCATAACCTATAAAGTTTTAAAACCACATACGGTAATGCAAATAGATTTGCAAACACCCATGAAACTTTTAAAAGCAACACAAAACGGTAAAGAACTTAGTATAAAACATGAAGGTAATGCGCACTTTATTACGCTTATAGACACGCAAGAAATTAACGCTATTAATACCATTGATGTTTTTTATGAAGGCCACCCGCGAGAAGCAGTTAATGCCCCTTGGGATGGTGGTATTTCTTGGAAAAAAGACACCAACGGAAATCATTTTATAGCCTCTTCTTGCCAAGGCTTAGGCGCAAGTGTTTGGTGGCCTTGTAAAGACCATATGTATGATGAAGTTGAAGGCATGAAAATTAGTGTTAATGTACCCGATAATTTAATGAATGTATCTAACGGTGTACTTGTTAGTGAAGAACAATATGGTAATACAAAAACATACCGTTGGCTTGTAAAAAACCCTATTAACAACTACGGTGTTAATATTAATGTTGGTGATTATGCTAGTTTTTCTGAAGTTTATGATGGCAAAGGCGGAAACCTTAAAATGAGTTATTATGTACTTAGAGACAATTTAGAAAAGGCCAAAGAACAATTTAAACAAGCACCAAAAACCATTGAAGCTTTTGAGCATTGGTTTGGGCAATATCCGTTTTATGCCGATGGTTACAAACTTGTTGAAGTACCGTATTTAGGTATGGAACACCAAAGCAGTGTTACCTACGGAAATAAATATAAAAATGGCTATTTAGGCAATGATTTATCGGGTTCTGGTTGGGGTTTAAAATTCGATTTTATTATTGTTCACGAAACCGGCCATGAATGGTTTGCAAACAATATAACCAATAAAGATATTGCCGATATGTGGATACATGAAAGTTTTACAGCATATTCTGAGAGTTTATACGTTGAGTACTTTTTTGGTAAGCAAGCAGGCGCAGAATATGTTGTTGGCACAAAACGCGCTGTATCTAATGATAGGCCTATGATAGGCAATTACAATGTAAACCACGAAGGCTCTGCCGATATTTATTATAAAGGCGCTAACATGCTACACACCTTACGCCAACTAATTGAAAATGATGAGAAATGGCGTGAAATTTTAACTGGTTTAAACACCACATTTTATCATCAAACAGTTACAACTAAACAAATTGAAGATTATTTAAGTCAACAAACAGGTATAGATTTAACCGCTTTTTTTAATCAGTATTTAAGAACTATAAAAATTCCAACTTTAGAATATACTATTAATGGTAAAAACTTAAAATACCGTTACACTAATATTGTTGACGGTTTTGATATGCCTATTAAAGTTATATTGAATAATGAAGCACAATGGCTATATCCAAAAGCCGATTGGAATACATTGAAAACCGATAAAAAAATCACTAATTTTAAAGCAGATTCTAATTTTTATATTGAAGCGAAAAACAATTAACTCTTGAAAGCATTACCCGAGCTTTATTTTGAACGAGATACCGATTGGTATGATTGGCTTTTAAAAAACCACCACACCAATGATGCCGTTTATCTTATATTTTATAAATTAGAAATGAACATTCCTACAATGCGATGGGAAGAAGCTGTTAAAGTAGCACTCTGCTTTGGTTGGATAGATTCTACTGTAAAAAGTTTAGGCAACGGTAAAAGACGTCAATATTTTAGCAAACGTAACCCTAAAAGTACATGGAGTGCGCTTAACAAGCGCTACATAGCAGAATTAGAACAATCTGGTTTAATACAAAAACCGGGTTATAAAATGATTGAGCTAGCAAAACAAACCGGTACTTGGACGGCAATGGATGCTGTTGAAAATGGTATTATTCCAAATGAACTTCAAAAAGCTTTTAATAAAAACCCTGAAGCATTTAAAAACTATAAAAACTTTGCCAAAGGTTACCAAAAGCAATATTTATCTTGGTTAAATAGTGCTAAACGGCAAGAAACCCAACAAAAAAGAATTACTGAAATTATTAAACTTTGTGAAGCAAATATTAAAACGCGCTAATTAATTTGCATTCATAAACTTTTCAACCTCACTTAGGTTTATTTTGGGGTTTGCCCCTTCTTTACTGGCTACCAAAGCACCCACAGCACTTGCAAAATCTAGTGCTTTTTGTTTATCATTACCTTGTAATAATTGACTAATTAATGATGCTAAAAAAGAATCGCCTGCACCTACGGTATCTTCAACCTTTATTTTATAGGTTTTACCAAAAAAAATTTCGTTATTATAAAATAAAAGCGCCCCTTTTGCACCTAATGTTACGCATATATGCTTTGTGTTTGTTTGTTTAGAAATAAACTTTACTGCAGGCTGCACCTCACTAAAATTACTTCCTAGTAGTTCACAAATTTCAAAAAGTTCGTCATCATTAAATTTTATAAAATTAGCTTTTTCCATTAATGTTATTAACGTACGTTTTGTGTAATGAGGCGCTCGTAAATTAACATCAAAAACGTTATAAGGTGATACGTCTAACAACTCAAATAAGGTTTTTCTAGACACGTCATCTCTAGTAATTAAGCTACCGTAAATAAAAGCATTGGCGTAATTAACAGCATCTGTCATGGCGCTTAATTTTACTATTTTATCCCATGCTTTCGGATAGGTTATGGTGTAACTTGCGCTTCCATTAGCATCTAAAGAAATGGCTACTTCACCTGTACCAAAATCTTTTTTTTCTTGAATTAAATCGGTGTTTAATTTGTGCATTTTTAGGTGTTTTAAAAGTTCAACACCTAAATCGTCTTTTCCAATAGCACTAATCATTTTCACGTCATGATTAAAAGAAGCTAACCTTAGTGCTACATTTAATGGTGCTCCGCCAATTTTTTTGGTGTTGTTAGGAAACACATCCCATAATACTTCACCAAAACAAACAACTTTATACATAATTAATAAATGTTTGTTTCCATGGTTTGTTGGTTTATTGAATTTCTAAACACTTGTAACATGCGTTTAGCAATACCAGTCCAACCAAAATTTCTTCTTGCAAAACGGGCACCTTCAACAGATAATTCGTTTCTTAAATTTGGGTACAATAAAGGCATTGAAAGCATTGCACCAAATTCTATTGGCCTATGCGGATCTGCAAAAAGTGCTTGATTTCCAAAATCAATTAAATCATACAAACCACCATGAACTGTTACTACACTTGGTGTACCACAAGCCATAGCTTCAATAGCTACCATACCAAATGGCTCGTAACGCGATGGCATTGCAAATATATTTGCAGAACGATATACATTGGCTAAATCTTCATCGGCTATATAATTTTTCCATTTAATTTTATCTGTTACGCCTAACTCTGCAGCCAATGTTTTCAGCTTTTTAATACCTAATTTATCTTGTGTAGAATCTCCACCAACAGCTGCCACCAATCGTGCTTCCGGGCAAAGTTCAAAAACAGTAGGTAATGCTTTAATTAACAAATCATAACCTTTGTTATGTGCCATTCTTCCTAAGGCTAAAATATCAGTTGGATTAATATCATACTTCACCCTTATTTTATCGTTCTCTTTGGTTGGCACCGGAAAAAATCTATTTTCATCAATTCCTGGAGGAATCATAGTACAATTTCTAGGTAACACATCATATTGTTGCGTTAATAAATCTACCTGCGGAAGTGTTGTTGCTACAATATGGTTACACATTTGGTATACAAAATATTCTTTTCTTATACGCTCTTTAAAACGATAGGTTTTCTCCATTTCTTTTTCGTCCATATCGCTTCCCATAGTGTGTTGTTTCCACCACCCTAAAGAATGCGGTGTATGCACGTGCGAAATACCTAATTCTTCGGCTATTTTTTGTCCTGCCCAACCTGCATCCCAGTAATGAGAATATACTATATCATATTTTTTGCGTTCTTTTTTTATGGCCGCCAAGGTATTAGTTACAAACTTTTTTAGGTGGTCATGCATATCTTCTTTCCTAATGAATTCTTTACCACCAAATGGAATACGCCATACGCTAAAGTTATCATCTACATGATCATATTCTGGTTGGTCTTCAAATTGGCGTGTAACTAAATCTACATTTCTGCCTAAACGGCTAAATCTATCAGCTAATTCAAGCACATAAACTACTTGTCCGCCTGTATCAGGTTTTCCAAGTTCTGGTGTTGCTGATACGTATCCGTGTAAAGAGATCATTAAAATTGATTTCATAATTCTGTAGTTTTATTTTTTAATTAATTTTAAATCATGGCAAGCCGATATATATTGTGCGGCAGACCATGCTTGGTATGCTTTACCCATTGGTTTTCCTGTGGTTCCGTGTGCCCACTCTGTAAATTCCCATTCGTTATTTATACCTTCTTTATTTATTAAGGCTAGTTTGTATAATTCTGAAATTGCTACGTCTTTTAATCCTAATTTATTAACAAACTTCACCCAAAAACCGCCTACAAATGGCCATATACCCCCATTGTGATAATGGTTTGGAAGGTTTAATAAATTAACCGTGTAGTATGGTCTCCAATCAGGGTCGCCTGGGCTTACCACCGGGTATACATTGGCTACAGGATATGGGTCATTAACACCAACACCTAACATAAATTTAAACGTTTGATGTGCTTTTTCAGCATCAATAGTACCATGTAAAAAGGCTAAAACATTTCCTAAAACATCACAACGCCAACTAAAATCAAAAGGTGTGGTTTGTGCAATTAAATAGGAAGTATCACCTAGTGTGAATTGTTTTTCGGCAAAAGAAACAGATTGAAATAATTGTTGCTGCGTTGATGGCCAAAAGTTTTGTACAATTTCTTTTTTAATAACTTGAGACCAACGAATATATTCGCCTGCTTGCTCATGATCACCTAACATTTCATGCATACGCCCGTAGCAAACATTGGCTCTATACCATAAAATTTCATCGTATAAAATATTGTAGCTTCTACCAAAAAGGTCTGTCCAATCACCTGCTTCAGGAATTTCTAAAAGTGCATCATTATTACTATCATGCGCACTTAACCAACGCATGGTTTCTTTAATTCCATCAATATGTTCGCGCAGAAAAACAATATCTTTAGTTACGTTTACATATTCATAAAAAGCAATTATTACCCAAATACCGCTATCTATTGAGCATATGCCACCAACACCAGAATAATCTGGCACGTTGTCTTTTATGCGTACATTTGAAGGTATTTGCCCATTTCTTGAAATATGCTCAAAAAGTGTTAATAATGTTTGCCTTTGGCATTGGTGTATTTCTTTATCATGAATTAATGGTAAAGAGCCTATTACTGTAATAGCACCATCTCTGGCCCACACACTGTAATAATTTTCATCGGTACCATGCGCTACGTTATCTTCTATTGAACAGGCAGAAAAACCTAAGGGTGTAATATTTTTTTTCAAGGCTTCAACCGCTTTTACATAACCTTCTTTAATTAGTGCTACTTTTTCATCTTCATCTTCTGAAGCAATACTATCTAACTCTTTTTTTATAAAAAAATCATCGCTATGATCAATGGTTGTAGCTACTTTTGCTTCTTCTGGAAGGACTTCAAAATATATCAACCCTTCAATAACACCATTACTTTTTTCTTGTTCTGTGTGGTATACTTGTTTGTGCTTTGTGTATTTGTAAAGTTCTTCATGGGCATTTGAAACCACAATACCTTTCACATTTTTTAAATCGAACATGGCCGAATCATTTCCGCTATCGCCCGCCACAACAGTTTCAACTGTGCTAATATTTAACTTTTTAAGCAACCATTGTAGTGCGTTACCTTTATTGGCAAATTTTGGAAGAATATCTAAATATTTTTCTTGTGAATACACCACGTTTACATGCATATCTGCACTGTAAAATTGGGCCTCTATATTTTCTATTAAATTTGCTGATGCGTTATGAAAAAAATAGCTGCGTTTGTAAGCATGCTGAAACCTTGAAGGCTGCTCACTTATTGGATGATTTATATTATTTATAATAGTTTCAACAGATTGCAAATCCCACCCATCATCTAAAACATCATTAAATTCTTTTAGAACAGCATTATTTTTAAAATCGAAAATATGTGTACCAACACCAGATATTATGTAATCTGGTTCTGGTAAAACGCCTTTTTCTATTAGGTTTAAAACATCATCAATTAAACGCCCAGTGTTGTATGTTAAAAGAATACTTTCGGGCTTATGCTTTTTCCAAACATTTTTAAAACTACTTTTATAGGTATGAAAATCTATTAAAGTATTATCAATATCAAAGGACAACAACTTTATGTTATCTTGATTTTTAATGCCTTTTTCGCTCATAGAAAAATTTTAATTTTTATGCGTTTTTACCTGATTTTTGATTAAATTAAGGCTAAAAACACACAAAAACAAGCAAAAAAGGACTGTTTTAATACATTTTCAGAATGTGCTAAACTGATAGTTTTATGATTGCTGATATGTGAAACTATGTAGTATTTTGTTGCTGATTTAACAATATTAAATACCGCTAATAAAACTTCCGTAAGGATCTTTAAACTGTAAGCCTTTTGAGAAACGTTTTTTGCTAAGCTGTTTATTTTCGGCAAGCGCCCAAAGCACAAATTCTTTCATAAAGTACGTGTCTTCTGGTTTTAAATTGGGTGTGTATTTAGCCAACAAATCGTTTAAAGGAGACACGGCATCTAAAATGCTTTGGTATTCTTTATTTCTTAAATCGTCTAATAACTCAAAACCTTCGGTTTGGTTAAAAAACCAAGACACAATATCATCATAAGGTGTTTCTTCGTTTTGCTTTTTCAACTTCTCAATAGGCGGAAACATTGTTTCATATAAACTTTTTACAGCAGCACCTATTAAACTGTAAGCAACCACTGCAGCTCCTTCTTGCTCGCCTTCATACACCAACTCTACTTTGCCTGTAATAGATGGAATAACGCCTAAAAAATCGGTTAATCTAAGCATTGTGTTTTCATCATTAGCTAATAAAGCGCGTCTTTCGGCAGTGCTTAATAGGTTTTCAAAAGCGGTAATACTTAAGCGTGCACTTACACCAGATTTGGCATCAATGTACTCGCTATTTCGGGCCTCAAACACTATTTGTTCTAATAAATCTTTGGCTAATTCGGGCACATACACATTATTTTTTTGGCTTTCAACCAAATTAGCTTCTTGTGCTGTAATGGTGCGTGCTGTTTTAATATCTTGCGGATAATGTGTTAAAATTTGTGAACCAATTCTATCTTTTAAAGGTGTTACAATACTACCTCTGTTGGTATAATCTTCTGGGTTTGCTGTAAATAAAAATTGAACATCTAAAGGCAAACGCACTTTAAAACCTCTAATTTGGATATCACCTTCTTGTAAAATATTGAACAACGCTACTTGAATTCTGGCTTGTAAATCTGGCAACTCATTGATTACAAAAATGCAACGGTTGGCTCTTGGAATCATGCCATAGTGAATAACACGATCATCGGCATAACTTAATTTTAAATTAGCCGCTTTAATGGGGTCTACATCGCCAATAATATCGGCCACAGTTACATCAGGTGTGGCTAATTTTTCTGCAAAACGTGCACTTCTGTGTAACCATGTAATTGGAGTATCATCTGCTTTTTCTTTAATTAATTCAATGGCGTATCTTGAAATTGGGTTTAAAGGGTCGTCATTAATTTCAGAACCTTCAACTACCGGTATATATTCATCTAAAAGATTGAGCATTAAACGTGCTAAACGTGTTTTTGCTTGCCCACGCAACCCTAATAGGTTGATATTATGACGTGATAAAATGGCACGCTCTAACTCTGGAATTACGGTATTTTCATAACCGTGAACGCCTGTAAATGCCGTTTCTTTATTTTTTATTTTTTCGATTAAATTATCTCGAAGTTCATCTTTTATTGATTTAGGTTGGTATCCTGTTTTTTTTAGTGCTCCTAATGTTTTAATATTTTCCATTTCTTTAGCTTTTGCTATTAACGTTTAATTAATTAGCCTTTTATTCTTTTTTTTCTGTTGGTTTCATAATCTTCAAAAATCATTTCACCTAAACCTTTAAGGCCTGTGTAAAATGCTTTTCCTTGGTTTGCATAAGTAAACTCACGCACAAATTGCATGAGGTAATTGTCTTGAGCAATCATGAATGTTGTTATTGGGATGTGAAGCTTTCTGGCTTGCTGCGCCATCATATAACATTTGTTTACAATATGCTCATCTAACCCCATACTGTTTTTATAATATTGACCATCTGGCAAGCGTAAGCAGCTTGGTTTACCATCGGTAATCATAAAAATTTGTTTATTGGTATTTCGTTTTCTTCTTAATAAATCCATTGCTAATTCTAAACCAGCAACGGTATTGGTATGATATGGGCCAACTTTTAAATAAGGTAAATCTTTAATTTCTATTTGCCACGCATCATTACCAAACACTAAAATGTCTAGAGTATCTTTAGGGTATCTGGTAGTTATTAATTCTGCCAAGGCCATGGCTACTTTTTTGGCGGGTGTTATGCGGTCTTCGCCATATAAAATCATGCTGTGGCTAATATCAATCATGAGTACGGTACTCATTTGAGATTTATGCAAGGTGTCTTCAACAACCAAATCGTTTTCCGAAAGGGTAAAATCTGAAATACCATGATTTATTTGCGCGTTTTTTAAGCTTTCTGTTACAGAAACTTTATCTAAAGCATCACCAAATTGATAGGCTCTAAAATCTCCGGTGTGTTCATCTCCAATTCCTGGTGCTTTACTTTTGTGATTGCCTTGGCCACTGCGTTTAATTTTACCAAAAATTTGGTTTAAGGCTTGTTGCCTAATGGCGCGTTCGGTTTTTGCAGTTATTGCTAAACTACCATTGCCGTTAGGGTCTATTTCTTCTTTTAAATAGCCTTTTTTCTTGAGGTCTTCAATAAAATCATCAACAGTATAATCTGGTGTGGTAAGTTTGTATTCTTTATCTAGCTCTCTTAACCAATCTATGGCCTCATCAAAATCACCAGAAGTATGTGTTATTAACTCTTTAAATATTTCAAAAAGCTTATCAAAAGGCGATTGGTATGGTGCTTCATATGTTTTAAATACAAAGCCCTTTTTTACGGTTTTAGTGTGTTTCATAGCCCTATAAAAATACTACATTTTGATGTAACCTTTTACAGGGTGATATTATATTTATCTATAGTTTAACACAATTTTATTATTGTGAGCTATTCAATACGCTTTAAACCTTCAATGTTTTCAATTTTAATGTATTTGCCTTTAGTTGAAATTAAACCTTCTTTTTTAAATTGAGATAATACACGTATGGCAGATTCTGTTGCAGTACCAACAATATTAGCATAATCTTCGCGAGATAAAAGTACGCTGAGAGTACCATCATGGTTTTCGCCAAAACTATCATGAATGTATATTAGTGTTTCAGCTAAACGCTGTTTTACCGATTTTTGTGCCATATTTACTATAACTTCATCGGCTTCCTTTAAATCATTAGCCATATTTTTTAAAACATCTAAAGTAAATTTTGGATTTTTTTGTAAATCGGCTAGAATTTCTCTTTTAGGAATAAAACATAGTTGCATATCATTTAAAGCTATGGCTTTTAGGTTAGAGCGTTCTTCACTTACTACAGAACGTTGCCCAAGCAAATCACCTTGCACCACCATTTTTACTATTTGATCTTTGCCGTTTTCGCTTAACTTGGTGAGTTTACAAATACCATCGCGTATACAATATACGCCATTTAGCATATCGCCTTCTTCAAAAATAACATCGCCTTTTTTTACTGTTTTTGAAGTTTTGCATGCTGAAATTCTAATTAACTCACTTTTTGTTAATGATTTAAGCGAATTAAATTGTTTGATGATACATTGTTCACATTTGCCCATAATACGTTGTTTTAATAAACTACCTGACGTTTTTTAGTGTAATACCAAGAAAGGAATATCTGTGTAATATTTTATTTTTGGCATTTTTGGATGAAACAAGATTTTTTCAAAATAGCTTAAGTTTTTGGCAAGCATAGTTATTAGGTTAATTTGCTGTTTTTCAACAAAGTCTTGCACCTGATTTTCTATGTGATTGTTTGATAAGAAATGAAAACTATGTTCATTGGTTCCTAAATAAGCATCTAATAATTCTTTATTTCGTTTTTGGTCTTCGTTTAAAACTGTAGTTTCATTTTTAATGTGTAAAACCCTTGCCGATGCTTTGTTAGACTCTATAATTCCTGTAATAGCATCTAATGTTTTTGAAGAATACACCGAGAGAAAATCTGTTGGAAACGCTATTTCTGTTAATTGTGAATATTTTGCATTTTCTGGTACCACAATAGTGGCACACCTAACCTTGGTAATTACGTTTGATGCATTGCTACCAATGGGTGTATTTTTAATACCAGAACTTCCTCTGGTACCCATTACTATAAAATCTATTTGATTTTGCTCAACTTGTTTACGTACTGAGCTTACCAAATAACCAGCATCAATAACACTAAAAAACTTATGTTTTGAGCTGTCTGGTAGTTGCTTTTTAATTTTACTTAAAAGTAATTGTAATTGCTTTTTGCATGTTTCCTGCTCATTAAAAGACGCCTTTGCATTAGGCCCATGGCAAACATGTAACACGTAAAAGTTGCAGGTTGATTTTTTAAAAAAATGAACCGCATACTCAACTGCATTCCAAGCATTATCAGAAAAATCTGTTGGTATTAAAATATTAGCCATTGCTTCTTCTTCCTTAATTTACAAGGACAAAGATAGTGCTAAGGCTAAAATTGAAATATGACCAATATCAGAATTTAAGCTGGCTAAAACTGGTTATTCTATTTTTTTTAGCTCTTGTAGGTTTAATACTTTAATATTGCGGCCTTCAATTTCAATAATACCAGCATCTTTAAAACGCGACAATGTTCTAATTAAACTTTCGGTTGCAACACCGGCTACACTGGCTAAATCGTTTCTAGAAATTCTAATAAAATCGGTTGGTTTACTGCCTAATTTATCGGCAAATTTTAAAATAGTAGTAGCTGTTCTCTTTTTAACAGAACTGTAAGCCATTTCTAATAATTGATCTTTTACATTTACTAAATCGTCATTTAAAAGCTGAATTAAATCTAAAGTAACATTATGGTTGCTACTAATAATTTCCATAAATTCATTTTTTGCAATACCAAGTAAAACAGATTCTTTAATGGCTGCAGCTGTTTCTTTATAAGTAGTATTATCTGTAAAAGAGGTGTAACCAAACAAATCATCTTCTTTGTGTAATGCTGTGGTTAAATCTTTTCCTTGATCATCTAATTTATGGCATTTTACTAAGCCTTTTTCTATTAAATAAATGTAGTTTGAATGCTGTCCTTCTTCATAAATTATTTCGCCTTGTTTAAAGGTGAAGGTTTTACCATTATCATCAAAAAAGTTTTTTAAATCGTTTAAATTTCTAATGCTTTGGTCATCATCATCACTATTTACAGCATTTTCTCTGTTATCTTTTAAAATAGCTGCTTTGGCTAGCCTACTTTCAATGGCGCTAATTAGCTCATCTTCTTCAAAGGGTTTTGTTATGTAATCATCGGCACCTAAATCCATACCCTTTCGCACATCTTTTCGTTCAGTTTTAGCTGATAAAAATATAAACGGAATGTGTTTGGTTTCTTCTGTTTTTGATAACCCTTGCAACACACCGTAACCATCTAATTCGGGCATCATAATATCACATACAATAATATCTGGCTGTATATTTAATGCCGTGTTTAAGCCTATTTTACCATTTGGTGCTGTGGTTACGTTGTAGTTTGATAGCTCTAATAATTCGGCTGTGTTTTCTCTTAAAATTACATCGTCTTCTATTAAAAGTATGTGTTTCATTAATTAGCTTTATTTGGTAATTTTATGGTGAATGTGCTTCCTTTGTTTTCTGTACTTATAAAATTTATAGTGCCGCCTAAATTGTTTAAATGGCTTTTTACAATATTTAAGCCTATGCCGGTGCCTTGAATTAACAATGCGTTTTCAGACCTAAAGTAACGATTAAAAATTTGTTTTTGGTCTTTTTCTGGTATGCCAATACCGTTGTCTGTTACAGTAAATGTTGTAGTACTATCATCTTGTTGTATTTGTAAGATAATTTCTGAGTGCTCTGGCGAATATTTAATAGCATTATGCACCAAATTACTCAAAGCTAATTCTACTATTTTCTCATCTTGATGTAGTGATAAACCATCAATATTTTCAGGGTATTTAATAGTTTGTCCTTCTTTTAAAAGCATATTAGCATTATATACAACCTCATCAACCACTTTTGTAAGCATAAAGTTTACACATTTGTATGATACTTTACCGGTTTCTAGCTTTTCAATAGATAAAAAATCATTTAAAATATTGTTTAAATAATGTACTTTATCTGTAATAGTTTTTATGTGTTTATCTCGCCTTTCCTGCTGCTCTGTTAATTTATATTTACTTAACAACATAGCCGATGTTAAAATGCCACTTAATGGTGTTTTAAACTCATGCGACACTAATGACAAAAACTTAGTTTTCAACTCATTAAGTTCTTTTTCTTTTTTAAGCGCATTACTTATTTTATTTTGAGCCTCAATACGTTTTTGTATTTCAACATCTCGTTTTTGGTTGGCAATTTTAAGTTCTGTAACTGTGGCACTTAACTGTGCTGTTCTTTCGGCTACTTTTTGCTCTAATTTATTATTTAACGCTTGTAATTCTTGCTCTTGTTTTTTTCTAACAGAAATATCAATAACCAGCGCCATTATGTAATCTTCGCCATTAATGTGCAACGGGTTTAAACCTGCTTCAACCGGAAACGTTGTGCCGTTTTTACAAGCGCCATACAAATCTCGCCCCTGCCCCATTTGGCGCTTTTTTTGTTTTTTCATAAACCCTTCAACATGCGCACTATGGCCTGCTTTGTACTTTTTGGGTATTAACGTATCTAAATGTTTATTAATTAATTCTTTGTGGTTATAGCCAAACATACTTTCGGCAGATTTGTTTGCTGCCACAATATGCTGTGTTTTATCTACTACAATTACGCCTTCTGAAACAGCTTCAAAAAGCACATTAAAAACATTTGTATCGTTTTGAAAAATCATTAAAACATTAGTTGGTTACATAAAACTGTAAAAGGTAAAAATATATAATTCATGACAGAAATCATATTTTAATTTTAAGCATCTGCTCAATTTTGCAAAAGGTAAAATGAGCAAAAATTATGGAACATAAAACGTGTTTCCACTGTGGATTAGATGCTACAAAAGCAAATATAACTTTTGATAACAAACCCTTTTGTTGCAATGGCTGTAAAACGGTTTACGAAATTTTTACAGTAAACGATTTAACGTGTTATTACGATTTGCAAGCGGCTCCTGGCGCAACACCCAAAGAAGTAGCTGGTAAATACAACTTTTTAGAAAACCCTAAAATAACAGAAAAACTTTTAGAGTTTAACAGTGATGATGTGCATATTGTAAACCTTTACATTCCGCATATACATTGCAGTTCTTGTATTTGGATTTTAGAAAACTTAAATAAACTAAACAAAGCCGTAAGCACATCAACGGTAAATTTTGGTAAAAAAACGGTACGGATTTCATTCAATCCACAAAAAACCAACCTTAAAGAACTGGTAATTTTACTAAGCAGTATTGGTTATGAACCCTATATTAGTTTAGAAGATTACAGTGTTGGAAAAAAGAAAACCAACCGTTCTTTAATTTACAAATTAGGCGTAGCGGGGTTTGCATTTGGCAACGTTATGTTTTTATCGTTTCCTGAGTATTTTGAAGTTGGCGAATACTGGCTAGAACAGTACAAACACCTGTTCCGTTGGCTTATGTTTTGCTATAGTTTACCTGTAGTTTTTTATTCGGCGCAAGATTATTTTATATCAGCATACAAAGGCTTACGCTCAAAAATTTTAAATATTGATGTACCCATTGCCCTTGGCGCCGCTGTATTATTTATTAGAAGTAGTGCCGAAATTATTTTAGATATTGGCTCTGGTTTTTTTGATAGTTTAACTGGCCTTATTTTCTTCTTGCTTGTTGGTAAATTTTTTCAGCAAAAAACCTATACATTTTTATCGTTTGAACGTGATTATAAATCGTATTTCCCCATAGGAATAACAAAAATTACTGCTGAAGGAAATGAAACTTCTATTCAGGTGTATGATATTAAAAAAGGCGACCGATTACTTATTAGAAATGAAGAACTAATACCGGTGGACTGTATTTTAATTAAAGGAAAAGCACGCATTGATTATAGTTTTGTAACTGGAGAATCTAAGGCGGTAACCAAAGCATCGGGCGACAAATTATTTGCCGGCGGAAAACAACTTAACGGCACTATAGAAGTTGATGTTTTAAAATCTGTTGAACAAAGTTACTTAACCCAATTATGGAGTAATGATGTGTTTAAAAAAGACAAAGAATCTGCTTTTACTACCCTTACCAACAGCATAAGTAAAAATTTCACTATTGCTATTTTATGTATTGCCATGGTAGCTACAAGCTATTGGCTTTTTTTTGATGCTAGCAAAGCTATAAATGTATTTACAGCTGTTTTAATAATTGCATGCCCATGCGCCATTGCTTTATCTGCGCCATTTACTTTTGGTAACATTTTACGCATTTTAGGTAAAAAGAAATTTTACCTAAAAAACGCCAGTGTTATAGAGCAACTAGCTAAAATTAACACCGTTATTTTTGATAAAACAGGTACTATAACTTCAAATAAAAGCACCACTATTACTTATGAAGGCGATACACTTACTGCTGATGAAGAAAATTTACTTAAAAGTACTTTACGCGGCTCAAACCACCCTTTAAGTCGTTCTTTATATGATATATTAAACAATGAAAACATTTTAACTTTAGATGATTATAAAGAATACACCGGCAAAGGTATTGAGGCGCACTACAAAACCCAATCTATAAAAGTTGGTGCTGCTAATTTTGTAGGTTTGCAACCCCAAAAAAATAACGCCTTAAACACAGCAGTACATATAAGCACCAATAATATTTACAAAGGTAAATTCACTTTTTACAATGCGTATAGAAAAGGGATGTCTAAACTTTTTAACAAGCTGAAAAAAGAGTATGATTTAGCTATTTTATCGGGTGATAATGCAGGTGAAAAAGATAATTTAAAAAAGCTATTACCATCTAAAACCAAGTTACTATTTAACCAAAAACCCGAAGATAAACTAGAATATATTAAATACCACCAAAGTGAAGGCGCCAATGTTTTAATGATTGGTGATGGTTTAAATGATGCTGGGGCGCTGGCACAAAGTAATGTTGGTATTGCAATTTCAGAAAATGTGAACATTTTTTCGCCTGCATGCGATGCTATTTTAGATGCTTCAAAATTCAATCAGTTATCAAATTATTTAAAAATTGCAAAATCGGCCATTAGTATTATTAAATGGAGTTTTGTGCTTTCTTTTATATATAACTTTATTGGGCTTTACTTTGCGGTTACAGGGCAATTAGCACCCGTTGTTGCTGCTATTTTAATGCCCTTAAGTTCTATTAGCATTGTGGTTTTTACAACCATTTGTACAAATATTATTGGTAAGAAATTGCAATAGAAACAGTGCTAATTTTGGCAAATTATTGCGTTAGGGATTGAAGTGGCATCCTTTTTTGCTTTTACAAATACTCTGCTATTTTGAGACGCAACAACAGCGTAAGGTTATTTACTTACAGGTTGCTTAAACACGCAAAAAAGATATAACGAAAAGCCCGACCCGATAGGGAAACGCCAAAAAAAAAAGATACTGCAAGAAACATGACAAATGTCATTTTATAAAATAAAGGTTGAAAGTACTTTTGACCCATAACTTCAAATAGGTATGAGTGTTATATATGTTTTATTAGCTATAAGCGTAATTGTAGCTGTTGGTTTTTTTATAGCTTTCATTTTAGCCGTTAAAAGCGGACAGTATGATGATAGTTACACACCTTCTGTACGCATGCTTTTTGAAGATGAACTTATTAAAAAAAACATTGAAGAAAACTGTACTAACCAAAAAAAAGATTAAGAATTAAATATGGAACTGCAACAATTTCATTACGATAACAAAATAGTTACAAAGTTTATTTATGCCACCATAGCTTTTGGTGTTGTAGGTATGCTAGTTGGTTTACTACTGGCATTTATGTTTTTGTTTCCAAACCTAACCGATGGTATTTCATGGCTTAGTTTTGGGCGCTTAAGGCCACTACACACTAATGCTGTAATTTTTGCCTTTGTGGGTAACGCCATGTTTGCAGGTATTTACTACTCATTACAACGTTTACTTAAAACCCGTATGGCTAGTGATTTGTTAAGCAACATTAACTTTTGGGGTTGGCAACTTATTATTTTAGCAGCCGCTATATCATTACCTTTAGGTTACAGCACATCAAAAGAATACGCCGAGTTAGAGTGGCCAATTGATATTGCCATTGCCCTTGTTTGGGTGGTTTTTGGTGTGAATATGATTTGGACTATTTTAAAGCGTAGACAACGCCATTTATATGTAGCTATTTGGTTTTACATTGCCACATTTGTTACGGTTGCTGTGCTGCATATTTTTAATAGTTTAGAGCTTCCTGTTGCTTTTTCAAGTATGAAAAGTTACTCGGTTTACGCTGGCGTGCAAGATGCCTTAGTACAATGGTGGTACGGGCATAATGCGGTAGCTTTCTTTTTAACTACGCCGTTTTTAGGTTTAATGTACTATTTTGTACCCAAAGCTGCTAACAGGCCTGTTTATTCATATAGGCTTTCTATTGTTCACTTTTGGTCTTTAATATTTATTTACATTTGGGCTGGCCCTCACCACTTGCTATACACTGCTTTACCAGAATGGGCCCAAAATTTAGGGGTTACATTTTCAGTAATGCTTTTAATGCCATCTTGGGGTGGTATGATAAATGGTTTACTTACACTGCGTGGTGCTTGGGATAAAGTTAGAACAGATCCTGTTTTAAAATTTATGGTAGTAGCTATTACTGGTTACGGTATGGCAACGTTTGAAGGCCCTACTTTATCTCTTAAAAACGTAAATGCCATTGCCCACTTTACAGACTGGATTATTGCCCACGTACACGTTGGTGCTTTAGCTTGGAATGGTTTTATGGCTTTTGGTATTATTTACTATTTAATACCACGTTTATTTAAAACCAAATTACACTCTTTAGCATTAGCTAACCTACACTTTTGGTTAGGTACTTTAGGTATTATAATGTATGCATTACCCATGTATGTTGCTGGTTTTACCCAAGCTAGTATGTGGAAACAATTTAATCCAGATGGCACCTTAGTTTATGGTAACTTTTTAGAAACAGTTACCGAAATTATACCAATGTACTGGATGCGTGCCATTGGCGGCAGTATGTACGTTATTGGCTTACTAATTTTGGTATACAATATTGCTGTTACCATTAAAAAAGGAAGTAAAGTTGAAGATGAGTTAGCCGAGGCTCCTGCGCTTGAGCGTGTTACAAAAAGACGTACTGCTGGCGAAGGTTTCCATACGTGGTTAGAACGCAGACCAATACAATTAACCATTTTAGCAACTGTAGCTATTTTAATTGGTGGAATTATTCAAATTGTGCCAACCATAATGGTAAAATCTAACATACCAACTATTGCAAGTGTAAAACCTTATACACCTTTAGAGTTAGAAGGAAGAGATATTTATATACGCGAAGGTTGTGTGGGTTGTCACTCACAAATGATTCGTCCGTTTAGAAGTGAAGTTGAACGCTATGGCGAATACAGTAAAGCAGGAGAATTTGTGTATGATCATCCGTTTTTATGGGGAAGTAAACGTACCGGACCAGATTTACACCGTATTGGCGGTAAATACTCTGACAACTGGCACTTTAACCACATGTATGACCCACAAAGCACCTCATCTGGTTCCATTATGCCGCGTTACCCATGGTTAATTACAGGGTCTTCAAGTACACTAGATAAATCTGATACTGAAGCTAAAATGAAAACCATGATTGCTTTAGGCGTACCATATACAGATGAAGATATTACCAACGCACAACAAAGTATGCTAGAACAAGGTAAACAAATAGAAGAAAATTTATATTCTGATCCCGATTTTGCTAAAAACTATGAAGCCAATAAAAAATATGCAGCTGAAAACGGCGAAGATTTTGTTGAAATGCATAACAGAGAAATTGTAGCACTTATTGCCTATTTACAACGCTTAGGAACAGATATTAATGTTGAAACAGCACAAAAATAGCTAATAGTACTAACCTGTTGGTTATTAGAAAAAACCAACAAACAATAACAAAACACAGAATACTATGTTAAAATTTGTAAAAAATCATATGGAGAGCATTACAGGTATAGAAATATACCCAATAATCTCTTTACTTATATTTTTCATTTTTTTTGTAGCACTTTTTTGGTGGGTTGTAACCGCAAAAAAAGACTATATAAAAACCGTTAGCAACTTACCCTTAGACAACCAAAATAACAACAAAATATCATGAGAAAATTAATGCCATCTTGGGTAAGAGTACCCGTTGTATTCTTCATCATCTTTGGTGTTGTAGAATTTTTTATTGACTCTGGCGAGAAACCTGCATTTATAAAATTCCCGGTAGTATTACTGTTTCTATTTTTAGTGCTTTTAATTTTAATTGCTATTGAAGCTATAGTTGGTGCCTTAGAAAATGTAATGCTTCAAAAAATGGACGAAGCTGCCAAAGCACGTTTTCTAGCCGATAAAGAAAAAACAGTTCAATTTACATGGTTTAAGAAAATTTACAACAAATTACTAGACCAAAAACCTATTGAACAAGAAGGCGAAATAGTTTTAGACCATAATTATGATGGTATTAGAGAGCTTGATAACAACCTACCGCCTTGGTGGCTCTATGGCTTTTATATTTCTATTGTATTTGCCGCTATTTATTTAGTAAGATTTCACATGTTTGATGGTCCAGGGCAAATTGATGAACTTGAAACTGAACTAGCGCAAGCTAAAATAGCCATTGAAGAATACAAAAAAACAGCTAAAGATTTAGTTGATATTAATACTGTGACTTTATTAACCGATGCATCAGATTTAAACGCTGGTAAAGAAGTATTCAATACCAACTGTGTGGCTTGTCACATGGTAGATGGCGGCGGAGGCATTGGCCCTAATTTAACCGATGCACACTGGATTTTAGGTGGCGGCATTAAAAATGTTTTTAAAACAATTTCTGAAGGTGGACGCTCTGGCAAAGGTATGATTGCTTGGAAAGCTCAATTAAAACCATCGCAAATAGCACAAGTTGCCAGCTACGTTTTAAGTTTACAAGGTACAACACCCGCCAACCCTAAACCTGCCGAAGGCGATGTATGGGTTGAAGAAAACACAAATATTGAAAACTAACATTATTACATAAACTAACTAATGTTAACTAAAACCTGCAAGTAACCATACTTGCAGGTTTACAAAAATTTAAAAATTGGAAACACCCGAAAACGAAATATTTAGAGATTCTATTAGCACAATTACCACCGAAGGTAAGCGTGCTTGGGTGTACCCTAAAAAACCAAGCGGCAAATACTATGATAAAAGAAAACTTGTAAGCTACGGTTTGCTGGCTTTTTTATTTGCAGCACCTTTTATTAAAATAAACGGTAACCAGTTTTTGCTTTTTAATGTTTTAGAACGTCGTTTTAACATTTTTGGCTTTCCGTTTTGGCCACAAGATTTTCACTTGTTTGTTATTTCAATGATAATTGGCGTTGTATTTATTACGCTATTTACAGTGGCTTTTGGTAGAATTTTTTGCGGTTGGATTTGTCCGCAAACCATTTTTATGGAAATGGTTTTTAGGCGTATTGAATATTGGATTGAAGGTGACAGAGGCAAACAAATACGCCTAAATAAACAACCTTGGAATGCCGAAAAAATAAGAAAAAAAGGACTTAAATTTTTCATTTTTTTAATCATTTCATTTTTAATTGCAAATATATTTTTAGCGTATTTAATTGGTAGTGATAAACTTTTACAATATATAAGCGATGGCCCTTTTAGCCACGTGAGCACACTTATTCCATTAACTATTTTCACGGCCGTTTTTTACTTTATTTTTGCTTGGTTTAGAGAGCAGGTTTGTGTTATTGCATGCCCTTACGGAAGATTACAAGGTGTGCTTTTAGACACAAAATCTGTGGTGGTTGCTTATGATTATAAACGTGGTGAAGGCTCTAACGGCAGAAAAAAATTTAGAAAAAACGAAGATAGAAATGCTTTAGGCCACGGTGATTGTATTGATTGTTTACAGTGCGTAAACGTGTGCCCAACAGGAATTGATATTAGAAACGGCACACAATTAGAATGTGTTAACTGTACCGCTTGTATTGATGAGTGCGACCATATTATGGAAAGCATTAATTTACCAAAAGGGTTGATAAGATACGCAAGCGAAGAAAACATTAAAACCAACAAACCGTTTAAGCTAACTGCCAGAATGAAAGGCTATGTTGCGGTACTCTCCATTTTAATTGGCATTTTAACAGGCATGCTGTTTTTAAGAAACGAGGTTGAAGCCAATGTATTAAGGCTACCAGGGCAACTTTACGAACATAAAGATAACAACATTATTAGCAATGTTTTTACCTATAAATTGGTTAATAAAACCACCAAAGCTATTAATAATGTTTCGCTTAAGTTATTATCGCATAAAGGTGATTTAAAATTAGTATCAACCACTAATGTGTTTACAGTACCAAAACAAGGTATTGCTGAAGGTACGCTATTTATTGAAATTAATAACGCTGCTTTAAGTGGCGATAGAAATAAAATTAAAATTGGTGTTTATGCCAATGATACGCTTATTGAAACTTGTACGGCTAATTTTTTAGGTCCTAGAAGTTATAAGTAATTAAATTTTTAGTTTTTGATTGAATGTTAAATGTAAGAACAGACCACCAAAAACTAATAATATAGTTTGAAGTTTTAAAACAACTTTAACTAATTAGCGCATTAGGGATTGAGGCATTTGTTGGAGCTCTCTTGTAAAGAAGCGACTGCCGAAAGCCCGCCCCTAAAGGGTAATGCCCAAAAAATTAAATATCTTAATTGTAAATTAAGAATATAAAAATATAATTATTATGAAACTAAATTGGGGAACCGGTATTGTTATTGCTTTTGTAGGCTTTATTGCTTTTATAATGTACTTTATTATTACAATGAGCGTAAATACTAATTATGATCATGATTTGGTGGTTGAGAATTATTATGCCGAAGAATTAGCTTACCAAACGGATATTAATAAGCTAAAAAATGCCGAAAAATTAAGCACCAATATTATAGTTAAACACACTACCGAAGGTTTGGTTGTTGTGTTTCCTGATGATTTAGATTTTAAAAATATTACTGGAAAAGTGTTCCTATACAGGCCATCTAACAAACAACTAGATTATGAAAGTACCATTTCATTATCTAATACACATTTGCTCATACCTGACTCACGTTTGGTAGATGGCCGTTGGAACATTAAAATTGATTGGCAATATAACGGAATTTCTTATTTATTTAAAAAATCTATTACTTATTAACATGTTATCAGCTGCATTTGCATTGGGTATTTTGGGTAGTTTTCACTGCATTGGTATGTGCGGGCCCATTGCCTTTATGCTGCCTGTTGATAGAACTAATACTTTTAAAAAAACACTTCAAATTACAGTATATCACTTTGGCCGGTTGCTTGCTTATAGCATTATTGGTTTAGTGTTTGGCCTTGTTGGTAAAAGCTTTTACTTATTTGGTTTTCAGCAACAAATCTCTATAATTATTGGTATTGTTATGATTGTTATTGTTTTAATACCACAACAAAAACTTAATAATTTTGGCCTTACAAAACCTATTTATAAAGTAATTAGTAAAATAAAAGTTGCTTTGGGTGCTTCGCTTAAAAAAAAATCGGCCGATACGTTTTTAACCATTGGTTTTTTAAACGGTTTTTTACCGTGTGGTTTAGTTTACATGGCGGTTTTTGGAGCAGTATCTGCTGGAAATGCTTTTAATGGTGGTTTGTACATGCTACTTTTTGGTCTTGGTACTGTACCTTTAATGACTACTGCTATTTACGCAAGCCACTTTTTAAAAGGAAATGCCAGACAAAAAATACAAAAAGCTATTCCTGCTTTTGTTGTGATAATAGGCCTATTATTTATTTTGAGAGGCTTAGGTCTTGGTATTCCTTACATATCTCCTGCCCCTGTGCAAAATATAGTTAATAGCAGTATAGAGTGTCATTAATTTCTTTTCTTAAATTAATCTTAAAGTTATAAATAGCTTTAAAAAGTGTTTTATTTTTGAAACATGCTTTCAAAATTAAAAAATAGCACTTTAACAAAGTTTATTTGGGGTTTTATGGGCTTGTATTTATTAAACATTTGTGTTGATACTGCAGACCCTAATCCGCAATATATTGCTGAAGATCTTACTTTTAACGACCAAGAAAGTATTATTGAAATTATTATTGAAAAAGTTTTGGGTTTTGAAGATGCCATTGATGAATACGATGATTGCGATTCTGAAGATTACAACAATAAAAAACAGGTGAAAATTAATTTATTAATTAATTATTTGCCAACAAAAAACACCCCTACATTAATTACCTTATCTAAAAAAGAACAGTTTATAAACCACAGTGCTGCGGTTTTAAACGGTTTCATAGAAATTGATAGTCCGCCTCCTAAAGTTTATTGTTAACACAAATTACTCCAAGAATAAATGCTTGGTTTCCTTTTTTAACAATTAACTTTATTAACAATGAATATAAAAAAAACATTGATGATTGGCTTTGTATTGCTATCATCATCACAATATATACTTTCACAAAACACAAATACTGTAAAAGACAGTTTATATATTTCAGAAATAGAAGACACGAAAAAACCTGACAAAGTTTTACATGCCGAACCTTTATATATAGACCTAATTAGAGATTTAGGCGCTAGAAAAGGAGAAAGAGAATGGAACTTAGGATTTGGCATTACAGACAACTTAAGCTTTGATGCTTATGAAACCCTAGTTGAATATGAATGGGCACCCGCAGATAGATTAGGTTTAGAAGTTGAACTGCCTTTTACATTTTATACACCAGTTAATGGTAGCGGCCCAACACCTTCAAACCAATTGAACAGTATAAAAATAGCTGCCCAATGGTCTTTTTTTGTGAATAAAAAAATAGCCACCTCTATGGCAATTGGCTATATAAATGAATTTGAACTATCTGATTTTAAAAACTTTGGAGACCCTTTTATTAAAGGTAATGTTTACAACCCATTTTTTGTTATTGCTAAACGTTGGGGAAGCAACTTTCATTCATTAGTTTACACAGGCCCCATGATTGAACAAAATTTTAGCACACATAAATTTCACACAACTTATGATATTAATACTAGTTTTCATTACATGATACCTGGCACCAGAAATTTGGTTGGCATTGAATTTAACAAATCTTTTGACAAAAATGATTTTGATATGACAATGCGCCCACAAATGCGAGTTGGTATTGCAGAAAACTTGCTAGTTGGTATTATTGCTGGTGTACCTGTTAATAGAGAAGACCAGAGATTCAGTTCTTTTTTAAGACTAATTTGGGAACCTAAACATAAAAGCTAAAAAATAATATAAGCGTAATGTATTTTCTATTGGCATTACGCTTATTTTAGTTTTATTTACACTATGCTTCACACAGTAATAAAAAGTATACTATAAAATTTTATTATTTAGCCCATAAACACAATTGATAGTTTATATTTCAAAAATAAAAGTATTACTATTATTTTTGTTAGCAAATATATTAATAATGGATAAACTGCTTTCAAATTTAAAAATAACAGTTCCTGAAAAAATTTATATAAAAGACCCTGAATCTTCAAACTTAGGGAAACGCATAGTTGAACATAGTATTTTACTAATTAATGAAATAGGCTTTGAAGCCTTTAACTTTAAAAAACTAGGCGCTTTAATAGAATCTAATGAAAGTTCTATTTACAGGTATTTTGAAAGCAAACACAAACTTCTTTTATACCTATCATCATGGTATTGGTGTTGGGTAGAATACCAATTAGTGCTTGAAACTCATAATTTAAACACCAAAGAAAAGCTAACCAAAGCCATTGAAATTGTTTCAAGGCCCACCCAACAAGATGCTAACTTTATGCATATAAATGAAGTTATTTTAAATAAGATTATAATTAGTGAAAACTCAAAATCTTATTTAACAAAAGAAGTTGACCAAGAAAATAAAGAGGGTTATTTTATTATTTACAAACGTATTGTATATAGGTTAAGAGATATGATTAATGCGCTTAACCCCAATTACCAATATGCATCTAGTCTTGCAAGTACCATTATTGAAAGCAGCTTACACCAACACTATTTAAAAGACCACTTTAAATCTATTACTGATTGTGATGAAAATGTTTCGCCAGCGGCGTTCATAAAAAATTTAGTTTTCAACACTATTAACAATCAAATTGTATGAAAAAACAAAAAACGCCTTGGCTTAGGCTTATTGGCTTATTAGAACTGGAGAAAAAAGATATTTTTCAAATTTTTTATTACGCCATTTTTTCGGGTTTAGTAGCGCTTTCGCTACCGCTTGGTATACAAGCTATTATTAACTTAATTCAAGGTGCACAAATATCTACATCATGGGTTATTTTAGTTATTTTAGTTACTATTGGTGTAGCATTTTCAGGAGCGTTACAACTTATGCAACTACGCATTATTGAAACCATACAGCAGCGTATTTTTACAAAATCGTCTTTTGAATTGGCTTACAGATTTCCAAAAATTAAAATGGCAGAATTACGTAATTACTACCCACCAGAACTAGCCAATAGATTTTTTGATACCATTACCATTCAAAAAAGCTTATCAAAAATTTTAATTGATGTTCCAACTGCAGTTTTACAAATTATTTTTGCACTCATACTACTTTCTTTTTACCATCCGTTTTTTATCATTTTTGGTTTACTGTTATTGGTTCTTGTTTTAGTTGTTATAAAATTCACAGCTAAAAAAGGTTTAGACACCAGTTTAAAAGAATCTAAAAGCAAATACAAAGTAGCCCATTGGATTCAAGAAATAGCACGCTCTATTCATAGTTTCAAACTATCAGGAAGTACCAATTTGGGTTTAAGTAAAAATGATGTTTTAGTAGGCAATTATTTAAAAGCACGCGAAAGTCATTTTAAAATACTAATGCTTCAGTTCATTCAACTTATAAGTTTTAAAGTTATAGTTACAGCTAGTTTGCTACTCATTGGTGGTGCTTTGGTATTAAACCAAGAAATGAACATTGGCCAATTTGTTGCCGCCGAAATTATTATTATTTTAATTATTGCATCGGTTGAAAAACTAATTTTAGGTTTAGAACCTTTTTATGACACCTTAACTTCATTAGAAAAAATAGGCCAAATTGTAGACAAAGAACTTGAAAGTCAAGAAGGAGACACACCAGAATACACAAAAAATATAAACATTGAGTTAGAAAACATAACATATAGTGTTTCAGACAGAAACAAACCTATACTTCAAAATATTTCTTTAAATATTGAACCTAAAAGTAGAATATTAATTAAAGGCGAAAGTGGCTCGGGCAAATCTACTTTACTTAGGTTAATTTCGGGTGTAATTACAGCAACAGCGGGCAATGTTTACGTAAACAACATGTCTATAAACAGCTTAAAATTAAACCATTACAGATCTCAGTTAGGTTTATCACTGTCTGATGAATCTCCTTTTGAAGGCACCATAAAAGAAAACTTAACCTTTGGCAATGAAAGCATTACCACCGAAAATATTTACAATGTTTTAGAAACAGTTGGCTTAAAATCATTTTTAAGAGAACAACCCGAAGGACTAAACACCGTACTTTACCCAGACGGAAAACGACTTTCATACACTATTTCAAAAAAAATAGTATTGGCAAGAGCCATTTTAAAAACACCAAAAGTTTTAATTCTTGAAGATGCCCTTGATAGATTTAACAAACAAGAAACTCAAACCATAATAGAATATTTAACGCATAAAGACAGGCCTTGGGGTTTAGTTGTTGTAAGTAGTAGCAGCGCATGGATAAACAAATGCACGCAAATAATAACTCTAGAACAAGGTAAAATAAAAAACTAATAGCATGCTAAATATATCTAACAATACACTAAAAAAAGTAGATATTACAGAGTACAAATCTGCTAACTACATTATAAACAAAAGCTACTTTAAATACTTTAATAAGTTTTTATTAACTGCAGCCATTATTTTATTAATAGTGCTGTTTTTACCCTGGACACAAAATATAACTGGCCAAGGCATTGTAACAACACTAAAACCCAATCAGCGTCCGCAAACCATACAATCACCTATTCCTGGTAGAATAGAACAATGGTTTATACAAGAGGGCGCATACGTTAAAAAAGGTGATACTATTTTAAGAATATCTGAAATAAAAACAGATTATTTTGATGACAAACTTGTTGAAAGAACCAACAATCAATTAAAAGCAAAAGCGTCATCTGTAACAGCATATTCAAGCAAAGTACAAGCTTTAAAAAATCAAATAAACGCTTTACAAAATGAGCAAGTTTTAAAACTTCAGCAAGCAAAAAACAAATTATTACAATCGCAATTAAAAGTAAAAAGTGATAGTATAGATTTACAAGCTGCACAAACTAATTTAAACATAGCACAAACCCAATTTAACCGTACTCAAACGCTTCAAAATGAAGGTTTAAAAGCCGTGAAAGATGTTGAAGAAAAGCAACTTAAGTTACAAGAAAATCAAGCCAAGTACATTTCACAACAAAACAAATTTTTAGCTGCTAAAAACGAAGTAATTAACGCCAATTTAGAACTCTCTAGACTTAAAAGTTACTACATTGATAAAATATCTAAAGCACAAAGTGATATGTACACGGCAGAGTCTAGCAAATTTGATACCGAAGCGCAGGTTAACAAACTTGAAAACGCATTTTCAAACTACAAAAAACGTAACAGTTTACTATATGTTACGGCACCACAAAATGGGTACATAAACAAGGCGCTAACGGGCGGTATTGGTGTTACCTTTAAAGAAGGTGAAGCATTGGTTAACATAATGCCTTCAGATTATGATTTGGCGGTAGAAACCTATGTAAAACCAATAGATTTACCTCTGGTTCACATTGGTGAAAAAGTACGCATTCAGTTTGATGGTTGGCCTGCCATTGTTTTTAACGGTTGGCCCAACGTATCATACGGTACTTACGGTGCTAAAATTGTAGCTATTGAAACCTATATTAGCGCCAATGGTAAATACCGTGTTTTATTGGCGCCAGATGAAACCGATCATCAATGGCCAGAAGCCTTAAGAGTTGGCTCTGGTGCACAAACCATTGCTTTGCTTGACGATGTGCCTATTTGGTTTGAATTATGGAGACAACTAAACAGTTTCCCACCAAACTATTACCAGCCACAAACTACCAGCAAAAAACAAAAAAAGTAACACCATGAGATACTTACTTTTAAGCATTTTATTAACCATAACCTCAAGCTATTTAAATGCACAAGATAGCACATCGGTTATATCGCTTTCAGAGTATTTAGGCTACGTAAAATCATTTCACCCCATTGTAAAACAAGCCAATATAGCTTTAAGCGAAAGCGAAGCAAAACTTATGAAAGCCCGTGGTGCTTTTGACCCCAAACTTGAGGTTGATTACAACCGAAAGAAGTTTAAAAACACTGAATATTACGACAAATTAAACACTACATTTAAAATACCAACATGGTTTGGCATTGAATTAAAAGGTAATCTTGAAGAAAATACTGGCGAATATTTAAACCCAGAAAATAATGTGCCGCTAGATGGCTTATACAGTGTTGGCGTATCTGTACCCGTGGCCAGAGGCTTATTAACCAATGAGCGTATGGCTACCTTAAAACAGTCTAAATTATACGTAAAACAAGCCCAAGCCAAAAGGCAATTGGCCATAAACAATATTTTGTACAAAGCCACAGAAACGTATTTTAATTGGTTAAAACATTACAATGAAAAAACAGTGTACGAAACCTTTTTGGCTAACGCCGAAATACGCTTTAAAAACACCAAAACTAGTTTTGAAGCTGGTGATAAACCTGCCATTGACACACTTGAAGCACATATAACATTAACCAGTAGAAAGCTTAATTTAGAAAAGGCTCGTATAAACTTTATTAAATCTTCTTTAGAAATTTCAAACTATTTATGGCTAGACAACAATACACCAATTGAGCTTGAAGCTGGTGTTATACCTGATGTTGATACTAAAACAACTGTAGATTTAACACTAAACACTTTAAATTTTAATATTGAAAATTTTGAAATAAATAACCACCCCAAATTACAAGCTCTAGATTTAAAATACCAAAGTTTAAATATTGAAAAACGACTAAAGCTCAATGAGTTACTACCACAAATAGATTTGCAATACAATTTTTTATCTGAAACCCCCGATGTTGTACGATCTTTTAGCACATCAGCTTACAAAAGCGGATTAAACATAAGTTTCCCATTGTTTTTAAGAAAAGAACGCAGCAACCTAAAACTTGCTAAACTAAAATTACAAGATACCAAGTTAGAAATTTTAAACACTGAAGTAGCATTAAAAAATAAGGTAAATGCATTAAGCAATCAATTAGACTCCTACACGCAACAAACTAATTATACCACTACTATTGTTAAAGATTATGAAACCTTATTATCTGCAGAAGAACGTAAATTCTTTTTAGGCGAAAGTTCTTTATTTCTAGTAAATTACAGAGAAGCTAAGCTAATAGAATCAAAATTAAAAGCTATTGATATTGAAAACTTATTTTTAAAAACTAAAGCTAGTTTATTTAACATTTTAGTTTTACCTAATAATTAAACATGAAAAAAGCGCCGAAATCACACACAGTTTCGGCGCTTTTTAACAAAAACTAATTATCTAAAAAATCACACTATTCTATAATTTAAAGGTCATAACTGGTAGTGTTGAGTGGTTTGCAACATCTTCACTTATGCTACCTTGAAAAAAGTGAGCTAATCCTTTTCTGCCATGTGTTGGCATAATTATTAAATCTGCTCCCAATTTATTGGCACTATTAATAATACCATCTTCAACGGTATAATCGTTAACGTAATAAACATCTTCCATTTTATCTAAATTCTTTTCAGCTTTAGTAAAAAAGTTTACTACTTGTTTTTCAATTTCAACAGAACTTTTAAAACCATCATTTGGTAAGTTTACGTGTACCAAATACAGTTTAGAATTCATTTCATTACATATTTTTGAGGCCTTTATGTAAGAAGCCAAACATTCTTCAGAAAAATTGCAAGCCAAAACAACTACATCAAAATTAACATCGGCTATATCGTTTTTTATTACCAAAACTGGCACATCGGCATTACGTACAACGCGCTCTGTATTTGAACCTACAAAAAATTCTTTAGCACCACTTACACCGTGCGATCCCATTACAATTAAATCTGCGCCTTGCTCTTTAGCAACTTCATTAACTTCGCTAAACACTTTAAAATGTTTTACTATGGGCGTAACTTTAATATTTTGCAGATAGTTTTTATTTAAAAAGCTTTGAAACTTTTGTTCGGCTAATTTTAAAAAGTAAATTACTCTTTGAGGTTCTTCACCACTACTAGTAAGCATTATTTCTGGCATTTCTAGCATGTGTAATGCTAAAACTTCGGCATTATTTTTTTCTGCTAATTTTGCAGCAGCTTTTAATGCATATTCAGAATACTCTGAAAAATCTACGGGTACAATTATTTTTTCCATGTTCTTTCTTTTTTTAGTTTAAACTAAACAGTCATTGAAAACAATTGCGTGTTGGGTTGTTTACGTTGCAATAGCAAATCAAACGCCATACACACATTTCTAACAAATGGCTGTCCTTTTTTAGTCACCTCAATACTTTTTGAATTTATATTGATTAATCCGTCGGTTTCCATTTCCTTCAATCGTATTAACGTTTCTGAAAGCTCGTTAAAATACAAGTTATTTTTACTCCAAGAGGTTTTAAACCTGCACATTAAGTTAAGAATATGCTTTCTTATTATCAAATCTTCCTCGTTCAAAATATGTCCACGATAAACAGGAATGACATCTTTTTCTAAAAATTGATAATACGTTTCAATACCTTTTACATTTTGCGAAAAACCATACCAACTATCACTTATTGACGACACACCTAAACCAATCATTGCCTGTGTTTTAGAGGCTGTATAACCCATAAAATTACGGTGTAAATCTCCGTTTTGCATTGATTTATATAAACTATCAGAAGTTAGCGCAAAGTGATCCATTCCTATTTCATGATAGCCTACCTGTGCTAACAGCTCTTTTCCTAACTCATATTGGCTTCGTTTTAAAGCTGCCGATGGCAAATCTTCATCACTAAAACCTCGTTGACCATTTCCTTTTATCCACGGCACATGGGCGTAGCTGTAAAAAGCTAATCTGTCTGGTAATAATTCCTTGGTTTTTAAAATAGTTTCTTTTACATGTTGTAATGTTTGAAATGGTAAACCAAAAATAATATCATGCCCTACAGATGTGTAACCAATGTTTCTTGCTGCTTCAGTTACGTGTTTTACGTTTTCAAAAGGCTGTATTCTATGTATAGCTTTTTGTACTGTTTCATTATAATCTTGCACACCAAAACTAACACGCCTAAAACCTAAATTAAATAAGGTTTGTAAGTGTTCTTTGGTGGTGTTATTTGGGTGTCCTTCAAAACTAAACTCATAATTATTGGCTAAAACCGCATCATTTAAAATACCTTTTATGAGTAATTCTAAATTTTCGGCACTAAAAAATGTTGGTGTACCACCACCTAAATGCAACTCTTTAATTACTGGTTTTTCATTAAACAACTGTAAATACAAACGCCATTCTTTTAGTACGGCGTTTATGTACGGGTTTTCTACGCTGTGTTGTTTTGTAATACGCTTGTTACATCCGCAAAATGTGCATAAACTTTCGCAAAAAGGCAAATGAATGTATAAGCTTATGCCTTCTTTTAAATTACTTTCATTTAAAGATTTGGCCATTGATGCCTGCCAATTTTCTAAAGAAAACGTATTGGCATTCCAATAGGGCACCGTTGGGTAACTTGTATAACGCGGCCCCGCAATATTATATTTATTTATTAACGCTTTTAACATACCTAACTGTTATGCTACAAAACTACAGGCAATGGCGTTATTAAAATATGACATATATCATGTCTTTAATTTGATGTTAGCCTAATAATGATTACCTTCACACTATAAAATTTCACAATAAAAAACCTTTAAAAACTTACAATCCACATGAAAAAGATTAGTTTTTTATTATTAGTTTTTACATTAAGTATTGTTGCTTGTAAAAACGAAAAAAAAGACACAAAAACTACTGAAACAGAAGCTACAGAAAAAACAACGCAGTTTGTTGTAAAACCTGAAGCAACATCAGTTAAATGGACCGCTTATAAAACAACCGAGAAATTAGGTGTTGGTGGCGAATTTACAGTATTAAATTTTGATGAGAAATCAGGCGCATCACCACAAGAAGCCTTAAATAACCTAACATTTTCAATTCCTATTAGTAGCGTATTTACTAATGATGCTACTAACACCCGCGATGCTAAAATTAAAGAATCATTTTTTGGCACTATGTTAGACACTGAATTTATTAAAGGCACCATTAAAGTTGCAGACAATAAATATGTGGCATCTTTAACAATGAATGGCGTTACCAACAATTTACCTTTAGATGTTAAAATTACTGATGAAAGACGCGTTACTTTAAGCGGTGTTATGAATTTAAAAGACTGGAATGCGCTTGACGCTTTAGCCGCTTTAAATAAAGTATGTTTTGATTTACATAAAGGGCCAGACGGCGTTAGTAAAACTTGGGAAGATGTTGCTATTGAGGTGAATACTTACCTTAGAGAAAACTAATAAATCTCAATTTTAATGACAACCCAACAAATTCTTGAAAAATTAGTATCATTTTCTGTTTTAGGAGGCGATTCTAATTTAGACATTATTAATTGGATTAAAAATTATATTGAAAGCTTTGGTGTAACCACTTTTTTAGTTCCTAATGAAGATTACACCAAGGCTTCACTACATTGCCGTATTGGGCCAGCTGTTGATGGCGGCGTTATACTTTCTGGCCACACCGATGTTGTGCCTGTAAGTGGCCAACCTTGGGAAACTAACCCCTTTGAACTAATTGATAAAGGTGACGGTAATTTATACGCCCGCGGTAGTTGCGATATGAAAGGGTTTTTAGCCTGTTGCCTATCTGTGTTGCCTAAAATGGTAAAAGCACCACTACAAAAACCCATTTATTTTGCATTTACTTATGATGAAGAAATTGGATGTTTAGCTGCCAAATCACTAATAAATCATTTAAAAAAAAGCTATACCGAAACACCCCAATTTGCCATTATTGGAGAACCATCAATGCTACAACCTATTATTGGGCAAAAAAGTATTCATATTTTAGATATTACTATTAACGGTTCTCAAGGCCATAGTAGCCGTATTAAACAAGAAGTAAGTGCTGTACACGAAGCTGCTAAAATTGTACTTTGGGCCGAAGAAAAAATGAACAGCCTCATACAAATTAGTAAAGATGAGCGTTTTAATCCGCCACATTCATCATTACATGTTGGTACTATTAATGGTGGCATTGCGGCCAATATAATAGCAAACAAAGCTACACTATCATTAGATATTCGATGTTTACCAAAAGACAATGCTAACCAATTACACTTAGATTTATTAAACTTTTGTGCTGGCAGAGAAAAACTACAGCAAGCATTGTTTCCTGGTTTTAAAATTAGTGTTGTTGAAAACCATCCTATTGTACCCGCTTTAAACACGCACCAAACATCTAGCGTTGTTAATTTAATTGGCAAAATAACAGGCAATTACAAATGGAGTACGGTTTCATATGCATCAGAAGCTGGCCACTTTGCAAATGCTGGTTTTGAAAGTATTATTTGTGGCCCAGGCTCCATAAAACAAGCACACAGAGCCAATGAGTTTATATCAAAAGAGCAATTACAAAAAGGCACAACCATGATTGAAAACTTAGTAAATGTATTAGAAAATGCTATTTAATGCCTTTGCTTTTGGTTTCAACTAAATTATAACCTAAATTCACCAAAAATTTCTTAAAAAAGAAACACGCAGTATTGCATGCAACTAGACACTCTTGTAAAAAATTTTCAGAATAAAGATGAACAAGCTTTTGAGGCTTTATACACCATGTATAGCCAAAGCATTCACGGTGTTGTTTTTAATATTTTAAAAAACAATGATTTAGCTGACGAAATTACACAAGATGTGTTTATTAAAGCTTGGGATAAAGCGCACACATACAACAGTAGTAAAGGTAGATTTTTTACGTGGATTTTAAATATTGCCAGAAACGCAGCCATTGATAAAACACGCTCAAAAAATTTTAAGAAAAATAAACAAAACCTTAATGCCGATTTTTTCGTAAACATTATAGAAGCCTCTGATAATTTAGATAATAAAACCGATGCTATTGGTATAAAAACGTTTGTTAACAAACTAGCCGATAACTGTAAAAAACTAATTAACCTACTATATTTTAAAGGTTATACACAAAGCGAAGCTTCAGAAACATTAAACATGCCAATTGGCACTATAAAAACAAGAAACCGAAATTGCATTAAAGCATTACGAGAATTAGTGCTTAATTAAAAAATGGATATAAAAGCATACATAGAATCTGGAATTTTAGAGCTATACGTAGCCGGCGCCCTTTCTGAAAAAGAAAACAAAGAGGTGTACGCGCTTATGCAAAAACATCCTGAAATTTTGCAAGAGGTTTTAGAAATTGAAAGCGCTGTAGTTAAACTTACAGCAGCAACCTCAACACACAATCCTAAAAAAACGGTTCAACATTTAAAAGAAAAATTAGGTTTTAAAAACACCAAAGTAGTTTCAATAAAACCTAAATATAATTGGCTAACATATTCTGGTTGGGCAGCTGCTGTAATTTTAGGAGCTGGTTTATTATGGACGGTTAATAGAAACAACCAATTACAAACTGATATTAATGTTGCAACTGTAAATGAGCAATTATTAGAATTTGAAATTGAAAAAGCTAATAACAGCTTAAAAGATGCCAAACATCTTATTTCGGTTTTAAGAGACCGAGATATTATTGCGGTACCACTTGCAGGACAAACCGTTTACCCCGATGCTTACGCAAAAGTTTATTGGGATAAAAAAGCCAATAATATTTATTTAGATGTGCAAGGTTTACCAACACCTCCAGATGGTAAAGTATATCAAGTTTGGTCTTTAACTTTAAATCCGTTAAGCCCAACTAGTTTAGGCACATTAGATGATTTTAACACAGACGAAAATAAAATATTCACTATAGAAAACGCCAACCAATCTCAGGCATTTGGTATTACTTTAGAGCCCGCCGGCGGAAGTATAACACCTACTCTAGAACAACTTTACACTTTGGGTGTAGTTGAAAACAATTCATAAGGAAACTCCTGTTTTTTTTAATACTTTAATTATTTTTTTATTGTTTTATAAATAATAGCAACTTGCTCTATTTTATTGACTTACTAACAAAAAAGAAAGGAAAGCACCTAATTATTTCTAATTAAGTAACTTTCCTTGCAAACCAACCAAAAAATTAGCAATCCCTCGCTAATAGTTCTTAAGAGAATTTTTAAAACTTATAGCTTATAACTCCTTTTATGAAAAATGGCGTACCTGGTGTAAAATGTATTTCTTCAACCGGAGTGGTTTCATTTTGCAATCTAGATTCTGTAGCAAATTGTGTTTCATTCCACTCAGTATCAAAAAGGTTTTCTATTACAACACCAAAGGTTATATTTTTAATTGTGTAGTTAGCATTAATATCGGTTACAAAATATCCATCGGCTACAATGCTGTTATCTTCATTAGCAGGTCTATCATCCAAATATCTGTAGTTAATACTTCCTGAAAAGCCTTTATAATCTTGCAGAGACAAACCACCAGTTACCGTAAAATCTGGTGCCAACGGAATGTAATCATTACCTTCATCTTCTTCAATACTTCTGGCTTTGGTATATGTAGCATCGGTATTAAAATATAAATAATCTGAAAACTGATAGCGCACACCAAAATCTACGCCATAGCGCTCTGTTTTTCCGCTAGGTTCAACAACACCAGCATCACCAACATACACAAACTCTTGTTGTAAATACAAGTACCAAAGTGCTGTATTAATGAAAAGGTTTTTTGTGGGTTTCCAAATATTACCAAAATCTACACCATACGCTTTTGGTAGTATATTTTCTTCGGCATTGGTAACAACCACACGCGTATCGTTGGAATGAAAACCAATACCCGATTTTAAAAACCATTTTAAATTGTTATTAGCCGTGTAAAACAAGTTTAATTTAGGACTAAAAATAGTTTTGCTTTCAGCCTGTGTTCTGCCTGTATTATTAAGTTTGTCTTTGTAAATAAACTTGTAATTATCTAACCTAATACCTGGTGCAAACGTAAATTTACCTTTTGTGAAAGCGGCATTAAAAAACGCCGATGTATTGGTTTGATTGATATCTCCTAACTGAACAGCTTCGTTTAGCGTTGTTTTATTTATAGTTTTTGATAATTCATTGTTGTTTGAAATATCATGTCTAAAAGACAACCCGTAGTTTAAATTTACTTCGGTTTCATTTAAAAATGTTTCGGTTGTAAAAGCAGTGTTTAAGCCAAAAATATTTCTGTTTTCCTTTTGTTTAATTTGGTCTCCGTTGTCTTCATCATCTAAAAAGAAGGTGAAATTTGAAAACAATTCAAAATTATAATTACTGTAAAAAGCGTTGGTTTTAAACGTAGTATTATCACTAATTTGTTTTGTGAAGCTTACATTGAAATTGGTTCTATCTGTTGTGCCACCTTCAGTATCATCAATAGCGCCAAATCTTGAAATTAATCCGCTATTAACAGCTCTTACAGGAATTTGCCCCGAAGCATCCCAAGTACTTGTAAAATGTGATGCTGTTAGCGTTATTTTATCGTTTGAAGGTGTTAAAAACACATATTTCCCAAACATATTAAGTCTGTTGAAATTTTGTGGAGACTCAAAAGGGCCATCGCTTTGTAAATTTTCAATGGCTAAATACGCATGTTGATTATTCACCTTATCTAGCAAATTAAACATACCTAACACGCGAGATGTATTAAATTGCCCTAAACCAAATGAAATTTCGCTGTTATTTAAGTAATCTTTAGTTGAAAAATCAACATAACCCGCAGTGTTAAAATCGCCTTTATTGGCATAATACGGCCCTTTACCAAAATCTATTTTATTTACAGTTTCAGGTATAATAAAGTGTAAATCACTGTAGCCTTGTCCGTGCGCGTGAGATACCATATTTACGGGCATACCATCAACAGACAATGCAATATCAGTACCATGATCAATATCAAAACCGCGTAAAAATATTTGTTCGGCTTTACCGCCACCAGCATGCTGACCAATAATTAAACCTGGTACTTTGCGTAATATTTCTTGTGATGATTTTACGGGGTTTGTATTCAAATCTAAATCAGTAATAGTGCTTAACGCATTTAATTGTTCAGAAATAACCAATTCATCTAAACTATATATTTTTTCAGATAATTGAATAGCCATATGCTCTTGCAAATTCTCTACAGCTATTATTTTAGTATTGTAACCTAAGAGTCCAATTTTAATAGAATCGCCCGCCTTTGTATCATTTAAAATAAACGCGCCAGTTTCCAATGAGTGTGCATGACTTTTTGAGTTTAAATTGTAAATATATGCGGCTTCTAAAGGTTGCTTTTTAGTATTTGCTACGTGTCCTTTAAGTTGTTGAGCATTACTATTTGAGAAAATAAACAACATTAGCAAGCTAAAGAGTAATGTGGTTAGCTTTTTAGTCATAATTAAATATTTTGTATTTTTTTGGTTGTAATAGGGCCTAGTTCAAAGCTACTTTCTAGCAACTCTTGTTTTAGTTTTTTGGCTTCATTAAGCATACCATTTGCTTTGTAAATTTGGGCTAAATGGTATAATGCTTCTGGCTCAAACGTTTTGCCTACTACATGGTTTTGCATTATTGTTAATGCATTTTCTTTTTGGTTATTATTGAAGTAAACCCACGCAAGCAAGCTGTAAGTTTGTGGTGTAGCTCTATTTTCTATTTCAGAAAAAGCTGAACTTAAAACCTCATCAAAACGCGCTGATTCTTCGGCATGCAAAAGTACATTGTGTGTATTATACATGTGGCCATACTGCGGGTTTTTAACACTTTTTTTGTATAATTCTAACTGTGTTTGCTCAAGCGCACTATCTCCTTTGTAGGCTGCTATTTCAGTTTTTAACAAGTAATAATCTGGCGCTTTGTAAGTTGTAGTTATGGTTTCTAAAATTTTTAAGGCTTCATCTGGCTTTTTTTCATAAGAATACACTATCCAAGCAATGCCTTTTTTGGCATACGCATCATTGGGGTTTAACGCTAAGGCTTTTAAATAGTGATTATATGATGTTTTTATGTTTCCGGCATGCCCGTAATAATCGGCTAAATTGGTGTAAACCCATTGTTTCATGCCTTTTAAGTTTGAAGACTCTGCAATGTCTTTAGCGCGTTCCATGTAATTGATGGTAGCATCTAAATTTCCTTTGTGGTCTGACCATTTGGCAATTCTTATTAAAAAATCGAAATCTTTAAAATCTTCAATCTTTTTTAAATAGTTTTCTGCTAATTTATAATTACCCAATTCTAAATGTACATCAAATAACATGCATTGCGTGCCTCTTAGATTTTCGCCAATGGTTTCGGCTTTTTCAACTAATTCAAGCGCTTCTTTAAAACGGTGCTGCGATATGTAATTTCTTGCTAAACTTCTTAAATAGCCCGCTTTTTTATAATGCGTGCTTTTGTTGGCTTCTATTAAATATTTTTCGGCATTTTTTAAATATTCAATATTAGCTGTTTCATTAAATAAAACAGTTTGAGATGCTGCTAGTTTTGCTAAATAAGGAAATTGATTTGGTTCTTTTTCAAGCTTTTTTTTCCAAAATGTTACATCTTCTTTTGCTAAACGCAACATCTCATTATCTGTAATATTTAAAAATGCTGAGTATTCTGATTTTTTGGTTACTTTTTGCGATGTTTTATTACAACTACTTAGGGTTATAACAAGTGCAAAAAGTGCTATTATGGTTTTGGTTTGCATATTCTTTTATTTTTGGGTTTAACTATAGTAGGTTTGGGGCATAGTTAAAAACCCAAGACTTTAAAAGCCTTGGGATTTTATGTTACCATGGCGATGCCAAGTAAGGGAATGAGGCTAAAAAAGGTTTGTCGTTTGCATCAACATTATCATTTGATAATCCTGGGTTTTCAGAAAAATCTTCGCCACCAAAAATAAGTAGTAGTTCAACAGTAATAACATCATCGGCCAAGGCTCTTCCTGTTAAAACGTTTGTTCCGTCGTAAAACGTAGTAGTTCCGTCTAATGATACATTTAAAACATCGGTAGCTAAAAGGCCTGTAAACGTTGCTGCATCTTGCCCAAGAGCATTGGTGTCACCATCATTCGCAAAAGCCGGACTTAAAGCCGTTAAATTAGTTTGAAACATGTTTTGAAATGCTGCATTTTGAGCCGATGGCACTGTTACATTAAACATATCTTTACTATCTGAAGACACAAAAACGGTGTTAACAGCAGGTCTTCCCATTTGATCTTTTTGGGCGTAGGTTCCCGAAAAATCTATAGGATCTGGTTTCATAATATCATTATTATCATCATCTGAACAATTAAAGGCTACAAATGCTACAGCAAGTGCTGCTAATATTTTTATATTTTTCATAATTTTAAATTTTAAAAAGTGTTAGTTATTTTCTTTTAGCTTCAACCCAAGTATTAATGGTACCACTACCACCAATCATAGATTTTGGTACTTCAACTATAACAGACATTACGTTGGTACCCGCAAAAGTATCGGCTCCAGGATTGTTAAAACTTGTGGCATTACCTGCAATAATTTCAGAATATTGAGCAAAATCCATAAAGAAAGGATCATCTCTTGGGCCAGCAAAAAATGTCATACCGCCATTGGTAGCAATAATTTCTGTGGCATCATACGGCGTAATATCTACAACACCACCTGAAGTTGCATTAATTTGCACAGTACTGTTTAAACCTGTTGATGACGGAGCTACAGGCCCAAAGAAATACATTTTACCATCTCTTGGAATAGCTTGAATTACTAGATCTTCAACATTATCACCCGTGTTATCAATATTAAATTCAATTAATACGTTTTCATCAAAAGCTGCTGCTCCTGTTGCTGATGGGCTTAACAAACCTTGTACATTAGCTACAAATACCATATTATCTGTATTGGCACCTTGGAAGGCGTAAAAATCGGTGATATCACTTGTACCACCCTGTACATCGGGCGCATCAATATGATCTGCTGCCACCATAAAGAAACCTGCTATTGCTACAATAGCTATTCCTATAACATTTCTAACTTTTTTCATAATTTTTGACATTTAGTTAATTAAAAATTCATTTATGCCCATACCTACGAAAAAACAGTTTTAGTGGTTTTGTTAAAATTTTGTTAACGAAAAAATTTTTAGTTTATACGCTTTAAATACTACATTTACATAAGCAAAAAAACACCCCATGAACCCATCTGCACAAGGTTGGATAAAAAAATTATTAAAAGAAGTAGAACAAACGCCTGCTTTTTTAAGTTTGAATACCACCCAATTTTATGATGGTTTAAGAAACTGTGGTTTTATTTACGGCAGCAACCTAAATGTGGTTGCTGGTGTTATTACAAATGAAGACCTAACGGAAGAAGAGCGCTCTAAAACCAACCTGTTACTTGCTCTATTTTATACCCATAGCAAAGCTGAAACAAACATACCGTTTATTGATAGTACTATTGATTTTTATACGGCTATTGATGAGTTAAAAACTTCATTTTTTCAGGGGTTGTTAGGTGGTAAAAAAAACAACGAACAACTAGAAAAACTTATACACAAACGCACACAAATTGATGCCAATGTGCTTACAAAAAACTTTAAATATTTTATTATAAATGCCCTATTGTATATTGATGTTTTAGCTTACCAACAATATTTAAAAAATAATACCATTACTATTGATTATTTAAAACAAATTGAAGCCTCAATTGAAGCCATTACACTATCAGTTTTAAATTTAAAATCACATAAAAACCAGTATGATGAAAGTTTAATAAAACTTTTTGAATCGTCTTTACGCTACCACAACAGTGACCCCCTGCAATATGATACTGCCATAAAATACATTACTACAAACCAAGAAAAAAATTACATTTTAGACTTGGCGTGTATGGCTACTTGGACTGATAAAAAAATTGATAAAAACGAACAACGCTTTTTAGTAAAACTTGGTGCAGACTTAAACATACCTAAAGAACGCACCAAAGAAGCTATTACAACCATTAATAAGTTTTACACAGAAAACAAAGACAACATTGCGCTTTTAAGCTCTAAAAATTTAGTGCAAAGTTTTTATAATAATTCTAGTAAAATGGTTACTAAACTTATTTCTAGAAACCGTAAACGCCTGTACCAAGAGTTAAAAGACAGTAAAGAACTTATGGTGTTGCTTACACAATCTACAGTGCGCGATTTAACACAAGAAGAACAAAAAAAAGTACAAGACCAACTGCTTGATGTTTTTAAAAGCATACCAAGTTTAGCCATTTTTATGTTGCCTGGTGGCGCTATTTTATTACCACTTGTTGTTAAGTTTATACCTAAACTTTTACCTTCGGCTTTTGATGAAAATCGTATAGAAGAATGATTTTATTTATTTAAGCCATGCTTAACTTAATTCTAAAACACCTAAAACCATGAAAAAAATAATTTTACTACTTTTTACCGCTTTAATGCTAACAGCATTTAACACCTCTGAAAATTCTGATTTTAGTATTGTAGGAAAATGGGAAGGAGAAGATAAAGGTGATATTGGATATTTTATTTTTGATGCTGAAGGTTATGCGTATATGAAGGTGAAAAATTTTGAATTAGGCGGAAAAGAATTCGAGTTCCAAGGAAAAAGAGGTAAAATGGAATATGAGGTTGACTACTCTAAATCTCCAATTGAAGTTGATTTTGTTGTTACTATTTTTGACGATAATGTAACTAAACGATTATTATGTATTGCTAAAAAAATTGATAATGACAATATGTTATTTTCAATAGGCTTTAAAGGCGATAGACCTTTAGAATTTACAGAAAACAATCAGATGATTTTTAAAAGAATTAAAGAATAGTTTCTTAAAACTAACTACTCTAACCAAGCTTTAAAATCTTTTACACGCTCTCTAGCCACAATAACCTCTTGCTCATTATAGATATTTAATTTTATTTGTAAACGTGAGTTGGTATAGCTTACCATATCTTTTATGGCGTTAATATTTACATAAAACTTTCGGTTAATGCGGTAAAAGGTTTGTGGTTCTAAATCTTCTTCAAGTTGATCTAAAGTTTTATCTAACAAATAGTTTCTGCCATCAGTTGTAAACAAATAAGTGCCTTTGTTTTCAGAATAAATACATTCAATGTCATCAACATTTATAAGCTTTAAATGCTGACCAACTTTTACTGAAAATCGTTTTTTGTATTCTCTATCTAAAGGATTCACTAACAAGTTTTTAATATCGGTAAAATCTAAAGTTACAGCTTGTTTTTTAGGCGCATTTTCTTGATATTTTACTACTGCATTTTCTAATTCATCGGTATCAATTGGTTTAAGTAAATAATCTATACTGTTTAATTTGAATGCTTGTAGTGCGTACTCATCATAAGCTGTTGTAAAAATTATGGCCGATTTTATTTTAATGGTTTCAAAAATTTCAAATGATAAACCATCACTTAACTGTATGTCTAAAAAAATTAAATCTGGATGCGTGTTTTCCTGAAACCATTGTATAGATTCTTCCACAGAGTGTAACATGGTTTCAGCTTCAACACCTAATTTACTTAACATACGTTGCAAACGGCGTGCCGATGGTTTTTCGTCTTCAATAATAATAACATTCATAATAACTACAGTAAATTTTTAAATATTTTGAATTGTGATATTTATACTATTCCCACATTGTGGTTTCTTCCTTTGTGGCTTGTTTTTCAATATAATCTTTAGCTTTTTTTGCTTCCCAACCTTTACTAAAAAAGGTTTTTCCTTTTATGGCCCAACGCCAGTGTAGCACAATAAAAACCGTCCACGCTACAATAAATATACTATTAAACCACGTAAAAAAGTTAGTGTATTTACTTGTATAAATATGAATGTAATAAATATTGTAGCCCATAAGCCCAACAGCTATTAAATAGCCCACCAAATGCAAGTAAAATATTTTCACATGTCTTACTTTTTCTTTGGCTTTAAAGTAGGCTTGCTTGTTTTTATTATTGGTTGGTTTGCTCATGTTACTCATATTTTTCAGTTTCCTCTTTACGCATGTATTCTTGTATTTTGCGTTCTTCCCAGTTTTTACTAAAAAATATGTTTTTACCAAACACCCCCAAAGCATGAAATGCTAAACCTATGCCCCAAAAAAATGCTGTTGCAAATGTGCCAAAGTGCCAAATATTTCCGTTTGAATTTGCACCAATTAATACAATAAGTATTATGTTAATTACCAAATACCACAAGGCGTGAGCGTAAAAACCTTTTAAATCTTTTACACGTTTTTGCGCGCGTAAATAAGCCTCTTCTTTTTTATAGTCTGTATTAAAATCTTTTAATTGTTTCATGTTTTTTTTAATTAGTTCCAACGATCTTTTTGTTCCTCTTGTTTCATGTATTCTTGTATTTTGCGCTGTTCCCAGTTTCTGCCAAAAGCACCGTTGTGTACAAAAACCCTAAATGCTTGTATAACCAAACCTATAGCCCAACCAAACATTGGAAACCAAAACCATTGGAAATGCCACGAGGTTCTATAATTTACAAAAATTAAAAAAGGGATTACAAAAATATATGCCACTAAACTGTAGTAAAAGCCTTTAAGCTCTTCAACATGATTGCGTGCACGTAAATAACTATCGTCTATTTGATTTGATGATTTTGTTCTCATAATTGATATTTGTTTTGTAAGCATTGGTATTGCTACCAAAAACTTAGTTGTTTGTTTGTTAATATCTACCTTGCGGGTAGTTAGCAAATTGTAACGTTGCATAATGTTGCTTAAACCAACACCGCTGCTTTTTTTTACAATTTGCTTGGGTTGTAAATTGTTTTCTACCACTAGGTAACCATTATCTTCAAAAATGGTAATGTGTAAAGGTTTACTTGGGGTTACCATGTTGTGTTTTACTGCGTTTTCTAAAAGTAGTTGTAATGATAATGGAACTACTTTACTTTCTGGGTTAGAAGCTTTTGCTGGCATTGTGAAAACTATACTATCTTCAAAACGCATTTTTATTAAAGACATGTACGTTTTTGCAAATTGCAACTCTTCATCTACAGATACTAATTCTTTGCTTTTTTGCTCTAAAACATACCTGTATACTTTTGAAAGTGATGTTGTAAAATCTTGAGCTTTATCTGGGTTTTCATCAATTAAACTGGTTAACACATTTAAACTATTGAATAGAAAATGCGGATCTAATTGATTTTTTAAAGCATCAAACTTAGCACTTGCTGTACCTGCTATTACTTTTTGCTCTTTTATTTTATTTTGCTGATACCTATTGTAAAAATAAATTACATGAAAAAAGGTAACAATGGTAAGTGTAATCCATAAACCAAAGCTATAATGCCTGTAAGATTGGTTTGCTATAAAATGGCTTACTGTTTCACCACGTAATGTTATAGCCATTATTAAGTTTAGTACAAAAAGACACACAAGAGTAAGTACGGTTGCACCAATAATACCTATAATTATACGTTTAATTTTATCGGTTGGTCTCCAGGTTAATTTTTCTAAATAATCAAAAAAATACATGTTTGAAAACCCAATTACAAATGAGTACAACTGGTAAATCACAAAGGTTACAAGAAAATCTTCGGTAGATTGATATTTAAATCCGTTTGATAAAAAACTTCCAACAACAAACACAACAATGCCTATTATAAATGATGTAATTATATTTTTTAAAAGATGTTTCATTGTAACGTTTTTGTATTTGTACGGTATTTACCTTATTATTCTTTACAAGCTTTTAAAGCCATTTCAGCACGATCTTGCCCCCAATTAGGGTGAAAAGGTGTTTCTGGTTTAAAATTAGCAAAAAGATCTAAAGCTTTTTCTAAATCTTTGCAAAACGGCGTGGTATCTTGCCCAAAAAACTTAGCGCCACCAATATTCCATTCGGCATGGCAATACACAACTCTTGGGTTATTTGGCGCAATGGCCTTAGCTTTAGTATAAATTTCAACTACTTTTGGAGACAATGTCATGCCATATGTTGCGCCATCAAAAGCTACCCAAGCGGTGTGGAGCATTGCTTGCATTACTAAAATTTCGGCATTGTTTTTAGATATTGCAGTGGCATCGTTTAATAAATCTTGTGCCTTTTTTAATTGAGCGGTTAGTTTTTCTTTGTCTTTTAAACCAAAACTATACACAATGTTAATTTGGGCTGCGTAATATGGCGGCAACCAATTATCTTGTTCTGCATTTGCAATACGTTCAAATAAATTAGCTGCTTCAACAGGTTTGCCGTTACTCCACAAATCAAAAGCTTTTTTCATGCCTTTTTCATAATTTCCTTGTGCATTTACTAAACCTGTAATTAATAATACGGTAATGATGATTATTTTTTTCATGTGTTTTAAATTTAGATTAATAACTGTTTGTTTTTTAATTATGACACAAATATGCAACACACATGAAGGTTTTAAAAAAGTGAATTACCCAACTGTAATTTTTATATGATGAATTGTAAATACTTTAAATAGCACATAATTTAGCGGTAGCTAAAAACAAAAAAACCAAGAGCTAATTAATTAACTCTTGGTTTTCCCCACATTGAAATAAAGAACTTTTTACAGACCTATCCTTCTTGATACTTGAAGAATATTGGCACAGCATAAGAAACTTTAACTGGTTTACCGCGTTGTTTACCGGGTTGCATTTTTGGCAACATTCCAATAATACGCTCTGCTTCTTTTTCTAATATTTTATCGGGTCCTCTAGAACGTACACCTGTTACGTGCCCTTTAGTATCTATCATAAATATTACTGATACACGACCTTGTATTCCCATATCTAGTGCAGCCTGGGGATATGTAAAGTGTTTTACAACGTGTTCTTGCATTTTTTGCTGAAAACAAGCTTTTGTTTTTGCCTTACTTAGTTTTTCACAACCTGGAAATACCGGTACGTCTTCAATAATAGCAAAAGCCACCTCTACGTCTTCATACACCTCTTCAACCACAATATCACTTACTTCAACTACCTCTGCAATAGCGTCGTTTTGATCGGTTTCAGAGCTTTCTATAAAGGTTTCTTCAACCTCTTCAGTATCTTCAACAATTTGCACATTTTCTTGAAGAGCAACCGGTGGTGGTGGCGGTGGTGGTGGCGCCATTTGATTTACTATTGGTATTTCTTCTTCAAATTCACTCTCAACTTCTACAATATCAATTGAAACTTCATCTTTCTCGTAAGTTTTGTATTCTAACATACGCCAAGAAAGAAGCAGCATCAAATTAAGACCTATAGCAAAATACAATGTGCTATTGCGTCCTATTTCTAAATTTGGATTCTTTTTTGGTTTCATGACTCTAAAATTTTATACCATAAAAGTAGTTTCAAAGTACATGATAAACTATGACAAAAATCATATCTAAAACTGCAACTATCATTCAAAAGCCTTACATTAGTTTTATGTAACAACACAATTATGAAACTTTATTTCAACATTATAATTTTATTATTATCAAGCACACTAGCTAATTGCCAACAACAAGAAAGGCCCATTTATAAGGTTATAAAAACCAAACAAAACATGGTTATTGATGGTAAAATGAACGAAACCAATTGGCATAAAGCAGAAGCCCGCAAGTTGACACATTTTTACCCACTAAAAAGCAACAACACCTACCAAAACACAACCTATAGAATGCTTTGGGATACTGAAAATTTGTATTTATTTTTTGAATGTAAAGACACCAATATTGTTGCAAGAGAAACCCAAAGAGATGGTAAACCATTTTTTGATGATTGTGCTGAATTATTTTTAATACCAGCCCCAAAACCATTAAACGCACATATTGCACTTGAAGTTAATTTAAACAAAGCCAAAAATGATGTTTTGTTTATTAATAATTTTGAAAAAGATAAAAATATTGTAGCAAAATGGTATAACCCCGAATATGAAGTTGCTGTAACTATTGATGGCTCTGTAAATGATAATTCTGACACTGATAAGGGTTGGACTATGGAGTTTAAAATACCTTTTAATATACTTTGGGGATTAGACAGGGCTTACCCCGTAAAAGCCGGTGCAAAATATATGTTTTTAGCCATTAGGCAAGATAGAAATGAGCTGGAAGGAGAAAACCGCTCTACAACCACTATTTTTCCGGTTGAAAATATTGCAACTAAAGATGTACACCAACCTAAAATGTTTGGTTTATTACAATTAACTGAGTAATTTACCTTTGCAGCCTACCCGAAGTATTGCCATTTAAAATAGCGGTAACCTCATCAACTGTGGCTAAATTTACATCGCCTTCATAGGTATGCTTTAACGCACAAGCAGCACTAGCAAATTTCATGGCTTTACAATCATCAAAACGTTGTAAACCATAAATTAATCCTGCCGCAAAGGCATCGCCCGTGCCTATTCTATCAACAATATGTGTAATATCTAAATCTATAGTTTCTTTAAATTCTTTACCATTATACATTCTTGCACGTATTTTATGCCATGATGAATTTAATGACGTTCTAATTTTATCAAACACTTTTTCAATACTAGGAAATGTTTGCATTAATGCTTTTGAAGCTTCAATAAAATCATCATTTGAATACCCATAATTTGTACCCAAAACTTCGTTTATTTCATTTATACCACCAATAAAAACGGTTGATAACTCTAATAATTCAATTAAAGCATCTTTTGCATCAATACCGTAATTCCATAGTCCGTTTCTGTAAGTTGGGTCTGCAGATACGGTCATACCTTTTTCTTTTGCTAATAACAAACCTTCTTTTAAAATATGAAACGCATGTTTTGAAAGAGCAGGTGTTATACCCGTCCAGTGTAACCACTCAGCGTTAGTTAATGCTTTATCCCAATTAACCATATTGGGTTGTATTTCAGAAAAAGACGAATGTGAACGATTATACGAAATGGTACTTGGGCGCATTACGGCTCCTACCTCTAAAAAATAAACCCCTAACGGACGTTTTGAACGCACAATTGATGATGTATCTACCCCAAATTTATTAATGTAAGAAATGGCTGTTTCACCAATAAAATCATTTGAAACTGCACTAATGTGTTTTACATGGCCGCCAAAACGTGCAATAGAAATGCCAACATTTAACTCTGTGCCTCCAAAAAAAAATTCGGCCACGTTAGATTGTATAAACTTTTTATTTCCCCAAGGTGAAATACGCATTAAAACCTCACCAAACGTAATAACTTGCCCCATATTTATTTTTTTAAAGTTTTAAATTATTGCAAGATAACCAATTATTTAAAACTGGTTTACCAATTTAACAGGTTATTTTTTAGAAGATAAAAAACAAAATTTAGTTCTACAAATTATCTAGCTGGTTGCTTTTTTTATCTTCACTAATTGTCCAGAAAAAACCAATAAAAAAGAACTGATCTGCCGCTGGTGTTAAAGTACGCCTATTAAATTGCCCATTCATGTTTGGTGTGCTTGCGTATTGGTAACCATTTATATTTTTAAAGCCTAGAACATTATTAACAGAGGCGTATAATATTTTTTGAGGCGATATTAAATAGGCCCAATTTAAACTTAGGTTATTAAATGCTTTTGTTTTTTGGTTTAAAAAACCAGACTCATTGGGGTTTGTATAAGTTCTTCCTGAGGCCAAACCATAACTAAACCCAACTTGACTGCGCCATTTATTTATAAAATACTTACCTACTACAGATACGTTATGCTTGTTTGCAAAATTAGGCTGCGCCTTTGTTGGGTAATTTCTGTAATCTCTTTTAGTATCTAAAAAAGAGTAGCTTAACCAATAGTCAAAGTTTTTAATAGAGTTATTGTCTCTCCAGAATAAATCTAAGCCTTTTGCAAAACCATTTCCGTTGTTGTTAAAATCACTTTCAAAACTTGTAAAAGCGGTATTATATTTTACTAGGTTATTATATTTTTTGTAGTAAGCTTCAGCCCTAAAAATACGTCTATCTGCGTTGTATTGATAGTTCATAATATAATGCGTGGTATTTTCGGCTTTCAAATTTTGTTCAAATTTTAAAACATCGCTGGTTGGGTTTTGGTAAAAATTACCATAAGCTAAAGACAACTGACTTTTATTTGATGTTTTATAAGCTAAAGACACTCTTGGAGCCACGTTTATATCTTTAAAAATTTCACTATATTCTGCTCTAATACCTGTTTTAAAAGCTAAATTTTTAGAGATAAATATATCTGCTTCGGCAAATGCAGCAGCAATATTATTATTGTAACCATAATTTACTTCTTCAATAGTTTCATCTTTATAAGTTTCATCATAATCTGTAGCAAAATATTCTGCTCCATAGTACAATTTGAATCTATTACTAAAACGATTTTTAAACTTCAACTTAGCATGAAAAGAATTTTCAGTGTTATTTACATCACTATCAATTACCCCCAATTTATTATTAGCTCTTGTAAAACTTACCCCTCCAAACATAGACCAAGTATCTGTTAAAATACCGCTATATGATCCATTCATATATAAATTTTTATTATTTAATTTGAAGTTTGCACCTTCAGAAAAATCAATATGCGTTTGTGTTAATTCAAAATTACTGGTATCAAAAGCGCCGTAAAACTTAAATAAACCAGAATCTGTTTTATGCCTGTAAACGGCTTCACCTGCAAAGGTTTCAAAAGGTTTTTTCCAATCGTTTCTATCTGGAAACAAAGCAATGTAAGGCGCTAAATTTACATAAGATGCATTTACACTTAAAGAATTAGCACCCCATTTTTGAGTATTTCCTAAGGTTGCTCCAACGCTCATAATACCAATATCTGTTTTTTCTTGGTCTGGTTCATCTATAGTATTTAACAATAAAACACTTGATAAAGCTTGCCCATACTCTGCCGAATAACCGCCTGTTGAAAAGGTAATACCATCAAACAAAAAAGGAGAATAACGTCCGCGTGTTGGTGTGTTATTTGCTGTTGGTGTGTATGGTGTAAATACACGAATACCATCAATAAAAATTTGTGTTTCATTAGCATCGCCACCACGTACAAATAAACGACCATCTTCTGCCACAGTTGATGTCCCTGGAAGCGTTTGCAATGCCCCAACAAAATCTCCTAAAGCACTTGCTGTAGTTACAACATCTAAAGGTTTTAGCACGCTTACTTTACTATTATCACCGGCAGAAAATGTACCTGCCGATAGCACTACGGCATCTAAAGTGCTTACGTCTTCTTTTAGTGTAATGGTTAGGTCTTTCATATACGCTAAATCTCCTACCATTGTAAAGGTTTCATAAGCCAAATACGATACTTTTAAACTTTGAGTGCCGGTTTCTGTGGTTGTAAATGAAAACTCGCCTTTTTCATTTGAAGTGCTTCCATCATAAGTGCCTTCTAAATAAATATTGGTACCCATAATAGGTTCTTTTTTTGAATTAACTACTTTACCTTTAATTAATGTTTGGGCCTGTAATTGAATACTAAATAATGTAATTAAAATGATGATTAGTTGTTTCATGATTATTTAAATACTATTTGTTATTATTGATTGACAGTGCAAATTTGAAGTAGAATTAAGAGTTTCTAAACTTTAAATAACCGAACTGTAAAATCTAATAGATGAATTGAAATTTTAATAGTATTTTCATCTTTTTTGTAACATTTTTAATTTTTAAGCTACCTATTGGTATAACCAAACCATCACATTGAAAAACGAACTAGAACAAAATTTTGTGGAACTGCTTGAAAAGCATCAAAACATCATACATAAAGTATGTAGGTTGTATACCAACAACTATGATGCTCATAATGATTTGTTCCAAGAAATAACCATTCAACTTTGGAAAGCCTACCCAAAGTTTCGTGGCGATTCAAAATTTAGTACCTGGATGTATAGAGTTGGTTTAAATACTGCCATTACCCTATACCGAAAGTCTAAAAGAACCATTAACACCCAAGATTTTGATGGTGTTGCTTTTAAAATAAAATCTGAAGATTATGATGATACTGAAGAACAACAATTAAAAGTACTTTACAAAGCAGTACACCAGCTTAACGATATTGAAAAAGCATTAGTTTTCTTGTATTTAGAAGACAAAGATTATAGAGAAATTAGCGAGACAATGGGAATTAGCGAGGTAAATGCCCGCGTGAAAATGAACAGAATTAAAAACAAGTTAAGAACCATTTTAAATCCGTAATAGCCATGGATGGATTAGATTTACTAAAAAAAGATTGGAATAAACAAGATACCCAAGCTACATTAAAAGCTAAAGATATCTTGCCAATGCTACATAAAAAATCATCTTCAATAGTAAAAACACTTTTTTACATTAGTATTGCAGAGTTAGTTTTCTGGATATTAGTTAACACTATACCTTATTTCACATCAGACACCTACAGATCTCAACTTGATAAAGTATATTCAGATGGTATCATGACAGGATTAAGCATTTTTAGCTATGCCGTAATTTTAGTTTTTATTTTTCTACTGTACAAAGCATACAAATCTATTTCTGTTACAGATAATGCCAGACGTTTAATGAAAAGCATTATAAATACCAGAAAAATTATAAAGTATTATGTTTTATATAATTTAATAATGGTTGCCGTTTCCTTTATTATAGGCTTTTATTATTCATCACATTATGACCCTAACGTTATGAAAGCCATTGAAAGCGCAGGTATGACGGTATATATTATTATAAGCGTTTTGGTATCTGTTGTGTTTATAGTAATTATTTGGTTGTTTTACAGGCTTATTTATGGGCTACTTTTAAAACGCCTTAACAAAAATTATAACGAACTTAAAAAATTAGAAATTTAATAATTAGGGCGTTCCCCTATCGGGTCGGGCTTTCCGCACTACACGGTAGTTGCTTCAATCCCTAACGCAAAGCTTAGGCAGTTCAATAACATCACCAACTTGCATGTTATTTAAGTGCATATTACCAACACGCACACGCACCAAACGCAAGGTTGGAAACCCCACCGCCGATGTCATTTTTCGTACTTGCCTAAACTTGCCTTCATTTAAAGTAACCGAAACCCAAGTAGTTGGCCCATGCCTAGCATCGCGTATTTTTTTTGAGCGCGTTGGTAAATTAGGCGTTTCATTTAAAACATAAACATCACAAGGTTTGGTTTTATATTTTTTACCGTTAAAACCAATTTCAACACCCTTTTTTAATTGCGCTATGGCTTCATTTGTTATGGCGCCATCAACTAAGGCATAATATTGCTTATCTACTTTTTGGCTGTTAATGTAATCACTAATTTTACCATTGGTAGTGAGAAGTAGCAAACCTTCAGATTTTTCATCTAACCTACCAATGGCCATGATTCCTTCAGGAAAATTATATAATTCACCTAAAAATTTCTTTTTTTGCTGCTTAGAGTCGTTACTCATAAACTGACTTAAAAATCCGTAGGGTTTATAAATAATAAAATGGCGGTGAGACATTAAAAATTCTCCTTTAAAATATTATAAACAAGTGCCTTTGTTGGTGTTTGCCCGTTAATTTTAGCTTTAACGGTTTCAAAAGTTACCTTAAAATCACAACCTGTTTTATAGTTACTACAACCATAAGCTGTTTTACCTTTTATAATGGTACCCTTATTACACTTTGGGCAAATGTTATCTGCTGGTTTTGTTTTAACCGTAGCGTTTTTTGGTTCTAACTTCACATTAAAATTATCATCAAAACGCAATAAACCTTCAACAGTTCCTGTTTCAGTTTTAAAACCTTTCAAATTAACAGTGCATCCTTTTTCTAAGAGCCTTATAAATTGTTTTTCAGATATTTTTTTATTGTGAATTTTAAACGGTAATGTAAAACTACAACCATTTTTATAGTTACTGCAACCGTAAGCTGTTTTGCCTTTTAACAAATTGCCTTGTTTACATTTTGGACAAGCAATAGCGGTTATTCCTGCATCTTTTTTAGCTTCTGCCTTAGCTTTATTTTTTTTAACGTTAGCCTCATATGATATATTGGCACGCTTGGTTTCTGTTCTAACCTCATACACCAAAGCATCAACCATACGCTTCATATTATTTATAAAGGCGCCCGCACTAAAATGGCCTTTTTCAATATCTTTTAATTGCTTTTCCCAACGCCCTGTTAATTCAGCCGATTTTAATAAATCATTTTGAATAGTATCAATAAGTTGAATACCAGTTTGTGTGGGTAAAACCTGTTTTTTATTGCGCTTTATATACTTTCTTTTAAAAAGTGTTTCAATAATATTTGCCCGCGTTGATGGGCGTCCAATACCGTTTTCTTTCATTAAATCGCGCATTTCATCATCATCTACCTGTTTACCTGCGGTTTCCATGGCACGTAACAATGATGCTTCAGTAAATTGGTTTGGTGGTTTGGTTTCTTTTTCTAAAAAACTTGGTTCATGCGGTCCTTTTTCGCCTTTTGTAAATGTTGGTAACACGCCTGTTTCTTTTTCTTTAGCATTTGGGTTTATAAATACTTCGCGCCAACCTTTACTTAAAATTTCTTTACCTGTAGTTTTAAACAAAACATCGGCCGCTTTACCAGTAACGGTGGTATTTGCCACATTACAATCTGGATAAAAAACTGCAATAAAACGCTTTGTAATAATATCATACACTTGCTGCTGTGCAGGTTGTAGCCTACCTTGAATACCTGTTGGAATTATAGCGTGGTGATCTGTTACTTTTTTATCATTAAAAACCTTACTAGATTTTTTAATTTTTTTACCTAACAAAGGGGCAACTAACGTAGCGTAATTAGTAAGTTTTTTTAAAATACCTTCAACTTTTGGATAAATGTCTGTTGGTAAAAAAGTGGTATCAACCCTTGGGTATGTAACTACTTTTTGCTCATATAAACTTTGCGCTATTTTTAAAGTTTCCTCTGCCGAAAATCCAAATTTAGTATTACAATATACTTGTAAGCCTGTTAAATCAAACAATTTTGGTGCATACTCTTTTCCTTTCTTTTTAGCAATTGAAACAATTTCAAAATCGCTTTCTTTTACTTTATCGGCTAAAACTTGGCCAGCTTCTTTTTTAAAAAAACGACCTTCTTCATAACTAAAAAGCGTATCTCTATATTTGGTTTGAAGCTCCCAATATGGTTGTGGTTTAAAATTTTCAATATCTCTAAACCTACTTACAACCATGGCCAATGTTGGTGTTTGAACACGCCCAACCGAAAGCACTTGTTTATAACCACCATGTTTTACGGTGTACAACCTGGTGGCGTTTATGCCCAAAAGCCAATCTCCAATAGCACGCGAAAAACCAGCATAGTATAAATTATCATAATTTGTGGCTGGTTTAAGGTTTTCAAAACCTTCTTTTATAGCCTCGGTGGTTAATGATGAAATCCATAAACGTTTTACTTCACCTTGGTAATTAGCCTCATTCATTACCCAACGTTGTATAAGCTCTCCTTCTTGCCCTGCATCACCACAGTTTATAACAACATTGGCTTTTTCAAATAAACTTTTAACAATTTTAAATTGCTTTTGAATGCCCGAGTTTGCTACAACTTTAACTTCAAATTTATCGGGAAGCATTGGTAAATTATTCAAATCCCAACTTTTCCAGTAAGGTTTATAATCTACAGGTTCTTTTAAAGTACATAAATGCCCAAACGTATAAGTTACCGCATAGCCATTGCCTTCAAAATAGCCATCGTGCTTAGTTTTAGCTCCTAAAACAGCCGCTATTTCTCTGGCAACACTTGGTTTTTCTGCTATACAAACTGTCATTTACGTTTATTAAATTTTAACAACGCAAAATAGGCATTTATGTGTTTTTAATAAAACAGTTTTGTTATGATTTATTAACCGCTTATACTCTATTTTTTAACCAACCTGTTACACTTAATCTGGTTATGTTACTTGTAAGCACCTCATGTGGCAGTGTACTTTTAAAAAAAACAAGCCTACCGGGTAATGGCTGCACTTTGGTAACTGAATTATTGTTAGCGTATAGCAGCAGCTCACCACCATCGCCTTCACTCCACGTTTCTGTTAAATATAAAACTACTGAAAATTGCCTGCTATCATCATTAACAAACTGATCTACGTGTTTTTTATAAAACGAACCTTGTTGATAAACCGCATGATGAAACTCAAATGATTTTAAGCCCGCCATACAGGTTTTATTTAAATATTGCACAAAATGTTCAATTTGATTTAAAAATGCTTTTTCATTGTCATCGGCTTTTGAAGTTTCTAACCAATGAATTTGATCATTTCTAATTCTTTTTGCAGTTTGAACATTATCTTTATTACCAATACCCGCTACACGAAAATTATCATTTTGATAGCGTGTTAGAAGTGATTTTCGGAGACCATTTAGTTGTTCTGCTGTCAACCAATTGTCTACGGATTCAAAACCTTTATCCAAAAGGCCTTGAATCAATGTTTCATATGTACTAAACACAATTTACCCTTGCGTAAACCATGAATTTTTCAAAGGCGCGCAAAAGTAAATTATTTTACAATTACTTGTGTTTTTTTAGGTTATTTTTTTGAAGAATTTTAAACCCTATAAAGTTTCTTTCCAAGGTTTTACAAAAAAGCCAGCCAGTTTACCTTTTAAATTGAAAACGGCTCTAACTTCTATATTTGAATTTGAAGTAAAAACGCCTTTAAACCTGTATATTTTATAAGGGTTTGCTAGATTACCTTCAAACATTGATTCAAAATTTAAACCAATATAATCGCCTACCGAAGCTTTGATGCGCTGGTAGGTTGTTTTTTGAAGACTTTCATTTAAACCACTAACCATATCTGGAGTTGCTTCGCTTTCATGTAAGCTATAAAAACTGCCTGTTTTTTGTGCAGTAAGTATTTTATTTGATAATTCTTTGGCATACAAAACATCAATAATATCAACTTTTGATGTTTCAACTTTTGTGAAGTTAGAATGTTCACTAGGTTTGTTTTGGCAATTAACCAACATAACAAATGTTAGCAGAAATAAAAGGCGTGAAATTTGTTTCATGCCTACAATTTAGGCATTATAAACTTGACCTCTATGTGGTTTTAACGCATTTCTTACCTGTGGCATGTTAGTTTCTGAAACTACTAAAAATGCCAGCGTATGCATGTCATTTATGGTTTCAACACCAGTAATTTTATATTCTAAATTTTCGGCAATAGCATATTCTTTCAAATGAATTTCATGATGGCGAGCTGTATTTTCAGCAGCAGGCCCTCTAAAATCCCAAATAAGCTTTAGTTTTTTCATCTTCAAATATTAAAAATTACCATTCTCTAAGTTTATTTAACTCTTCTTGTTCTTTAATTTGTTGCGGTGTTAACACTTTTAAAAATGATGGATGCTGCTCAATGGCATACTCAATTTTACTAACAATATCTTGGGTTGTTTCGTTATCGTAATCAATTTCCAATGGTGCTTTAATTTCCATTGTTTGTAAAATATTTTTCTTTTTAATTCTTAAGCCTTTTTTATCAAATGACCGCCTAAAACCATCAATAACTATAGGTACAACAATAGGTTTATAGCGTTTTATAATATGTGCAGTACCTTTTCTAATAGGCTTAAAAGGTGTGGTTGTACCTTGCGGAAATGTTATTACCCAACCATCATCTAAAGCTTTACCTATATTTGAAATATCACTCATGCGTACTTGCCTGTTTACGTTTTGTCCTGCAGAACGCCATGTACGTTCAATGCTAACAGAACCTACGTATGCTAAAATTTTAGGTAGTAAACCAGCTTTCATGGTTTCTTTAGCTGCCACATAATAAATATTAAGTTTAGGATTCCAAAGATATCCTACATTTTTTATAGAATCTACCCTACCGCTTAAACTGGCGTTAAACACATGAAACATAGCTACAACATCGGCAAAATATGTTTGGTGGTTTGATATAAACAGTACGTTTTTATCGGGTAAATTTTTAATAATTTCAGACCCTTCAATTTGTAATTCATTAAACCCACGAAAACGTCTGTGAGTTATGGTGCCCAAAATTCTTATGAGCCATTTTTTTAAAAATAATATATGTCCGAAAGGATTTTTTTTGAATAATCCCATGAAATTTAGTTTCTGCTTGGTTTTGCTACAAATGTAATAAAACTAAGCTATTAGAGTAGCGCCTTTAATATATCTTTAATTTCGCTAAGCATCATTGCGGTAGCACCCCAAACGGTATAACCATTTAATTTAAATGCAGGCACCTCAACCTCAACACTATATGAGGTTTTAACATTTTTTACAACTTGAACTGTTTCATCTAAAAAATGGTTAACATCAACCTCTATAATACGTTCAACCTCAGCTTCTTCTTTAATAAAAACAGGTGTTTTTTTAGTAATTGCTATAAAAGGTTGTACGTTAAAATTACTTGGCGGAATGTAAACTTGCGATATTTTTTTAACTATTTCCACTTGGTTTGTGGGCACACCAATTTCTTCAAACGTTTCTCTAAGTGCTGTATCTTTTAATGATGTGTCTTGCGGCTCTAATTTACCACCAGGAAAAGCCACTTGGGCAGAATGAACACCTTTATAGGTTTTTCTTAAAATTAAAACGAATTTGGTTTGGTTTGAGAAATCTGGATAAAACAAAGCCAAAACACCTGCCTTTTTAGGGTTTTTCATGACTTTTTTTTGTGCCTGCATTAATTGCTTTCTAAAAGGAGGCACCATTTTAAGCTGCGATATTTCGGCTGGCAATGGTATATTTTCTATTTTTGAAATAGATTTTAAAAACTCATCATAATTCATATTCTATGCGCTATGTAATGCTTTTTTTTGCGTTTATTCTTTTTTTTAATTGTGAAGATAAACAAAAGAAAACTACAACTAAAACATTAAAAACAGTTAACACAGAGAAAACAGACATTAATACTGATACAGTTACAGAAACTGAACCCGACAGACCGTTTCCTAAATTAAACTCTAAAAGCGCTATGGAGTTTTTTTTAAAGTACAACGACATTCACAAAGAAAATAAGGTGCGTATTTTTACAGATTTTGGCACTATTGATATTTTACTTTTTGATGAAACCCGTTTTCACCGTTCAAATTTTATTTTTTTAACAAAACAGCAGTATTTTACAAACACACAATTTTATCGTGTAGTGCCCAATTTTATAATTCAAGGTGGTAATAGTGATGATGTTGAAACCTCAAAAAAACGTGCTTATATTGGCAAATATTTGTTACCACCAGATACTAAAAGAGGTTTTAAACATCACCGTGGTGTTGTATCAATGCCTAGTAGCGAAATTGAAAATCCGCATAAATTGGCATCTCCTTACGAATTTTTTATTGTACAACAACAAGGCGGCGCTTACCATTTAGATGGTGATTATACCGTTTTTGGAAAAGTAATTAACGGCATGGATGTAGTTGATAAAATAGCCAATGTTGAAACAGATGATGGTGAATGGCCTATGAAAAATGTTTACATAAGAAAAGTAGAGATTATTGATTAGTTGTTGGTTTAAACTACGCTTTTAAAAGGCTTTCTTTTTGTAAAACTTTAACTTTCAACTTTTAACTTTCAACTTTTCACTTTAGAACCTTAAAATCACTAAACTAAAACTCTGTTTTATAAATATTTGGTAGTGAAATTTTAAACCTAACAGCTAATAACCTAGTTACAATAATTACGGCTGCTGAAACCATGTAAACTATGTTATTATCAATATTAAAATTATCTAATAGAAAATACACAAAACCTCCTAAAATACAGGTAGTAGCGTAAATGGTTTCGCGTCTAAAAATAATAGGTATTTCGTTACACAAAATATCTCTAATTACGCCGCCAAAACTAGCTGTCATGGTACCTAAAGCTACACAAATTAACGGGTGTAAACCCTCTTGCAAACCCTTTTCAATACCAATTAAGGTATACAAACCAATACCAATGGTATCAAACAAAAACAATGATTTACGTAAATAATTTAAGCGTTTTCTAAAAATAATTGCAAAAATAGTTGAGAAGATAATAACGTAAGCATAGCTTATATCTACCATCCAAAAAACAGGTGTACTTCCTATTAAAACATCGCGCAAGGTACCGCCACCAACAGCTGTTACAAAGGCAATAATTAAAATACCAAAAGCATCCATTCGTTTTTCAAAAGCTATTAAAACTCCTGAAATTGCAAATGCAATGGTACCCAAAATATTTATAATGTAAAACATGCTCATTTTTTCAATATTTAAATAGTGATTTTGTCTTTTTAACTGGCTGTATTATACGAAATACCTAGGACTTTTAGACGTGCTACGAGTATGCAAAACAACATAATTTTACACACTTTTTCAAATAATGATGGTTTACATATTTTGAGTGTAGTAATTGTAATCTTTTAAAATTACATCAATAAACTCAATATCGGTTTTTTGTTTTACATCTTTAATATCTACAACCTCAATAAGTTTGTTTCGTAGTTTTATTAAAGTAGGATAATCTTTTGATGCTTTTGCGGTAGTAAATGTATCTTTAATTATACGCGCATCATTGTCCGATAGTTTAATTACGTTGGGGTATGATGGTGTATAATTTTCTTTTAAATCTTCTAAAATAGTATGACTAATATTCACATTGTTTTTTAAGGCTATAACGGCAGTTCCTGCGGTTATATCACCCAAACGCTGATTTTTTTTACTTGTTACAATGGCAATTAATGCTACTATACCGCTAGCTATGTTTAAATCTATAATTCTGAAAAACCATCTTACAACAAAATCGGCCAATGAGGCTTGGTAACCATCAATTTTTACTACTTTAATTTTAAGCACCCGTTTTCCAGGTGTTTGTCCGTCTAATAAAGTTTCAAACATTAACGAATAAAAAATTACAGGTAAGTAAAAAGATACGTAAATAGCGGCTTGAGACCACCTGTCCATACCAAATACTAAATCTTCAACTCTAAGTAAATTAAACACTATTTGGTAGGTAACAATTATGTATGCTATTTTAATTACCCAATCAACTAAATAAGCCAAAAGGCGTTCACCAACACTAGCAGCCGTAAAATTAATATTTACATTTTGTGTGGTATTTATTTGTAATTGAGCCATTAAAAAGTATTATTTTTCTTTTACAAATCTATTGTAAATTATTGTAAGATATGAAGTACTTTAATAAAATTTTATGTAGCTTTGATTTTAATGAGAGAAGTTGCCTTTATTAAACAAAATAAAGAAAAATGGCTAAATTTTGAAAAAGCTATTTTTGGAAAAAACCTAAAAAACCCTGACGAACTTGCTTCACTTTACATACATTTAGTAAATGATCTCTCGTATGCGCAAACCTATTACCCTAAAAGTAAAACAATACTTTACCTTAACAACTTAGCCGCTAAGGCTTTTCAAAAAATTTATAAAACAAAACGGCAAGACACCAACCGTTTTGTGCATTTTTGGAAAATTGAAGCACCTTTAATTGTATATGAATACAGGCGTTATGTACTTTATGCCTTTATTATATTTTTTAGTTTTGCCGCTATTGGTGCACTTTCTGCAGCTTATGATGATACGTTTGTGAGACTCATTTTAGGTGACCACTATGTAAACATGACGTTAGAAAATATTGAAAAAGGAGACCCCGTAGCGGTTTATAAAAGTGGCAGCAACTGGGGTAGCGCCTTTGGTATTACTTTAAACAATTTATATGTTGGCATTTGCTCTTTTGTATTTGGTGCCGCTGGCGGTTTAGGCACTGGTTATTACATGCTTAACAATGGTATTATGTTAGGCGCTTTTCAGTTTATGTTTTACAAACATGGCGTACTTTGGGAAAGCGTTAGAGGTATTTGGATTCATGGAGCCATGGAAATTTTTGCTATAGTTATTGAAGCTGCCGCTGGTTTAGCGTTGGGTGCTAGTATACTTTTTCCTAAAACATATTCTAGAATAACATCATTTAAAATGGGCGTAAAAGATGGGGTTAAAATATTAATTAGTACTTTTCCTTTTACTATTGCAGCTGGTATTTTAGAAGGCTACGTTACAAGATACTCTAACACTATGCCTAATTGGTTATCGGTTGGTATTATATTAACAACCTTAAGTATTATTTCATTTTACTACTTAATTTACCCATTCATTTTACATAAAAAACTAAAAAACAAACATGCAATTATATAAATCTAGAGGATTTAGTGATTTTTTTCAAGATACCTTTAGTTTTTTAAAACTAAACGGGAAACATTTTTTTAAACACTATTTTATTACAAACGGTATTTTTTTAATTCTGCTGCTAATAATTGGCTATTTTTTTACGCAGTTTTATTCAGATTTTATTTTTAGCGGTTTATCAAACCAACAAAACCCGGGCACTTTAGATGGTTATATGAATGAGAACTTGCCCATGTTTGTTATTTTAGTAATATTATTTTGTATTGTTGGTTTAATTTCGGCCATTATTTCATATTCATATACACCAATTTACCTGCAACTTTACAATACGCATGGTAGTAATAACTTTGATACCAAAGCTATAATTACTAGCTATAAAAAAAATATTGGCAAACTATTAACCTTTATAGTTTGTGGTATTTTAATGGGTATTCCGTTACTAATTGTATTTTTTATATGTGCTTTTGTACTTATAATAACAATTATTGGTTTTTTAGCATTACCTCTATTAATAGGCGCTTTTGCATTGTTTTATTATATGGCGTTATCTGAATATTTAGAAAACAAAAAAGGCATTTGGGATTGCTTTGGGTATGCGTGGACTTTATTAACATCAAAATTTTGGGCGGCAGTTGGCTGTGTGGGTATTTTTTATTTAATAAGCTATGCTTTGCAGTATATTATTCAATTAATAGCTTCAATATTTACTATGGGCGGTTTGTTTATAAATCCAACATCGGCAACTGTAAACCCTACTGATGTTTCCAATAGTATGTCTGTTTTCATGATTGTAACATTCTTTTTATCATTTGCATTAAGCACTATTTTAGGTAGCATTTTACTGCTTAATCAAGGTATTGTTTTTTATAGTTTGAAAGAAGACAAAGAACATATAAACACAAAAGATATTATAGATCAAATTGGTGCAGGTGCATAAAAAGCTTTTTTTACATATTATTTTATTTTTAATAGGAATAACAGCATTTGCTAATAATAACTTACCGGCAAAAGACAGTTTAAACGTTGATACTTCAACAGTTATAAAACCTAAAAGTTTAGATAATTTAACCGAAACCTATAACACCGAAGATTTTATTTATGAACATGATATTGATAAAGCTGGTTGGTGGATGCGTTTTAAACAATGGTTGAATGATTTCTTTTCAGATCTTTTCAACCTAACAAATCAAGGGCAAGCATCAAAAGCCACAGATATTGCTATAAATATTGCCGGTGTAATTATATTTTTACTAGTAATTTACTTCATATTTAAGGCTATTATAAATAAAGAAGGTACTTGGGTTTTTGGTAAATCGTCTGATAAAAGCATTATTCCTGTTACTGATGTTGAAACCAACATTCATGTAACCGATTTTAAAGCACTTATTAATGAAGCCGAAACCAATAACAATTACCGTTTAGCCATTAGGTATTACTATTTATGGCTTTTAAAACAACTTACTGAAGCTGCTATTATTGAATATGATGTTGAAAAAACAAACAGCGATTACCAAAACGAAATTACTAAAGCCAACATAAAAAAAGAGTTTGCCTACACATCATACTTATACAACTACATTTGGTACGGCGAGTTTAATGTAACCGCTACAGAGTTTGACCAAGCCAAACATGCTTTTTCTAACTTTTTAAATAGTTTAAAAGCATGAATAAAACTATAAAAATATACCTTGTTGTTTTAATTGTGCTTTTTGCTGGTGTTATTTTTATTGACATCACAAAGCCAAAACCTGTAGATTGGAGTGCTACTTATAACGAAGAAGACAAAATACCCTATGGTACATATATTTTACACAATGAATTAAAAACGCTATTCCCAAATAGTGCATTAAAAAACATAAAAACCACGCCTTACCAGTACTTCAACCCCAGTTTCAATACAACAGACAGTGTTTACACTAAAACTGGTACCTATATTCAAATAAAAAACTTTTCGCAAGTAGATGATATATCTGCACAAGAACTTTTAGATTTTGCATTACATGGTAACACAGTATTTATTTCTTCAAACTATCCGCCACAAAAAATATTAGATTCACTATCTATTAAAGTAAAAAACCATTACAATTTTAAAGGTAAAGCCACTTTAAGTTTCTCAAACAAATACTTAAAAAACGATTCTATTACCATTAAAAAAGGCCTTAGCAACTACTATTTTTCAAAATTAAACAAAGAAAATACCACGGTTTTGGGCTACCAAAAATTTGATAGTATAAATAGAATTAACTACGTTAAAATAGCACACGGTAAAGGCCAAGTTTTTATTCATTTACAACCTGTTGTATTTACAAACTATCATTTACTAAAAAATAATAATAGTAAATATGCCGCGGGTGTTTTAAGTTATTTGCAAACACATAAAACTTTGTTTTATGATTCGCCTAATAAAGTTGGTGCTAATTTAAGCAGGTCGCCCATGCGTTTTATTTTAAGCAAACCAGCATTAAGAAGCGCTTGGTATTTAGCATTAATTACACTTATTTTATTCATGATTTTTAATGCAAAACGCAGGCAACGCATAGTAAAAGTTATAAAACCTTTAGAAAATTCTACCGTTGAATTCACTAAAACAATTGGTAATTTATATTATGAAACTAAAGACCATAACACCATAATTGAGAAAAAAATAACGTATTTTTTTGAACATATAAGACGAAAATATTTATTAAGCACCGAAGTTTTAGACGATAAATTTGTTAAAAACCTAAGCTTAAAAACCAATAAGCCAAAAGATAAAATTGCGCCGCTTATTACATTAATTTTAAATTTAAAAGCCAAGAACCTTTGTACCGAAGCCGATTTATTGGCGCTTAACAAAGCTATTGAAGATTTTTATACAGCATAATTATGGAGGACACAAACAACCCAGAAAACCAAGATTTACAATCAAACAACAAACAAGAAGCGTTTGAACAAACACCTTCAAACAACACCAATGGCGATTTAGCCTTTAAAAATCGTATAGATTTAACAGAGTTACAAGAAGGCATTAACCTTATAAAAGATGAAATTAGCAAAGTAATTGTAGGGCAAAAAGGCATGATAGATCTTTTAATTGCTTCAATTTTAGCCAATGGTCACTCGTTAATAGAAGGCGTTCCTGGTGTTGCCAAAACAATTTCAGCTAAATTATTGGCAAAATCGTTAGACATTGGTTTTAGTCGTATTCAATTCACACCAGATTTAATGCCAAGTGATATTTTAGGAACTTCGGTTTTCAATGTAAAATCTTCAGAATTTGAATTTAAAAAAGGGCCTATTTTTTCAAACATGATTTTAATTGATGAAATAAACCGTGCGCCCGCAAAAACTCAAGCGGCACTTTTTGAGGTTATGGAAGAACGCCAAATAACTATTGATGGCAACAAATTTATAATGGATTTACCTTTTATTGTGTTAGCTACCCAAAACCCTGTTGAACAAGAAGGCACATACCGCCTACCCGAAGCTCAACTAGATCGTTTTTTGTTTAAAATTGATATTGATTACCCTAATTTAGATGAAGAAATTGAAATTATTAGTAGAGAACAAAACTTGCAAGGTAGCACTAAAACCGATAAAGTAACAGCACATTTAAACCAAACACAAATAGCAAAATTTCAAGATTTAGTAAACCAAATTATAATAGAATCGCATTTAGTAAAATACATTGCAAACATAATTGTAAACACCAGAAATAATGCCTTTTTATATTTGGGTGCTTCGCCAAGGGCATCTATTGCTATTTTAAAAGCAAGTAAAGCCTTTGCAGCTATGAATGGTAGAGATTTTGTAACACCCGAAGACATAAAACAAGCTGCAGTACCAGTATTGCAACACCGCGTTATTGTAACACCAGAACGTGAAATGGAAGGCGTTACAACCAAACAAATTATAAAACAAATTATTGAAACGGTTGAAATACCCAGATAACTTTTAACTTTTAACTTTTAACTTTTAACTTTTAACTTTTAACTTTTAACTTTTAACTTTTAACTTTTAACTTTTAACAAGATTAGTGAAACGCCTAAAATCCTTTTACATACAAAACCGTTTATTTTATGCCTGTATTGGTATTATGATACTATTTATAATAAGTTTTGTATTTCCTGTTTGGTTTAACACTGTTAGGCTTTTACTACTTATTTTAGTTGCTTTAGCGCTACTAGACACCTTGTTTTTATACACTACCAAAAAAGGCGTTTTTGGTGAAAGAATAGTGCCCGAAAAATTATCAAACGGCGATGAAAACCCCGTTCAATTAAACATACAAAACTTTTATACAGTTCCTGTTTTTGTTAGAATTATTGATGAAGTGCCCGAACAATTTCAACTTAGAAACTTTAAAATAGACCGAAAATTAGCACCTTCAAGCAGTACAACTTTAGAATACCAATTACGCCCTACTGAACGTGGCGAATACCACTTTGGCAAGCTTAATATTTATGTAACCTCGGTTTTTGGTTTGGTTGCGCGCCGTTTTAGTTTTAACGATGGCGTAATGGTACCAAACTACCCCAGTTTTATACAGTTACGCAAGTATAATTTACTGGCTATAAGCAATAACCTATCACAATATGGTATAAAAAAAGTGCGCAAACTTGGGCACACCATGGAGTTTGAACAAATAAAAGATTATGTTTTAGGTGATGATTTACGCACCATAAACTGGAAAGCAACAGCTAAAAAAAATCAGTTAATGGTAAATCAATTTCAAGATGAAAAATCGCAACCTATTTATTCGGTAATAGATAAAGGTAGGGTTATGAAAATGCCTTTTAATGGCTTATCGCTTTTAGATTATGCTGTTAACGCAGCTTTAGTTATATCAAACGTAGCATTAAAAAAACAAGATAAAGCTGGTATTTTTTCGTTTTCAAAAAAGGTTGAAAACAGAGTTGTTGCAGAGCGAAGAACCTCGCAAATGAATTTAATTTTAGAAGCGCTTTATAACGTAAACACTAATTTTTTTGAAAGTGATTTTGGGCGTTTATATGCAGATATTAAACGTAATATAACACACCGTAGCTTAATTTTATTATACACAAATTTTGAAACCTTAGATGGCCTACATAGGCAACTACCGTATTTAAAAGGTATTGCAAAAAGTCATTTATTAGTAGTTATATTTTTTAAAAACACAGAACTTAATAACTTAATACACAACAAAGCCGAAACTGTTCAACAAGCTTATGATAAAGTAATTGCCGAAAAGTTTGCCTTTGAAAAACGTCTTATTGTAAACGAATTAAAAAAATACGGCATTTACTCTATTCTTACTACTCCCGAAAATTTAACTATTGATACTATAAACAAATACTTAGAAATAAAAGCCAGAGGGTTATTATAAAAAAAGGCTTTTTTAACTAATACGTTAAAAAAGCCTTTGCTATTAATCAAACCAAACTAACTACACATCTTCGTTTAACCATGCTTTCATCATCCACACGGTTTTTTCTTGTTCGGTAATAAAATCACTCATCATACTATTTGTTCCTTCATCATTAGCATCACCTGCTTTTTCTAGTATGTTTCTTTCTATTTCTAATAATTCTTTTAAAGAATCTACAATTAATCTAACAGCTTTTACATCTTCAGATATATTTTTACCAACTGGCACTTTAGCAGCTGCCGTATAATCTTCAAAAGTATGCAAAGGCGTTACACCTAAAGTTAAAATACGTTCTGCAATTTCATCAACTTTAGCGTTTGCATCGGTATAAAGCTCTTCAAACTTCTCATGTAAATTAAAAAAAGCCTTCCCTTTAATATTCCAATGAATACCTCTTAAATTTTGATAATAAATTTGAAAATTAGCTAATAAACCATTTAAATCGTTTGCTAATTCTACTGTTTTTTTGCTGTCTAATCCTATACTATTTGTTTTCATTTTGGTATCATTTTTTATTATCACAAAATTAATTTATAATTAACATTATTTATTATAAGAATTATTGATAGTTTTTATATTTTTATAATCTAAATTGATTAAAATGACTATTACACAATTATATTATGTATTGGCAGTTGCCGAACATCAAAACTTTACAAAAGCGGCAGAAAAATGTTTTGTAACACAACCAACATTAAGTATGCAAATTCAAAAGTTAGAAGACGAACTTGATATTCAAATTTTTGATAGAAGTAAAAAACCTATTGAGCTTACTGAAGTTGGTAAAAAAATAGTAACACAAGCCAGAAACATAGTAAACGAATCTTACAGAATACAAGATATTGTAGACCAACAGAAAGGATTTATTGGTGGCGAATTTAAATTAGGCATAATACCAACTATAATGCCTACTTTACTGCCCATGTTTTTAAAAACTTTTATAAAAAAACACCCTAAAGTAAAGCTTAAAATTGAAGAGTTAACTACTGAAGAAATAATGAGCCGCATTAAAGATGGCCATTTAGATGCTGCCATTGCCGCAACACCTTTAGAAGATGAAAACATAAAAGAACGCCCACTTTACTACGAACCTTTTGTAAGTTACATACCAAAAAACCACAGGCTATACGGACAAAAAACCATTGCAACTAGCGATTTAGAAATTGAAGACATGCTACTACTCGAAGACGGGCATTGCTTTAGAGATGGTGTTATAAACCTATGCAAAATATTTAAAAACCATGAAGATGATAAATTTCAATTAGAAAGTGGTAGTATTGAAACACTTATAAAATTATCAAACGAAGGTTTAGGCATGACACTTTTGCCCTATTTACATACCTTAGATATAAACGACAAAGAAAAAAACAACTTACACTATTTTAATGAACCACCACCAGCTAGAGAAGTGAGTTTAATTTACCATAAAAGCGAACTTAAAATGCAAATTATTGAAGCCCTACAAGATGTAATTGCAGGTATAGTTAGAGGCGCTATAGCGTTTCAGGATGTAAAAATTATTAGTCCGTTACCTAAATAACAAAATAGCTGCTTAACAATAAGTGTATTTGCTAAGCAGCTATTTTTTATAAACTATAATTTAAATATAATGCTAGCCTGTTTTTAGATTGTACGTTGCCCCCAAATAAATCTTGATGTATTGGCGCCGTAAAATTAACACCTAAAACTAAAGCTTTTAAGTTAAATTCAGTGCCAATTGAAGCGTTAACAATAGTACCATTGGTATCATTTAGTGTTTCATTGTACTGCTTAATTTTGCTGTAACTATCTCCCGAAAGTCCTAAAAAAGGCATAACATTTATTTTTTCGGTTTTAAAAACTGTATAAACATTGGATGAAAAACTAATTTGATCTCCAAACTTATATTCGTTTTTGTTTTCACCTTTTAAATAATAAGAAAACAGTGTATTTACACCTATTTTATTACCCGCATAATTATATCCTGCAGAAAAAACACCATCAAAACTACCTGTACCAACTTGAAAACCCGGATTAACATTATCTGCCAAAGCCTCTTCAAATTTTCCTGTAGGTAATTTTACCCCCAAACCAAATAATAGTGTATGTGCTGTTGCTTGGTTGGTATTATTAAAATCTACTTTATCATCTTTGTCTTTCTTTTTTAAAAGCGGTAGTTTGTACCATGCAATTATGTTTGCATCACCAATTCCATTAATATTTTGAGTTGTTTCGTTTAATGTTCTTGTTAAATCTTGGTAAGGCACATTAGCAGTTATATAATAAGTTTTACTTATTGGAATTTGGGCCCAAAGCTGATAGGCATTAAAGTTTTCTTTGCTTTTAGGTGAATTTTGAAACACACCGTTTTGAGATTCAAACCTTTGATAAATATAACGCAAGCCTACAAAATTAGCATTATTTAAGGTACCAAAGCCCATACTACCACTACTGGTTGAACAGCTACATAAATCACACAAAACACCAAAGTCTGTCTGTGATTTACATGGCCATTCAAAATCTTCGTGAGCATTAATTTTTGTAAAAATCAATACAAAAAAAATAGTAACTAAATGTATTTTATTAAAACTCGGCAAATCTTTCATCATTTAAAAATTCATAATCTGTTAGTGTTTTTAAAAAAGCAATGATGCTTTCCTTTTCGTACGCCGATAAATCAATGCCCAAACTACCATCTTCTTTAACCAAAACAGCATCTACGTTACCTCCATTTTCAGTAACACCATTGCTGTAAAAATCTAAAACAGCTTCTAAAGTTGATAATCTACCATCATGCATGTATGGATTAGATTTTTCAATATTTCGTAAACTGGGAACTTTAAATTTGTATAAATCGTTAGTGTTTTCAAAAATATTAAATCGGCCTTTATCATTTAATCTAGGGTTTACTGGCAAGCCGGTGTTTCGGTAGCTTTGGTCTGTAAACAAATCGGTTGCATGACACGTGGCACATTTATTTTTGAAGGTATTTAAGCCATCCATTTCTATGGTTGAAAGCGTTACGCCATCTTCATTTCTAACATATTTATCGTATTTAGAATTTGATGAAATCATCATAACCATAAATTGAGATAAAGCTTTAAGCATATTTTCACCGTTAATTTCACCATCTTCAAAAGCTTTTGCAAACTGTTTTTGGTAGTAAGCATCGGCTTTAAGTTTAGTTATTACATTACCAATAGTTTCACCCATTTCAACATCACTTGTTAATGGAATTATAGGTTGTAAATCTAGGTGTGTTGAGGCTCCATCCCACATAAATTCAGACTGAAATGCTAAATTTTGCATAGGTTGCGCATTGCGTTTACCAACACCGCCATTTAAACCGTGGCTAACCGTGTGTTCATGGTGCGTAAAAGCAAATGCTTGCTCATGGCAAAAGGCACACGGAATGGCATTATTTGCTGATAACTTACCTTCATAAAATAATTTTTTACCTAGTTGAAAACCCTCTTCTGTAATAGGGTTGTTCTCTAAATTATAAACAATATCTGGAAAGTTTGAAGGTATTTCAACATTTAAAGATACCGGCACATAATCATCAACATCATTAGATTTGGAACAAGAAAAGGCTACTAAAACTAGTAATATTACTATTAGTTTTTTCATAACTTTAATTGTTTTATAAGAAGTTGTGCAAAATCTTGTTTTAAAAGTTTCACACAACTTCAATATTATTTTTTAGTGATTGTGTACGTGGTGTACCATAAACATAGCTGCTACATTTGCTGCTATAATAGGAGTTTCAACTTCATCTACATGAACTTGATCATAGCCATCAGAAAAATTTACAGATTGTACGCCATCAAAGGCTTTCATTAAATCTGCTACAATATGAACTTCAGGTGTTTTATCATTTCTTACAACTATATTGTTTGGAAAAGTAAGTGTGGTTTCTTTGTAATTATCTAAACTTGTGCCCACGCTACCCATATGCATATTTAATGCTTCATTGGTTACAGTATCATTAGAATACGTACCGTCAAACCTAATAAACTTGTAGCCAGTAGCCCAACTCCACATCATGCCTTCTGCCTCAGCTTGTTCTAAAAAATCTCCTTGACCTTCGGCTCCTAAAGCAAAACGTGCTTGATCTATACCAATACCAAACGTAATTTCGGTATAGTTTGCTGCATCAACACCTGCTAATTCTACCCAAATTTCGCCAGCATTATTGGCATTTGCTTCATTTATAATAAAGGCATTATTTTCTGTAGGATACATAAAAGTATTTCCGTTAGCATCTTTAAATCTAACGTTACTAATTATGTATTTTACGGTTTCTAGTTTGAATGATTCGTTGTTTGATTTGCTATATTCAGTATTGAAAATAAAATCGTTACCATCAACACCGTTATCAAATTTTAATACGATGTTTCCTGTTTGTCCTGTTAAATCTTCAGAATCATCTGAAGAACATGAAGCCATTATAGCACACATTAAAAGTGCTATTGAAAGTTTTACAATTTTCATTTCTTAATTTTATTGTAGTGTAGCAAAACACTGCTATAAGTAATGCTACTATAGTTAATTTTTGTTTGATTTGTTTAAAAAAGGGAATTAGGCTAACATTTTTTAACCTATTGAACTTATAAAAATTAAGCTATAAACCGTGGTGGTTTATATTGAAATGATTGAAAATTGAAAGTATATAGTTTAGTATAACTATTTAAAATATTTTTATTAGTAAATTCTGAAGGATTTGATATTGTAAATTGTTGAGCTGCTTGGTAAAATACTACCGAAACAACATCTAAAAAATGTAAAATTGCTGTATCTTCTTCTGAGTTATTTTCTGTAGCTTGAAGTTGTTTAGCTAAATGACATTTACCATTACATGCCATTTCTACTTTTTCTTTATTTACACAAAAAACATCTGTTATATAATCTATATTTATTTGGTAATATGCCAAATAACATAAATTATACATAGGCTTTACTAAAAAAGCAACTAGTAATATGACAAGAAATAGCTTTTTCAAAATTTAGCTGCAAATATAAATAACTTTACAAGTATTTTTAAGAAAAAACGTAATAGAAATTAAAAAGCGACTAATTAGCCGCTTTTTCTTTATGGTTTTAAATAAATTAAACACTGATTAAGTTCTGGGTTTTGCAGTACAAGTGAATTGATAAATATTTTAAGCTCTTCAATTTCATACGGTAGTAATCTAGTAACCGCTTTTTGTACTTCTCTGCAAAACAACGTAGCATCAAAACTCACTTTATTAAGTACAGTTTTAGTGTACTCTAGCATTGCTCTTGCCATAATTATGTTAAGGTTTAGGTTTTTAAAAATTTATAAAAGTAGATTTGTTTATAGGCGAATATATAAAAATTTTGCAGAACTAAAATTAATAAAAAATAATTCTCAAAATTATTTTTAGTCAAAATTTAACATTTTAACCGTATGTTTTTACAGTTCATCGATGCAAAAATAGCTTTTCATCGAAAAAAAAGCTTGTTTCATCTATAAAATTTACTATATTAGCCACTGAATAACCCCAAACTATTCAAATTGCTAAAATAATAAACCAAATCTCTCGTATTATGAATGTAATATACCTACGTTTTCTCTCAGTTCAGTTAAAAACCTTTTTTAAGAAAAGTAATTAAACTCAGTTAATTTTATTAAAACACATGCCTCTCATTAATCTGCAAAGATTAAAGCAATGTGACCAATCGTAAATTATTGTTTCTAAACAATATAGCGCAATATGCCTATATTATTTAAATGTAAATTGCTATGAACTCTCAAAACCTACTATTAGCTTTATGCTATCTGTTATTTTTATGTACCCATGCCCAAACTGGGCCTGGTGGTGTTGGCAATGCTTCAAACAATGGTTTGTGGCTTAGAGCAGACGGTATTTCACAAACAAACAACACACCAGTTGTTACTTGGAACGATGCATCGGGCAACAACAACCACGCCAATGCCATTATTACTGAACAGCCCTTGTTTATCTCTAACAGCAGTTTTAATAATATGCCCGCTGTAAGACTTGATGGGTTAAACGACCAAATGCTAGTTAGTGACGCTGATATTCTTGATGGCTCTGAAGGATTAACTTTTTTTGCTGTAGTAAGACCTAATAACTTAAATGGAAGTACTCCAAGAGGTATTTTAGGCAAAAGAATAAGTTATACCGTTTCATCAAACTATGCTTACACTTGGTTTTTTTGGGGAAGTAATTATTTAACTACCGATATAAATACACAAAATAACAGGTTTGGCACAAGCCCTACTAGTTTTACAAACAACACAAACTATATTTTAAAACTTGGTTTTAACGGTAGCTTACCATCTAACCAAAGAACACATATTAGTAGCGCTGGCAGTTTGGTTAAAACCAGCTCAGAATCTAGTACAAGTGTAATTAATAGTAATGCAGATTTAGTTATTGGAGCTTTAAACCATAATTACAGTTCTTATTTGGGAGCAGATTATGCCGAGGTTATTCATTTTAATAAAGATTTAAATCTTGCTGAAGAAACAATTGTAAACAACTACCTATCTGCAAAATACAATATAAATTTATCTTCAAATAATTTGTACACGCATGACAATAGTGGTTCAGGCGATTTTGATTTTAATGTTGCGGGTATTGGTCAAGCTTCAGATGGCTCTAACCATACAGATTCACAAGGTTCTGGTATTGTTAGAATAAACAATCCTACAAACTTAAATAATAACGAATACTTATTTTGGGGTGAAAAAACGGCAAATCCAACTTACACGTTTAGCACAAATAACCTAACACATACTGAACAATTAAACTCTGTTTGGCGCGTACAAAAAATTGGTAATGTTGGAAGAATTGACATTTCTTTTGATATAAGTGCTTTAGATTTATCTGGAAAACAAAGCTGCAAACCTTTACAACTTGTTTTTGATAATGATGCAGATTTTTCAATGACAGATTCTAATGACGAAGTTTACAACCTAACCATTTCTGGTACAACAGCAACCGCTACAAATGTAAGAGTTAGAAACAACCGCTATTTTACTTTAAGATATACTGATGAAATAGTTTGGAATGGAAGTGCTTTTTGCAATGGTTCAGGAAGCTCTCAAGCACCAAGTGATACTGATGAGTGTTTAAAATTAACGGTTAAACCTGGAACTGATGCCGTAATCACATCACACGCACATGTTAGAGAAATTGAAATTGAACCTGGCGCTACACTAATAGTTAATGATGGTGTTTTACTTGAAGTTGAAAATTTTATAAATACCAATGGTACTATTGATTTACAGGGCGAAGCTCAACTAATTCAAAATCATAATTACCCAAGTAGCAACAGTGGTAGCGGTGTGCTTATAAAAAAGCAACAAGGCGCTACCAATTTATATAATTATAACTTTTGGAGCTCACCAGTTAACAACGCAGGTCATTGGCAAATTGGCGCTATTGAAGATACCAATGGTGTTATAAACTTTCATAGCAACCCAAATGCCGATGCTTCTACCACACCAATTACACTAAGTTCTACATGGCTTTACAGTTACAATGGCTTATCAAACAACTATGCTTCTTGGAACAAATTAACAACCTCTAGTACATTAACACCAGGATATGGTTATACAATGAAAGGCTCTGGAGCTGTTTCAGCTGAACAAGAATATATTTTTAAAGGCATACCTAATGATGGCAACTACACAATACCAATAGCCGCTGGCGATGATATTTTAATAGGAAACCCTTACCCTTCTGCTATAGATGCCGAAGAATTTATAAATGACAATTTACATGTAATTAATGGTTCACTATATTTTTGGGAGCATTTTTCAACAAATAACAGCCATAATTTATCAGATTATGAAGGTGGTTACGCCATTAGAAACTTAATGATGGGTACTGCAGCGGTTTCTGACGCCTCTGGCTTAACAAGCGGCAATGGTTCTACCTCAAAACCCGCACCACCACAATACATTCCTGTTGGCCAAGGCTTTTTTGTAAGAGCAAGTAGTGCTGGTGGTAATATTCAATTTAATAATGGGCAACGTGCTTTTGCAAAAGAATCATTAAGTGAATCTGTATTTTTTAAAGGAAAAAATAAAAAAGCTACAGTTAAGAAAGACGAACGCACTAAAGTTTGGTTATCATTTACAAAGCCCAATAAAATGACAAAACAACTTGGGCTTGGTTTTGATAAAAACGCCACAGTGGATTACGATAAAGGTTATGACGCTATTAGTTATGACGATTTAAGAAATGATGCTAATTGGTTGTTAAATGAAGAAACTTTAGCAATACAAGCATTGCCTGAAATAGAAATTGAAAAAGAACTTCCTTTAAAAATTAAAGTTACTGATGCCGGTATTTTTAAATTTGGCATTGATAAAACTGAAAACTTATCAGGAAACATTGATGTTTTCTTAAAAGATAACTCTAGTAATTCTTTCTATAATTTAACCAGCGATAATACTGAAATTCATATAGAAAAAGGTGATTATAACGATAGGTTTTCTATAGTATTTAAAGAAACACAAAGTTTAAACGTTGAAAATAACAATGAAGATGAAAAACTATCTGTTTTTTATGACAAAACCTCAGGAAGTATAGTTATAAATAATTTTAATAATCTTTCAGAAATTAAAAATGCTAAAGTATATAACAGCATTGGGCAAGAGGTTAAATCTATTAATAACTTAACCTCCAATTATATTAACATTTCAAACAATGCTAACGGCGTTTACATTATAAGTATTACAGCCAACAATGGCGTAAAAACAGGTAAAATTATAAAATACTAACATATTAAAAATCCCCCAAATCACTACACAGAAACAGCCCTTATTCTTAATTTGAATAAGGGCTGTTAACTTTATTTAGTATCTATTTTAGAATCTATTATCGCCATCAAGCAAATCGCCTAAACCACCAAGAATACTGCCTTCTCCTTTACTATTTCCGCCACTTCTTGGAGCCGATGCTAAAACACGTCCGGCTAAACGGCTAAACGGTAAAGACTGTACAAATACGGTGCCTGGGCCTTTTAAAGTTGCAAAAAACAAACCTTCGCCACCAAAAACAGTATTTTTTATACCACCAACAAACTCAATATCATAATCTACAGTATGATCAAAACCTACAATACAGCCTGTATCTACTTTTAGCACTTCGCCTGCCATTAATTCTTTTTTTGCCATAGTACCACCAGCGTGAACAAAAGCCATACCATCACCTTCAAGTTTTTGCATAATGAATCCTTCACCACCAAAAAGTCCGCGACCTAATTTTTTAGAAAACTCAATACCAACACTCACACCTTTGGCAGCACATAAAAAGGCATCTTTTTGGCAAATAAATTTGCCTCCAAACTGCGTTAAATCTATGGGAATAATTTTTCCTGGGTATGGTGATGCAAATGACACACGACGTTTACCAATTATTTCATTGTAAAAAGCTGTCATAAACAAACTTTCGCCAGTTAAAATGCGCTTTCCGGCGCCTAGTATTTTACCTAAAAACCCAGTGTCTTTTTGTGAACCATCTCCAAAAATAGTTTCCATTTTAATGCCTTCGTCCATCATCATAAAGCTTCCGGCTTCAGCAATTACACCTTCTTGCGGGTCTAGTTCTATTTCTACGTACTGCATTTCTTCGCCGTAGATTACGTAATCTATTTCGTGTGCTGTCATTTTTTAATTGATGTTTTTAATTAATGTTGATTTATATATATGTTGATTTGTTTTGTGTTTTGTTACAATTTACTGTTTGCTTTTAACCTTCACACTCCATTCAAAATTAAAGGTAGAAACCTCAACACCATCATTATTAACGCCAACTGCTTTTACCCAAACGGTTTGCCCCTCACCGGTTTCAATAGTTTTTTTTAAAGCCTCATCAATTAAAGCGCCATCATTACAGGTAAAGGTTATTTTACCTGTAGCTTTTTTGGTAAAAGTAGCATTGTTAGTAGTTACTAGCATTGATATTTTTTTGCCAGATTCTTGTATTTTTTTAATCATTAACGCTCCTGATGCTAATTCGGCCGCCATACCTTGTACTGCCCAAAACATAGATTTAAATGGGTTTTGATTAATCCATTTATGTTTTACTGTTATTATGCATTTAGTATCATCTAAATACTTTGCTCTTACACCACATAAATACGCCGAAGGCAGCTTAAACATTGTAAAACTATTTAATTTACTGGGAGTTACATTCATACTATTTGCTTTTAATTTTTCTCTAATTTATGAAATAAAAACACAATACAAAATGTTAAAAAAATGTTAATTTTAAGTACTATGCGTAACAAAGTACCTGATTTTAAACATATATTTGCATAAGAAACTATTATATGTTTTAAAAATCAATCAAAAAAAAGACAATAATCATCATGTTAACTAATCACGTAAAAAACATTGCCACCTTTATTCACCTCTCTACTTTTAGCAGGTTTATAATACCGTTTGGCAATTTTATTGGCCCCATAATTTTATGGATTACGAATAAAGAAAAATCGGAATTTATAGATATGCACGGTAAACAAGCTATAAATTTTCAAATTAGCATTTTGTTGTACGCTATTATTATTGGCACTTTAACTATTCCGTTTTTTATTTTTAAAATTTTTAGCGGTATAGACTTTATAGATTTTAATGGTTTTAGCAATTTTCATGTGAATGTGGGCAAACCATCGCCACTTTTATACATTGGTGGTGCATTGGGTTTTTTAGCGGTTATTGGTTTTATTATTGAACTTGTTTTAATTGTTATTGCCAGCTTAAAAGCTAGAGATGGCGAGTATTACCAATACCCTTTTACTATTAATTTTTTAAAATAATGAGTGGCGCGTTAGGGATTGCAGTGGAAAGCCCACAGTGAGGTACGAACGAGGACTTGAAACGTAAAGCCCGACCCGATAGGGTAACGCCAAAAAAATAAACTTTCATCAACACAATCAATCAATCAATCAATCAAAAAATGAACAGTATTAAAATATTAAACGAATTGAAACTATGAAGATAGAAAACACAAAAGCACAAATGCGTAAAGGCGTTTTAGAATTCTGTATACTATCTGTTTTAAAAAATAACGATGCATACGTTGCAGAAATTTTAAGCACGCTTAAAGATGCAAAGTTGCTGGTGGTTGAAGGTACTATTTACCCTTTACTAACACGACTTAAAAATGCGGGATTATTAAATTACAGATGGGAAGAATCTACCTCTGGACCGCCACGTAAATATTACGGTTTAACTGAAACCGGTAAACTTTTTTTAAAAGAATTAGACACCACCTGGAACGAGCTACAAAACGCCGTTAACATAGTAACAAACCATACAGAAACAAGTACAGCACAAAAAACAACAACCAATGAATAAAACAGTTAACATAAATTTGGCGGGTATATTTTTTCATGTAGATGAAGATGCGTACCTTAAATTACAACGCTATCTGGAGGCCATAAAACGGTCTTTTACAGACTCGCAAGGGCGCTCTGAAATTATTGCTGATATTGAAGCTAGAATTGCAGAGTTATTTAATGAGCGTGTACAAAACACAAAGCAAGTTATTGGCATTAGCCAAGTAGATGAAGTTATTTCTATAATGGGGCAACCTGAAGATTATTTGGTTGATGACGAAATTTTTGAAGACGAACCAAACACTAATTATAAAACAAAATCTGCGCCCAGTAAGAAGCTTTTTAGAGATACTGATAACTCATACATTGGTGGTGTATCAGCTGGTTTAGCTCACTATTTTGGTGTTGATGCTATTTGGATTCGTTTAGCTTGGATACTTTTAATTTTTGGTGCTGGCACCGGTGTTTTACTTTATATTTTACTTTGGATTTTAGTACCCGAAGCTAAAACTACTGCCGAAAAAATAATGATGGCAGGTGAGCCTGTTAATATTAGTAATATTGAAAAGAAAATTAAAGATGGCTTTGAAAATGTTACTGATACCGTAAGCGATGTTGCTAAAAATGTTAGCCACTCTGTATCTGGTGCTGCTAAAAACGTGAGTGATGCTGCAAAAAAGGTTGATTTTAAAAAGCAAACTAATAAAGTAAAATCTTCATCAAGTGCTTTTTTTGATACCATTGGAGAAATTTTTATGTTCTTCTTTAAAGTTTTTGCAAAGTTTATTGGTTTACTGCTTGTTTTTATTGGTGCTGTAACGCTTATATCGTTAGTAATTGCATTCTTTTCTGTGGGTGTTTTAGATATGATTCCGGGTAATTTTTCTCACTTTATAAATGCAGGTAATACGCCTATTTGGTTAGCATCATTGCTAGGTTTATTTGCAGTTGGTGTTCCGTTTTTCTTTCTATTTTATTTAGGTTTAAAAATTTTAATAAACAACTTAAAATCTATTGGTAAAGTAGCCAAATTCACACTACTTGGTGTTTGGCTAATTAGTGTTATTGGGCTTACAGTTATAGGTATTAATGAGGCTAGAGAACATGCTTTTACTGAAACCTACACCGTAAAACATACGCTTAACGTTAAAAGTAATGATACTTTAAAAATTAAAATGACATCTAACGATGTTATTGATAATAGGTTTAACCGAAATGGTTCGTTTAAAATTATAAACAACAAAAACGGCTCTAAAACCATGTATAACTCTGATGTTAAACTTATTGTGAGATCTACCACTGACTCTACAGCCTTTATAAACCTAAAAAAACGTGCCGATGGTAGTGATTATGATAAAGCCATTAACCGTGCTAAAAACATACATTACAATTACAACCTTAACAATAACACGCTTTTACTTGATGCGTTTTTAACTACTGAAATTGACAATAAATTTAGTGACCAAGAGGTTGACATCATTTTATATTTACCCGAAGGAAGCTTTGCTAAATTTCATAACAACACAGAATCGTTTTTAGGGTATTATAAAAACAGTAGTGACATTGTTTCGGCAAACAACACCAACCATTTATTAGAAATTATTGAAGATGATGTTATATGTTTAGATTGCCCAAATAATAATGAAGATAATTTTGATGTTAACATTGATGTTGATAATGATCATTCTAAAGTAAAAATCAACAAAAAAGGTATTGAATTTAAAGACGACGATGTTAATATTAAAATTAACAACAACGGTATTTTATCTGAAGATAACGATGTTAAGGTAAAAATTGATGCCAATGGTATTGAAGTAAAATCAAAAGACAATTAAATAACAATTCATCATTAAAAAATAACATTTCAGAAATTGAAATTTTAAACACACAGCAAAACTTGTAATATTTGCTTCATCAAACAAAAAATCAAACAAATCAAAAAACGAACAATTATGACAACCTTAGTAAAAATTATTGTAGCCACAGTGCTAAGTTTTACACTTTTTTCGTGTAATTTTAATATGAACTTTGATGCCGGCGTTAAAGGCAACGGTAATGTAATTACTAAAAAACGTAATATAGATTACAGCTTTAACACCATTAAAGCCACCGAAGGTTTAGATGTTTATTTAACACAAGGCAACAGTACACACATAACTGTTGAAGCCGATGAAAACATACATGACCTTATTTTAACTGATGTTGAAGATGGTGTTTTAAAAATTCATACCAAACAAAGTATTGGGCGTGCAGCATCAAAAAAAGTACATGTAAGCTTTAAAGATATTAGCGCCATTATTTCCACTAGTGGAAGTGATGTGTATACCGAAAACACTATTACTGTAAATGAGTTAGATGTAAAATCTACCAGCGGAAGTGATATGACGCTTAGCGTAAATACCCAAATTTTAAACTGTAAATCTACCAGCGGAAGTGATTTAAAAATATCAGGAAGCACCAACAAATTAATTGCCGAAGCCACTAGTGGTAGCGATATTAAGGCGGCCAATTTACAAGCGCAATCTAGCACAGTTAAAGCCAGCAGTGGCGCAGATATTACCGTTAACACTGCTAAAGAACTTATTGCAAAAGCCTCTAGCGGTGGCGATATTAAATACTACGGAAACCCAGAAAAAGTTGACAAAACCGATAGTGCTTCGGGTAGTATTAAACAAAAATAATCAACGCAAACCAAACTATAATCAACCAATGTAAGCCACAGTAAATTTTTGTTACTGTGGTTTTTCTTTGAATAAAATGTTGTGACTTCACCATGTTTTTTGGGTCTAAAACTTACTTAAGTAACATTTAACCCATTACAAATGAAAACATTACTACCTGCAATTATACTTTGTATAACTAGCATTTTTAATATATACGCACAAAACACCGAAAAAATTAAAGGTGATAGAACCGTAACTACTCTAGAAACTGAGGTTGACGCTTTTCACACTATTGCATTAGATGAAGATTTTGACATTGAAATTATGCATAGCAACAAACCGCTAGTAATTATTGAAACAGATAGTAACCTGCATGATGTTATTAAATTTAGTGTTAATGATAGTGTTTTAACTTTTGACTTTTTGAAAAAAATAACATCGAAAAAAAGACTATTAATTAAAGTAAATTACACAAATAACCTTAAGGAAATTATTACAAATGATAACGCTGAAATTAAAACCATTTCACCTATAAAATCAGATATTTTTAAAATTAATGCTAATGATGCTTCAAAAGTAAACATGCACGTAAACAGCACTAAATTTGAGTTAACTGGCAAAGGAAAATGTAAAATAACATTAAACTTAAATAGCGAAAACATGACGGCAAGTTTGCAAGATTTTGCTAAACTTAATGTACAAATAAACAGTAATACTTCTCAATTTATTTTACATGAAAAAGCAAGCATTGACATTGATGGTTATACTGATACTGCCAATATTGAAGCAAATAACAACACTAATTTTTCAGGAAAAAATTTAACCGTAAAACAAGTAATGGTAATTGCAGAAATTTCTAGCAATATTACTGTAGAAGCTATAGATAACATTAATATTGAGGCCTCTGGCAATAGCGCTGTAAATATTTACGGCAACCCTGAGATTGCCGTAAATAGATTAGTTGATACATCAAAAATTCAGAAGAAATTGAGGTGATTTTAGTAATACACTTCTAATATTTTAGCCGAATTTGATGCTATGCTTATATTTTTTATTGCTGCCGGAAGCAGTAAAGTTTCACCCATTTTAATACTATAATCTTTGTTATTATGGGTTAATGTTGCTTCACCTTCAACACACATAAAAATTATAAAAGAGTCTATGTTTGAATAATCTTTATCTATGCTACTTTTTAAATCTATTATATTGGTTTTAAAATAAGGCGAGTGCACTAGTGTGTTTGAAACATTAGGCGTTAAACTGTAGGTTGCTTTATAATTATCTTGTGGTTTAAAATCTAAAACATCTAAAGCCAAATCGTTATGTAATTCACGTTTTAGGCCCGTTTTGGCATCTACTCTATCATAATCATAAATTCTATATGTAACATCTGATGTTTGCTGGATTTCAGCCAATAAAACACCTGCACCTATGGCATGCACACGGCCTGTTGGAATGTAAAATGTATCGCCAGCAGTAACATTTTCATGATGCATAACATCTAAAACAGTGCCTGCTTCTAAATGTTTTAAATAGGTTTCTTTACTTATTTCTTTTTCAAAACCAACAATTAATTCGGCTTCATCATCGGCTTGCATTACATACCACATTTCATTTTTCCCAAATGAATTATGACGTTGTTTAGCAACTTCATTACTTGGATGTACTTGTATTGATAGCGGCGTTTTAGCATCAATATACTTAATTAGCAACGGAAATTCTTCTCCAAACTTTTCATAAACAGTATTGCCAACAAAGTTGCCTTTATATTCACTAATAAGTTCTTTTAAAGTTTTTCCTTGTAAGCTACCATTACTAACTAATGTTTCATCATTCTCAACATCAGATATTTCCCAAGATTCTCCAATATTTTCTTCGGTATAATCTTTATTAAATAAATCTTTTAGTTTTTCGCCTCCCCAAATTCTATATTTAAATAAAGGGGTGAATTTTAGTGGATAAAATGTCATGTTATTGGGATTTATTTCTACTATTACTGTAAAAGTATTAAATTCAAATTTAATAGTTACTTTAAATTAAAGTTACTAATTTTCTTTCACATTACTTAAAACTTTAAATTTTTTTCTAAATGCCTAATATAACTATTATTTGCTTTTGCTTTTTTGGCTAAATTGATGTTTAAATTGTTTTTCAGTGAATCTAGGTAGGTGAATGATACGCTTAAACAAACATAATTTATCTTGATTAAATAGTAAAAATAAAAAAAGAACCCTAAATTTCTTTAGGGTTCCAAAACTCAAACTAACTAAATAATAAAACTTCTAACATTTACTTGTTTCCTGTAGAAATTCTCATATTTAACTTTAAAAACTTTTATTGCCACTCTTCTAAATTAATTTCTGTATTTCTGTAAATTAGTTCTTCTTCTACATTGTGTTCATTGCCATTTTCATCAGTATAATTATATTGTAATGAAAAATTTCTAGTATTTGCATTATAATTTCCTGAACCACTTAAATTAGACACTCCTGATTCATCTGACAAAATAACATTTCCGTTATCTTCAATTTGAATTTCCATACTTCTTCCTTCTACTTTAGGGTTTCCTACATATGGTACTGATAAACCATCTTTAGATATTGTAGTTAATAACACATCTTCATTTAGCACCAAATCTGTTTCTGAATAGGTTTCTACGCTGTTATCTACTGTATTAGTATCGGTTCCTTTTACATAATACCAACCTTGATATTTATTAAAATATTTTACTACAACTATTGTATAGTGTTTATCTTGCAATATTGAGTCTGTGGTTGAATTTACTAGTTGTAAAGGCAATGCATAATTATTACCTACAGACATATCATCGGCCATAAAAAGCTCTTTGTTTAATACAACAGGTAAACTCCCTTTAAAATCTCCACTTGGTATTGTAAAACTGTTTCCAGAAATATTATAATAATTGTCTGGTAACTGTGTTAATTCAGGGTATGCATTAAGTAATGTGTCCTGTACAATAAACTCTACTTGTTCATTAACGCTATTACTATATTTACCTCCTAGCACAACACCTACTTCAAACTGTAAATTACTTCCATCTTCATCCACTACTGTTCTAAGCGGAAATTGACGAGAAAAATAAGTGGTTGAATAGAGGAAATCTTCTTTATAATCATCATAACACCCTTGCAGAAGAACAAAGGCACCTAAAAGCATAAGTACTGTTATTTTTTTTATCATTTCTTTTTAATTTACTATTAATATTTTTTTTACCAACCTTGGTTTTGAGTAAGGTTGTTAGTTCTTAACAACTCATTAAAAGGTAATGGCCCATAATTCATATAATTTCTATAACTAGGTGTTTGAATAATTTTTCTTGAATAGTTAAAAGTTCCATTACCATTATTGGTAATTGTTACTCCTGAAATAGGTTCGTTTAAGTTATCTTCCCATCTTCTTAAATCGTAAAACCTATGTCCTTCAAAACAAAGCTCAATGCGTCGCTCATTTTTTATTAATTGTCTCATATCTTCTTTAGAAGAAATAGAGGCCAAGTAATCATCAGTTCCATTAACAGCAACACCTGCTCTTCTCCTTACTTCGGCAATAGCTTCTCTGGCAGACAGACCAAAAGTAGTATCATCTGGTCCATTTGCCTCATTAGCTGCCTCTGCAAAATTTAAAAATATTTCTGCTTTACGAAAAATTGCATTGTAATGAACATCGTTTACTGTGTTTCCATCAACTAAGTTTGCTTCAGAACTAATCCACTTTCTTAAATAATAACCTGTTCTAGTTGCGTTTTCAACTGTAACACCAGGAGCTCCTACCATATGGGTGCCTCCTTCAAAAGTTTCAATTGTTTTACCTTTAAAATCTTGGTTATTGTACATAACGGTTATATAAAACCTGGGATCTCTATTTTGGTACATTTGATTTTCATTATAGCCACTTCCTGCCTCTGATATTGGATAACCGTTAGCCATTGGGAAAGCATCTACTAAATTTTGAGAAGGATTACAGTTACCATTGCCTTCTAGTCCTGCGCCAGGAGGAAAGTGATTTCTTTCTAGGTTATTATTACCACCTGTTCCACCACTAACTTTACGCATTATTAACTCTTCATTTAAATCGTTATTAAAAAAACTATTTGAGATATTGTTAACATTATAAACATCTGGAAGTGTGGCCCCTATATCATCAATAACATCTTTAGCTGCTTGTGCTGCTTCATCATATGATGCAGTTCCAAAGGCTGGACTTGCTGCGTACAGAAGTACTCTAGATTTCAAAGCCTTACAGGCTATTGTTGTAGGCCTACCAAGGTTGGTTAAATCAAAATCAGGATCTACAGTACTATTATCATAAGCTTCAGGAAGTCCTGCGCTTAATGCCGTATTTAAATCATTAATAATTTGTTGTACAGTTTCGTTATAACTATTACGCGGTATACTTGCAATGTTAGCATCTGTGATATCTAAGCTAGATGTCATTAAAGGCACTCCCGTTAATTCTCCATTTTCATCAATACCGCCGTATCTTTTTAATAATTCAAAATGAATATATGCTCTTAAAAAATAGGCCTCACCTTTTAATCGTTCTTTAAAAATAGCGTCTCTAGTTGGGTTAGATCTATAATACATTACCCTATCATCTAAACCTACTTCAATAAAAAGATTTATATTTTTTAAATCATCATATCTATCTTGCCAATTATCAAGAGGGTTTCTAACCGCTGTCCACCAACCATCAGTAGCACTCATTTGGTTCATTGCTCCTGTAAGGTTATTTGATAGTGCATTGTCTGTTGCGCTATCTAAAAAGTCTGTACCGTACATATCAAAAGTAGAGGGAATAGCTCTGTAAGCATATGTTAGTAAACCTCTTACATTATCTGGCTGTGTTAAAAGAACATCAAAAGTTCTTTCATTTGTTAATTTAGGTTCAAAGTAATCTTCACATGAAGAAAACATTAATAAAACACCTAAAATAAATACTAAATTCTTCATTTTATATTTTATTTTGAAAACGTTTATACTTGGTGTACTAAAGTTTTTATTTAACTTATCTTTCATAACAAACTTATTTAGTAAGTTAATTTTAAGCCTAATGATAAAGTTCTAAAACCCGGATAATTAGTAATTCCTGAGTCTAAACTTTCTGGATCTAAGTCTTTAATTTTTGAGATAGTAAACAAATCATTACCTCTAACAAAGAGCCTAAAGTTTGTTGCTCCAAATTTTTTACTAATTCGCTCTGAAAAATTATAAGCTAACTCTGCTGTTCTAAGTTTAAAATAATCTCCACTTGTTAACCAATAGCTAGAAGTACGATAACTATGAGACTGATTTAAAGATGTTAACCTTGGGGCTGTAGCTCCTGAAACTGAGGCTGGATTAGCTGAACCTAAAGCGTACACGGAATATTTATTTTCACCTGTATTCCAGTAATATGAATTATTCAACACTCTATCTGCTCCTGATGTGCCTTGTCCTAAAAGAAATAATTCAACACCCTTGTATTCTAAATTAAGGTTTAATGCATAGTTTACTCTTGGGAACCAATTACCTATAATTTTTCTATCAAATTGATCAATTAAATTGTCATTCTTATCGTTTGTAATATCTAGTAATTTAACATCTCCAGGAATAATTTCACCATACGAGGAAGTAACTCCATGCGAAGTAATATCTGCATTATCTTGATACAACCCATCTGCTTGCCACCCCCAAATACCATCAGTTATCTGTCCGGTAAGGTTTAGGTGTGCATATTCGTTTAATTCATCAAATACTTTATTAACTGCTTTAGAGTAAATAATATTTGCTCCAATAGAATAATTAAAATTATTAATTTTATCTGTATATCTAATTGAGGCATCAATACCATTATTAGATATCTCATTGAAGTTCCCTATTGGTTTTAAATCACCTGTATAATCGGGTAAAGCATTGCTAAGCACCACAGGAATACCTGTTCTTAACTCATCAAAATAATTAATCTCTAAATCTAGTTTATTATTGAAAAATTGGGCTTCTATACCAATATTTATTTCTTGTGACTCTTCAAATGTTAAACTAGGATTACCTATTTGACCTGCTCTCCAGCCATACTCAACATTAGAGTTTTCGGGACCAGTTCTATGTGCTCCACTAGCTTGATAAAAATCACGGTATAACAAATAATCAAAAGCACCTTGTCTATCATAACCCATAACGCCATATGATCCTTTTAACTTTAAATAATTGATAGTTTTATTATCTTTTAAAAAGTCTTCATTAGATATTAACCAAGCAAAACCGCCGGCACCATATAAACCCCATCTTTTATCACTTAAAAACTTATCAGACCCCATGTATGATGAAGAACCTTCAATAGTGTACTTGTTATTTAAAGTATAATTTACTCTTGCTCCAATATTTACATTTTTGTCATCTTGCTGTGTTGTTGGACCACTTAAAGTTGTTTTTCTTTTAAGTGTTTGGTTTATGCCAACTAGATTAATTTGTAAATCATTGTTACCCCAAGACCTTTCATAATCTATTTGTGCTACTAAACCTAAATTTTGTGTAGAGTTATCTCCTCTTCGGCTTTCATCACCGTCAAGCTTATCGGTACCTATTCTTGTTGTTAATGATAAATCATTAGGGTCATCAAATCTTATTCTAGAGTACTCTAAAGGTTTACCTATAGCTATATTATTAAACACATCAAATGTTACATAGCCTTTAGCACTCAAACCTTTGAGTATTCTGTCTAAATTGAAATCAATGCCTAAATTTGTTTGAGCATAATAATTTTTTTCATTAACATAACCAGATCGAGCTAATTCACCTAAAATATTGGTATTAACTCTTGGGCTATAGCCTAAATTATCTGTGTCTCCAACTTCTCCTGCCCATAGAGGATAATCATTAGGACGATGTGAGGAAAGGGCACTAAAAAACTGGCTATTGCTTATATTGGCTCTGTCCCAAATATCCATTCTACCAGCTAAATCTAGAAACATTGATACTGTTTTATTTACAGAGTAATCTAGATTTGCTCGTATATTTAAGCGATCAAATTTTTGAGTTTGCCCTTGATTTTCTAAACCATCTTCATGAATATAGCCCAGATTTAAGAAATATTTGGACTTAGCATCTCCTCCAATTAATTGAGCATTAAACCTTTGAAAAGATGTGCTCTTTTTTAGTAATTCATCGTAAAAATCTACATCTGGGTAAATTACAGATGGATTGTTAGCATAATTATCTATATCTTCAGGTGAATATATGGGGTCTAAGCCATCATTTTCTCTAGCTTGGTTGTATAACATAGCATATTGTGCTGAGTTAACATACTTAGGTAATCTTGTTGGTGTTTTAACCCCATATTCATGATAAAAAGACACTTTACGTTTACCGTTATAGCCCCGTTTTGTGGTTAGCATTATTACACCATTTGCAGCTTTACTACCATATAGCATTTTGGCTGTGGCGTCTTTTAAAATCTGTATGCTTTCTACTTCATCAATTGCTATACTTGATAATGCTCTGTTTGCAATACCATCAATAACAATTAAAGGAAAATCATCTTGTCCGCCTCTAGAAAGTCCTCTAATCTTCATCCAAGTATTATCTAATCCAGGTGAGCCGTTACCTTCATAAACAACCAGTCCTGATGCTTGACCTGCTAGAATTGATTCGACATTATAGTCTGATGAATGCAATAAATCCTCTCCTTTAATTACATCAACAGCTCCTACTAGTTTATCTTTATCAACTTTAGAAAAAGGAACCGCAACTTTTTTAGAGATTTCAACCTTTATTAGTGTATCATTTTTCTGTTGTGCAGAAACACTACCCATAAAGGCAGTTAAAAATAATAATATGTAGTATTTCATTTTTTTAGTTTTAATTACCACCCCGGGTTTTGTTCAAATTTTGTCATTATATCCATAACCTGAATTGGAAAAGGATACCAATAATGTTTATCTTCAAATACGCGTTGCGCACTTTCTATAACCTTTTTTCCATACACAAGTTCTCCATTTATTTCCTGAATATCAGCTGCATAAATCTCTCCTTCTCCTAAAACTTCTTTAGCTAATCTCCAGCGTCTTAAATCATGCCATCTATGTTGCTCATGGTAAAGTTCTACAGCTCTTTCGTTATAGATACGATTTCTAAATTCGTCTTTATTTACAGTATATTTTGACAATACATTAGGCATATTTGCTCTATTCCTTACAACATTTATAGCTTCAATAGCAGTTAAAGAACTTCCTGGAGCTGTACCTGTAGGGCCAAAAGCTTCATTAACGGCTTCGGCATAATCTAAATACAGTTGCGCTACTCTAATGTGCGGAAATGAGCGGTACCATCCTGCCACACGGTTCCATCTATCACAACCAACCCATCTATGCTTTCCTTTATGATAATATCCTGTAAACATTTTATTTTTAGAAACATCAAAATCATAGTGCCATCCATTAGGACTAGAAGCATCTAACACTCTTATGTTTGTATTGCTAGGGTTAGGTAAACCCTCAAACATTTCATCACCGTGTGTAAATATTAGTGTTTTTAATCTAGGATCTCTATTGGAATAGGGGTCACTTGGATTAAAACTTCCACTTGAAATGGCTTCAGGGTCATTTACATCATATCCATCTATGGTTTCAAACCATTCAACAGCATTATGCGTTGGAGGACTCTCGGCAAACCAACCGCCTGCAAATTGAGGTAATAACCAACCCTCTCCTATTAATCCGCCTGCTGGATCTGAATGTCTTGAAAACGGTGGTATAACTAAAGCTTCTTTTGAAAAACCAGGAGATCTACTTAACCAATTTTCTTTATAATTTTCCATAGAGTACATTTCATACCCTCCTGCAGCATAGCCATTTATAGCCTCAGCCGCAGCTATTGCTGCTTTTTCTGCATAGGCTGTATTATATACTTTTGAGTTTGAACCATAAGGGTTTAAATCTGGGTTCATTAGTGGACTTGCGGCATAAAGTAAGGCCATGGCTTTTAAAGCTCTTGCTGATGTTTTTGTAGCTCTACCTGCGTTTTGGTCATTCCACTGTGTTGGTAATGCTTCAATAGCTTTATCTAAATCTGACACTAAAAAATCTGTAGACTCTAGATATGAAGGACGTACTTCATCAAAATCATGACTCGTAGAATAAACTCGATCCATTATAGGGAAACCTCCGTATCTTCTAATAATTTGAAAGTAATGAAAGGCTCTTAAAAAATAACATTGCCCTATTAATTGATCTTTTAATTCTTGTTGTGTATACCCTAACTCTGTTGGATAGTCTTCTAATAAATCTATATTTTCTAAAACAGTATTTACAGCTCTAATACCTAAAATGGCTTTGGCTGCTGGCTCAGAATTAAAATCACTACCATTAAATTCTGCCCCTGCCTTCAGATATTTCATCCCGCCAATTTCTCTATAATCAGAGTTCATCCATACGCCTGCATTAAGGGTAGAATGGGTTGGAAATCTAGGTTGGGACATTTGACATTCATCTGACATGGCTCCAATTTCACTAGACCAATCTGTTCCGTTATAAGCATAGTTATGAATTAACCTATTAGCCCTATCTACTGCGCCTCTTGTACTAAAATAGTTAGTAAAAACCTCCTCTTTATCTATGCCTAAATCTGGGCTAACATCTAAATAGTCTTCACATCCCATAAAAACCATTGCTACCACTATTAAAAATGATAGTTTTTTATAATATCTTTTCATATTTGTAATATTTTATTAAACTTTTAAAATGAGGCTCTCACTCCAAAATTATACCTTCTTACAAGTGGATACACCAATAACTGCCTTTGTTCAGGGTCAAACTCATCTGGTAGTTTAGACCAAGTTGCTATGTTATTTCCATTAGCAAAAATTTCGAAAGATTCAAAAAGACCAATTTTCTTGTTAAGTTCTTTACCAAACTTGTATTTAACTTCTAAAGTTTTAAACCTTAAGAAATCACTTGATCTATTTGTGTATGTACTTTTTTGTGTATCATGTGCGTTAGATGAAGTACGCAATGCTGGATGAACTCCATTTGGGTTTGAGAATGACCACGCATCTCTTTGCTCATTATTTAACAATTGAAACGTGTTAACAGAAACACTAGAATGCTCAAACAAGTAAAGAGTTCCTAAGTCTTTAGATATATCAAACATACCATTAAATAAACCATGAATAGAAAAATTCTTGTAACTAAACCCTAAACTAAAGGCATATGTTTTTGTTGCAAAAGAAGGATTGTTAATAGGTACTCTATCATTTTCATTAATAATACCATCTCCATTATAATCTACAAAACTCAACATACCGGGAATAGCAATGTTATTTGGCATCCATTGAGAAACTGTACTATTGTACAATTCGTCCCATGATGTATGTAAGCCATCAGATATTAAGCCACTATTCCAACCTATAGGTTTTCCTGCTAAACGCCTATGCTCATCTGTTGCTGCTGGATCATCTCTTTCTATTACTCTACTTTCACTTAAAGACATATTTGCTCTTAAAAAATACTCAAAGTCATTGCCTATTCTATCATTCCATTTCAGCTCAATATCAATACCATGATTTTTTGTTTCTCCTATATTTGCAAATGGGGCAGAATTGCCAAACCAAGGTGCCACAGTACGACGCTGCATTAATATGTCACGCCTACGCTCATCAAAAAGTTCTATTTGTAATCTCATTCTGCTATTAAGCGTAGCTAACTCAACGGCTAAATCTTGTTTTATTGCAGTTTCCCAAGTGTTATCTGGTACAGCTGGCAAGCCTTCTCTAAACACACCAAAATCACCTGCACCATAATTAATTAAAGGATCACCATAGAAAAATGCATTTTCCCATGCAGTTCTTGATTCAAATGGTGATATATATAAAAACCTATTGTTACCAATTCCGCCATCTGAACCTATTTCTCCATAAGAATATCTAAACTTTAAAAAATCTAGGAACCTTACATTATCTTTGAACCAATTTTCTTTTGAAACAACCCACCCTACTGCTGCTGAAGGAAAAAATCCAAAGCGTAATCCTGGAGCCCAATTTTCATTTCCATTATATGCTCCATTAAATTCTGCTAGGTATTTACCTTTGTAGCCATACGTGGCTCTACCTACCCAACTTTCTTCATATCTTGGAAAGGCTGTATTACTTTGAGATCTTCTTCTAAAAAATAGTCCCATAATACCAACATCATGGTTTTCTCCAAATGTTTTATCATAGTTTAACCTTAATTCATAATATAAACTACTACTTGATCCTGATATACTTTCACCACTTACAACCGGAGGTGCCTCTACGGCATCAGGGTTATCTGGTAAAGTAAAATCATCAATATCTTCATCATAGTAATAAAATAAGGGACTTGCTGTTATACTACTATTATAACCTTGGCTATAATTGTATGATAATTTTGCACTGGCCTTAAAGCTTGGTGTAATATCTTGAATAAATGTGAAATCGGTATATAATGTATTAGATCTTCTTTTCCACTCACCTTCTCTCTCTACTCTGTAAAAATTTGGATTAACTGTAGCTCCTAAAACAGTTGTTAGCCTACCATCATCTAAAATTGGTTGGGGGCCCGCCAAAGGTGTTTGCCAGATACGCGTAAAACTATCTCCACCTCCTGAAGCTATACCGTTGTTAGTTAGCCTAGTTACAGAGTTACCACTCCATTGTTTAAAATTACCACCAAGACCTACTTTAAACTTAGTAGTTTCACTAAAATTGAAATCTAAATTAGAACGCCAATTATAACGATTTTGAAAAGTACGAGGATCAAAATCTCTTTGTTTTTCAAAATTGAAAACATCACCATCATGCTGATACCCCAAAGAAGTAAAATATTGTACAAAATCATTACCTCCAGAAATATTAAGGTTATATTGAGATGCTTTTCCTGTTGTAAGCAACTCATTAATCCATGTTGTATATGAATACCTTCTTTTATCTCTATTAGGGTCTCTCCAAGTATCAATTACACTTTGAGGCACTAGGTTGCTGTATGCCCTATCATTCATATTTGCTTCATTAAAAGCTTCTAAAGTTGCTGGATAATCTGCAAAGTAATTTGTATTCATAGTAGGTTCTTTTAAGCCCCAACTGCTTGTAAAACTTACTTTGGTTTCTCCTTTTTTACCTCTTTTAGTTGTTACAACTACAACTCCGTTTGCAGCTTTCACACCAAAAACGGCAGTAGCCGAAGCATCTTTTAATACAGATATAGATTCAATTTCGTTTGGGTCTATATCATTAAAATCTCTCTCTACACCGTCTACAACAAAAAGTGGATTGTTATTAGTCCATGTAGACTGCCCTCTTATGAGAATATTTGATGCTGTAGAACCTGGTTGACCAGCAGCTTGCATTGTTGATACACCGGGCATGATACCAGCTAGCGCTTCAGACACTGTTCCTACATTACCAGCCCTAAGAAGTTCTTCTCCTTTTGCTTGTGTAATTGATCCTACTACGGTTTCCTTTTTTTGGCTTCCAAAACCAACTACAACAACCTCATCAAGTTCTGATAGGTTTTCTTTTAATACTATTTTAATTTGTGATTGATTATTAACTGGTATTTCTCTAGTATTAAACCCCAAAAAAGATACAGTTAGTATGGCATTTTTACTGGCTACCTTAAGGGCAAAATTACCATCAAAATCGGCAGTAGCACCATTTGTTGTACCTTTTTCAATAACATTTGCTCCTGGTAGTGGTTGCCCATTTTCGTCTAAAATTGTACCGCTAACCAAAAACTTTGTTTGCCCTTGAGCGTTTATTGATGGCGTCACGTTTTTAAATACCTGTTTAGGTTTTAATACAATTTGATTTCTAGAAACTTTGTATTGAATTTTTGTGTTGAAAAACAAACGATCTAATACTTCTAAAAGCGGTTTTTTAGTGGCGTTTATTGAAACGCGCTTTAGGTAGTTAACGTCTTCATCTTTATAGACAAATTTATAATCGGTTATTGTTTCTATCCGATTTAGCACCTTTTCCAAGCGCACGTTTTCTAAGTTAATAGTTACCGTTGTATTATCTTTTTTAGATACAGGGTTTGCGTGTGTTTGAAACAAGGCTACAATTAAAAATATTGTGGTTAGTTTCATTTTTAAATTGCGTTGTAACAAAAAGAGAGTAGTTTCCCTTTGAATAACAAGGTTTTTCATTATTTTTATAGTTCTTTACGTTGGTTATTAATTTAATCACGCATTTAACCGGTAAAATGTTCCCGCATTTTCCGGTTTTTTTTATGCTTTGTAAGCATATTAAAGTGATTAAGTAGAATAATAAATAGTTTGTTGTGTGGTGTTTTTCTATGTCATATGTGGTATAGTTTAGTTTAGTTGATTATTATAGTTGGCTTGTTTGTTTTGTTATTTATAGTGTAGTTAATACTATAATTTTCTTTAAATGTTTGTAAAATATACTCTATGCTTGTATTATTAAAGCTTGCTGTAAACGATGTATTATTTAAGGCTGTATTAGTACACTGTATTGAAACATCATAATACCTTTCTAGCTTTTTAGTGATATTCTTAAACGGCTCATGTTTAAAACTTACAACGCCATTTACCCAAGAGGTATACAATGAAACATCTACATTTTCTACAATTAAATTAGCACTTTCCCTGTTTAAAACGGCTATTTCTCCTGGCTTTAGTGTTGCTTGAGTTTCATCAATGTTTTCAGCAAATAAACTTACAGCACCTTCTACTAATACTGTTTCGGTTTCTAAATCTTCAGGATATGAAGACACATTAAATTGTGTACCTAAAACCTTAACATTTATACCTTTTGCCTTTACTATAAAAGGGTGGTCTTTATCTTTAGTAACATCAAAAAACGCCTCACCCGTAATAAAAACCTCTCTATTAAACCCTTTTAAAAATTTAACCGGATATTTTAGTGAGCTACCAGCATTTAGTGTTACTTTTGTACTATCAGACAACACAACATCAAACCTTTTACCATAAGGCACTTTTAAGATATTATATATCAATTCTTCAGTTTTGCTATTGTTATTATAATGCAAAACATTTCCTTTTTGCTGCCCGTAATTATTTCCTTTTGAATCTGCTATATCAGCTGTGTTATTCTCTGTAATTATTTTTGTTTCACCAGTTTCTAATTGTAATACTATGGCATCTTCTGGAATAATAATATTGCTACTACTTTGTGACAAGAAATAGACATAGCTAACACCTAAACAAACCACCAAAATAGCTGCATATTTTAAGAGCATAGAAAATTGTATAGTTTTTCTATTTAAGCGCTCAGAATAATCGTTATAGGCTTTATCTGTATTGACTACCTTTAACGTTTCATCAAAAGTTGAAGCCAGGTGTTTTGCTTTCAATACATTAAAGATTTGCGCATTTTGAGCTGAAGCATTTATCCAATTCTCAACAGTCTTAACCTCTTCAGGAGTAGCTAATCCTTTAATATATTTTATGAGTATAGTGTTTTTCATAGTTAGTTGATATTATATAGACGACTAACTCTACAACTATACCTAGTTATATTTTAAAAAAAATGATAATTAATGTTAAATATTCTTTCAAATGAAGTCTCATATGCTGTAAAGCCGTTGAAATATGGGCATCTACAGTTCTTTTAGAAATTTGAAGTTTTTCGGAAATTTCAGCATGTTTTAATCCTTCGAACCTACTTTTAACAAAAACTTTCTTACATTTATCAGGCAATGCTTCAATGGCTCTGTTTATTCGTTCTTGTAATTCAGATTCAATAATTAATGAAACTGCTTCATTTTTAATAAATTGTTTTTGAATTAAAACTCTTTGCTGATAAGATACTGAAAAGTTGTTTTTAACCTTTTGATGCTTAATTAAATCTAAGCAAGCATTTTTGGTAATAGTATGAAGATAATTATTTATGTTTTTAACAGCAGATAAACCATCGCTTTTTTCCCAAATTTTGATAAATACATTTTGCACAATACCTTCAGCATCTTCATAATTATCAAGATATCCTTTGGCTATGTGCAACAATTTACCATAATATAGACGAAAAAGTACCTCATGAGCATTAGTATCTTTTCTTTCTAATAAACTGGTAAACTTTTTAGAACTAATATCTAAATTTGTTTTTTTCAGTTTGGTTGTAGTTAGTTTAGTTTCATAAAACTACTCATTTAATAAAACCATGCTATACTACAAATGATTAAAATATTACAACAAATGATTATTTTACCTTTTTTTGAACGGTATTTACCTTAAAACACCAGTAAAGGACTACTTTATATAAAAAAAAGAAAAACTATATAATGTTTTATTTTAGTAAGAAAATTATAATAATTGAGATAAAAACAGTTAACACAAAAATAAATGCTAACTATTATATTCTTAAAACATTATAACATGCAAGAAAAAAAAGTCGGGATGACAGGATTTGAACCTGCGACCACACGGCCCCCAGCCGTGTACGCTAACCGGACTGCGCCACATCCCGAATTTTAAATAGTTTCCAAAGAAAACATATTTTTAAATAATTACAAAACACAAAATAGCCAAAGTTTTTCCTTTGGCTATTTTGCGTTTCTTTAAGTAGATATTTGCTATTAATTATATGTTGAAGTAGATACTTCAAAAGAAGCATCTTTAGCTGCTAAATAACGCTCAGCATCTAAAGCTGCCATACAACCTGTACCTGCAGCAGTAATTGCTTGTCTGTAAACATGGTCTGCCGCATCTCCAGATACAAATACACCATCTACATTTGTTTTTGCTGTACCTGGTGTATTAATTATATAACCTGTTTCATCCAAATTTAAATAATCTTTAAAAATATCTGTATTAGGTTTATGCCCTATGGCTACAAAAAACCCAGTTGCTGGTATTACGTGTTTTTCTTTTGTTTGGTTATTAAAAACGCGCACGCCGTTTACTAATTGACCATCACCTAAAACCTCATCGGTTTCTGTATTAAATAAAATTTCTATGTTTTCTGTGTTTTTAACACGTTCTGCCATAATTTTTGATGCTCTAAACTCATCACGTCTTACTAACATGGTTACTTTTTTACAAAGTTTAGAAAGATAATGAGCTTCTTCACATGCAGAATCTCCTGCCCCAACAATTACTACTTCTTGATTTCTATAGAAAAAACCATCACAAACCGCACATGCTGAAACACCGCCACCTAACTTTAAATATTTTTGTTCAGATTCTAAACCTAGATATTTTGCTGATGCTCCTGTTGAAACAATAACTGTATCGGCATGAATTTCTTTTTCGTCATTAATCCAAACTTTATGTACATCTCCCGAAAAATCAACCTTAGTAGCCCAACCATCACGAATATCGGCTTCAAAACGTCTAGCTTGCGCTTGTAATTGCAACATCATTTCTGGCCCTGTAACACCTTCTGGGTAACCTGGAAAATTTTCAACCTCGTTAGTAGTTGTTAATTGACCACCTGGTTGTGTACCTTGATATAAAACAGGGTTCATATTGGCTCTTGCAGCATATATTGCTGCTGTGTAGCCTGCTGGCCCGGAACCAATTATTAAACACTTTACTCTTTCAATTGTATTAGACATAATTTTAAAATCTTTTAGGTTAAAACAAAAGTAGAATTTTTAAACAAATCCTTACTTAGAATGTATCAACAGTTTTTATAAAAAAATAAGTAATTGCTATGGTAAGCAAAAAAAACTTTTACTGTATACTTTTAGACGTCATTTAAAAGCAATACCCTTATTAGTTTTTTGTAATATTAATTTTTATGATAATTATCATCCCAATTTTTAATTTTAGGATTACCCAATTTACCAAGAGATTTGGCTACTAAGGTAGAAACTGTAGCATCTCCAGTTACGTTTATTGTTGTTCGGCACATATCTAACGGCCTGTCTACTGCAAAAATTAAGGCTAAGGCTATTGGTAAAATATCAGACGGAAAACCTATAGCTTCTAAAACAATTACTAACATTACCATACCTGCCCCTGGTACGGCAGCGCTTCCTATTGATGCTAAAAGCGCTGTTAAAATTATCATTAACTGATTACTAAACACTAAACCTTCTGGCCATAAAACCTGCATAATAAATACTGCTGCAACGCCTTGATAAAGGCTTGTACCATCCATATTTATTGTAGCTCCAACGGGTAAAACAAAACTAGAGACTTCTTTGTCTACTCCAATATGCTCTTCAACACGTTCCATAGTTACTGGCAATGCTGCAGCACTACTGCTTGTTGAAAATGCTAATAGTTGTGCTGGACTAATTTGGCTTAAAAACCAAATAGGCGATTTTTTTGCGTATAATGCTATTAAAAGTAAATAAAAACATATCATTAATACGAGACCTAAAACCACTACACCAGCGTATTTTAATAGGGCTATGAGTATTTCAGGATCATCGGCAGATACTACAACGGTTGCCAAAAGCGCAAATACTGCATAGGGTGCAGATAGCATAATTAAATCTACCAATTTCAAAATAACTTCATTTAAAGAATCAAAAAAGTCTTTTAAAGGTTTTGCTTTTTCTTCAGGAACTAACAAAATACAAATACCTAATAGTATTGAAAACACAATAACTTGAAGCATTAATTTATTATCGCTCATGGCTGTAACAGCATTATCAGGCACCATATCAACCACAAAATCTAACGGACCAGCTTCAGCTTGTTTTTTCGCATTATTTAAAATGGTTTGCGCTTTTCCGCTTCTAGCATATTTTTCTTTTAGCATTGTAACAGTTTCAGGTGTAATACCCGCTCCTGGCTTTAAAAAATTTACCAAACCTAAACCTATAGTAATTGCTATTACGGTAGTTAAAATGTACACAAAAATAGTGCGTACACCCATATTTTTAAATTTTGAAATATCTTTTAAATCTGACACGCCTTTTATTAACGAAGCTAAAATTAAAGGCACTGCAATGAGTTTTAACAACTTAACAAATATTTTACCAATAGGCTCTATCCAATCTAAAACAAATTGTTGAAGGTTAAATGATGCCATTGTGAAACCAAAAACAACACCAAGCACCATGCCTATTAGTATTTTCCAGTGTAATGCCAATTTCTTCATATATTAAAAGTGAGAATTTAAAAGGTATAAACTTACGGAATTTGCAGCAATTTTTACGAAGTACAAATATTACGGCATAAAAAAAGCACTGCAAAATGCAATGCTTTTTGTCGGGGTGGCAGGATTCGAACCTGCGACCTCCGCGTCCCAAACGCGGCGCGATAACCGGGCTACGCTACACCCCGTAATTGTAACGGGCTGCAAATATAATTTTTTTATTTATTTCAACACCTATTTTTCAAAAAAAATATTAAAATCTAAATCTTTTTAAACTTATTACATAACTTGCTTGCTCTTAACAATACCTTGTGAACAAAAAAAACATTTATTTTATTGTTGTGTTACTTACTAGTGCACTAAGTTTTAGTCAAAAAATAATATCAGGAAAAGTTACCGATTCTAATAACAATATTATAAAGCTTGTTGAAATTAAAAACACTAAAACACAAGATGTTTTTTTTACCAATGCCAACGGAAATTTCGAAATAAAAGCAGAAGGAGTTTATTCCTTTAAAAAAGAAGGCTATACTACAGAATACATACAATTAATTTTTGGAGAAATTTATAATATTCAACTTCAACTAAATCCTTCACAATTAAATGAGGTTTTTGTTACCAGTAGTATAATACCTCAAACGTTAAAAACACTACCTACAACCACAAATATTATTTTAAAAAAGGATATTAATTTAGGTAACAACATTAATATTAACAGTACTTTAAACACAATACCTGGTGTTTTCATGCAAACTGGCGCATTAAACACTAACCGTATTACAATAAGAGGCATTGGTGCTAGAAATTTGTTTGGCACATCAAAAATTAGAGCTTATTTTAAAGATATTCCGTTAACCAATGGTAGTGGCGAAACAAACATTGAAGATTTTGAACTTGGCGCCATTAGCCGCATTGAAATCACAAAAAGCAATGCTTCTAGTGTTTATGGTGCTGGTTTAGGTGGTACAATAACTTTATTTCCTGAAACTTCAAATTTCAATTCTCAAGTCATAAATAACCAATTTACAATAGGGTCTTTTGGGCTTATTAAAAACTTAATCAATATAAATTTTCACACTAAAAAACATAGTTTTAATACTATTTACAGCAATACGCATAGTAATGGTTTTAGAGCTAATAATACATATAATAGACAAACATTTTTACTATATACAAATCATTTTATAAACAGTAAAAACCAAGTATCTTTTTTGGCAAGTTATGTTAATTTAAAAGCTTTTATACCGAGTTCTTTAAACAAAACTAATTTTGAAAACAACCCCGATATTGCAGATATTAACTGGAATAATACCAAGGGTTTTGAAGATTCTAAACGAGGTATTTTTGGCATATCATGGGAGCATAACTACGGCCAAAAACTAAAACAAACCACAAGTATTTTTACATCTTTTAGAAATGCTTTTGAGCCTAGACCTTTTAATATTTTAGAAGAAAACACTGTGGCTTATGGCGCCCGAACCCGATTAACTAACAACTTAAAATTATTTACCAAACCATTAAATTGGACCTTGGGTGGTGAGTATTTTAAAGATATTTATTCATACAAAACTTTTGAAAATTTATATGAAGATTTTCCGTCTAACACAGGTAGTGTTCAAGGTGATTTACTTTCAAACTTTGAAGAAAACAGAAGCTATTTCAATATTTTTTTTGAAGCTAATTACAGCCTAACAAAAAATACAACGGTTATAATTGGTTCAAACCTAAATAAAACATCATATACACTATATGATAATTTTACAGCAAGTACCGATAATCCAGATCAATCAGGCAAATTCAAATACAAAACCATAATATCACCAAAATTTGGTGTATCGTATCAAGCCACAAAAAACTTCAATATTTACAGCAATGTAAGTCACGGATTTTCACCACTTTCTTTAAATGAAACACTTCTACCAAACGGATTAATAAATCCAGATTTAAACCCTGAAACTGGTTGGAATTTTGAAACAGGCTTAAGAGCAACATCAACAAACCATAAATTACATTTTAACATGGCTGTTTACAGGTTAAGCCTAAAAAATTTATTAGTAGCCCGAAGAACTTCCGAAGATGAATTTATTGGTATAAATGCTGGCAAAACACAACACAACGGTTTAGAAACCAGCATGAGTCACCAAATTATTTCAAACAAAAAAATAGATTTATACGCAAGCATTAATGCATCTTTCACAAACTACAAATTCAAACAATTTATTGATGCTACTAACAACTACTCTGGCAATAAAGTTACAGGCGTTCCTTTAAACACCGTAAACATTATTTCTAAATTTAATACAGCCATAGGTTTTTATGGCAACATCAACTTTTTACACGTTGGAAAAATGCCAATTACAGATGCCAACAACTTATTTTCAAACGCTTACAACCTTACTAACACCAAAATAGGTTTCAAGAAAAACATAAATAAAAACATAAAAACAAACCTTTTTATTGGTATAAATAATATATTTGATGTAAAGTATGCATCGCAAATTTTAATAAACGCCTCTAGTTTTGGCGGTAATGCACCCCGATATTACTATCCGGGAAATCCTGTAAATTATTACTGCGGCATTAACTTAAATTACGCATTTTAACAATGAAAAAACTAAGTTTAATACTTATTACATTTATAACTTTTGCTGCTTGTGCGCAACAAACAGAATCTGTTGTAAAAGCTGAAACACCCACAGAAATAAACTATACAACCGAAATGGTTGTACCAGATTTAACAATACCTTGGGGCATGACTTTTTTACCCGATGGTAGCATGCTTATTACTGAAAAAAGTGGCGATTTAATTCTTTTTAAAAACAATAAAAAAACTGTTATTGAAGGTGCACCTGCTGTTTACGTTCGTGGGCAAGGTGGCTTTCTAGATATTAAACTGCACCCCAATTATGAAAACAACGGGTGGATTTACATGACGCACGCCTCTAGCCAAGGCAACGGTGACGGCGGAAACACCGCGTTAGTTAGAGCGAAACTTAACGGCAACAAACTTGAAAATTTAGAAACCCTGTATAAAGCTAAACCTAACACAAAAAAAGGACAGCATTTTGGCTCTAGAATTGCTTTTGATAATGAGGGCTACTTATATTTTTCGGTTGGAGACCGTGGCAATAGAGATGAAAACCCCCAAGATATCACCAAAGATTGTGGTAAAATTTACAGATTACATGATGATGGTACCGTGCCAGAAAGTAATCCGTTTATAAACACCAAAAATGCTAAAACCGCCATTTATAGTTACGGGCACCGTAACCCACAAGGTATGGTAAAACACCCTGAAACTGGCAAAATTTGGACACATGAACATGGTCCGCAAGGCGGTGACGAAATAAATATTATTGAAAAAGGTAAAAACTACGGTTGGCCCGTAATTTCATACGGTATAAATTATAGCGGCACTACTTTTACTGATATTACTGAAAAAGAAGGCATGGAGCAACCTTTATTTTACTGGGTGCCATCCATTGCTCCGAGTGGTTTAGCCATTGTATCTTCAAATAAATACCCAAACTGGAAAGGTAATGTTTTAGTGGGCTCTTTAAAATTTCAATATTTAGAGCGTTTAATTTTAGAAAATAATAAAGTTATTAAACGCGAAAAACTTTTTGAAAATATTGGTAGAGTTAGAAACGTTATACAAGCACCAGATGGTTTTATATATGTAGCCGTTGAAAACCACGGCATTGTTAAAATTGTTCCAAATTAAATTTTAAAAAAAGATGAAAAATTATTACCTACTTACACTCGCTTGCTTATCATTTGCATTTGCACAGGCACAGAATAACCTAAAACAAAGTATTGAAAACGGTAAAGAAATTTACAATGATTTTTGCGTAACATGCCACATGGCAAAAGGCGAAGGCGTTAAAGGCACCTATCCGCCATTGGCAAAATCTGATTATTTAATGAACAACCGAAAAGCCGGCATAAGAGCTATTAAATTTGGCATTTCGGGTGAAATTATTGTAAACGGAGAAACCTACAACAATACCATGGCAACACTAGGCTTAAGTGATGATGAAATTGCCGATGTTATGAACTACATAACCAATGCTTGGGGCAATAAAAACAACAAAATGTTTACAAAAACCGAAGTTAAAAACACGCAAAACCAAAATTAAACACTAAATACTGTTTATGCATTTAAACAATTTTTAGCAGGTTTTTATTTAATTATTCGTAACAAAAACATTAAATACACTAAAATAATACAATAAATAATTTTAAATTTGCCTGTATAATTTTAGGCAAAAACACATGTTAATAATAGGCATTGCAGGCGGTACAGGTTGCGGAAAAACAACAGTAGTAAACCAGCTTCTTAAAGAATTACCCGAAGGTGAAGTGGGTGTTATTTCGCAAGACTCGTATTACAAAGACACGTCACACCTGTCTTATAATGAGCGCGTAAATATTAATTTTGATCACCCAAGATCTATAGATTTTGAACTTATAGAAGCTCATTTAAAACAATTAAAAAAGAATAAACCCATACATCAACCCGTTTATTCTTTTGTAAAACATAATCGCACGGGCGATACTATTTTAACGCACCCAAGAAAAGTTATGATTGTTGAAGGTATTTTAATTTTAACAAACCCAGAGTTAAGGGATATGTTTGATATTAAAATATTTGTTCACACAGATTCTGACGAGCGTTTAATTAGACGTTTAAAACGTGACATTTCTGAACGCGGCAGAGATTTAGATGAAGTTTTATCGCGCTACCAAAACACGCTTAAACCTATGCACGAGCAATTTATTGAACCTATGAAAGAATATGCCGATATTATAATACCAAATAACAGGTACAACACAGTTGCTATTGATATTGTTAAAACAATTATAAACGAAAAGCTATAATGGCATTTTTTAAACATCCTTTTTTTAAACCATTTAAAAACATTTTTATATTAATACTAGTTGCTTTTGGTATTTGGATGCTTTTTTTTGATGCTAATTCACTACTTATTCATCATGAATTAAATTCTGAAATAAATGATTTAGAAGATGAAAAAGAATACTATAAAAAGGAAATAGAAAAAGACAATAAAGCACTAAAAGAACTTAGCACAGACAAAGGTTTAGAAAAATTTGCAAGAGAAGAATATTACATGAAACGCAATAATGAAGAAATTTTTATTATTGAATATGAAGATAGCCTAAAAACAAAAAATAATGAGTAAAAAGTTGTTTAATGGTTTTGATGCGGTTTCTGCTAAACAGTGGAAACAAAAAATTCAGTTTGATTTAAAAGGTGCAGATTATAACACCACATTGAACTGGAATACAAATCATGACATTACAGTTAAACCTTTTTATCATGCCGATGATTTTGAAGCACTTCCAAACACATCCAAAACGCAAGCCACACAATGGCGTATTTGTGAAACTATTTATGTTGCTAATGAAAAAACAGCCAACAAAAATGCTGTAAATGCTATAAAAAAAGGTGCTGATAGTATAAAATTCATTATCCCTTCACAAAACATTTCAATTGAAACTTTAATAGAATCTATAAATACTGAAAACATTTCAATGCATTTAGAATGTGATTTTTTATCTGAATCATTCACTAAAAACACACATTCAAAATTCATAAAAAAGCCTATTTTTCAAAATGACATTATTCACAATTTAACAAAAACAGGTAACTGGTATTCTAATTTAAATTCAGATTTTAATACATTAAAAAATATTGTTTCGGCAACAAATAGTATAAGTATAAATACTGCCTTATACCAAAACGCTGGTGCCAACATAGTGCAGCAATTGGCCTATGCTTTAGCCCATGCTAATGAGTATTTAAACGCTTTAATATTGCCACAAAACGCCGTAATAAATTTTAATGTAGCCGTAAGTTCTAATTATTTTTTTGAAATTGCTAAACTTAAAGCCCTAAGGCTTTTATGGGAAACGCTAGCTCATGAATACCAAACAAATACAGAGTGCCATATTTTTGCAACACCAAGCAAACGCAACAAAACTATTTACGATTATAATACCAACATGCTGCGTACAACCACCGAATGTATGAGCGCTATTTTAGGAGGCGCTAACACCATTAGTAATTTAGCCTATGATAGTGTTTATAATAAAACCAATGCATTTGGTAGTAGAATAGCCCGAAATCAACTATTAATTTTAAAACACGAAAGTTATTTTAATAAGGTTAACAATCCTGCCGATGGCGCTTATTATATTGAAAGCTTAACCCAACAATTAGCTGAAAAAGCTTTAGAATTATTCAAAAATATTGAAAGTAATGGTGGATTTTTAAAACAGCTAAAACTGGGCATTATTCAACGTAAAATAAAAGAAAGTGCCGCTAAAGAAATTGAACAATTTAACAACGGAACACTAGTACTTTTAGGCACAAACAAACACCCAAATAGTTTAGATAAAATGAAAAACAATTTAGAGTTATATCCGTTTGTTAAAACCAATAAAAGAAAAACACTCATTGAACCCATAATTGAAAAACGATTAGCCGAAACTTTAGAACAAAACCGTTTAAAAACTGAAGCATAAAACCTTTTACAATTAATTTAACCCATGAAATCAATTTTAAAAACCTTCATTTTAGCACTTACTTTTGTGTTGTTTAATTGCAAAAACACTAGCAATAATTTAAAGTACAAATACACAAACAAACCCGCTACTATTGCTTGTAAAAACACTAATACTAAACTTTATGCAGAAGCTTTATATGCTTTTGAAGAAGACATTTTAAATTACTACGGAAAAAATAGCCGAAACAACAACGCACAACCTAATTTAACTTATGCTTACAGCCAATTTGTTAGAAATGCTGTTTATAGCAAACCACCTTTTGAAAGTGTTATTTCTCAACACACCATTGATGTATTTCAAGCTTTAAAAAACGATAACACACTATGGGATGCCAATAACACAAAAAGCCATTTAAATTACAACAGCCCACTCATAAAATGTGTTGCTGAAAACTTAAAAAATGATAATTTAAAAACAACATTTAAATCGTTACTTTCAATAAATGATTTGAACCCAAAACTAATTGGGCCTCCAATTGTTTCAAACTACCGAAGCGCTTTAAGCGATAAGCATTTAGCCACTTATATTGCTTTTGATTTCTTTTACGCTAAACTTTTTGAAGTAGATTTAACAAAAGTAAATCCGCACAAAGTAGATTCTAAAGTAGATTTCAACAAAACACCAACTACACCAAAGCAACAATAAAACACAAATAGCTTTTGAGAAAAAACCTTGAACATATTACCCTAAAAAATAGCCAAAGCAATACAACAGAAGAGAAAGATACTTTTGAAACTTCTGAAGGTATTTTAATACAATCAACATATTCTAAAAACGATATAAAAAATTTAGAACACCTTGATTTTGCTGCTGGTATTGCACCCAATTTACGTGGCCCATACAGCACCATGTATGTACGCAGACCGTGGACTATTAGGCAATATGCAGGTTTTAGTACTGCTGAAGAAAGCAATGCCTTTTACCGCAGAAATTTAGCAGCAGGACAAAAAGGTTTATCTGTAGCGTTTGATTTGGCTACACATCGTGGTTACGATAGTGATCATGAACGTGTGGTGGGCGATGTAGGTAAAGCAGGTGTAGCCATAGATTCGGTTGAAGACATGAAAATGCTTTTCAACCAAATTCCACTAGATAAAATGTCGGTTTCCATGACCATGAATGGTGCTGTTTTGCCAATTATGGCATTTTATATTGTGGCTGCTGAAGAACAAGGTGTAAAGCCAGCATTACTATCAGGCACTATTCAAAATGATATTTTAAAAGAATTCATGGTGCGTAATACCTATATTTATCCGCCAACACCATCAATGAAAATTATATCGGATATTTTTGAATTCACCAGCAAAAACATGCCTAAATTCAACAGTATTAGTATTTCTGGCTACCACATGCAAGAAGCGGGTGCAACTTGTGATATTGAATTAGCTTACACCCTAGCCAATGGTTTAGAGTACATAAGAAAAGGCCTTGAAGCAGGTATGGACATTGATACCTTTGCACCACGTTTATCATTTTTTTGGGCTATAGGCATGAATCATTTTATGGAAATAGCCAAAATGCGTGCCGCACGAATGTTATGGGCTAAAATTGTAAAACAATTCAATCCTAAAAATCCAAAATCATTAGCATTACGCACACATTGCCAAACTAGCGGTTGGAGTTTAACTGAGCAAGACCCATTTAACAATGTTGCCCGCACTACTATTGAGGCTGCGGCCGCAGCCTTTGGTGGCACACAAAGTTTACATACTAATGCTTTAGATGAAGCCATTGCACTACCAACAGATTTTTCTGCTAGAATTGCTCGTAACACACAAATATTTTTACAAGAAGAAACACATATTACCAAAACCGTAGACCCATGGGCAGGCAGCTATTACGTTGAAAAATTAACACATGATATTGCCAAAAAAGCATGGAGTTTAATTGAAGAAGTTGAAGCCCTTGGCGGTATGACAAAGGCTATTGAAACTGGTATACCAAAAATGCGCATTGAAGAGGCTGCCGCAAAAAAACAAGCAAAAATAGATTCTGGGCAAGATATTATTGTAGGTGTTAACAAGTACGTTCTCAAAGAAGAAGATCCAATTACTATACTTGAAGTTGATAACCATACCGTAAGAAACCAACAAATAGAAGGTTTAAAAAAACTGAAAGCTACCCGAAACACTGAAAAAGTTAAACAAACGCTTTTAAAATTAACCAAGGCTGCTAAAACAGGTGAAGAAAATTTGTTAGCTTTAGCCATTGAAGCCGCAAGAGCACGTGCAACTTTAGGTGAAATAAGCAACGCTTTAGAAACTGTTTTTGGACGTTACAAAGCACAAGTAAAATCGTTCTCTGGTGTATACAGTAAAGAAGTGAAAAACGATAAATCATTCATAAAAGCACAAGAATTAGCCAATACTTTTGCCGAACAAGACGGCAGACGCCCGCGTATTATGATTGCTAAAATGGGACAAGATGGTCATGACCGTGGTGCCAAAGTTGTGGCCACCGGTTATGCAGATATTGGTTTTGATGTTGATATTGGCCCTTTATTTCAAACACCACAAGAAGCCGCAAAACAAGCCGTTGAAAATGATGTACATATTTTGGGGGTTTCATCATTAGCGGCAGGCCACAAAACCCTTGTTCCGCAAGTTATTGAAGCTTTAAAAAATTATGGCAGAGATGATATTATGGTTATTGTTGGCGGTGTTATACCAAAACAAGATTACCAATATCTTTTTGATGCTGGTGCAATTGCCGTTTTTGGTCCTGGCACCAAAATTAGCGATGCAGCTATTAAAATTTTAGAAATTTTATTGGATTAAAATTGATAATAACCAACTAAAAACTGCATTCTATTTTTATTTAATCATTGTTAACAAAATGGGTTTTTATTCCTCATAAATAATTGTATTTTTACCGTTAATAAAACCAAACTATTTAATGGGTAAAATCATTGCAATTGCTAATCAGAAAGGTGGTGTAGGAAAAACAACTACATCTATTAATTTAGCAGCTTCACTAGGTGTTCTTGAGAAAAAAGTATTACTAATAGATGCAGATCCTCAAGCAAATGCAACTTCAGGTATTGGAATTGATGTAGAATCTGTTGAAATTGGCACATACCAATTATTAGAACATTCACATACTGCCAAAGAAGCTATAGTAAAAACAGAAACTCCTAATCTTGATATTATACCTGCTCATATTGATTTGGTTGCTATTGAGATTGAATTGGTTGACAAAGAATCTAGAGAATATATGCTTAAAACAGCTTTAAGCGATATTAAAGATGAATACGACTATATTTTAATAGACTGCGCTCCATCATTAGGCTTATTAACACTAAATGCCTTAACTGCTGCAGATGCCGTAATAATACCTATTCAATGCGAATATTTTGCTTTAGAAGGTTTAGGCAAACTATTAAACACCATTAAAAGTGTACAAAAAATACACAATAAAAATTTAGATATTGAAGGTTTACTATTAACCATGTATGATTCGCGTTTACGCTTATCTAACCAAGTTGTTGAAGAAGTTCAAAAGCATTTTAACGATATGGTTTTCCAAACCATTATTCAACGAAACATACGCTTAAGTGAAGCACCAAGTTACGGCGAAAGTATTATAAACTATGATGCTAGCAGTAAAGGCGCCAATAACTACTTAAGTTTGGCAAACGAAATTATAAATAAAAACTCCTAAAAAATGGCCAAGGCAAATAAGAAGCAAGCTTTAGGAAGAGGTTTATCGGCCTTATTAAAAGACCCTGAAAACAACATACAATCTGCTCAAGATGAAGGAGCAGATAAAGTAGTTGGCAATATTATTGAATTAGATTTAGATTATATTGAAGTAAATCCGTTTCAACCTAGAAGCAATTTTAACGAAGAAACCCTTCAAGAATTAGCCACTTCTATTAAAGAATTAGGCGTTATTCAACCTATAACAGTTAGAAAACTAGATTTCAATAAATACCAATTAGTATCTGGTGAAAGACGTTTTAGAGCTTCTAAATTACTTGGGTTAGAAACAATACCTGCTTACGTACGAATAGCAAACGACCAAGAATCATTAGAGATGGCCTTGGTTGAAAACATTCAACGTCAAGATTTAGACCCTATTGAAATTGCGCTTTCCTACCAGCGTTTAATTGATGAAATTAACCTAACTCAAGAGCAAATGAGCGAGCGTGTTGGTAAAAAACGCTCTACAATTACAAACTATTTACGCTTATTAAAACTAGACCCAATTATACAAACGGGCATGCGTGATGGTTTTATTTCTATGGGCCACGGGCGCGCTTTAATTTCTGTAGAAGACACATCAACACAGCTAGATATTTATGGCAAAGTATTAGAAAATGAACTTTCAGTAAGAGCTACAGAAACCTTAATTAAAAATTACAACGCCACTAAAAAAGTTACGGTACCTACCAAAGAAAGTGATAATGACGAAAGCACACCTAAATTCATAAAAAAAGGGATTAACGTGTTTTCAGAATACTTTGGACACAAAATAGACGTTAAAGTTTCTAAAAATGGTAAAGGAAAAATAAGCATTCCTTTTCATTCAGAAGAAGACTTTAATCGTATTAAAAAATTAATTGAAGGTGCTAAATAAATCCTTAATAGTAAGTATACTAGCCTTTTTGTTTTGTTTTTCGTTGGTAGCCCAAGAGGAAAAAGAAAAAAAATCAAAACGAAAAAAAATTTCAAAAGAAATAGTAGTAGATTCTGTAATACCCAGAGAACCTATAGACCCTTTATCTCCATCAAAAGCAGCTTTTTACTCTGCTATATTACCTGGTTTAGGGCAAATTTATAACAAAAGATATTGGAAAGCGCCTATAGTTTGGGGCGCTTTGGGTACAGGTATTTACTTTTACACCAACAATAATAAAGAGTATAACAGATACCGTGATGCCTACAAAAGAAGGCTTGCTGGTTTTACTGATGATGAATTTTTAACCGTTGAACAAGATGGTTCTATAACCGAACGTGTTACTACCGAAGGTTTAGAGCGCGCTCAAAAATTTTACAGAAGAAATAAAGAAATATCATTACTTGTTACCATTGGTATTTATGCTTTAAATATTATTGATGCCAACGTTGATGCGCATTTACTGCAATATAATGTAGATGAAAACTTATCTTTGGCACCGCATTACAAGTTCAATGAATTTGATGGCAAAAGTAATGCTGGCTTAACTCTAAACTTTAAATTTTAGTTCTCTTTTACTTGAACTTTAGCAAAAACACATAACCTTTCAAAAATTAAACACATGAAAATTGCTTTATTAGGATACGGACGTATGGGGCAAACCATTGAGAAAATAGCAATTAGCCGCGGACACGATGTGGTTTTAAAAATTGATAAAGACGATGTAGATTATGATATAACACAAGCCGATGTTGCTATAGATTTTAGCTTACCTACAGCTGCTTTTGGAAACATAACAAACTGCATAAACAATAGTGTTCCTGTAGTTTCAGGTACAACCGGTTGGTTAGAAAATTACGAAAAAGCAGTGACCCTTTGTAATGATAAAAAAGGCGCTTTTATTTATGCTTCAAATTTTAGTTTGGGTGTAAATATCTTTTTTGAACTAAATAAAACCTTAGCAAAAATGATGAGTAACTTAAAACAATATAATGTTACTATGGAAGAAATTCATCATACAAAAAAATTAGATGCTCCTAGCGGAACAGCCATTACTTTGGCCGAAGGTGTTATTGAAAACAATACAAATTATAATGCTTGGGAGTTAAACGAAACTAAAAACAATAACGCTATACCAATTGTAGCAAAGCGTATTGGCGATGTGCCTGGTACACATGTAGTTAATTATGCCAGTGAGGTTGACACTATTAACATTGAGCATGTAGCACACAACAGGCAAGGCTTTGCATTAGGTGCTGTTGTTGCTGCAGAATGGTTAGTGGGAAAAACGGGGGTTTTTTCAATGAATGATGTTTTAGGTATTAAATAAATTTGTAAATCTTTGTTAAATGGGTACAAATGCTCACTCATAATTTTTATTTCACCCAGAAAAACTGCAAATTTGAAGCGCTAAAAAATTAACCTAATTGTTTTCAAGCAATTACAATAACATAAAATTATGTCATTATCTCAATGGTTCATATTAATTTTTATAATTCAAGTGATACATGCATTAGGCACTTGGAAATTATACATTAAAGCCGGCAGACAAGCATGGGAAGCCTTTATTCCTGTTTATAACGGTGTTATTTTAATGAAAATAATTAATAGACCGTGGTGGTGGGTAATTTTATTATTTCTGCCTATAGTAAACCTTTTTATGTTTGCAATTATTTGGGTTGAAACAGCTAGAAGTTTTGGTAAAAACCAATATTTAGATACTTTTTTAGCTGTAGTTACACTTGGCTTTTATAACTATTATTTAAACTATGTTGCAGATGTTAGCTATGTAGAAAATAGAGATTTAAACCCTAAATCATCATCAGGTGAATGGACAAGCTCTATACTTTTTGCTATTGTAGCCGCTACTATTGTACATACATATTTTATGCAACCGTTTACAATTCCGTCTTCATCATTAGAAAAATCATTATTAGTAGGCGATTTTTTATTTGTAAGTAAGTTTCATTATGGTGCCAGAGTGCCAATGACAACCGTTGCTGCTCCTATGGTGCATGATACCATTCCTGTTTTAAAAACAAAATCGTATGTTTTTGACGATGATTTTTCAAAACGAAACACCTCATGGTTAAACAAACTACAACTACCCTATTTAAGAATTCCTGGTTTTCAAAAAATAAAAAGAAATGACATTGTAGTATTTAATCAACCTGCGGACACACTTCGTGATATGAATGATTTTCATCCAGACAGGAATTACTATAAACCTATTGATAAAAAAACAAACTTAGTTAAGCGTTGTGTTGCTATTGCTGGTGACACCTTTGAAATAAAAGACGGCTACGTATACATAAACGGCAAAAAAAATGAATTACCAGACAGAGCTAAACTTCAATTTAGTTATTATGTACAAACAAAAGGACGCTTAAACCCCGATTATTTAAAAAAACGCTACGACATTACCGATAACATTTACGCCATGGATGCCCAAGGCACAAGCTATTTACTATCGGCGGTGAGTGATGAGGCCTTAGCCAAATTTAAAAATCACCCCAATGTTGTAAACATTGTGCCTAATAAACAAAAAGAAGGTAAAGGCACACCCGAAGAAACCTTTCCTCACGACCCAAATTACCAATGGAATCGTGATTTTTTTGGTCCGCTTTACGTGCCTGAAAAAGGAAAAACAATTGATATAAACCTTGAAGTTTTACCACTTTACAAACGTGTAATTACAGAATATGAGCACAACAAACTGCAAGTAAAAGGCAATCAAATATTTATTAATGATGCCTTAGCTACCACGTATACATTTAAACAAAATTATTATTGGATGATGGGTGATAACCGCCACAATTCTATTGATGCGCGCGCTTGGGGCTTTGTACCTTTTGATCATGTTGTAGGTAAACCTGTGTTTATTTGGATGAGTTGGGACGGTTTCCCTAATGCACGTTGGGAGCGCTTTTTCACAACCGTTGGTGGTAGTGGTAAAGCAACATCTTTCTTCATTCCGTTTGTAATAGCTCTTTTAGGTTGGATAGGTTTTAATAAATGGCGAAAACGCAAACAAGCCAATGCCTAAATTTATAGGGTTAAACCATGAATAACATACTTATTCACCCAACATATTTTCCTAATGTAGCTCATTTTGTAGCTATAGTTAATGCGGAAAATGTGCATTTTGAAGTTGCAGATAATTTTGTTAAGCAAACTTACAGAAACCGTACTTACATTTATGGTGCCAATGGCAAACAAACCCTAAACATCCCTGTAGTTTACACACAAAAAAACAGACAATTATACAATGAAGTACAAATTTTTAATGACGAAAACTGGCAAGCCAACCACTGGAAATCTTTACTTTCAGCCTACAGAACATCGCCTTTTTTTGAGTATTATGAAGATGAACTTCAACCTTTATTTGAAGAAAGAGAAGACAGCATTTTAAACTTTAACCTAAAATGTTTTAGTATTATTTGTGATTGTTTACAATTAGATATTACACCTTTACAAACTACTATTTTTGAAAAAAAACCTATTAACAAAACAGATTTTAGGCATTTAGTGAACGCAAAAAAAGAACCGATTTATAATTTTGAAAAATACACCCAAGTATTTAGTTCAAAGCACGGTTTTATTGAAAATTTAAGCATTTTAGATGTATTGTTCAACGAAGGCCCAAATGCACTAAATTATTTGGAAAACCAAACCTTAATTACCCTTTAATGCTTCAACCTATAGCACATTACGGTTGCCATTTTTTATTACCATTGGCCGTTGCTTTAATTGCCTTTAAACAACACTGGCAAAAAGCCTATTTAACTATGATTGCTGGTATGTTAATAGACTTAGATCATCTTTTAGCAACACCCATTTTTAGCCCAAACCGGTGCAGTATTAATTTTCATCCGTTGCATACTTATTATGCTATTGCTGTTTATATTTTGTTATTAATTCCGAAGAAAACCAGACTGATAGCCTTAGGTTTGGTAATACATATAATTTCTGATGTTGTTGATTGTAGTTTTATGACATAAAAAAATCAGTCTTTTTCAAGTGATAAGTTAGCCGTAATAGGAAAATGATCAGAAAAATGCTGATTGTAGGCTTTAAAACTGTTCACGCTAAAAGCTTCATCAGCAAAAATAAAATCTATACGCATAGGAAAAAACTTAAAATCGTGCGTACGCCCAAAACCAGTACCAGCTTCATCATAAGTATCTTGTAAATTACCTTTAATTTTTCGGTACACATACGAAAATGCTGTATTATTAAAATCGCCACAAATAACCATTTTATATGGGCATTGTTTTTTATGCATTAAAAATAATTCGGTTTGAAATTGCTGCATTTTAAATGTTGAAATTACGCGCTTAAATAAACGCTCAGAATCTTCGTTTTTTAAATGTTCAACATTGGTATTAATTTTTAAAGATTCTAGGTGAATGTTATAAATTCTAATAGTATCTGCGCCATTAACAACATCAGCAAAAATGGCATTATTGGCTGTATTAGGAAACTCAATAGAACCCGAATTAACAATAGGAAATTGCGAAAAAATAGCCTGACCATATTTATCTTTTTTACCCGATAATTTTTCAAACTTATATTTAAAAAAAGACAGGTTTATATTTTTATGCGGATGATACTCTTGAATGCTTAAAACCTGAGGATTTTCGGTGGTTAAAAAATCTACAATTTGAGTTTCAATGCTATCTTTATCAATCCATTTATATAAATTAAACAACCTAACATTGTAATTCATAACCTTAAAATTGTTAGGGCTTTCAATGTTTTTTGATGCTGAAAACTTAAATAACGATCCGTAAAAAACATATCCTATTAATAAAATAACAATTGAAAGCAAACTTTGCCTTTTCAACTTTAACAACCAATAAACAGCAAATAAAATATTTAGAAGAATGAGCAAAGACACCCCTAAATTTAAAACTGATAATACCGAGAAAGTTTTAGGCGGTAAATAAGGCAGCACGTATGAAAACAAAAGTGCCAGCGCTACTATAACGTTGATGAAGTAAATAATTTTATTTAAAAAACTAAGGTGCTTCATCTTTCATTTAAATTATTGGTGTGTTTTAAGTATTATTGTTTTCCGGCTCTGAACAAGAAATCTTTTTCTTCTGAAGTTAAACTATCGTAACCGCTTTTACTAATTTTATCTAGAATTACATCTACTTTTTTCTGGTTATTAAACTCGTTAAATTCACTTTTAGTATAACCACCAACTTTACTTTTATTTTTATGAACTGTTTTTAACGGACTTTTTTTTGAGGGCTTAAAAACATTAACCAACCCATCCATAAACCTCTCAAAACCTTTACCAATATCAGTGCCTTTAGTAAGCTGTGTTGCGTACAAATACCCCAACAAAGCACCACCTAAATGGGCTAAATTTCCGCCAGCGTTTACTGAGCCTAAACCTATTACGTCTAAAGCCACTATTGCTACAGCTATGTACCAAAGCTTAATTCTAAAACTTAAAAGTGCAACTTCTTGGTTGGGCATATATGCACAAATAAATATGAGCAACGCCCTTACTGATGCTGATGCACCAACTAGTGTAGATGTTCCTCCAAAAATTCCAGGGAATATTTCATACCCCAACATAAACAGTAAACCACCAAAAATGGCTCCTAAAAAATATACGTTTAACGCCAATTTTGGATTAAACAAATTCAAAACACTTTTACCAATAAAGTAAAGCCAAAGCATATTGAAAAGGATATGAAAAAAATCATGATGCAAAAACGCATAAGTTACCAAGCTCCATGGTTTTAAAATAAAACTAGAAAAGCTACTAGGTAACATAAACCATGATAAATTTAAGCGTAATACTACTTGCACTAAATAAATAATAACATTTATAGCTATTATTTTTTCTAGAACATTGAGTCTGCTAAATTTATATTTTATGTTGTTTATAAACGTTGTCATTAATACCAACGGTTTTTATTAAACTGATTTTTTTTCCAGTACCACATAATTAAAAATCCCGTTAAAGCACCACCAACATGGGCAAAATGGGCCACATTACCGTAACCAAAAATAGATTGACCGCTAATACCTGAAATTAAATCTATTAAAATAATACCCGGAATAAAGTACTTTGCCTTAATAGGAATTGGTAAAAATATCATCATAAGTTCTGCATTAGGATTCATCATTGCAAAAGCAACCATTATACCCATTAAACAACCAGATGCACCAACCATTGATGCGTTAAAAGCCGAAAATATGCTTTGTAATTGCGAAAATTGCAGCTCTGTTATACCTGTATCTAACACTTTGTTGGTTGATAACATTTGCAAAATTTCACTTGGTGTTAAACCCGATGAAACTAAGGTGTTATAGGTTGGCACAAACTCATAATAATGGTAACCAACCTGCAAAGCCACAGCACCTAGACCAGCCGAAAAGTATATAAACAAAAACCGTTTACTACCTAAAACCTGCTCTACTGGTGTACCAAACATCCAAAGGGCAAACATGTTAAAAAACAAATGCGCAACACCACCATGCATAAACATATGAGTTACTATTTGCCATGGTTTAAACGCATCATTTTTAGGAAAATGCATTGCAAACCAATCATAAAACAATATGCCGTTACCTACAGCCAAAGTACCAATAAACATAATAACATTAATGATTATTAAATGTTTAACGGTTTCTGAAATTCGCATCATATTTTAAATAAATTTTTTATCTAACTCATCAACACTCATAGTTATAAATGTTGTTTTATTAGTTGGTGTAACATTAGGCTCTTTACAAGCAAAAAGCTTATTTACCAAATGTTCTTGTTCGTCTTTTTTTAAGCTTTGCCCTGTTTTAATAGCTAAGCTTTTTGCCATAGATTTTGCCAACAAGTCTGTAGCGCTAAAATGCGCATTAGGCACTTCATTTTCAACATCGCTAATAAGCTGCTCTAAAATAATTGACACTTCACTTTCTGGTACACTAACGGGCACGCCAGTAATTTCTACAGATTCGTTTAAAACATTAGAAAACACAAAGCCTGTATGCTCTAAATCTTCTTTTAATTGTTTTAAAATTTCAATTTCTTGTACTGAAAAATGTAATTCTAAAGGAAATAGTAATTGCTGACTTACGGCTTCTTTTATTGTCATATTTTTCAAGAAATCTTCATATAATATACGTTGGTGTGCACGGTGTTGGTCTATTAACAACATGCCAGATTTTATAGTACTTACTATATATTTATTGTGAAGCTGATAAGTTGTATGTGTATGCTCTACTTCTTTTTCATCATTAAAAACAGAAGTTGTAGTTTGTTCACTTTCAAAATGAACCTCGCTAAATTCTTGTGGTTCATTATTACTTTTAGATTCTAAACCTACGTACAAACCTTCCCAATTACTCGTTTTTTCTTTTTTATAAGAATAATTGGTTGAAGTTGATGATGGTGTTTTTATGGGCGTATCATCTGCAATAAACGGATTAAAACTTCTATCTACCTCAATAGTAGGAGAATTGGTTTGTTTACGCTCAAAATTATACGGCGTATCTAAGGTTGCATCACGTTCAAAATCTAAAACAGGTGCTATATTAAATTGCCCCAAACTGTGTTTTACTGCAGAGCGCAATAAGGCATAAAGCGTGTGCTCATCATCAAATTTAATTTCGGTTTTTGTTGGGTGAATGTTAATATCAATAGTTTGCGGGTCTACTGTTAGGTTTAAAAAGTAGCTTGCATGTGTACCAGATTTTAACAAACCATCAAAAGCCGATGCTATGGCATGGTTTAAATAGGCACTTTTTATAAATCTGTTATTCACAAAAAAGTACTGTTCGCCTCTTGTTTTTTTAGCATATTCGGGTTTTCCTACAAAACCTGATATTTTTAAAACTTCGGTATCTTCTTCAACAGGCACTAATTTTTCATTGGTTTTTGTACCAAAAATATTTACAATACGTTGCCTGTAGTTGCTAACGGGTAAGTTAAAGGTTTCACTTCCATTGTTGTAAAGTGCAAAATTAATATTACAATGCACTAAAGCAACTCGGTGAAATTCATCTATAATATGGCGTAACTCTACCGCATTTGATTTTAAAAAATTACGACGTGCCGGAATATTAAAAAATAAGTTTTTAACTGAAACTGAAGTGCCTTGTGGTGTAACAACAACCTCTTGAGATGTTACTGTGCTTCCTTCAATAACAATAGCGGTACCAACATCATCACCGGTTTGTTTAGTTTTTAATTCTATATGTGCAATGGCCGCAATACTAGCCAAGGCTTCGCCTCTAAAACCTTTGGTATTGAGTTGAAATAAATCATCAGCCGATTTAATTTTTGAAGTAGCATGACGTTCAAAACACAAACGGGCATCTGTAACACTCATACCTTTGCCATCATCAATAACCTGAATTAAGGTTTTGCCTGCATCTTTTATAATTAATTTTATGGTTGTAGCACCTGCATCAATAGCGTTTTCTAATAACTCTTTAACAACTGATGCTGGCCTTTGTACAACTTCGCCAGCAGCTATTTGGTTTGCAACATGATCAGGTAATAGCTGTATAATGTCTGCCATTTATTATTTTGAAAAGAAAATAGATAAATCAAACCCAATAATAAACAAGAAAATTAATACTAGTATACCAATAATTATTAGCACGCGTTTATCTGCTTCTTTATCTGGGTTATGTTTGTAATCGTTTAATGCATTATTAAATTTTGCTTTTATACCGTTATTGCTGCCAATGGTGGTTCTATGCTCATCAAATTTATGTTTAATTTCATAAGGGTTACCTTCACCTTTATAATAACGTGGCGAATAACTAAATTTTTTGTTTTTTCGCGTTTTTAAAAGTCCCATAATGTGTTGTTTTTGTGAGTTACATGTATTTTTTTTCTAATACATACATGAGAATCAATAATAATACCAAAGCAAGAATTAGGGTTCTTACGGGCAATACACCTTTAACTTTGCGTTTGCCATCTTTGGCAGCTTTCCATTTAGAAATAAAATCGGGCTTAGATTCAATGTTTATTGAATCTTCAGGCTCATGTTCTTTTGAAAACCTTGGCTTGTAATTAAACGTTCTATGTTTACGCTGCTTAAACAAAATAAGTAATACTTGTACTTTCAAAAATACAAACTATAGTTTGAAGTTAAAAGTAGAACCTTAGTAACTTAACAGAAAGTTATGAAAACAGGCAGATATTAACTATTTTTTCTTAATTCTGCCATTTTAATAGCAGCAACAGCAGCTTCGGTTCCTTTATTACCATGTTTACCTCCAGCGCGGTCTATGGCTTGTTGCATTGTATTATCTGTTAACACACAAAAAATAACAGGTGTTTCTCTGTTTACATTTAAATCTTTAATGCCTTGAGAAACTGCTTCACAAACAAAATCAAAATGTTTAGTTTCACCTTGTATAACGCTACCTATTGCTATAACGACGTTTACCATTTGCTCTTGCATTTTTTTTGAGCCGTAAATAAGCTCAAAACTTCCAGGAACATCCCAACGTATAATGTTGCTTGGTAAAGCGCCATTTTCAATTAAAGCATCATGCGCACCTTGGTAAAGTGCTTCGGTGATGTTGTTGTTCCATTCTGAAACAACAATCCCAAACCGGAATTTACTCGCGTTTGGGATTGTTGTTTTATCGTAATCTGATAGATTTTTGTTTACCGTTGCCATAAAAATTTCAAAATTAATTTTGAATTAGCTTATAAACTACAAAGTTAGGCAATATTATTTACTTGCCAATACTTGGGCTTTACCAATAAATGCATCAATATTGGCAGCTTCTGTAGCATTTGGGTAATCTGTTTTTATTTTTTCAAAGTATGATAATGCTTTGCTTGCCTTTCCTAAATCTAAAGCAATGTTACCAGCTTTAAACAAATACATAGGCGTTGTAAACTCATTATCTCTCATATTAGCTGCTTTTTCATAATATCCTAAAGCATCTTCTGGTTGGTTTAACTGCACAAAAGCATCACCAATGTTTCCTTTTGCTAAAGGTGCTAAAACTTCATCGTCACTTTCAAAATCACTTAAATATTCTACAGCTTTCTCATAATCTTTCAATCTTAAATACGCTGTTCCTGCATAGTAGCTTGCTAAATTAGCAGCGTCGGTTCCGCTATATTCACTAATAATATCTAGCATACCATATTTACCTTCACCTCCATTTAATGCTAAATTATAAAGTGAATCTTTTTCAACGGCTGTAGTTGCTTGGTCAAAATATTTTTGTGCTTGAAACATATCATTCATAGCAGTAGTTTGCTTTGGGCCAGCTATAAACTCTCTATAACCAATGGTTCCTAAAACAACAGCAGCTACTACGCCAATAATTATGAAAATGTATTTTTGGTTTTTTTCAACAAAAGCTTCTGTTTTTGAAGCACCTTCATCTAAAGTATTAAAAACCTCTGCAGTTGTAGAGCTTTCTTCAATATCATGTTGTTTTTCAACTTTAGTTGTAGGTTTGTATCCTCTCTTCTTGTACGTTGCCATATATTTTAAATTAATGCGCCGCAAAAATATAATTTTTCTTCATAACTAAAAGGCTATTTATTTGATATTTTTCAATAATTTGCACATCTTTTTGAAGGTTTTCACATAAAAACCATTAAAAAACTGCTTTTGGTTATATGATTTTAAAATCCATTTCATTACTTAACTATAAAAATTTTGACAGTAAAACGTTTACTTTCAATGAAAAGATAAACTGCATTGTTGGCAACAATGGCATAGGTAAAACCAATGTTTTAGATGCTATTTACCACCTTTCTTTTGGTAAAAGTTATTTTAACCCAATAGCTTCTCAAAATATAAAACATGGCGAAGATTTTTTTGTTATTAATGGTGAATACACAAAAAATGATAAACCAGAAAAAATTGTTGTTAGCTTAAAACGCGGACAAAAAAAAGTTATAAAACGAAATGGTAAAGCCTACGATAAATTTAGTGAGCATATTGGTTTTTTACCGCTTGTAATTATATCTCCCGCAGATAGAAACTTAATTATTGAAGGTAGTGATACCAGAAGAAAATTTATTGACAGCGTAATTTCACAAAGCGATAAAACATACTTAAACCATCTTATTAATTACAACAAAACCTTAGTACAACGTAACGCCTTACTTAAATATTTTGCGCTAAACCACACATTTAACGCCGATACTTTAGACGTTTACAACACACAACTCACAGAATTTGGCACGCATATTTTTGAAAAAAGACAAGCTTTTTTAAGTGCCTTTATTCCTATTTTTAAAGAACGTTACAAAGCAATAAGCAACGGTAATGAAACCGTAGATTTGGTTTACAACAGCCATTTATTTAATAATGATTTAAACACCTTGTTAAAACAAGTAATAAATAAAGACAAGGCATTACAATACACCAGTGTAGGTATACATAAAGACGATTTAAGTTTTGATATTGAAACTCACCCTATTAAAAAATTTGGTAGCCAAGGTCAACAAAAATCTTTTTTAATAGCACTAAAAATGGCTCAGTTTGATTTTATTAAAGCACAAAGTGGCGTTAACCCTATTTTATTGTTAGATGACGTTTTTGATAAATTAGATGAACAACGTGTAGCGCAAATAATTAAATTAGTTGATGATGAAAACTTTGGGCAATTATTTATAAGCGATACCCACGCCGATAGAACTGAAAATGCTGTAAAACAAGTGCATCAATCTTTTGAAATTTTTAAATTATAGTTTAACATGTTACCATTTAAAATTTTGGTACTTTTGAAAATTATAAACCTAAGCTTGTTTTTTATTAAATCTTAGGTAAAAACTACACACACTTAAGCTTTAAAAACCATGCCCAAACGCCATAGCGAACATATAAGTATAAAAGACGCTTTAAAAGAATTTGTTGAAAGTAACAAGCTAGACAAAGGGTTAGATAAAGTAAACGTTGCCGATGCTTGGGCAAAATTAATGGGTAATGGCGTAAACAATTACACAAATACTATAACAATACAAAACGGCACACTGTATGTACAACTAAGTTCTAGTGTTTTAAGAGAAGAACTTAGCTACGGAAAACAAAAAATTATATCGTTAATTAACGAAGAGCTAGGTAAAGAAATTGTTAAAAAATTAATTTTGCGTTAAAAAGCGCACAACCTCAACAAATAAAAAACCTCTTACAACCCCTTGTTTTAAAGGCTATAAGCAAAGCTTAAAAAAAAATATTAAAAAATAACGTAAATTAATGATTTACAATTGTTTTAAACACTACCTTAGCAGCAGTATTAATTTAATTTTTATTTAAAATGAGTAAAGGAACAGTTAAATTCTTCAATGACACTAAAGGATTTGGTTTTATTGTAGAAGAAGGTTCACAAAAAGAACATTTTGTTCACATTTCTGGATTGGTTGACGAGATTAAGCAAGGAGATGAAGTAGAGTTTGACCTACAGGAAGGTAGAAAAGGCTTAAACGCAGTAAACGTAAAGGTAATTTAACATATAGTATTACTTATTATTTACAAAAAAAGCCCGCAATTGCGGGCTTAGTTTTTTTATAACATGTTGTATTAAAACTGCTCTCTACCTGAAAAATGAAAAGCACCTTCAATAGCTGCGTTTTCATCACTATCGCTTCCATGAATAGCATTTTCACTTATAGATTCTGCATATAATTTTCTAATAGTACCTTCAGCAGCATCAACAGGGTTTGTTGCTCCTATTAAAGTTCTAAAATCTTCAACGGCATTATCTTTTTCTAAAATAGCTGCTACTATTGGTCCACGCGTCATGTATTCAACTAAATCTGCAAAAAACGGACGCTCATTATGTATAGCGTAAAACGTTTCAGCATCACCTTTAGTCATTTGTGTTAATTTCATAGCTACAATTTTAAAACCTGAAGCTGAAATTTTTTCTAATATTGCGCCAATGTGCCCTTTTTCTACAGCATCTGGCTTAAGCATTGTAAATGTTCTATTTGTTGCCATTTGTTTTTTAAAATTTTGCGCAAAAATACTGTTTTATATTTATTTACGCTATTTATTTAATGTTCATTAATTTTAATGCAAAAGTAAAACTATTGCTTTAAAGCATATGTTATTAAATTGTATATTCGCTAATTATGATAAAACAAGATATTCCTAACATAAAACAATTACTTTCTACACCTAAAAAAATTGTAATTGTACCACATAAAAACCCAGATGGAGATGCTATTGGCTCTACCCTTGGCTTATTTCATTATTTAAATAAATTCAACCATAACGTTAGCGTAATTACACCTAATGATTATCCTACTTTTTTAAAGTGGATTCCCGGTGAATCAACCATTTTAAAGCATGATAGCCAAACAAAACAATGCGATGCTTTAATTAATGAAGCCGAAATAATTTTTACTTTAGATTTTAATGCCTTTCATAGAACAGGCAATATGCAAACCATTTTGGCTAATAGTAACGCTTTAAAAATAATGATAGATCACCACCAGGCTCCCGATGATTATGCCACTTACACCTATAGTGATGTTAGCATGAGTTCAACCTGCGAAATGGTTTACCATTTTATTGATATGCTTGGTGATTTAGAAACCATTAATGCCAATATAGCCACTTGTTTATACACAGGAATTATGACAGATACGGGTTCTTTTAGGTTTTCATCAACAACCAGCACAACCCACAAAGTTGTAGCCACACTTATTGAAAAAGGCGCAAACAACAGCCAAATACACAATAATATTTATGACACCAATAGCTACAACAGGTTGCAATTATTAGGTTGTGCTTTAAATAACTTAAAAATAATACCAGAATTAAAAACTGCTTACATTGTACTTTCTCAAGAAGACTTAAACACTTACAACTACACAAAAGGTGACACAGAAGGTGTTGTAAACTATGGATTATCACTTAATGGAGTTGTATTAGCTGCTATTTTTATAGAAGATAAACAAGAAGGTATTGTTAAAATATCATTACGCTCAAAAGGTGAGTTTTCGGTTAATGAAATGTCTAGAGCCCACTTTGATGGTGGCGGACATACTAATGCTGCTGGCGGAAAAAGCTATTTGACGTTAAAAGATACTGTTGAAAAATTTATTAGTATCTTACCAACATATAACAAAGCCCTAAACAATGCATAAATACATTACCTACTTTATAGTATTACTAATTTTTGGCTGTAAAACACCCGAGGCTCGTAGGCCTATTACTTCAAAATCAGGATCATTCATTAATGCATCTATTGCCAGAAACAAAGCCTTAAACGCTAAAGAAACTGCTATTATTGAAAAAATAATGCAAGAAAGCAACAAAAATTATATAGCCTCAGAAAGTGGTTTTTGGTACTATTACAATACAAAAACTGAAGCAGATACACTTTTTACAGCCCAATTTGGAGACATTGTAAACTACAATTATAATGTTAAAGCGTTAAATGGCAATATAATTTACAGTAAAACCGATACTAAAACTCAAAATTACGCCATGGATAAAGAAGAATTATTCACGGGCTTACGCGAAGGTTTAAAACTTATGAAAACAGGAGAAACTGTTACCTTCTTATTTCCATCACAAAAAGCTTACGGTTATTATGGTGATGAAAATAAAATTGGCACTAATGTACCTTTAATTTGTGAAGTAACTGTAAACTCTATAACCAAAAGCCAAAACTAAACATGCAATTAAGCCCCCAATTTAAGCTGTTTTTACTGGTGTTAACCATAGTTTTCATTTCATGCAAATCTTCTTATGAAAATTTAGACGAAGGTATTTATGCCGAAATTAAAACAACCAAAGGCACCATGTTAACTAAATTAGCCTACAAGAAAGCGCCTGTTTTGGTAGCTAATTTTGTGTCTTTAGCCGAAGGCACAAATACACTTGTAGATAGCGTTTATTTGGGTAAAAAGTTTTATAACGGACTCATTTTTCATCGTGTTATAGACTCATTCATGATTCAAGGAGGAGACCCATTAGCAAACGGCTTAGGCAACCCAGGCTACAGGTTTAATGATCAATTTCACCCAGATTTAAACCACAATAAACCTGGTGTTATTGCCATGGCCAATGCTGGCCCAAACACCAATGGTAGTCAATTTTACATTACTGAAGTTGCAAGACCAGACCTTAATAGCGGTTATTGCGTATTTGGTCATTTAATTGAAGGCACAGAAATACAAGATAGCATATCTAACGTAAAAACCGATGCTAATAATAAACCACTTGAAACCATTAGTATTGAAACTGTAAATATTATTAGAAAAGGCAAAGACGCTAAAACGTTTGATGCTCCAACAATATTTAAAAACCATTTTATTGCTGAAGCTAAAAAAGAAAAGAAAGCCAAAGAAAAAGCCTTAGCCCTATTAAAAGAAACCAAAAAACATTTTGAAAAACAAAAAGCAAAAGCTAAAACATTACCATCTGGTTTAAAATACTACATCACTAAAAAAGGCAATGGGCCAAAATTACCTCCAGACGCTGATGTTAAAACACATTACGCTGTATATTTTGAAAATGGCCAATTACTACAAACAAGTAGTTTAGAAATTGCAACAAAACAAAACGTCGTAAACCAAAAACGAAAAAAAGCCAACGGATACCAACCAATTATTGCTAGCATAAGTGCAGATGCGCAAATGATTCCAGGCTTTAAAGAAGGCTTAAAGCAACTTAACGTTGGAGACAAAGCAACCCTTTTTATACCCTATCATTTAGCCTATGGTGAAGAAGGCAACAGAGGTATTCCTCCAAAATCAAACTTAATTTTTGAAGTAGAAGTTTTAAGTATTAATTAACCCAACATTTTTTTAACACTTAAGTTACAGCAAACACGTATATTTACAGCGCAAAAAACACAAGCATGCAAGCATTAAAATTTGATTGGAACCCTATTACAGGAATAGATATTGTTGGTAATTTTAAACTTCATTTTTACAGCCTTATGTGGGTAGTTGCCTTTATACTTGGTTGGTATATAATGAAACGTATTTTCACAAAAGAAAAAGTATCATTAACTTATCTAGATCCTTTATTTATTTACACCGTTTTAGCCACCATGATTGGTGCGCGCCTAGGGCATGTATTATTTTACCAATCTGAACTTATTGATGATGATTTTTTTAGTATTTTCTTACCTTTTAAATTTAAAGGCGGCATAGAATTTACCGGATTTCAAGGGCTTGCAAGTCATGGTGCTGCTATTGGTATTATTATTGGCATGTATTTATACCGCAGAAAATACAAGTATAAATCAATGCTTTGGATTTTAGATAGAATTGTAATTTCGGTAGCAAGTGGTGCTGTTTTTATACGAATAGGAAACTTTATAAACTCTGAAATAATAGGAAAAGTTTCAGGTAATTTCCCTCTAGGTGTTCGTTTTATTCAAGATGAATATTATAAAAGCCAAATTGTAAAATTAACAGGTATAAAAGATGTTCAAAAGGCATACAACGCCGTAACCGAAAATCCGCAATTTGCCGAATTATTAAACAAAGTTCCTTACCGCCACCCAGCGCAATTATATGAATCTGCTTGTTATATAATTGTATTTTTAATACTGTGGTTTTTCTACTCCAAAACAACTAAAAAGGACCAAACCGGCTTTTTATTTGGCCTATTTTTAATTTTATTATGGACGGTTAGATTTATTGTTGAATTCTTTAAAGAACCACAAGGAGACGAGTACATAAATTGGTTTGGCTTTAACACCGGCCAATGGTTAAGCATTCCGTTTATTTTAATTGGACTTTATTTTATGTTTGGTTTCAAACAAAAAAACACCGTAAAATAATGCACATAAAACATCTTGTTTTCTGTTTAGTTTTTATAGCATTATCCGCATGTAAAAACGATAAAAAAATAGTTTCGCAAACTAAGGTTGCTTTTACCAAAGAAGGTGAACTTACAATACATAAAAAAACACCTGATACTTCAAAAATTAATTTTGATATTGAAATAGCTGATACTGATTTTGATATTCAAACAGGATTAATGTATCGTACCTCAATGGCACAAAACCAAGGTATGCTATTTGTTTTTAATGATGAAACCGAACGGTATTTCTACATGAAAAACACTAAAATACCCTTAGATATTATTTATGTAAATGCAGCTAAAACCATTGTAAGTATTCAAGAAAACGCAAAACCTTTTGATGAAACTTCGTTACCATCAAACGCACCTGCAAAGTATGTTCTTGAAATTAATGCAGGTTTAACACAAACACTAAACATAAAAGTTGGTGATAGCTTAAGTTTTTAAAAACAAGTTTTAAGTTTAGTATATTTATTACAGAAAACAACTAAACTTTATGATTTTAAAAACATTTAAACTAATTGCTTGCGTGCTTTTAATAGTATGCGTAAGCTGTTCAACACCTCAAAAAAAAGGTATAAAAACTGAAAACTGGGGCACTTTTAATAATGAACCAATACAACTTTACACCTTAACCAATAAAAATGGCACAGAAGCAAAACTCACTAATTTTGGTGCCATACTTACAGCGCTTTCGGTTCCTGATAAAAACAACACCTTTACCGATGTTGTTTTAGGTTTTGATAATTTACAACAATATGTTGATGATAATCCTTGTTTTGGCGCCACTATTGGTAGGTTTGCAAACCGTATTAAAAAGGCGCAATTCACAATAGATTCCACTTTATATCATGTTGAAAAAAATGATGGCAATAATCATATTCATGGTGGGCAAGAGTTTAATAAAGCTGTTTGGAAAGGTAACACTTTTGAAAACGATGATGCTGTGGGTGTTACCTTTAGTTACCTGTCTAAAGATGGTGCTATGGGTTTTCCTGGAAATTTAAACTGTACTGTAACGTATACATTAACAAATTTAAACGATTTAAGGATTGACTACACAGCCACGACCGACAAAACCACACATGTAAATTTAACGCATCACAGCTACTTTAATTTAGCTGGTACAGATAAACTCATTTATGATCATAAAATAAAAATTGATGCTGACAATATTACTGCTATTGATGAAGACATAATACCTACTGGTACTCTAGAAAATGTTGTAAACACACCAAAAGACTTAACTAAACTTACAAGAATTGGTGATAATATTGGCACATTTAATAAAAACGGATACCACTTTTGCTATGTTTTTAATAAGAATTTAAATGAAGGCAAAACGGTTATTGAAGTTGTTGAACCTACTTCTGGCAGAACAATGACGGTTACAACAACACAACCTAGTGTACAGTTTTATAGTGGTAATGCTATTAGTAATAAAATTATTGGAAAATATGGGGTTACCTACAAACCACATTCGGCATTTTGTTTAGAAACACAACATTTACCAAACACGCCAAATTTACTTAATTTTCCTAGTACATTGCTAAAGCCCAATGACACTTATAAAGAATATGTTACATATAGCTTTGGTGTTATTAAATAAATTATAATTCTATACTAAGTAAATAAAAAAGCCTATCAACATTTTGTTGATAGGCTAAAACATAATAATTAGTTTTTGTTTTAGTTTTTCTTCTTTTTATCTTCTAATCTTTGAACAGTATCATACATTATTGGTGTTGCTATAAATAACGATGAATATGTACCTACAATTACACCTACTATTAAAGCAAACATAAAGCCTCTAATAGAATCGCCACCAAAAATAAAGATAGCTAATAATACTACCAATGTAGTTAATGAAGTGTTTAATGTTCTACTTAACGTACTACTTAATGATTGGTTTACAACACGGTCAAACTTCCAACCTGTATGCTCATTGAAGAATTCACGAATTCTATCAAACACAACCACGGTATCATTTAATGAGTAACCAATTACTGTTAGAATTGCTGCTATAAATGCTTGGTTTATTTCCATGTTAAAAGGCATAAACTTATATGTTAATGAAAATATACCTAATACAATTAATACATCATGGAAAACTGCTACAACAGCACCAAGTGAATATTGCCAACGTTTAAAACGGAATAAAATGTACAGGAATACAACTATTAAAGATCCTAATACTGCCCAAACAGATGCTTGTTTAATATCATCGGCAATTGTAGGACTTACTTTATCAGACTGCATTAAACCTGTTTGTTTAGTATCATCACTTAAATCTACAAACGCATCATAAGTCATACCATCTAAATAAGGCTGTAAACCATTAAATAATTTTTGTTTAATTTCTTCATCAACCTCTGCTCCACTTTCGTTTACTTTATATTTAGTTGTAATTTTTAACTGATTTTCTGCACCAAACGTTTTAGCTTCAGCACTACCAAAAACAGACTCTTGAGATAAAGCGTTTGTAATTTCAGAAGGACTAACATCATTAGCAAAACGTACTTGATATGTTCTACCACCAACAAAATCTACCCCTTGATCTAAACCTGTTGTAATTAATGAGCCTAAACTTACCGCTATTAAAATTCCTGAAATTATAAACGCAACTTTACGTTTCTTTAAGAATTCAATATTTATATTTCTGAATAAGTTTTTAGTTACAGGTGTAGAGAAGTTTAAGTTTCCGCCTTTGTTTACGTACCAATCTATTAATAATCTAGTAATAAAAATAGCAGTAAATAATGATGTACCAATACCTATTAATAAAGTAGTTGCAAACCCTTTAATTGGGCCAGTACCAAAAATAAATAATATTAAAGCTGTTAAACCTGTGGTAATATTAGCATCTAAAATTGAAGATAATGCGTTACCAAAACCATCGGCAATAGAGTCTTTCAACCCTTTTCCTTTGGCAAGTTCTTCTCTTACACGCTCAAAAATAAGCACGTTAGCATCTACAGACATACCAATTGTTAATACAATACCAGCAATACCAGGTAATGTTAAAACAGCTCCTAAGCCAGATAACACACCAAATATTAAAAGAATATTGAAAGCCATGGCAACATCAGCAAATGCACCTGCTTTACCATAGTAAACAATCATCCAAAGTAATACTACAATTAATGCAATAATAAAAGACATTGTACCACTATCTATAGCTTCTTGCCCTAATGATGGCCCTACAACTTCACTTGAAATAATATCTGCCGATGCTGGTAATTTACCTGCACGTAAAACGTTTGCTAAATCATCTGCTTCTGCCACAGAAAAATCACCAGAAATAGAAGAATTACCACCTGCAATTGGCCCAGTAGTAACACCTGGCGCAGAGTACACAACGTCATCTAAAACAATAGCTATTTGGCTTCTGTTGTTAAATGCATCGCCTGTCATTTTTTCCCAAAGTTTAGCGCCTTTAGCGTTCATTTGCATTGATACTTCTGGCTTACCTGTTGGCCCAAAATTAACACGAGCATCTGTTACTACCGCGCCACTTAATTGCGGTACATTTTCTCTGTTTCCAACTAAGGCGTATAAACCAACAAGCTCAGAATCTTTACTTGGTTTGCCAAAAGCAAATTTTGCAAAACGTTGTTCTGCTGGTAAAAGTGCTCTTACTTCTTTTTTGTTTAAATACTCAAGAATTGTTTCTTTATCTTTTAACTCAAACTGTGCAATAACTGGTCCGCCTTGGTAACCAGGACCTCTAACTAAATCTAGTAACGGATTAACTGTTGCAACCGTTGTAGAATCGGTTGTTGCTTCACCTAAAAGCTCATCAACAGCGTCTTGTGCGGTAGCATCTTCAGCATCATTCCCTTTTACTTCTTCTTGTGGTTTAGTACTTTCAACCAATGGTTTTAAAACCTCATTAGCTTGCGCTAAAAAGTTAAAGAATTGCTCACCTTTGTAAGCATCCCAAAATTGTAATTGTGCCATGGTTGTAAAATTGCGTTCTGCACGCTCAATATCTTTTACACCTGGTAACTCAATTAAAATTCTACCTGAATTTCCTAAACGCTGAATGTTTGGTGATGTTACTCCTAAACCATCAATACGCTTACGTAATACTTCAAAAGCAGATACAACAGACTCATCAATTTTAGTTGAAATTATTGATTTAACCTCATCATCTGTCATGCTTCCATTAATTTCACCATCTAAATCTTTTGTATAAAAAATATCTGGTGAAGCTAATTTTGTATCGCCCTTAATTTTATCAAATTCAATGAAGAAATCTTCTAAAAAAGTATTCTGACTGTTTTTTTGTACTTCAGAAGCGTTTTCTAAAGCTGTATTAAAAACAGGATCTTTTGTATTGTTTGCTAATCCTTTTAAAATGTCTTTTACAGATACTTGAAGAATTACGTTAATACCACCTTTTAAATCTAAACCTAAATTCATGGCTTTAGATTTTACATCGTCATATGTGTATTTTGCTACACCAATATTAAAAACGGTATCTTTTGCAATAGACTCTAAATAACTAGCTTCTTCTTGACTTCTTTTTGCGCGATAATCTTCTTCTGTTTCGGCTATTTTTTCAATAGCTAAAGCCTCGGCATTGCTTTCAACTTGATTTGCTTTAAATGTGAATGATAATTGATAAATACTTACCAAACCAAACAACAAAGCAAATATTTTTACTAATCCTTTGTTTTGCATTCTTATATTATTTTTGGTCAAAAATTTTATAGTCCTAAATTTTAGAACGCGCAAATGTATAATTTACGGGAAAATTTGACAATTATTTTTATGATATTGTTTGAAATATAAGCGCTTAGAACGCTTTTATTTTTTAATGATAGTGGGGTTGTGAAGATTTTTTAACAGATAGGGCCTGCCCTTACCTCTGGAACTTTATGAGGTACGTTTTTTACAGTAAATTGAACCTGCTTGTTTACTTTATAAGCGGTTTTTACTAAATGATTTGTTTTGTTTATTGCTACGCTTATTAGCGGAAAATATACGTTAGGGTTGGTAAACCTATCGGAATCATATTTTATTTGTATGATGTGTTTACCGTTTAAACTTGAAGGGTCTGAGCCTTTTTCAATTTCGTAAACATTTACATTATATGATGATTTTGATGAAGAAGAGCCATCATTTTCTTGCTCAAAAGGTAGTTGTTCTAATACTAAACCATGCTTTTTGGCAAGTATTTGTTTTACATGGTTTACATTAATTACACTGAAGTAACAAATTTTTAAGGTGCCGTTTTTTCCTTCTTGCACCTTAATATTGGTAGCGCCAACGCTTTGCAACTGTTCTTTAACATTATTTATAGCTGTTTGTACCGTTTGTTTGGTAACGTTTGCATTATTGACAAACTCTAAAACAACTTCCTGATTGGGTACAGTAACCTGCTTTTGGGTTAATCCAAAAAAAGCAAATGCTAATAAAAATGTACTAAAGAACCATTTTGCGTTCATGCGCCAAATATATAAAAATAAAGACTGTATTGCTACAGTCTTTATTTAAATGTTATTTTAGTGTTAAAGCATTAAGCTTCAACATTTAATAAACCGTTAGTTTTTCTAACACCTTCGGCACTAGCTTTCATGTGTTCTTTTTCGGCATCACTTAAAGGAATATCTACTATTTTTTCAATACCGTTTTTTCCTAAAACTACTGGTACCCCAATGCAAATATCGTTTAAGCCATATTCACCTTCTAACAAGGTTGAACAAGGATAAATTTTCTTTTGATCGCAAGCAATAGCTTGTACTAAACCACTAACTGCAGCACCTGGTGCGTACCAAGCAGATGTACCTAATAATTTAGTTAATGTTGCACCTCCAACTTTAGTATCGGCGGCTACTTGTGCTAAACGTTCTTCGCTTAAAAACTCAGATACTTTAATACTGTTTCTGGTAGCATGACTTGTTAATGGCACCATACCAGTATCACTGTGACCGCCAATTACCATACCATCTACATCAGAAATAGGAGCTTCTAAAGCTTCTGCTAACCTGTATTTAAAACGTGCAGAATCTAAAGCGCCACCCATACCAATAATTCTATTTTTTGGTAAGTTAGTAGATTGGTGCACCAAATAAGTCATGGTATCCATTGGGTTACTAACTACAATAATTATGGTGTTTGGTGAATGCTCAATTAAGCTAGAAGACACAGATTTTACAATGCCAGCGTTAATACCAATTAACTCTTCGCGAGTCATACCTGGTTTTCTAGGAATACCAGAGGTAATAACACAAATATCACTATTAGCTGTTTTACTATAGTCATTTGTAACACCAGTTATTTTAGTGTCAAATCCGTTTAATGATGCTGTTTGCATTAAATCCATAGCTTTACCTTCAGCATAGCCTTCTTTAATGTCTAACAAAACTACTTCTGAAGCAAAATTTTTAATAGCAATGTATTCAGCGCAACTTGCACCTACTGCTCCTGCTCCTACTACTGTTACTTTCATGTTTTTATTATTTGTTATATTATTTGAAAATATTTTAACGTTCTATTTTATTGGGTTTGCTTAGCAAATTTCAACAAATAAAAAGAAAAAACTCTTGATTAAAGTCATACAAAATTAAGAATTAATATGCTCTAAATAAAAAAAGTACAAGATTAAATCTTGTACTTTTTTAAACAAAAAATTAAATATAAACTAACTAAAATTAAAACATCCTGTTTTTGATGAACTATCGTTAAAATTGATAGTTGTGTTTTATTATCTGAATCCGAAATTAACACCTACAGAAAAGGCGTTAAAATCTGATAAATGATATTCTGCATTAAGTCTAAAAAAACCTAATTTTAATTTTGTACCTATTGTTCCTCTTACGGCTGATATTTCACTTGATACTGAGAATGGATCTTGAATGGTTTCAGAAGAAAATGGTCCACTTCGTACAATGTAAGTTCCTAACAAATCAGATTCTGATGTGCCTTTAATGTAACCAACACCGCCGTAAAAGTTAATTACTGGCAATTTGGTTGAGGCAATTAATTGAAACAACCAAGTGCTTGTATCATTTTCTAAACGTTGGTTTTCTCCATCGATATTTGAAGACTCGGTTAAATCATAACTTCCGTTTAAGTTTGTGTAAGCCACTAAACCAGATATAGCTACTGGCAATAATTTATCTGCAGGTAACCATTTGGTAAACTCAACCTGCAAACCAGCACCATACATACCTAATTCTACATCATCAGTTTCAATATTAGGCACAAAACGCGCTTTCAATTCAATACCTTTACTTAAGCCTATAGCGCCTTGTAAAAAGGCTGTTGGCAATAAATTTGCCGTAGCTGAACCTATACCACTTGGCAGCGTTATTGTTTCTTGTTGTTCACCTAAAATAGCATCTTCATAAGTAATAATAACATCTACATCTGGGTTATTTTCGCCTAAAGCCGTTGCTACGTTTTTAGTAGTAGCTTGGTCTGCAAATTCTATGGTAAAATCTTGATCTGGATTGCTGTTATAATCAGCAATATTCATTAAAAAAGATTTGTTTTCATCATCAACCATGGCTGCATTTGCAATTATAGAAATTTCAAAACCACCAAGAGGTTTGGCATCGGCAGTATTAAACCAGTTGGCATTCATGCTGTGCATTAAACCATTTGTTCCTGGTTTTAAATAATCATTAGCAAATAATTCTGCATTTTCAACACCTGCAGCTAGTAAAGCATCAATGTCTTGAGCTTTGGTTGTAATTGTAGCTAAACATAACACTAGTAGTAACGTTAACTTTTTCATAGGTAATTTTGAGATTTTGGTTAAACAAATGTATAAAAAAAACGACACAAAACAATTTTTTGTCGATATTTTTTGCTTTTAATCGATGATTTTAACTAAAACTGACATCTAAAACTAACATTTGGCGTTAAGCCAAGTGATGTGTTTTCAATTTTAATAGTTGTATTGGTATCATTGGGGTTTACTTCGTAATAAGTGTTTATAATGTTCTGTTTATCTAAAATATTAATTACACCTATTTTTAATGATGATTTTAGGCTGTTTGTTATTTTAAAACTATAGTTTAAAGAAGCATCAAATCGTATAAAATCATTTAAATTCTGGCTATTTGGGGTATCATAATTCACAAAAACATTATTACCGCTTTGTACGGTTTCATTACCTTCAACAGGTTTTGTAAACGGTTGCCCAGTACGCCAAACACCACCAACTGCAACATTTAATTTTTTTAAAACATCATAATTAAATGCCACTGAAACAGAATGCCTTATATCTACATTATTAGGAAAAACCGATGGTGTTAGGGTTTTAAATTCATAATCATTTAAACTATACGTATAACTCAACCAAGCACTGTAATTATTTGCGGTTTTGTTAATTAAAACCTCTGTACCTTTTGCTGTATAATTTCCTATGGCATTTATACTTTGAAAATTGTTATAAAACCCTTGGTTTGATGTAGTAATGCCGTTTACATATTTGAAAAATCCTTCAACATCAAAAAGCCAATTGTTTTTATTATACTGAAACCCGCTTGAAATTTGTTTACTTTCTGAAATTGGAATGCTTTGTTCATTAGCTAAAATCCAGCGCCTTTTTTCAACACCTAAAAAATCATCTTGAAAATCTATAATTTGAGTAGCCGACTGGTTTTTAAATTCGCCTTGTAATTTAAACGCTAAATTGGGCCACAATTTTTGCCTGAAGTTTAACCTTGGCTCTATTAAAAACTTACTAAACTTTTGAAAATAATTCCACCGAATGCCAACGCGCACATACGTTTTGTTGTTATTAAATTCTAACTGGTTAAAAGCGGCATGATTTAGCAACACGTCTTTTTTTGTTTTATCATAAGCTGGAGCGCTTACATTTGTTGCATTTAAAATACCAATTTCGCTAAACTGATAACCGTTTAATAGGTTTAAAAAATTGTTAAGTTTATAATTAACTTTAAGTTTTAAACCAGTTTCTAAAACCTCGTTAGTTTGTGTAAGTTCTTGATCTGTTTCAACTCTGTAATCTTTTGAAAACACATTATATTTTGAGTAAAATCCGCTAAAACTGGTTGTTAATTTTGTATTCCAAACAGCATTCCAACTACCACCAAAACCTAAATTTTCTTGTTTTAAATTACTGGTTTTAGATTGTGTTTTGTTGTTAGTATCTGTAAATTCTTCGGTATAATCTAAATTATTATTTATACCAATAACATGCGCTCTAAATGTTTGATTTTCATTTAAATTGAAAAGCAATTTTGACGTATAATCATAAAAGAAAAAATTAGACGAGCGATTACTCTCACTTATATTATCACTATTTGTGGTTAGTTCACTATCTTGAAAACTCCGGTTAAAATACTTATTATAGGTTGGAGAACTTAAATAGTCTGTAAATGAACGCCTACCGGAAACATGAAATGCTAATTTTTTGGTTATTGGTATTTCAAAAAAAGCATCGGCGTGCATTAAATTAGCGCCAAAACCGCCAGAAAATTCTTTATTAATGGTGTTTTTCGTTTGCATGTTTATAGTGCTTGAAACACCATCACTAAACTCACTAGATGTACCATTTTTAGTTACTGAAACCTTATTTGTTAAATACGGATTATACGCCGAAATTAAACCAAAAAAATGCCCTGAATGATACATTTTTATACCATCCCAAAGTATTAAATTTTGGTCGTTAGTGCCGCCACGTACATTAATGTTAGCAATGCTTTCGTTTACACTTTCTACACCAGGTAATGTTTGAATAGACTGTAAAATATCTGGTTCTGTAAGTCCTGGTAAAATGCCAAATAACTTGGTATTTAAAACCGTACTTCCATCGGTTTGTTTTTGGAAACCTGCGGTTAAAAACTTATAAACCAACACTTTATTTAGGCTTTCTTTTTGCTCATTTAATATGATGGTTTTACAACTATTATCAGTTTTTAATAAATCTTTAGCAATAAAACTAGCAGTTTCAAAACCTAAATACGATATTTCAATAACATCATTTACTTTCAAATTAGTTAATGTAAACAATCCTGTTTCATTGGTAATTACACCTTTTGATGTATTTTTTACTGCTACCGAAGCTCCAAAAAGTGGTTCTTCGTTATTACTTCCAACCAAAATAGCACATACCGTAATGGTTTTATGTAATGTTGACACTGTAATATAACGCTCATTTAAAAATTGAAAATTTAGTAAGGTAACGTCATTTAAATAATTTACTATGCTTTTTAATGTTTTTAATTGCTTGGGTATAGAAACCTCAACATCTGCAACATCATTTACTGAATATGAAAACTTTACATTAAAAGTGTTTTCTAAATGTGCAATTACTGTTTTTAAACGCTGTTTTTCTTGTGCCTGTATTTGTATTGCGAAAAAGACAAAAATCACTGAGCATATAAGGGCTTTATTTAGCTTCATAATTAAATAACTCAACATTTTTACCATTTATTTTGTAGCTAAGTTTTAAAGGAATAGTTACGGCTTGCAGCGCAATATCTTTATTGGTATGCGTAAAACTACCTGTAAAAGGTACTGACATATCAATATTTTTGGCTGTAATTACAATATCATATTGTACTTGTAATTCATTTATAACTTGCCATAGTGGTACATTGTTAAATGTAGATTCTTTTAATAACCATGAAGGTGCTTTTGTGTTTAAATCTTCAACATTTACAATATTTCCATTAACAACTCTAAAGGTTTTTCCGGGTGTTAAAATAGTTTTATTGGTGTTTTGTGTTACACTTACTGAACCTTCATAACAGGTTACTTCAAAAAAATTATCGCGCTCTTTTACGTTAAACTGTGTACCTAAAACTTGTACTAAGCCTGCACTTGTTTGTACGGTAAATTTTTCACCTTTTGTTACTTTAAAAAATGCTTCACCATCTAAATTTAAAGTTCTATTATTTTTCCATGTTTTTTTGTTGAATGATAAGTTAGATTGTGCATTTAATATAACTTCAGATGCATCAGGAAGCTGCAATGTTTCGGTTTGAGCCACAGCTGTAGAAAATGATTTTGTACTATTAAAAAACGTAAAATATGATGCTGTTAAAAGAACAACTAATACTGCTGCAACACGTAAAAACGTTTTTATTTGAAGCGAAATTACCTTTGGCTCTTTTTTAGTTTGCTTATTTTTAAATGCCTGTAGTGCCTGGTGCTTATCAAGTTTTGGTGTTTGTAAATGCTTTGAATAAAACCCAATTTTTTGCAAAGTTGCAAAGTCTTCGTTTGGGTATAAACGTTGTATTTCTTCTGAAGAAATTTCACCATTAAACCATTTTAATATGTCATTTTCTTTTTGCATTTTTTTGGCTTTATATCTTTAAGACACCTTTATTGTTTTTTACCCTACACTAATTAAAAATTAAATTTTCACACCATCCATTTTTTCTCTTAAAATTTTTAAAGCGGCAGACATACGTTTCTCTACCGTTTTTTGCGAAATATTTAAAAGGCTGGCTATTTCTCTATATTTTTTATCTTCTATTCTGTTTAATAAAAAAACTTCGCGTTGCTTATCACTTAAATTAGCTATAACATTTTGTAGTTTTTGTTTAAACTCATCTTCTTCTAAAATATATTCAGGGCTTAAATTTGTTTTATCTAAATAAGGGGTTTCTTTGGCGTAATTTAATACCACTTTAGCATGCCTAACAGTATTTAAAAACAAATTATTTACGGTTGTAAACAAATAGGTTTTAGATTTTGAAACATCAATTTTTGAGCAATTTTCCCAAATTTTAGCAAAAGCATCTTGCACCAAATCTAATGCTGCAGCTTGGTCTCCACATTTATAAAATGCAAAATTATTTACAGCTTCAACATGCTCTAAATAAAAGGTATTAAAGTAACTTTCTTCACAAAGATTAGACTTAGGGTTGCTCATAAATTTATATTAACTCATGTATTCAGCAAAAATATAAATAAAAAAACAAAGATTTATTTACTTAAAAATCAGATAAATACATTCTTTTTAACAAAAAAACAAAAAAAATGATAGGGTAATTTTTTCTGTTAGTGTCTTATTACTGTAAACACAAAATACTATTTTGCCGTAATAAAAAATAAAACACGTGTAGGGTAAAATAAAAATGAAGTGTCTTACCAATAGAAAGCAAAATTGCTATGAAAAAGAAACATTTAAAAACCCAAAAAAACATTGAAATCATGAAAAATTTAAAATCTTTATTTACTATTTTATGTATGTCGTTATTAACGTTTACATCATGTCAAGATGAAATTGACAGCGAAAACGGAGACAGAACAAACACGAATTCAGCCACCTCTCCTACTGCAAATAATTTAGAACGCTCATCAATGTATGATGGCAGCTTTGATGATTTTCTAGACGGCATGTCTTGCTCATCAATATTACTACCAGTAACTGCCACAATTAATAACCAAGAAATCACATTAATTTCGCAAGCAGATTATGCATTAGTTTTAAATATTTTAGGTGAAATTGTTGGTGATGATGATAGTATTGAATTTCAATTCCCTTTATCTGTAAGACTAAGTAATTATACCGAAGTACAAGTAACAAACCAAGCTGAATACGATGCTTTAATGGATGCGTGTGAAGAAGCCGAAGACAAAGCCGAAAATGCTATTAACTGCTTAAATATTGATTTTCCGGTAACCATTTTAACATACAGTTTAAATCTTGAACAAACCGGTAGCATAGTTATTGAAAGTGAACAAGCACTTTATACTTACATGAATAATTTTGGTGATAACGAATTATTTTCTGTTAACTACCCAATAACTGCAACATTAAACAATGAAACCGTTGTTGAAATTTCAAGTGACATAGATTTAAACGCAAGAATTAATGAGTGTTTAAATATTGATGAAGATATGGATGAAGCTGAAGATAATGCAAACCAAGTTGAAGGCATTTTAATTGAGGGTGCTTACAAAATTGAATCGTTTATTAATGCTGGTGTTAACACCGCTAATGATTTTGCAGACTATAGCATAAACTTTGCTAACAATTTAACTTGTACTGCAACAAATACCGTAAACACAACTGCCCAAACTGTTGAAGGCACATACACTGTAACATCTGAACTTGAAGTTTATTTATCATTAACCTTTTCAGGTAACACTACCTTTAATGTTTTAAACAAAACATGGGAAGTAACCAGTTATTCTGAAAACTCAATCTCTCTGCAAAGTACTACAAATGCAGCCGCAACACTTGTTTTAACTAAAATTTAAACTAGTTTAGCATTTGTAACATATGTTATGGTAAAACAGCTGTCATGCATTTGGCAGCTGTTTTTAACAATAAAAACTATAAAAAATGAAACTTAAAATTATAACCTTACTGGCTTTTTCACTTCTATTTTTTGGCTGTACAAAAGATGATGACAGCGCTAACACAAATACCAGTGTAAATAAAAATATAAACAGGCAAGAAACGGGTAGTTCAGCCAATGACATTTTATCTAGCAATACTTTTAAAAGCTTGTTTATAGAATTAGTGTATGTTGAAGGTTTTGAGCCTACACAAACTGCCATTAACAATTTAGTTTCATTTATAAACAACACCTCTAATAAACCAAACGGTATAACAGTACAAAAACGCGCTATACCAGCTACAGGAAAAGATACGTATACAATTAACGAAATTGCTGATATTGAACGTGAACAGCGCCAACTTTACAATACAGATACGCAAATAGCTATTTGGGCATTATTTGTTAATGGGAAATCTAGTAACGACTCTAACAACACCGTTACGCTTGGTAGTGCTTATTGGAATACATCATTTGTAATTTACCAAGAAACTATTGAAAACCTAAGTAATGGCCCTTTTGAACCAGAAAGAACATTACTTGAAACCACTGTAATAACCCATGAGTTTGGGCATTTATTAGGTTTAACTAATGCCGGTACAGATATGCAAAATGATCATGAAGATGAAGAACACCCCAGACATTGTAATGAACAAGATTGTTTAATGTATTGGGCTGCAGAGTCTGGTGCTTCAATTAGCAACATGTCTAACATGAATACGGCCCCACAGCTAGACGCACAATGTTTAGCCGATTTAAAAGCCAATGGCGGAAAATAAAAACATTAATCCCTAAATTATATATTATGAAAACTAATTTTTTAACAGTTATTGCAATTTTAAGTTTTGTGTTTTGCTTACATGCACAAGACAAAGCCACATCAAACGCAGGTATTAAATTTGGTTACAATTTAGCCGCCGTAAGTTTTGATGGTGAAACCGAAACTAGCCAACGTCACGGTTTTCATGCCGGGTTTTATGGCGAATCATTTTTATCTGAAGCATTAGCACTTCAAATTGAAGTTTTATACTCACAACAAGGTTATGAACTTAATGATGGTAGCGGAACTTTTACCCAAAAGCTAGATTATATTAACATGCCGCTACTTTTAAAAATTTATCCTGATAATAATTTTTATTTAGAAGCTGGTCCACAAGTTGGTTTAGCCATAAATCATAAAGAAGAGTTTGATAGTAACTTTAGCTTATTCAGCACATCACAAGAGTTTGATCCTAATAATTTTGATTGGGGCGTAAACCTTGGCGCTGGCTTTAAAACAGATTCTGGCGTAAGCTTAGGTGTAAGATATCATTTAGGCATGGGTAGCGTTTATGATGAAGGCGACCCACAAAATAGAGTATGGCAATTCTCATTAGGCTTCGATTTTTAAAAAAATTTAAAAAAGCGTAGGGTAAACACAACTGTAAGTGTCTTATTAATGAAAAGCGTTTAAAACGCCTTTGTTAAACTAAAAATGTAATATTATGAAAACACTAAAAACAGTTATAGCAGCTTTACTTTTTACAATGTCATTTTCAATATATGCTCAAAATAATGAAGATACAACTAAAAATGCTTCAGTAGATAAAATGAGCTATTATGAAAAACGCGCTAAAGAAGACGCTAAATTTGAACAAAAGTTTAAAGCTGAAAACACCACCGAAGAAGAAAGCTTTTGGGAAGAACAAAAAGCGTATGAAAAAGAGCTAAAAAAACGCGACAAAAAAGCTTATAGAGCATATATGCGAGGAAAAAAAGATGCGTACGCTGAACATTATGAGCATTGTGATAATCATTGTCATCATGGACAACATTACTACAGTCATGCATCATTTTATTACTACAGATATGACAACCATTATTATGAAAGATACCCAAACCGAGGCACAAGTATAAATACCAGTATTCGGTTAAGAACACCTCGTGTTAGTGTTGGTTTATTTTAAATCATAAAAAAAGCTTCCTAAAATTGGAAGCTTTTTTTATAAATATTAACCTAGAATAATTTCAAGATGTTTTTTAAAAAATTACAGTGTTGGTTCCCAACCTTTTTCGTACTCACGTTTCCAATGCTTCATGGCTTTTTTATTACCTTTAACTTTACCTGTTTGTGTATCAATATTAATTGTTTCACCTACAAATTGGGCCATATTCCCGTAGTGGCATAACGCTGTACTTATAGCTGCATCGGCAATTGGTGAGTTTTGTTTTTCGCCTACTCTAATAGCATTAAAAAAGTTACCAATATGCTTAACATCTAAACTACCAGCTCCTGCGGTATTTAACGTTGCACTCTTTTCTTTTTCATCAACTTGTTTAATTAATTTACCATCTAAACCAAACAATTGGTAACTATTTCGGCTCAAAGTAATTGTGCCTTTACTACCATAAATAGTAGCGCCTCTACCAGGTTGATTTGGCAATACTTTACCACGGCTATGGCCAACCCATTTTATGTACTTATCATTATCAAACTCATAAAAAACTTCTTGGTTATCGGTAAATTCCCAATCATCATCATACGTATATTTACCGCCAAAAGAGGTTACTTTGTTGGGTAAATTTAAACCAAGTGCCCAACGGCAAACATCAATTTCATGCGTACCATTATTGTGCACTTCACCAGTTCCCCAAGTTTTAAACCAATGCCAATTATATGGGTGAATATTATCACGGTATTCCTCTCTTGGAGCTGGACCTTGCCATAAATCCCAATCTAAAGTACTTGGTACTGCAACAACTTTACCTTTGCCAATTGAGCCACGATTATTTGAATAATAAGCTTCACCTTTATAAGCTTCGCCTATAATACCTTCTTTTATTTCTTGAACCGCTTGCTGACTTGTTATAGCTGAACGTTGCTGGTTACCCATTTGCACTACTTTGTTGTACTTTTTTTGTGCTTTTACTAACAACTCATTTTCAAAAAGATTGTGGCTACACGGTTTTTCAACATACACATGTTTACCTGCTTGCAATGACGAAATAGCCATAGGCGCATGCCAATGTTCTGGTGTTGCAATAAAAACAGCATCAACATCTTTATCTTCTAAAACCTTTCTAAAATCTTTTTCAACCTTAGCTTTATAGCCTAGCTTTTCAAGCATCCATTCATTGTTCTTAGCTATAATATTATCATCAACATCACAGGTGTAGATAATTTTAGCATTAGGATATTTATGAATAGCTTGCATTAAAGATTTTGCTCTACTACGCACACCTATAACAGCTACATTTACACGCTCATTAGAGCCTAAAATGCTACTATTTGCAAAACTCATACTTGGTAAAACTGTAGCGGCCAAAGTGCCGGTAGCTGCTTTTTTTATGAATTGTCGTCTTGTTGGGTTCATATTGTTTAATATTTTTTAGTTTAGTTGAATTCTCTAATTTTTATACTTCTGAAATGTACCGTATCTCCATGATCTTGTAACAAGATATGACCTGCTGGCCACTGACCAAAATTATCCCATTTTTTATATTTACTGTAAGCAACAAGTGCTCTAAACATATGCGAAAAACGATCGTATTCAATTACTTTTTCGTTGTTTAACCAATGCTCTACTTTGCCGCCGTTTACAATAATTCTGGCTTTATTCCAGTTACCAATACCTTTAAATTGTTTACTTCTTCCTTCAACTGTATAACCTTCAGCAGTCATTAAATCGTATAAAGAACCTACAGTTCTGTTGCCGTTTGTACCTTTTTTAGCATCTGGGTGCTTTTTATCATCTAAAATTTGAAATTCACAACCAATTGCAGAACCTGCGCCTTTATTCAAATTAGGGTCAACAAAATATTTAATACCACTATTAGCACCTTCGGTTATTTTAAATTCTAATTCTAATTCAAAATTGCTAAAAATATCAGTTGTAACAATATCACCAGGACCTGTAGACTCGCCTCCATCGGTAGCCAAAACGGTTAAAACACCATCATTCATTTCCCATCCTGAAGGCGGAAAATCATCACGTTTAGCACCACGCCAACCGTTACTTGTTTTGCCATCCCAAAGTAAACGCCAACCATTTCTAAGTTCAGTATTAGTTAAAGTGTTAACCAAATAGCTCATTTCTTTAACCTCAGGATCTTGTGGTGTTTTACTGTTTTCTAAATTATTGGTTTTAATTCTTATGTTACGCCATTTTATTTGCTTACCATTTTTTTGGTTGTTACCTCCAATTGCATGTACTTGCAGGCCAATAAAACCTGAAGCCGTAATATCATCTACCAAATTGGCACATTGAACGCCATTTATAAATGTTTTAATTGAATTACCAATAGCTTCAATGCGGCAAGAATTCCACTGCCCATTTTTGAAAGCTTTTCTACCTTTTTCATTTAAAGAAAGTGGGTATAACCAACCGCGTCTGGCTTCATCAAAAATACCTCCACTAAAACCACGGCTACTAGGGTCTAATTCAAATTGATAGCCATGAACGCGTCCGTTATTATAATCTTTAAAACTATTAGACCTGAATTGAACACCAGTATTTAGAATAGGGTCTACCATAACTTCAAACTCTAAAATAAAGTCTGAATACATGTCTTTTGTACATAAAAAACTATTGGGTGTTCCCTTTATTGATGTACCTACAATGGCGCCGTTTTCTACTTTATAATCTGCTTTGCCATTTAACTGTTTCCAACCTTTTAAATCTTTTCCATTAAAAAGTGATTTCCACTCGCTATTATTAGCTTGCGCATTAATTTTAACAGACATTACTAACGCTAAAGCTAGCGTAAACAGTATTCTGTAATTTTGTTTTACATTCATTTTAAATTAATTAATAATTATATTATTTAGTTTTCGTGTGCGTGCACGTAAAATTATAAATTTAGTTTTACTATATCAAATAAATACAGTTTTTTATGTTAATTTGTAGCGTTAAAATATGCGTTTATAATAGTTTAGAATATTGACAACAATAAAAGACATAGCAAAAAAAGCAAACGTTTCTACAGGAACGGTAGATAGAGTAATACATAACAGACCTGGCGTATCAAAAAAAACAAAAGCACATATAGAGAAAATTATTAAGGAACATAATTTTCAAATAAATACAATTGCCAGTACTTTGGCATTAAATAAAACATACAAAATTGCTGCATTAATACCCGAAGCTAGCACTGAAAATGAATTTTGGAGCGCACCAAAAAAAGGTATAGAAAACGCTACTGAAGATGTTAAAAACTTTAGAGTAAGCACCTCTTTTTTTATGTATAGCCAATTTGATAGCGCTTCATACAAAAGCGCTTTTAATGCAATTATAAATAATAATTTTGATGCTGTTTTAATAGCGCCTATTTTTCAAAAGGAAACTATTGATATTGTTAAATTGCTTGACAAAAAAAATATACCATATGTTTTTATAAACTCTCAAATAAATGGTTTGAAACCATTGGCTTTTATTGGACAAAATTCTTTTAAAAGTGGTTATTTAGGAGCTAAACTTATGCAAGTAATGGTACCTAAAAACAGTAATATTTTAATTCCTGTATTTAGGCTAAATAAAGGAAACCATACTTCAATAAACGAACGCATTAATGGTTTTAAACAATATTTTGAAGAAAAAAAATATGCTGTAAATATTATTGAAGTAAACATACCTAGTTTTACAGATTTTAATAGTATTACTGAAAAACTAAACCTTGCGTTTAATAGTACATTGTTTAATGGTGTTTTTGTACCATCAAGTAATACGTTTTTAATTTCGAAGTATTTAGAAGCTTCAAACACTAAAAATATGAGAGTTATTGGTTATGACACGAGCAAAAAAAACATAGCTTATTTAAAAAATGATACAATTGATTTTTTAATATCTCAGAATCCATTTTCTCAAGGCTATGATGGTATTAAGCTTTTAAGTGATTATTTGGTTATGAATAAATTACCAGAGTCTCACTATTATGCTCCTATTACTATAATTACTAAAGAAAATTTAGATTAAACAAAAAGCCTCGTTTTAAAAACGAGGCTTTTCAAAAAAACTGTCTTATTTAGTGGTATTACGCATCAATATTAGCGTAAATAGCATTTTTCTCAATAAAATCTCTACGTGGCGGCACCTCATCACCCATTAACATAGAAAAAATTCTATCAGCTTCAGAACCGTTATCAATTTGTACTTGCCTCATGGTTCTAAACTTTGGGTTCATTGTTGTGTCCCATAGTTGCTCAGCATTCATTTCTCCAAGACCTTTATAACGTTGTATTTTGCTACCTTCACCAAATTCTGCAACAACTTCATCTCGTTCTTTATCACTCCAAGCGTAACGTTTTTTGGCTCCGCGTTTTACTAAATATAATGGCGGTGTAGCAATGTAAACATGCCCACTTTCAATCAATTCTTTCATATATCTGAAAAAGAATGTTAAAATTAAGGTTGCAATATGGCTACCATCAATATCGGCATCACACATAATTACAATTTTATGGTAACGTAGTTTTGAAAGATTTAAGGCTTTACTATCTTCTTCTGTACCAATGGTAACACCAAGAGCTGTAAATATATTTTTAATTTCCTCATTTTCAAACACTTTATGTTGCATTGCTTTTTCAACATTAAGAATTTTACCTCTTAACGGTAAAATAGCTTGAAAATTTCTATCTCTACCTTGTTTGGCTGTTCCGCCCGCGGAATCACCCTCAACTAAAAACACCTCACATTTTTCTGGATCTTGTTCTGAACAATCACTTAATTTACCAGGTAAACCGCCAATACTCATAACGGTTTTACGCTGTACCATTTCGCGTGCTTTTTGTGCGGCATGACGTGCTTGTGCTGCTAAAATAACTTTTTGTACTATTGTTTTAGCATCATCAGGATGTTCTTCTAAATAATCGGTTAACATTTCAGATACGGCCTGACTTACTGAAGCAGACACCTCTCTGTTTCCTAATTTAGTTTTTGTTTGGCCTTCAAACTGTGGTTCTGCTACTTTAACAGAAACAATGGCTGTTAAACCTTCACGGAAATCATCTCCAGAAATATCAAACTTTAACTTATCTGTTAAACCAGATGAATCTGCGTATTTTTTTAATGTGTGTGTTAACCCACGACGAAAACCAGATAAGTGCGTACCTCCTTCGTGTGTGTTAATATTGTTTACGTATGAGTGTAAATTTTCAGCATATGATGTATTGTAAATCATGGCAACCTCAACAGGAATGCCATTTTTTTCACCTTCAAAAGCAATAACATCTTTCATTAAAGGCTCTCGTGTAGCATCTAAATATTGAACAAACTCTGTTAAACCAGCTTCAGAATGAAACGTTTCTGTTATAAATTCTCCTTTTTCATCTTTATGTCTTAAATCTGTTAGTACTACGGTAATACCTTTATTTAAGTAGGCTAACTCACGCAAGCGGCTAGCTAAAGTATCATAGTTATACTCTAAAGTTTGTTGAAATATTTGCGGATCTGGTTTAAAAGTTACCACAGTTCCTGTTAGATCTGATTCGCCTACAGTTTTTACAGGGTAAAGTGTTTTACCACGCTCATACTCTTGTTCCCAAATTTTACCTTCTCTGTAAACGGTTGCCTTTAAACTTTCTGAAAGTGCATTAACACAACTTACACCAACACCGTGTAAACCACCCGATACTTTATATGAATCTTTATCAAACTTACCACCGGCACCAATTTTAGTCATTACAACCTCAAGTGCAGAAACGCCTTCTTTTTTATGTAAACCCACTGGAATACCACGTCCGTTATCTTCAGTAGTAATAGAGTTATCTTCGTTTATTGTTACTTTTATGGTATCACAATGTCCTGCTAATGCTTCATCAATAGAGTTATCAACCACCTCATAAACCAAATGGTGTAAACCGCGTACACCAACATCACCAATATACATTGAAGGGCGCATGCGTACATGCTCCATACCTTCTAATGCTTGAATACTATCAGCCGAATAATTATGCTTTTTAGCTTCTTCGCTCATACTTTTATATTTATTTTATTTTTGCTTTTTTTCTGCGCCAAGGCAAGTTAAATTTATGTTGCAGCTATTTTACTTATTACTGCAGTTAGAATTTTGTTTACACAAAAAATGACGCATCATTTCATCGTCATTAAAAACAAATATACGAAATAAAAAAGCGATTTTAACGCTTTTAAAAGAGTTTATACAAAAATTATTAACAATTACTGCAAATTAAAAAAGCTGCTTAAACGCGCTAAAAAACACCTTAAAACAAATTTTCAATATAACGCCTTAAAACTTATTTCAACAAAAACATAAAAGCGCCTTACAACGCATGTTTTATGAACAAACTTTTATAAATTAAGTTTACTTTTAATTGGCTTGTATTAAACTATTACAATATACACTCTAAAAACACTTATTATTTTCACAATTAACTTAAACAGATTACAATTTAAAATCATTTTTTTTAGCAATTCTTTAATTATGAAATACGCCTTAAAAAAAATTTAGTTACTATGCATATTCTAACTATCTTTGGAGCAATAAAAATGAGACATATTAATAACAACAATAATAATTTCAATAATCCTAATTGTTAGGATTGGAAGGTTATTGTTTAAAAATATATAAAAGCCTTCCAATAACGGAAGGCTTTTTTTAATCTAAAAAAGTTAGTAATGAGCAAAATTATGACAGTCGACATTCTGTCGAGTATTAAAGACGCTAAACCTTCTGAAGCCGTTAGCAAATTGTTTGATGTTATAAAAAATGCACATGCCACAAACAATACATTTAATACCAATAAAAGTAATGCTGTTTCTGTTAGCAGTTTAAGAGATGATGTTGTTATTGAAAGCTCTGAAACAGAAAAACAAATTATAAAAGACAATTTTCCTAAGCAGAAAAAAGGATATTTAGTTGTTTCTAAAGTTATAGAAGAATAAGTATGGATTCTCAAATACGCTCATTACACAATAAACTTACAAGCAAAGAAATTTCTTGTGTAAGTTTAGTTAAAGAAAAATTAGCACTTTTAAAAGCCAATACACACAATACCGTTAATAGCTTACTTGATGATATAGCTATTAATTTAGCTGAAAAAGTAGACCGAAAAATAGCAAATGGCGAACCTATTGGCTTGCTAGAAGGCATACCTTTTGGTATTAAAGATGTGTATATGGTTGAAGGCACGTACACTACAGCTAGTTCAGATTTGTTAAAAAAATACAAATCGGCCTATACTGCAACATCCATAAAAAAATTATTAGATGCCGGCGCTATACCTTTAGTAAAAGAAAACTGCGATAGTTTTGGCCACGGCTCATCTAGTGAAAACACCATTTTTGGCGCTGTTAAAAACGCCAAAAACCCAGAGCTTGTTGGTGGCGGCTCTAGTGGCGGTTCTGCTGTAAATGTTGCTAAAGATTTTACCGTATTCTCAATAGGTGGTGATACCGGCGGCTCTGTACGTCAACCTGCTGGTTATAATAGCATTTATGGTTTAAAACCAACGTATGGTCGTATTTCTCGCTACGGTTTAATGGCTTATGCCTCATCAACAGATTGCGTTGGGCCAATTGCAAAATCTATTGAAGACATCCGTATTGTATTAAATGCTATGAGTGGTAAAGATGTAAAAGATCAAACCACTTACGCTTCTTCAGAAATTGAGCAAAATGCAGTTTTAAATACTGAAAATATAAAAACCGTTGGCTATTTTAAAAACTTTGTTGACAGTAATGCTATTGATGAAAACATCAAAAAAGATTTTCTTTCAACTATTGAAAAAATAAAAGCAAAAGGTATTGAAGTAAAAGCTTTAGATTTTTTTGAAGCAGATACTTTAGTTTCTACCTATTATACATTGGCAATGGCCGAAACCGCCTCTAACCTTTCACGTTTAGATGGCACAAATTACGGCAACCGTATTGACGCCGATAATTTAAAAGAAAGCTATTCTATTACGCGTTCTGAAAACCTTTCGGAAGAAACAAAACGCAGAATTGTTGGTGGTAATCAAGTACTATCGCAAGGATTTAGTGATGAAATTTACTTAAAAGGTTTGGCTTTAAGAGACCAAATTTCTCAAAATTTTGAAAAAGATTTTAATGAAGTTGATGTTATTGTTTCACCTGTAACGCCAATGGCGCCACCAAAAATTGGCGACAGTTTAAAAGACCCACTAGCCATGTATTTATCTGATGCTTATACCGTTGGTTTTAGCTTAGGGCAATTACCAACTTTAACAGTTCCACAAGGCACTGAAACAGGCTTACAAATTACGGCTGCTAAAAATAATGATGAACTTGTTTTGAAGTTTGCTAACTTCTTAAAAGACATACTATAATGGATTTAGAGCAATTAAATAACGCACTAAAAGCGCACGAACTTGAATTGGTTATTGGGCTAGAAACACACATTAGATTAAATACAAAAACCAAATTATTCTGCTCGTGTCCTAATGAGGAAACAGATATACCTAACCATCATATTTGCTCTGTTTGTACTGGGCAAATGGGTGTTTTACCTGCTGTAAACAAAGAAGCCATTACCAAAGCTATTTACTTTGGAAAAGCAGTAAAATCTACTTTTAGCAATGAGGTTATTTCTTGGGATAGAAAGCATTATGAATACCCTGATAACCCAAAAAACATTCAAATTACACAGTTTCATAATCCGGTAATTCCAGACGGACAAGTAGCGTGTTTTAGAAACGACGGTAGTGAATTTACCGTAAATTTAACACAAGTACATATTGAAGAAGATGCCGCTAAATTAATGCACGAAAAAAACGTGTCTTTAGTAGATTTTAATAAAGCCGGCGTACCTTTAATTGAAATTGTTACAGAACCATGTATTAGAAATATTGAAGATGCTTCAACCTACGCGCAATACTTACAACGTATTGTTCAAAACTTAAAAATTTCTGAAGCTAATCTTGAAAAAGGTGAGTTCAAATCTGATGTTTCGGTATCTTTAAGAAAAAAGCATAGTTATGAACTTAACCCAAGAACCGAGATTAAAAACCTCAATTCTTTTAAATTCATGACCGAAGCTTTAATTGAAGAAATTGGTAAACAACTCAACTACTTTTTAGAGCATAAAAAATTTAGACCAGACCAAACTACTGTTTTATTTGATGCAGATTTAAAGCAAACCAAAACCATGCGTAAAAAAGAGTTTGAAGCAGATTACCGCTTTATCTCTGAGCCAGATTTACCTTTTGTAAATATAAAAGACGTTGTTAATGCTATTAATGTTGATACTAGCGCACTACCCCACGCCGTTGAGCGTATTTTAATTAAAGGTGGCGTGCTACCTCAAGATGCTAAGTTTTTTACCGCAGATGCCTTACGTTCTCAAACATTTGTTACCATAAACAATGTAATTAAAGAACCGTCATTTGTTGCTAAAACGCTAACCAACAATTTAAAACCAGAAGATTACGCCAACATTAAAAACATCAATGATTTTATTGAAGTTTTCAGTTTATTTAAAGAAGATAAAGTTACACCTGTTTTAGCACAAAATGCTATTTCAAAACTTATTGAAAATCCAAACTTCAACTATAAAACCTATTTTGAAGAAAACACCATTTCTGAAACCACTATAAACAATGCTATTGCTAAAGTAATTTCTGAAAACGAAACCGTTGCTAACGATATTAAAGCCGGAAACCAAGGAAAAGCTGGTATTTTAGTTGGTAAAGTTATTGGCATTATTGGTAAAGGCGCTTCAGGTAAAGTTATTCGCGAAAGTATTTTAAAAGTACTTTCGGGTAAAAATGATGAAAAACAAAATACCGAAATTCACAGTAAAAAAACATCAATAGCCAACAACCAACAACCAACAACCACACAAAAGGAAGAGGTTTTACCAGAAATTCCTTTAGTTATTAAAGATGAATACAGAACCCATATTGCATCGCAACTATCAGAAGATGCTATATCACAAACTGTAACATTAGCAGGTTGGGTTTCTAGTGTTAGAGACCACGGTGAATTAATGTTTATTGATTTACGAGATTCTAGTAACGAAATTTTCCAAGTGCGTTTAAGCAGAGAAACCTATGGTAATATTGACGATTTAGTAAAACTAAAACCAGAATCTGTTATTATGGTTACGGGTATTATTGTAAAACGAAAAGAAGACGATTTTAACCCAAGCTTAAGAACAGGCACTATAGAATTAGAAACATCTGCTTTAGAAATTTTAAACCTTTCAAAAACCCTACCTTTTGAGATAAAGCGCGCTTTAAAAACTAATGAAACCACACGTTTTCAGTATAAATTTCTAGACCACAGAAACCAAGATGTACACCGTGTTATTAGAAACCGCCACAAGGTTATAAAATTAATACGCGATGTTTTAGATGCACAAGATTTTCTTGAAATTGAAACACCAATTTTAAGTGCAGGAACAGATGAAGGTGCACGCGAATTTATTGTACCTTCACGTAAAGAACCCGGAGCGTTTTACACCTTACCACAAGCACCTCAACAATTTAAACAAATGCTTATGGTGAGTGGTTATGAAAAATATTTCCAAATTGCACGTTGTTTTAGAGACGAAGATTCTCGTGGTGATCGTCAACCAGAATTCACCCAATTAGATATTGAAATGGCTTATGCCAGCATGCAACAAATTATAGATTTGAACACCAAAATGTTCAATGATATTGTTACCAAAATTTATGGTAAAAAATGGATTTTAAAACCTTTTGAAGTTTTAACCTACAAAGAAGCCATGGACAAGTATGGTTGTGATAGACCAGATCTTCGTTTTGGTCTAGAAATGCAAGACATTACAGCTATTGTAAAAGATACTACTTTCCAAGTATTTAGCAAACCTATTGATGAAGGCGGTATTGTTAAATGCATAAAAGTATCAGCTAAAGATCAAGGCAAAAAACGCATGTCTAAAGGGCAAATTGAAAAGCTTACTAGTATTGCCCAAGAACATGGCTTAGGCGGACTTGCTTACATTATTGTGAATGAAGACGATTTACAATCACCTATCATTAAGTTTTTAGGCGAAACTATCGCGGCCAATATTATTAAAGCAACAAATGCTAAAGTTGGAGACATTGTATTTTTCTCAGCTGCAGATTATGCCACAGCAAACAAAGCCTTAGATGCTGTTAGACAAGAAATGGGGCGCATGCTAAACCTAATAAACGCTAAAGAATTAAGACCTGCTTGGGTGGTAGATTTTCCTATGTTTGAAAAAACCGACGAAGGAAACTGGACTTTTACCCACAATCCCTTTTCAATGCCAGCAACCTATGATATTGAAAAACATATAAACGGTAAAGAAGAAGAAATTGGCAAAATTATAGCCCAACAATATGATTTAATTTTGAATGGTTACGAAATTGGAGGTGGCTCTGTGCGTGCGCACAAACCTGAAATTTTAGAAGCCACATACCGTAACATGGGGTACAACAAAGAAGAGATGATGAAAAGTGTTGGCACCATGTACAAGGCATTCCATTATGGCGCGCCACCACACGGTGGTATTGCTTGGGGTGTAGACCGATTAATGATGATTTTAGAAAAGAAAGCATCAATTAGAGAAGTTATGGCTTTCCCAAAAACAGGAACCAGTGAAGATTTACTATTTGGGGCTCCATCACTTTTATCTGATAAAAAGGTAGAAGAAATGAATGTAAAAGTTATGAAAAAATAATATTTCAAACTTAGCTTATCGCTTTTTTAGCTAAGTTTGTTATATGAAATTCATAAAACTATTACCTTTTTTTATAGGTGTAATTACCTTTGCACAAGCAAATTGGCAAGCAGTGCCCAACTTAGTCTCAAACGGAGACGGAACACGTTTTGATGATGTTTTCTTTTTAAACGAAACCATAGGTTGGGCAGCAAATGGTTGGCATGCGGCTGTTTATAAAACTACTGATGGCGGTTTAACCTGGACAGAACAGCTTAATGAAATCAATTTAATTGGCGATTATTATTTTAGAAACATCATTTTCTTAAATGAAAACATTGGATTTTTAGGCACCCTTAACAATACCTTTTTTAAAACTACAGATGGCGGACAAACTTGGAGCGAAGTAACAAATATTACACCAAACCCTAATGCCATTTGCGGTCTCGATACCGCTGGAACATCAACAGTTTATGGTTGTGGCGCTTACTTTGAACCTGCCCACATTATAAAATCTACAGATAGTGGCGCTACTTGGCAATACATTGATATGTCTGCATACGCCATAGCTTTAGTTGAAATAAAATTTACTTCGGAAACTACAGGTTATGCCGCAGGAAAAAGTGCAACTGGCGCTATTATTTTAAAAACTACTAATGGCGGCTTAACTTGGACAGAGATTTACAACTCTAACATTGCTGGTGAATATGTATGGAAACTTCAAATTTTAAACAGCGACCCTAATATTTTTTTTGGAGCAATTTACAGTACTGCTCCTAACCCAGGCAAATTAATTTCTTCATCAAATGCTGGTAATACTTGGAATAGTTTTAATGCACCAGAAAGTGATATTCAAGCTGTAGGCTTTATTAATGAAAACACCGGCTATATGGGTGGCCACAACACTGGTTTTTATGAAACCACCAACGGAGGACAAACCTGGACAAATTTAAACATAGGCGGAAATTTAAACCGCATTTTTGTTATAAACAATACCTTAGCTTATGCAAGTGGCACTAGTATTTATAAATTTAGTAATGCGTCTTTAAACACTGAAAACACCAATATAAATCACTCTAAAAACCCGTTAAACATAATCATAACCAAAAACCCAATAAAAGACATTTTAGCTTTTAAAATAGATTTTAAGTCACCAGACAATCTTCTTATAAATTTATATAACAGCAATGGTAAATTAATAAAAAAACTACAACGTGATATAATAACAGCTTCAACAGAAAAAACATATAGTTTTAACTTAAACAACTTAAATAGCGGTATTTACATTGTTGAATTTCATAATAACTTAGGTAGAGTTTCAAAACAAATAATTAAATTATAACTTGTGGTTTTAAGCTTTTAGGCTTTAACATATTTTATGTAAAATTTAACGTTTACAAGGTAAGTTTCACACTAACTTGCGGACAACATTAATTGAATTACATAAAACAAAAAACATGAAAAAATTATCTTTTTTAGGTGCTATTACATTAGCTTTAACCTTATTTTTAACTACCAATGTTACCGCTCAAGAATTTAGAGATTTAGACAAAAGCCCAATGGATGCTGCTGCATTTCCTACAAGCTACAAAAATTCAGACAAATTAATTAAAATAGTATACAGCCGTCCGCAATTAAAAGGAAGAGATATTGCTACTTTAGCTCCTAACGGAAAAGTTTGGAGAACGGGCGCTAATGAAGCTGCAGAACTTACCTTATTTACAGATATGAAATTGGGTAATACTAACGTTAATGCTGGTACATACTCATTTTACACTATTCCGGGTGATAATGAATGGACTGCCATTATTAGTAAAGATGTTAATGTTTGGGGTTCTTATTTTTATAAAGAAGCTAATGATGTTGCAAGACTTACCGTGCCTGTAACTAATGCAAGTGATTCTTTAGAAGCATTTTCTATAGCATTTACTGAAGCTAGCAACGGTGTTACAATGCATTTAGGATGGGGAACAACAAGAGTAGCTGTACCTTTCACTAAATAACAAAACCAAAAAAGCGCTGTAATTCAGCGCTTTTTTTATGCTTTATCATCTAAACTTTCTAAAGCTTCAGACATGTAGTAAAGTTTTTTCAAACTTCGCTTTAATGTTGTAAACCGGTACACACCAATTATTAAAAACAAGCCACTAAATACTAATGATGCGCCTGCTAAATATTTAAAATTAGGAAAATCTTTCAATTGGTAAAATGCAATACTACCAAGTAATAAATATAGTGAAGACCTTATGTATGACAGCAATGTGCGCTCATTTGCCAAACGTGTGCGTTCAATGGCTAAATAATCTCTTAAAATTACTTTTTCATCGGGTTTAAAATGTCTTCCAAAGCTTGGTAACTTCATAACCTTTTCTTTATGGAATATTTAAATATTTATGCGTTTGTAATGATACTTTCCATTTGGGGTTTTGCATAACATAATCTACAATTAATGGCACAACTTTATCGCGTTTACTCCATTCTGGCTGTAAATATAAAATACAATTATCACTTACTTTAGCGGCTTGTTCTTCCGCGAAGCGAAAATCGTCTTTATTATAAACTATAACCTTAAGTTCGTTGGCTTTTTTGCTAACTTCTTGGGTTGGTAATTTCATTTTTTTAGGAGACAAACAAATCCAATCCCATTCACCTGTTAACTTGTAAGCACCCGAAGTTTCAATATGTGTTTTTAAACCTTCGGCTTTTAATTTGGTTGTTAGCAACGTCATATCCCACGTTAAAGGTTCTCCTCCTGTAACAACTATGGTATCACTATACTTTTTAGCGTTTTCAACAATTTTAGTGGTTTTTGTTGGTGGGTGCAAATTAGCATTCCAACTTTCCTTTACATCACACCAATGGCAACCCACATCGCATCCACCAACCCTAATAAAATAAGCGGCAGTACCCTTATAATAGCCTTCACCTTGTATGGTGTAAAACTCTTCCATTAAAGGCAACATTTCACCTTTGTTTACCAATGTTTGTATCTCTTTATTCATAAGGACACAAAGATACGTATTAGTATGGTTTTATATTATATATTTTGAAATTACGTTGAAAACCTATATATTTGGTTTATAAAAATTGCTGATTTACCCAAATCTCTCAATTCTCTCAAAATGAAAAAAACAGCTTACCTACTAGCGCTAGCGCTACTATGCTTTAATGTTTACTTTAGTTTTTCACAAGTTGGTATTGGTACCACAACCCCTGATGCTTCTTCCATTTTACATGTTGAAAGCACAGATAAAGGTATTTTAATACCCCGATTAACTGATGCGCAAATTACTGCCATTACAAACCCAGCTATTGGCCTAATGGTATTTAACACAACTACTAATAAGTTTCAGTACAATAGTGGTTCACCATCTGTACCTATTTGGGAAGATATACAAACAGCCTCATCGTCTTCTGCGTATTTTGGCAGTTTTATAATTAGCAGTACGGGCGCAACCACAATTAAGGGTTTGCCGTTTATGCCTTCTCAAATAAAATTCACAGCTTGTGCCAATGTTGAAACCAGTAACTTAAACGCTGATAATGACGTTGGAAACAACCACGGTGGATTAGCTAATGCTTTTGGCATGATGAGTGGTTATGCTAGCAACTTTGGTGGCTCAATTACCCAGCAAGTTATGTATATTGGTGGAAGCGGAAATTCAATTAACGATATTTCTCGTTACGCCTCAAGCAGTCATGCTATTGGGCTTAGGTACTCTAACCAAAACGGTGATTCTTTAGGCTTAACAAATGCTTCATTAACTAGTTTTAACGCTGATGGTTTTACTCTAAATGTAGCAAACCACTCTGATGATATTTTAGTTATTTATGAAGCTTATAGATAGCTAACTTTCAACACTATTCAAATTAAAATATTAAAGCATTAGCTTCTATTTTTTTTCTTTTTGCTTTTAGTGTATTTTTATGCAAAATTATACGGCATGAATACTAAAGAAACGTTTTTTAATTATATAACTGAAGGCAACAAAACCAAAGGTGATTTTATACCAGTTGGTGCTGCTATGTTAAATGGCGAAACTGTTACAGGAGCGCATGTAAAAATACCGTTAAAAACTTTAAATCGCCACGGTTTAATTGCTGGTGCAACAGGTACCGGAAAAACAAAATCGTTACAAGTATTAGCCGAAAATTTAAGTGAAAAAGGCATTCCTGTTTTACTTATGGATATTAAAGGCGATTTAAGTGGTATTGCCCAAGCCAGTGAAGGACACCCTAAAATTGATGAACGCCACGAAAAAATTGGTTTACCTTTTGAAGCCAAAGCGTTTCCTGTTGAAGTTTTAACATTATCTGAACAAGATGGCGTTAGGCTTAGAGCTACCATTAGTGAGTTTGGTCCCGTTTTATTATCTAGAATTTTAGATTTAACCGAAACACAAAGTGGCATTGTATCGGTTATTTTTCAATATTGTGACGATAATAAATTACCTCTTTTAGATTTAAAAGACTTTAAAAAAATATTACAATACGCCACTCAAGAAGGTAAAGCCGAATTTACCGAGGCTTATGGGCGCATTTCTGCCGCATCAACAGGTGCAATTCTTAGAAAAATTATAGAGTTAGAACAACAAGGTGCCGATTTGTTTTTTGGTGAAACCTCTTTTGAAGTTGATGATTTACTGCGCGTTGATGAAAACGGACGAGGTTACATAAATATTATTAGACTAACCGATATACAAGATAGACCAAAACTATTTTCAACATTTATGCTTAGCCTTTTGGCAGAAATTTACTCAACCTTCCCTGAGCAAGGTGATAGTGATAGGCCTGAACTTGTCATGTTTATTGATGAAGCTCACTTAATTTTCAACCAAGCATCAAAAGCACTACTAAATCAAATAGAAAGCATTGTAAAACTTATACGTAGTAAAGGCGTTGGTTTATATTTTGTAACCCAAAACCCAACCGATGTACCCGAAGAAGTTCTTGGGCAATTAGGTTTAAAAATTCAGCATGCCTTAAGAGCTTTTACTGCCAAAGACAGAAAAGCTATAAAACTTACTGCGCAAAATTACCCCGAATCTGATTACTATGATACTACCGAAGTTTTAACATCATTAGGTATTGGTGAAGCATTAGTTTCTGCTCTTGATGAAAAAGGCCGCCCAACACCATTAGCCGCTACCATGATGCGCGCTCCAATGAGCCGTATGGATGTTTTAACCGACAATGAACTTAGTAGCCTTGTAGCAAACTCTAAACTAGCCAAAAAATACAACAAAACAATAGATAGAGAAAGTGCTTACGAAATGCTTAACGAAAAAATTAAAAAAGCCGAAGCAGACGAAGCTAAAGAAAAAGCAAAACAAGAACAAGAAGCTTTAAAAAAAGCTGAAGCAAAAAGAAAATCTAGAAGCACCTCAACCAGACGCCGAAGCACCAGAATGAATCCTGTAGTTAAAGTACTAACAAGCGCCACGTTTATTAGAAGCGTTTTTGGTATACTAACCAAAGTAATGAAAAACAGATAAGCTGTATTATTTAAAACAAAAACCTATGCGTAAATTAATTTTTAGCCTTTTGGCGCTTACCCTATTTTTAACTAGTTGTAAAAAAGAACAAAACCCATTTGAAGTTACCAAACAACATATTGGTTTACTAACAGACTCTACCCAAATTAAAGATTTAAAAACCATTTTTATAAATGATTCAGTAACAAAATATACCGCAGGCGATGAGTTTGCTGGAGGCATAAGTAATATTGAAATTTTTAAAAAAACTGGCGAAAAACTATTAGTGCTTACCCCAGAAAACGCATTAGACTCCACCTCAACCATACAAAGCATTCAAATTATTGATCCTTTATACAAAACTGCCAAAGGCATTTCTACAGCTAGCACTTTTAAAGATATTGCCGCTGCGTATAAAATTTCTAAAATTGATAATTTAATAAATTCTGTAGCACTATCTGTAAATGAAATCAACGCTAGTTTTGTTATTGACAAAAAAGAATTACCCGCAAATTTACGTTTTGATTTAAATTTAGATTTTGAAGAAACACACATTCCGGACAATGCTAAAATTAAATACTTTTTCTTAATGTGGAATGATTAAATATATACTATGAAAAAGTACACCATACAAAATAACCCATTTATAGTACCAACAACCGATGGCAAAACCATAAAAGAGCATTTTGGCAATGCCACAAACGGCAATTCACAAATTAGCATTGCCCACATGATTGCACCAGCAGGCTGGAGCGAACCGTTTCAAACACCCGAGTTTGATGAGTATACATTTATTATTAAAGGAAAAAAACAATTTATAATTGAAGACGAGGTTGTAACTTTGCAAGCAGGACAATCTATTAAAATTGAAAAAAACACCCGCGTTCAGTATTCAAATCCGTTTAAAGAACCTTGTGAATACTTAGCCATTTGTTTGCCAGCTTTTTCAATGGATTTAGTTCATAGAGAAGATTAACTCATGAAAAAGATTATAAAAAAAAGCATACCTAAAATTATAGGAACCTCATTAAATACCTTAAGCTTTATTGCACCAAAATATGCAACATCAAAAGCTTTAGATATTTTTATGACACCGCGTAAAGGCCGTTTAACCGAAAAACAAAGTGCGTTTTTTGATTCAGCACAACAGCTAGAATTACAATATCAAAGCCACCGTATACAAACTTACAATTGGGCTAACAATGGTAAAACCATTTTATTAGCGCACGGTTGGGAAAGCAATAGCTACCGCTGGAAAACTTTAATTAAAAAATTACAAGCATTTAATTACAACATTGTAGCGCTTGATGGTCCTGCACACGGAAAATCTAGCGGCACAAAATTCAATGCTATTTTATATTCTGAATTTATAAATGTGGTAGCAAACCACTATAAACCTCATATTATTATTGGTCATTCGGTTGGCGGAATGGCTTCTGTATTTTTTCAGCATAATTATCAATTTAAAACCTTAGAAAAATTGGTTTTACTTGGCGCACCTTCAGAATTTACTAAAATTTTCAAAGGTTATGTTCGTATGCTAAATTTCAACAGTAAAATAGAAAATGGTCTTAATAAAATGGTTGAAGAACGTTTTGATAAAGATACAGCGTACTTTTCGTCGGCTAATTTCACAAAAAAAATAGAAACCGAAGGGTTAATCATTCATGATAAACAAGATAAAATTATTGGTTATGATGAAGCTGAACTTATTGCTAGAAATTATAAAAATTCAACGTTAAAAACTACCGAAGGTTTTGGGCATGGTTTAAAAGATGCAAGTATTGATGATGCCATAATTAACTTTATAAACACGTAACTTTTGAGCGATAATTTAACACGATTAAACAAATATTTAAGTGAAGTTGGCTACTGCTCTAGGCGTGAAGCTGATAAACTTATTGATGCTGGCAGAGTAACTATTAATGGCATTGTACCCGAAATGGGCACCAAAGTGGCGCCAAACGATGTGGTTGCTGTTGACGGTGAAATTATTGAAAACACAAAAAAAAGCTTTGTTTATTTGGCTTTTAACAAGCCTGTTGGCATTGTTTGTACAACTGATACGCGTGTTGAAAAAGATAACATTATAGATTTTATTGGCTACCACAAACGTATTTTCCCCATTGGAAGGTTAGACAAGCCTAGTGAAGGTTTAATTTTATTAACCGATGATGGTGATATTGTAAACAAAATTTTACGTGCTAGCAACAATCACGAAAAAGAATATGTTGTTACGGTTGATAAGCCTATTTCGCAAACCTTTATAGAACGCATGCAAAAAGGCATTTATCTTGAAGAATTAAAACAAACAACTAAACCTTGCAAAGTTAAAAAGATAAATACTTCTACCTTTAAAATAATTTTAACCCAAGGTTTAAATAGGCAGATTAGGCGTATGTGCGCTCATTTAAATTACGAAGTACAAACACTTAAACGGGTAAGAATTATGAATATAAAACTAGATTTACCCCTTGGAAAATATAGAGAATTGACTAAAGATGAATTTAGTGAATTAAGTAAACTTATTAGTAGTTCTTCTAAAGAATTTAAACCTAAAAACTTAAGCAGAAGAAAACGTGCTTAACTTTTTAAATGCCTTTCTCTAGCAAGTAGCGTATTTTTTAACAACATAGCAATAGTCATTGGGCCAACACCTCCAGGAACTGGAGTGATATAGCTTGCCTTTTTACTTACAGATTCAAAATGGACATCGCCAGCTAAACGGTAACCATTCTTTTTAGTTTGATCTGGCACGCGTGTAATACCAACATCAATAACAACAACATCTTCTTTAACCATATCTCCGGTTAAAAACTCTGATATACCTATGGCAGCCACAATAATATCGGCAGCTAAAGTAATTTCTTTTAAGTTTTTGGAACGACTATGTACCACTGTTACCGTAGCATCACCAGCTTTACGTTTCTGGCTCATTAAAATACTCATTGGGCGCCCTACAATATGGCTACGCCCCATAACCACTACATTTTTACCTGATGTTTCAACTTGGTAACGCTCTAGCAACTCCATAATTCCGTATGGTGTTGCTGGTAAAAAGGTTGGCAAATCTAGAGCCATACGGCCTACGTTTGTTGGATGAAAACCATCAACATCCTTATCAGGATTTATAGCCATAAGTACTTTTTGCTCATCAATTTGTTCTGGTAATGGCAATTGTACTATAAAACCATCAATATCATTATTGTTGTTTAACTCGTGTATTTTTTCTAACAATGCTTCTTCTGAGGTATATTCAGGTAATTCAATTAGTGTAGAGTTAAAACCTATTTTTTCACAAGCTTTAACTTTAGCATTTACATAGGTCATACTTGCACCATCACTACCAACTAATATGGCTGCTAAATGAGGTACTTTTTCACCTTTAGAAACCATAGCAGCTACATGTTCTGCTATTTCTTCTTTAATATCATTACTTACTTTTTTTCCGTCTAAGATTGTCATAGGTTTTCTCGAAAAGGCGCAAAAAACGCCAAGTTTTTTTATATGTTTTTAAAGTGCTTCGACTGCGCACAGCATGACACTTTTAACTTTTAACTTTTAACTTTTAACTTTTAACTTTTAACAAGATTAACGCATATTTTGCATCATTTGCATCATTTTACGGCCACCGCCACCTTGCATCATCTTCATCATTTTACTCATTTGGTTAAATTGCTTTAACAACTGGTTTACTTCTTGTACTGAAGTACCTGAGCCTTTGCCAATACGTTTTTTTCTACTTGCGTTTATTATTGATGGGTTTTCTCTTTCTTTTGGAGTCATTGAGTGAATAATAGCTTCAATACCTTTAAAAGCATCGTCATCAATATCTACATCTTTCATCATTTTTCCAGCGCCAGGTATCATGCCTATAAGGTCTTTCATGTTACCCATTTTCTTTATTTGCTGAATTTGTTTTAAGAAATCATCAAAACCAAATTTATTTTTAGCAATTTTCTTTTGAAGTTTTCTAGCTTCTTCTTCATCAAATTGTTCTTGAGCTCTTTCAACAAGCGAGACAACGTCTCCCATACCCAATATTCTATCGGCCATACGTGATGGATGGAATACATCAATAGCTTCCATTTTTTCGCCTGTACCAATAAATTTAATAGGTTTATTTACAACAGATTTTATTGAAATGGCTGCACCACCACGTGTATCACCATCTAATTTTGTTAGTATTACACCATCAAAATTTAATACATCGTTAAACGCTTTTGCTGTGTTAACGGCGTCTTGCCCCGTCATAGAATCTACCACAAATAAGGTTTCTTGTGGTTTGATAGCTTTGTGAATGTTTGATATTTCGGTCATCATAGCTTCATCTACAGCTAAACGACCTGCGGTATCTATAATTACTACATTATGCCCGTTAGATTTTGCATGTGCTATTGCTGCTTGCGAAATGGCTACAGGATCATTATTTCCTCTATCACTAAAAACCTCAACACCAATTTGATCTCCAACAACATGCAATTGATCTATTGCTGCAGGACGATACACATCACATGCAACTAAAAGCGGTTTTTTAGTTTTTTTATTTTTAAGATAGTTTGCTAGTTTACCAGAAAAGGTAGTTTTACCAGAACCCTGTAAACCAGACATTAAAATTACGCTTGGTGTGGCTGATAAATTAATACCTGCAGCATCACCACCCATAAGTTGTGTTAACTCATCTTTTACAATTTTAACCATTAATTGCCCTGGTTGTAATGTAGTTAATACATCTTGCCCAAGTGCTTTTTCTTTTACTCTATTGGTAAAATCTTTGGCTATTTTAAAGTTAACATCGGCATCTAATAAAGCGCGTCTTACTTCTTTTAGGGTTTCAGCAACATTTACTTCGGTTATACTTCCGTGCCCCTTTAAAACGTGTAAAGCTTTATCTAATTTATCACTTAAATTATTAAACATAATTTTTTTAAATTTTAAGAATTGCAAATTTAGTGAATTGCCCTGTATTTATAAAGTTTGTTTTTTGTAAAAACAAAAAAAGGCTACCATAATTGGCAGCCTTTTATAGGAAACTTAGCTAATTAACCTAAAAACCGAAAATCTAAGTTTCTATATTTATAATTATTGTGTACTCTCTAACACAAGTATGCGTTCTATTTCGCCTGTAGATGAATAGTCTTTTAACTCTACTCTGTTAGGTGATATTTCTTTAATTTTCCAACGGTGTGTAAACTCACTAAAAGGTTCATCTTGTGTTTTAAAGTTTAAGCCCAAGTATAAGCCTTCATTTCTGTATGATAACCAAGAGCCGTAAAAGTTGTTGCCATCACCTTCAGCAAATACTTTTCCATTTTCATTAAAACCAATTACATAAGCTGCGTAGTTTTGGGTTTCATCTGCTCCCATATCATTATAATTAGCAACTTTCCATTCACTAGAAACTAATACATCTAAAATGTAGTTTATATCTTGGTCTTCTTCAGGGCAATATCTTGCTAAAACCATTTTATTATTTACGTTTTCTAGTTTTATTATGTTTTCTGAAAGGAACGTAATTAACCACTGTAATTTTAAGTTTGGCCTGCCTTCTAAATTAATTTCTAAGCCAATACCGGCATTTCTAACTAACACTTCATAAGTACCTTCAATTAATTGTCCGTCAACTCTAATTTTAACTACGTTATCATCGTAAAACTTTAAAGGTGTTCCTATGTATTGTTTGTCGTTGTCAGTTCCTTCAACATTAATTTTTGTAATACGCCATAAACATTCTTTTAGATGGTTTTGCACGCGTTCTTTTGTGTGCTCAATTACAACATCACAATTACGTTTTAAAATAATGCGGTTACCGCCTTCTTGATAAATTTTAACTTTACCTTCTTCGATTTCGTAAACAAACCAATCTAAAGTAAAATCGGCTAAATTTTCAAAAGCCATTTTAATTCTAGCGCCTCTATCTGTAATTCTAGTTTCCCAACTTCCTGTTAAAATATCACCTTCTCTATCTCTCATAATTACCACGCCATCTTCTTTAAAGTTAATGGCATATTCAAAGAAACCTTCAGTATTATCTTGGTTATCTCTTTTAAATTCATAAACTAACCATGGACATTTTTTTAAGTATTCATCTAAACGTTCTTTAGTAAAATCGTCATCATTATGGTCATTATCATCATCTTCATCGCAAGCATTTTTAGCACCTTTAATTGTATTGTGAAGTTCTTGATTGTTGTTAACCTCAATTTGAGTACCATCGGCAAGTACTAAACTTACAGGGTAATTAATGCTTGCAATTACTTCTTTATTTTTTATGCGTTTCATAAAACGAAACAATTGCTTATCGTTTTCAATTTGAACGGTATCAATTATTTGAAATTCGGCATTAAAAATTGAGAATGATATTGGGTAATTAAAATCTATACATTCAATATCATCATCTTCTTCATTTTCGCCAGCACAGGCCTCAACATATGCTTCAAGTTCATCTTCATTGTTAACAGTAATTTCATCATGTTCAGCATTAATTACTGTAATTGGAAAAATCATATCTAAATCATCTTCATCATCATCAAATTCATCAAAAATGGCTTCAATAACATCAAAATCTTCTTCAGAATCTACAATTATTTCTAAGCCATTCACAATAACTGTAAGTGGTAATTTAACCGATATGCAGCTTGCTTGGTCTATAATATTGTCTTTAGAGCCATCCAATTTAGCGGTAGCGCTAACAAAGGCTGTTAATTCTGCATCAGCAACTAAGGCTTCAGATTCAGAAGGTTCTGTAATTTCAACTACTTCTTCTTGGCATGCTGTAAATAACATGAGGGCAAAAAAAGGTAGCATTAGTAAAATTCTCCATTTAGTTTTCATAGTATTTAATTTTGGGTTACACATAGCTTTTGGTTATAAAACAATTTAAGTTTAAAAACTCCTACCCTAATTGTTAAAAAAAATCAAAAAAAATAATTTTACAAACCCACAACAAATTGCTAAAACCTTTATTTTAGTGGCATTAACTAAACTTTAAAATGAGTAAACAACTACGTGATAATATTTGTGAAGAGCGTATTTTTTCGTCTATTTTTAAAAAACACGCCACAGATTTACACAATTTTCTATACTACAAGTTTGGCAATCTTTTAAATCCGCAAGACAAAACGCAAGAAGCCTTTGTTAAACTTTGGGAAAATTGTAGCAAAATAACACCAGACAAAGCTAAAAGCTTTTTGTTTACCACAGCTAATAATTTAATGTTGAATGAAGCTGCTCATCAAAAAGTTGTTTTAAAACACCAACAAATAGCCAAACCAAAGCTTAGCACCAATGAAAGCCCCGAGTTTTTAATGCAACAAGACGAATACAATAAAAAACTACAAAAGGCTTTAGCTAATTTAACCGAACCACAACGTGTAGCCTTTTTAATGAACCGCATTGAAGGAAAGCGTTTTAAAGAAATTGCCGAAATTTTAGGTATTTCAACAAAAGCAGTAGAAAAACGTATTTATGGCGCTTTGGAAAAATTACGAAAAGACATTAAAGAGTTGTAATAATAGTTTCTAGTAAACTAAAGACTGAAAATTTAAATTTCAAAAAAAATTAAATACAAGGGTAGGAAAAAATAAAAGTAACTTGTTTTATAATTGAATAAAGATAAAATGGATAGAGAAGCTTTAATATTAAAATGGTTAAATAATGATTTGAATGATCATGAACTTCAGGCGTTTAAAAAACTTGAAGATTATGATGATTTAATACAATTAAACACCAGTATTAAATCATTTAAAGCACCAAAATTTAATGATACAGACGCTTTAAACAATGTACTCAACACAATAAAAACAACTAAAAAACCGCAGAAAAGCTATATAAAACCGTTAATGCGTGTTGCTGCTATTTTAGCTATTTGCTTTGGACTTTATTATTACACAACTACACTAAACACTACTATTACAACAGATTTAGCGCAAAAAACCGAAGTAACTTTACCCGATGCTTCTAATGTATTTTTAAATGCCAAATCTGTTTTAATTTATAATAAAAATACTTGGAAAAATAACCGAAACGTTGAATTACAGGGCGAAGCTTTTTTTAAAGTGGCCAAAGGCTCAACTTTCAACGTAAAAACAAAAGCCGGTACTGTAACGGTTTACGGTACCCAATTTAACGTAAAACAAAGAGCCAATTATTTTGAAGTTATATGCTACGAAGGCTTAGTTGGCGTTACTTTTAATTCTATTGAAACTAAATTAAAACCTGGCGACAGTTTTTTAATTATTGATGGGAAAAAAATTGCTAAACAAAAAGAAAGTAACACAACGCCTTCGTGGTTAAATAACGAAAGCCAGTTTAAAAGCCTACCATACAAACAAGTTATTGCAGAGTTTGAAAGACAATACAATGTTACTATTACCCTTGTTGGTGTAAATTCTAGCGAGCTTTTTACAGGTAATTTTACCCACAACAACATTGATGTTGCTTTAAAATCTATTACTTTACCTTTACAATTAACGTACAGCAATAATAACGGTAATATAATTTTAAAGCGTGCGCAGTAAACAGTTATTATTTTTTACTTTTTTCTTACTTTTTTTGAATGTTTTAACACTAAAAGCACAAAGCTTTCAAAAAGAAAAACAACCACTTGCCATAATTTTAAATACTTTAGAAAAAAGATATAACATTAGCTTTTCTTACGCCGATAAAACCATAAAAAACAAACAAGCCACATTACCCAATAAAAACACTAAGTTAAAAGACGCTATAAATACACTAAAAAAAGAAACGCATTTAGATTTTGAACTTTTAGATAATAGGTTTGTTGTTATAAAACCTTCAAAAAAAAAGCGCTCTAGCTTTAAAATTCAAAATTTAAATGAAGTTATAATTAACAATTATCTTACTACTGGTTTAACCAAATTAAATGATGGGTCGGTTACTATAAAACCTGATGATTTTGGTATTTTACCTGGCTTAATTGAACCCGATGTTTTACAAACCATACAAGCGCTTCCTGGTATTTTAAGTACAGATGAAACTGTATCTAACATAAACATTAGAGGTGGCACACACGACCAAAACTTAATACTTTGGGATGGAATAAAAATGTATCAATCTGGGCACTTTTTTGGGCTTATTTCGGCATTTAATCCGCATATCACAAAAAAAATAAATATTTATAAAAATGGGTCAAGTGCTAAGTATGGCGATGGTATTTCTAGTGTTATAGATATACAATTGCCCAACACTGTAGATAATGAGTTTAAGGCTGGTGGTGGTATTAATTTTATAAATGCCGATGTTTTTGCAAAAATTCCACTTTCAAAAAAAACTGAGTTACAACTCTCTACACGTCGTTCAGTAACTGATATTATTGAAACAAGTACGTACAACCAGTATTTTAAGCGTATTTTTCAAGATTCAGATTTTACAAATAACAACAAAGGTTCAAACACAATTTCGCAAAACGAATCATTTTATTTTTACGATGTTTCTGCTAAATTTTTATTTGATATTTCAAAAACAGATAAACTTCGGTTTCATGTATTAAACGTAAATAACAGGTTGAATTACGAAGAACAATCTACCATAAACAACCAACCAGAAGCTTTAAACAGTAAACTATGGCAACAAAATACCGCTGCGGGTGTAACTTATATAAAAGATTGGAATAACCAACTACAAACCACTGCTTTACTATATGTATCAAATTACGATTTAGATGCTACCAACCATGATATTTTAAACAACCAACGCTTAGTGCAAGAAAACGAAGTGTATGATGGCGCAGCAAAAATTGACATAAACTACACGCATAACTATCAATTAAAAATTAATGGTGGCTACCAATTTACTGAGGTGGGCATTAGTAATTTAGAAGATGTAAACAACCCAAATTTTAGAAGCTACATAAAAGAAGTTATCAGAAGTCATGCTGTGTATGCGCAAACTAATTTATTATCATACGGCGCAAATACCAAACTAATATTTGGCACACGTTTAAACTACATTAAAAAGTTTGATATGTTGTTTGCCGAACCTCGCATAAACTTTAGCCAGCGGTTTTTAGGCAATTTTAGGTTTGAAATTTTGGGCGAATTTAAAAGTCAAACCACATCACAAATTATAGATTTACAAAACGATTTTTTAGGTATTGAAAAACGCCGTTGGGTACTTTCAAACAACCAAAACATTCCTGTTTTAAAAAGCAAACAAGCATCTATTGGTATACATTACAAAAAGAATAATTTTTTAGCAAGTGCCGAAACTTACATAAAAAAAGTTGATGGTATAACCACGCGTAGTCAAGGTTTTCAAAATCAATATCAATTTATAAATAGCACCGGTAGTTATGAAATTAAAGGCATTGATATTTTATTAAATAAACAGTTTAATGAGGCGGTAAGCACTTGGGTTTCGTATTCATTTAGTGATAATAATTATATATTTTCAAACTTAAATAACGGTAAAAAGTTCCCTAACAACACCAATATTAGGCACGCCATAACGTTTGCTGGCACGTATGCTTTTAATGATTTTAAATTAGCATTAGGTATTAACTGGAACTCTGGCAAACCCACAACGCTTCCTGCTGTAAACCAAAACCAAAACAATACCATTGTTTACCAAAACCCCAATAGTAGCAACCTTGAAAATTATTTAAGAACAGATTGCTCTGCTACCTATAAATTTAACCTATCAAGAACGTCTTACGCCACTATTGGCGCATCTGTTTGGAATGTTTTAAACCGAAAAAACATTATAAATACATACTACACTCGTGATGATAACGGCAATATTAACACCGTTGAAAACAAATCTTTGGGCATTACACCTAACGTAAGTTTTAGAATTCATTTTTAAGCTTAATTACACTTAATCGATTTTACTAATTGAATTTCGACGAATTACCATCCAACCTTCTGGAATTAAGCCAATTATTATATACTTTAACAAAAAAATAAAGGATGGCTTCATTATCACCTCTTAATTCAAGTTTAGATTTAAGAAAAGCTAAGCATTTGCTTAGGCGCGCTACTTTTAACTATACCAAAGAGCAATTAGATACTTTTGTAGGCATGTCTGCAACAGATGCTGTTAACAGCTTAACTGCAAATGTACCTTATATATTATCTGAACCTTATGATCCACTTCCAATGGAAGCCCCAGATGGTTATTGGACCTCATCTACCAATCACCCTAATACTTTTGACGGACAAGGCAGAAAACGCGCCTATATAGCTGCTTGGTGGTGGCACAATGCGTTTAACCAAGTTAGTTTAAAATATAAACTATCATTCTTTTTTCATACTTGTTTTACTGTGGCCAAAGATGATGGCGCTGGTTTATCTCCTTTTTTTTATGACTATTTAAGGTTACTAGATTTTTATGCCTTAGGCAACATTAAAACCTTAGCAAAAAAAATAAATTTAGATAATGCCATGTTAGATTATCTAGACAATACACAGAACAATAAAAACAACCCTAACGAAAATTACTCTAGAGAATACCTAGAACTATTTACCATTTTAAAAGGCGAACAAATTGGTGATGGTGATTATACTAATTACACAGAATTAGATATACAACAGGCAGCCAAAGTATTATCGGGTTTTAAAAAAACATACGATAGAAGCGGTAAAATTGATACAGACACCAATTTACCAATGGGCTACGCAAACCTTAACCAACACGACACTAATGATAAAACATTTTCAAAAGCCTTTAACAATCATGTAATTACTGGAAGAGATACCGCAGAAACTATGTTTGATGAGCTAGATGATTTTGTAGAAATGGTATTTGCACAAGAAGAAACCGCCAAAGCTTATTGCCGAAGATTATACAAATATTTTGTTAAAAGTAAAATTTCAGCCGAAGTTGAAACAGATATTATAGAACCTTTAGCTCAAATTTTAATAAACAATGATTATGAGGTGCTACCAGTGGTTACCACACTATTAGCTAGCCAGCACTTTTATGATGCAGATGATAGTGACCCAACAGACCATACTATTGGTGCTATTATAAAAAGCCCATTACAATTGCTTTGTGAAGTATTTTCGTTGTTTGACATTAAATACCCAAACCCAGAAACCGAGCAGTTGTTTTTCTACAGAAATTTTTTCCATTGGTATATTACAGGTGGCTTTTTTCAACCTGCTGGTATGGATTTTTTTAACCCAGATTCTGTAGCAGGCTACCCAGCCTATTACCAAGAACCTGGTTTTGATAGAAATTGGTTTTCATCAAACACCATAATTGGCAGATACATTTTAGTGGCTGGTATTCTAACACAAAAAAATAATAAAGCAGAATTAGATACAGTATTATTTGTTGAAAATAAAATAGACCCTAATAATGCAAAAGACCCTAATTTACTTATTACGGCCTTAACAGATTTAATGTTTCCTGAAAGCATAGATACAGATAGAACTAATTACTTTAAAACCTTTTTAATTGAAGATTCAAATGATTTTTACTGGACACGTGCTTGGTCTCAATACATAAACACACACAGTGAAAGCAACAAAAATACGGTTAAAACAAGGTTAGATGCTTTAATTATTGCGTTGGTAAATGCCGCAGAATTCCAATTAATGTAAAACGTTATGAAAAGAAGAAATTTTATAAAATTATCGGCAACAGCTTCAGTAATTGGATTAACCCCTTTTCAAGTTCAAGCTGCATTAAAATCGTTTATTCCTTTTGAATGCTCAAATATTTCAGGCAGAAAATTAGTGCTTATTAATTTAGCAGGTGCCAACGACGGCTTAAACACTATTGTACCTCTAAATCAATATGATACATATAGCAACTTAAGGCCCACCATAAAAGTTCCAGAAACTGGCATAAATAAATACATTACTTTAGATGGAACCTTACCTAACGAACAACAAATTGGACTAAACCCAGCACTTTCTGGTTTTAAATCTTTATATGACAAAGGATTACTTAGAATAGTAAATGGCGTAGGTTATCCATCACAAAATAAAAGTCATTTTAAATCAACCGATTTATATTTTACAGGAAACGACGGCAACAGTGTTTTAAATGGTTCTGAAACCGGTTGGATGGGACGTTTTATGGAACAATATTATGAAGATTTAATAGTTGAAAATTATCCACTAGCTGTAGAAATTGGTTCAAACAAAACCTCGTTAGGGTTTCATGCCGAAGAAGCTCATGGTTTATCATTAAATATTACGGGCCAAGACCCTGCAGGTTTTTATAATGTAGTTAGTGGCCTTGGGGGCGAACCACCTTTAAACATTCCAAATTCAGATTACGGAGATCAGCTTGAATTTATAACCAATACAAGCGCACTAACAAACACCTATGCTGAAGCTATTTCAATAGCCTTCAGTAAAGGTAAAAATGATATTTCATACCCTGATACAGATTTGTCAGACCAATTAAAAACTGTAGCAAGATTAATTAGTGGCAATTTAGGTTCAAAAATCTATATGGTGAGAATCTCAGGTTTTGATACTCATAACGCCCAAGTGCAAGGTGCAGGAGATGTACTTGGTAAACACCATGAATTACTTACAGAACTCTCTGAAAGTATGGAAGCTTTTGTATTAGATTTAGAAAGCCAGAATTTAAGTGGTGATGTTGTTGGTGTAACCTTCTCTGAATTTGGTAGAAAAGCAGCTGAAAACGGCAACTTTGGTACAGACCATGGCGAAATTGCTCCCATGTTTGTATTTGGCAGACCCATAGAAGGTGGTATCACTGGTATTAATCCTAATTTATCTGAAGCTTCAGAAGCAAACAACTGGCAAATTCAAAGCGTACAGTATGATTACAGGCAAACCTTTGCCTCTTTATTACAAGATTTCTTAGGAGCAGATAAAACTATTATAGATAAAACGTTCTTTAATCACACCTCTAATGATAGTTTTACAAATTTAAAAATTGCTGATATTTTAAAATCAGAGTTTGACATCTCAAAAGGCTGTGTCGCTTCAACTAATAACACAATTGATGATGCTAAAAACTGGTTGCTATACCCTAACCCATGCCAAAATGTAACACATTTAACTGGTATTAAAACTTCTGAAACCGTTAGTTATAGAATTTACAATGCCTCCGGACTATATATTTCTGAAAACACCGTTGCCATAGTAGATGGTAAAGCAGATATAAACTTTACAACTCTCAGAAGCGGTCTTTATTTAGTAGAAATTCTAGGAGATAAAAAAGAGATTCACAAAGTTGTAAAATTATAAATAAGTAATTTTTACAATGCTTAAAAAAGCATTCTGTATTATAAGCACCTCATGAGCTAATTTCAATCTTAATTTTTTAATTAAACACTACATTTTTACAATTTGTTTAGTAAAAATATAGATGCAATATCTTTGAATTTGGTTTAAAACTCCCAACTTTGTAGTAAACAACTAAACATTTACAATATGAGTAAAAAGCATATATTAGTTGGCTTAATAGCCTTCTTAATGTTATCCTGCGCTAAAGAAGAAACTACACAAACACAAGAAAATTTTAATTTAGGCTGGAACTTTTTTTTAAGTGATAAAGAAGTTAGTTTTAGTGACATTCAAAACAACCAATACAGAAAAGTAAACCTTCCTCATGATTGGGTTATTGAAGGTGAATTTGATGAATCTTTAGGAAAAGACGCATGGGCAACAGGTTATATAAGAGGTAAAGGTTATGGGTACTACACCAAAACGTTTGATAAGACAGTTTTAGATGATGAACTAGTTTACGTGTTGTTTGATGGCGTTTATAACAATGCCACAATTTTTATAAATGGTCATAAATTAGGGTTTCACCCATACGGATATTCACCGTTTTACTTTGAAATTTCAAAACACCTAAACAAAAACGGAAAAAACAATGTACTTGCCGTACAAATAGACCATTCTAGATATGCAGATAGCCGCTGGTACTCTGGTGCTGGTATTTATAGAGAAGTAGATTTAATAACCGATAAAAAATTACACATACCTGTTTGGGGTACTTTTGTAACCACGCCACAAGTAGCTAAAGACAAAGCTAAAGTTAATATTCAAGTTTCTGTTGAAAATGCTTTTTTACAAGATGAAGACGTTGAAATTACCACTAAATTCTTAGATGAAACTAAAAAAGAAGTTGCAAGTATTTCAAAAACTATTACGGTAGAAAAAACAAGTACTAAAAACATTTCTCAAAACGTTGAAATTAATAATCCAAATTTATGGGGTGTAGATAATCCTTCTTTATATACAGCAGTTACAACCATTAAAAAAGGCGAACATATTTTTGATACTTACGAAACGCGTTTTGGTATTAGAAGCATAAAATTTGATACCAATAAAGGCTTCTTCTTAAATGGTGAAAACATGAAAATTAAAGGAGTTTGTTTACACCATGATGTTGGCTTAGTTGGAGCTGCAGTACCTAAAGGTGTTTGGAAAAGAAGACTACAAGTACTTAAAGATGGTGGTTGTAATGCTATTAGAAGTTCACACAACCCTGCATCAAAAGTATTATTAGAACTTTGTGATGAAATGGGACTTTTAATGCAAGATGAATTTTTTGATGAATGGGACAACCCCAAAGACAAAAGGTACAACCGTTGGGAAGAAAAAAGTACAGATTACATCACTAGAGGTTATGGCGAGCATTTTCAAGAATGGGCTAAAAAAGATTTAACCAATGTGATGCTTAGCCACCGTAACCACCCTTCTATTTTTCAATGGAGCATAGGAAATGAAGTAGAATGGACTTATCCTAGAAATGCGGCATCTACTGGCTTCTTTGATAAAATGACATGGCAAGGAAATTATTTTTGGTCTGAGCCTCCTCATTCTATCGAAAAGATTAGAGAACTCATGAAAACCCTACCAAGAGGCAAGTATGATATTGGTAAAACTGCTCAAAAATTATCTAAATGGACCAAAGCAATAGATACCACAAGACCTGTAATTGCCAACTGTATTTTACCTTCGTCTAGCTATGAATCGGGTTATGCAGATGCGTTAGACATTATTGGTTATAGCTACAGAAGGGTAATTTACGATTATGGCCATAAAAACTATCCAGACTTACCAATTATGGGAACCGAAAACGTAGCGCAATATCACGAATGGAAAGCCATCATGGAACGCCCTTTTATTTCTGGAACTTTTTTATGGACAGGTGCAGATTATATGGGTGAAATAAGACAAAAATGGCCAACAAGAGTACAACCTTCGGGTATGATAAACACAGCCAGTTTCCCTAAAGGGTCGTATTACATGATGAAGTCTTTATGGACAGATGAACCCATGATTCATATGGCTACACAAACGCTAGAAAAATCATTATACAAGTTAGAAAACGACAATTTAGTTGAAAAGAAAAAAGATGGGTGGAAGCACTATTTATGGCGTTGGCAAGATGTAAATGAACACTGGAATTATAATGATGGCGAAACCGTTGTAACAGAAATTTACTCTAACTGCGATGAAATTGAGTTATTCCTTAATGGCACATCTTTAGGCAAACAAAAATTATCTGAAACTGTTGGTAATATTTACAAATGGGCTATTCCTTATAAAGAAGGTTCTTTAGTTGCTAAAGGTGTAAAAAATGGACAACCCATAGAATCTCAATTAATAACAGCTAAAAAAGCAACTAACATTAAGTTAAATACCGATACAACAACAATAAAAGCGAATAATGAAGATGTTGTGCATATAGTGGCTGAATTGTTTGATAACAATGGAAACCCAGCCAGAAGTGATAATAAGCTAATAACATTTACAATTAATGGTGAAGCAAAATTACTGGGAGTTGATAGCGGTTGGAAAAATAGTGTTGAGAAATTCCAATCTAACAAAGGCACAACACACAATGGAAAGATTTTATTAATTATTCAAGCAAAAGATAAAACAGGCGCTGTTGAGGTTATTGCAAATGCTGAGGGTTGCAAAAGTGATTCTGTAACTATCTCAATAAATTAGTGTAATTCAAAACCATAAAATAAAAAACCAGAGAAAATTCTCTGGTTTTTTTATTTCTTATTTTTTATAGATATACTTTTAAAAAGTAATTACATTCTTTCTGGCACATTAATCCCTAAAAGGCTAAACGCATTTTTTATTGTATTTGCTACTAATTTAGATAATTGTACTCTAAATATTTTTTCATCATCATTATCTGCACCTAAAATAGATACGTTTTGGTAAAATGAGTTAAACTCTTTAACCAAATCATAGGTGTAATTGGCTACTAATGCAGGACTGTGGTGTGCAGCTGCATTTTGTATAACCTCTGGAAATAACTGTATTTGTTTAAGCAATTCCTTTTCTTTTTCATGTAAACGTACTTGAACGTTTAAATTTTCAGCTGTAGCTTTCCTCAATATAGATTGAATTCTAGCGTAAGTATATTGAATAAAAGGTCCTGTATTTCCTTGAAAATCTATAGATTCTTTCGGGTCAAATAAAATACGTTTTTTGGGGTCTACTTTTAAAATGTAATATTTTAACGCTCCTAAACCTATTGTTTTATAAAGGTTTTTCTTTTCGTCTTTAGAATAGCCATCAAGTTTTCCTAACTCTTCCGATATTTCTTCAGCTGTAGTTGCCATATCTACAATTAAATCATCGGCATCAACTACGGTTCCTTCACGGCTTTTCATTTTTCCGCTAGGTAAATCTACCATACCATAACTTAAATGGTATAAATTTTCGGCCCAAGAAAATCCTAATTTCTTCAGAATTAAAAATAGCACTTGAAAGTGATAATCTTGCTCGTTTCCAACGGTATAAACCATACCACCAACATCAGGAAAATCTTTAACACGTTGTATAGCTGTACCAATATCTTGCGTCATGTAAACGGCTGTTCCATCGGCACGTTGTACAATTTTTTCATCAAGTCCATCTTCAGTTAAATCACACCAAACTGAGCCATCTTCTTTTTTGTAAAATACGCCTGTTTTTAAACCTTCCGCTACAAATTCTTTTCCTAATAAATAGGTATTACTTTCGTAATAAAGCGTATCAAAATCTACACCTAAATTTTTATAAGTTTGGTTAAAGCCATTATAAACCCAACCATTCATGGTTTCCCATAAAGCCACTACATCTGCATCGCCAGCTTCCCATTTTCGTAACATTTCTTGAGCTTCTAACAAAATAGGAGCATTTTTTTTAGCCTCCTCTTCGCTTTTACCACTGTCTATTAAAGCTTGAATATCTTTTTTATATTCTTGATCAAATTTCACATAGTAATTACCAACTAGCTTATCGCCTTTTAAACCGGTACTTTCGGGTGTTTCGCCATTTCCAAAACGTTTCCAAGCCAACATACTTTTACATATATGAATACCTCTATCATTTATAATTTGGGTTTTATAAACTTTGTTTCCTGCTGCTTTTAATATTTCGGCAACACTATAGCCTAAAAGGTTATTTCTAATATGCCCTAAATGTAAAGGTTTGTTGGTGTTAGGCGAAGAATACTCTACCATAACAGCTTTTTTACTAGCTTGTGGCTCTACAAAACCATAGGTTGTATTGTTTTTAATGCTATTGAAAAAGTTTAAGTAAAAAGAATCGTTAATTTCAATATTTAAAAAACCTTTAACTACGTTAAACGCTTTAACATCTTCAACATTATCAACCAAATAATTACCAATAGTTTCACCTATTTGTACAGGATTGCCTTTTACAAATTTTAACATAGGAAAAACAACCACTGTAATATCACCTGCAAATTCTTTACGTGTTGCCTGAAACTCAACAGATTCAATTTCTACATTATATGAAGCTAAAACAGCTTGTTTTACTTGATTAGATAAGGTTTCTTGTAAATTCATTTACGTTACTTTTTAGGTGGCAAAGATAAAACTTTTATGAAACCTTGGTTAATAAAAATTATTCCAATTACAACTTCTTAATTAAAGAAAAAACATTACTTAATATAATATTTGTACTACAAATATTACAATTTAGGAAATTAGGCGAACACCTTGTTTTTTAAGGTGTTCAACAATGTATTTCATCGATAAAAGTGTATTTTTTCTATGTTTTTTACCGTTTATCTATTCGTCGATTTTTTCATGATTTTTTCCCCGTCATTTTAACTGATTTATTGGTATTAAAACTTAAAAATTAGATTTTAATGGTTGATTTTTCAATTTTTGTTTCTGTAAAAAAGCTATTATTAGTTACAAGTTTAAGCTTGTACATTGTTGGTAACACATACTACTATCACTGTTTTATAAAGTAATCTTAATTTTCCCTCAAAATAAGGCTTCTTTTGTGGTTGTTTTATTGTGTTCTATTTTAAACGTTTATGAGGAGAATTTTTACTTTATTAACTCTTTTATTTGTGGGCATTAGTTATAGCCAAACTAATGACATAGATAGCCTTACCATACAATTAGCTTACCAAAACCAAGACTCAACAAAAGTAGACACCTCATTAAGTTTAATAAAATCTCTTTACCAAATTGGTGAATATGACAGAGCATTAAAATATATTGTACAAAGTGAGCGCTTATCTAGTGAGATTAAGTATGAAAAAGGTATTGCGCAAATAACATTTTACAAGGCACTAATTTATGCCCAAAAAGATGATTATATAAATGCCTTAAGCGGCTATAAAAGGGCTAAAGAGCTTTTTCTCAATTTGAATGATACACTACAAATTGCTAAAGTAAACAACAGTATTGCTAGTATTGAAATTAAACGCGGTAACTATAGCCAAGGTTTACAGTACACATTGGCTTCATTAAAATCTCTTGAAACACACAACGAACCGTTTCATTTAAAAGTAGCCTACAATAATTTAGCAACTGCTTACATTAAAAATAATAATTTTGATGAAGCGGTTAAGTATTATGAAAAAACACTGGCTTTACAAGAACAACTTAAAGATTACAAAGGCGCCAATATATCTTACAGTAATTTAGCTGAACTGTATTCGCAAAAGAAAGAACACAGAAAAGCTATTAATTATTATGAAAAAATACTGAAACGTGTTAAAACAGATTCTGCCAAAGCCCAAATTTACCCAAAACTTGGTGGTGAATATTTAAAATTTAACGATTACTCAAAAGCAACATTATACCTAGTAAGAGGCTACAATGTTACAAAACGAATTAATGATAAACCTAATTTATTAATTACTTTAAACAACCTTGCTAACTTAAATATTCAGCAAGATAGGTTGGTTGTTGCTGAAAAACAACTATTGCTAGCACGAGAAATTGCTATTGAATTAGATAACAAGCAAGAATTGCTAAAGCATTATAAACTTCGAAAATCTTTAGATTCTATTAAAAACAAGTTTGATAAAGCTTTTATCTGGCAAAAAGAATACTATGATTTAAAGCATGCGCTAAATCAAGAAAAAATTGATGCTTTAGAAACTAAGACCAACACTAATAATAATTTAACTGCTATTAAAGACTTAGATACACCTGAAATTAGCATTAGAAAAACAAAAAACCAAAACATAAACAACACACCTATAAATAATGAAAATACGCAATTAGACAAGTTCAAACTTATTTTTTACGGTTTACTTGCGGCTTTAGCTATAGTTACAACCTTTTTAGTTTTAATTTATTTAAAACGAAATAGTAACATAAAATACACCCAAGAATTAGAAGAAAAAAACATTAAAATTGAATTACAAAATCAGGCTTTTTTAGAGCAAACTAAACACCTTGAAAATGTAAACAATGTAAAAGACAAGTTATTTTCTATAGTCTCTCATGATTTAAAAGACTCATTATCATCAATTAACGGGTTTATTGAATTACTAAAAGATGGCTCATTATCTAGAGAAGAATTTGACAATTTAATTCCAGAATTAAGTGAAAATGCCAATAACGCATCGTTATTACTTTTCAATTTATTAAACTGGTCTAAATCACAAATGCAATCTTTAGATCCTAAACCAAGTTTGTTTGATATACAAGAAGTTTTTGAAGACAAAATTAAACTTGTTGATCAGCGTATTGAAAGTAAAGGCATAAACTTAGTTGACCACTCTTTACGTGATTTTGCTTATGCTGATAGAAGTATGTTTGAAATTGTGGTACAAAATCTTTTAGCTAATGCTATAAAATTCTCTAAAAAAGGTGATACAATTACCATTTCAAATCACATAAGTAACGGTAGTTGCATCATTAGCATTGCCGATACAGGCATTGGTATTTCAAAACAAAATTTGGAAAAGTTATTTAAAAATACGTCATTTACTACCATGGGAACCAGTAATGAAAAAGGTACTGGTTTAGGCCTCTCAATTTGTAAAGAATTAGTTGAGCTTAACCACGGTAAAATTTGGGTTGAAAGTACACTAAATGTAGGTAGTACATTTTATGTGCAGTTACCAAAATCTAAACCAAGTTAAATAACTTATTAACATACGTATTTTGAAAAAAACCTTCTTACTGCTACTTATTATAGCTATTTCTGCTTGTAAACAAAAAACTGAAACCCCAAAAATAGATAAAGAACTTGATGAATTATTTGCATTAATGCAAGGCTCTTACAATTCTGAAGCTCAAGCCAAGGCAGACTCTACGTATTACAATATTTCACTTCATATGTACCCAATTTGGGAAGATAAAGGAAATTACCTGTATGTAGAACAGGCTTTAAACAGCATGCAAAACAAACCATACAGACAGCGTATTTATGAAGTTACAAGAGATAGTGATAGTACATTCAAATCGGCTATTTATACTTTAAAAACTGATTCTTTATGGGTTGGAAAATGGAAGAATCCTAAAGTTTTTGATTCTATATCTCCGCAAGACATTGCTTTAAAACAAGGCTGTGAAGTTATTTTAAAGCGCTTAGGTGACAAGCATTATAAAGGTTCAACCATTTTCAAATCTTGTGAAAGCTCACTTAGAGGCGCTAGTTTTGCTACTAGCAAGGTTGAAATAACATCAGAACGTGTTTTATCATGGGATCGAGGTTTTGACTCTTTAGGCAATCACGTTTGGGGTGCTACCAAAGGTGCTTATATTTTTGATAAGCTGAAGTAATTAATTAAGCCTTAGGTAAAAACACTTCAGCCATCATACAACGAGCGCTTCCGCCACCACAAGCTTCAATAGTATCTAGCGAGCTTGAAATAATTGGACAATGTTTTTCAATTTGTGCAACTTGGTTTGGTGTTAAACAATTGTATGCCGCTTGACTCATAACCAAATACAGTTGATTATTTTCGCCTTTTACTTGCAGCATATTACCAGCAAAATTATTTACTTGTGCTTCAGTTATAGTAATAACCTCTTTGTTAGTTTCTTGTAATTTTTTCACTAAATGTTTACGCTCTTTTTTATCATCAATAGCATCTAAACAAATAACGGCAAAAGTTTCAGCTAAACACATCATTACATTTGTGTGGTATATGGCTTTACGCTGTCCGTTTACAGTTTGATTTGCTGTAAATACAACAGGCGTATACTCAAAATCTTCACAAAATTCAATAAACAAACTCTCATCGGCTCTAGCAGACAGTGCACAATAGGCTATTTGGTTTTCTCTATCTAAAAGAATACTGCCTGTGCCTTCTAAAAACACATTTTCGTCTTCCGCCGATGTGTAATCAACTATATTTTCAATAACAAATCCGTTTGCTTCTAAAGTATCTAAAACATCTTCTCTGCGTTCATGCCTTCTGTTTACAGCAAACATAGGATATAATGCTACCGTTCCGTTTTCATGAAAAGAAATCCAGTTGTTAGGAAAAATAGAATCGGGCGTATCAAAATCATCAGTATCAGACACTACAATTACATTAACTCCATGTGCTTTTAGCTTTTCAACATAAGCATCAAACTCATCTTGTGCTTTTTTATTAACGGTTGCAGGTAACAAATTATCAACTACTTTTTGGTAGTAATTATTAACCGCTGTTTGTTCATTCATCCTAAAATTTATAGGACGAATCATTAATATTGTGTTTGTAGTTTGTTGCATTTTAATCTCTAATTAATGGCATTGTAGTACAACGCAGTAATCCTTCTTGTTTACTAATTTCGGCATATGGCACCTCTTCAACTGTGAAACCTTGGGTTCTTAACCAATTATTTAATCGTGTAAAGCTTTTTTCAGAAATTATAACATCTTCAGAAATTGAAAACACGTTACTGTACATTTGGTACATTTCATCTTTTGTTATTTCAAATATGTTTTCGTTTCCAAAGAAATTAACCAACCATTTATATTCACTTTCAACTAAAAATCCGTTTTTATGAATTATGGCTTTATTTTTTCCTATGGGTTGAAAACAACAATCTAAATGCAATGCGTTTTCTTTGGCATTGGTGTTAGATTTTCTAAGCTCAAATGCTTTAACTTTTTTATGAGGAAATAACTCCTGAATAGCGTTTACCGCTTGTATATTAGTTCTGGCCGTAATTATATCTGGATAATCTTTACCAGTGTAAGTTCCTATAAAAACATAGTCGTTCCAGGGCATAACATCGCCACCTTCCACATGGCATTCTTCGGGTAAAATGATTCTATCTTTTTCATCAATTTTATTCCAAACATACCTAATAGCTTCAATTTCTTTATCTCTATCTGGTAAAATATTTGCTCTAACAATTTTGTTATCAATCACAAAAGCAATGTCTCTAGAAAAAATTTGATTGCAATCTTTTAAAACATCGGGTCTGTAAACAGTAACGTTATACTTTTCAAGCACTTTAGTTACAGCATCCATTTCAAAAATCATATCTTCTTCTTTTGGATAAGTGCCTGCTAAAACGTGTTCAACACTTTTAGGGTCATAACAATCTTCTACCTTTGGTGTTGGACCACAACTTTTGGCTGTACCCAAAATAACAGCTCTTAATCTAGACGTTTCATTTTGAATATTTAACTTCACTTGCATTAGAATTTTAAAGTTTCAAAGCTAATGATAAAAAAGTAATTTTTGAATAATTCTTAAAAATAAGTATTTATACAAAAAAAGCTTCACGGTTTTTACGTGAAGCTTAACAATTATTTAAAATAAATATATTTTTACCTGTCAGAAATTGCTTTGAATTTTCTTTCAGTTTCGCCAATATAAAGTTGTCTTGGTCTTCCTATTGGTTCTTTACGTAAACGCATTTCTCTCCATTGAGCAATCCAACCTGGTAAACGCCCAAGTGCAAACATTACTGTAAACATTTCAACAGGAATACCCATTGCACGATAGATTATACCTGAATAAAAATCTACGTTTGGATATAATTTCCTATCAACAAAATATTGATCTTCTAAAGCTTCTTTTTCTAAACCTTTGGCTATATCTAAAATTGGATCTTTAATACCTAAATCTTTTAAAACTTCATCGGCAGCCACCTTTATAATTCTAGCTCTAGGGTCAAAGTTTTTGTAAACTCTATGCCCAAAGCCCATTAAACGGAAAGGATCAGACTTGTCTTTAGCTTTAGCCATGTATTTTTTAGTGTCTCCACCATCTGCTTTTATAGCTTCTAACATTTCTAGTACAGCTTGGTTTGCACCACCGTGAAGTGGACCCCAAAGCGCAGAAATACCAGCAGATAACGATGCAAATAAACCAGCATGTGATGAACCTACAATTCTTACAGTTGATGTTGAACAGTTTTGCTCATGATCTGCATGTAATATTAATAATTTATCTAATGCATCTCTTACAATATGGTTCATTTTATATTCTTCAATTGGTACTTCAAACATCATTTTCATCATGTTATCAACGTAGCCAAGTTTTTTAGAACCGTAGTTTAGTGGTAAACCTTTCTTTTTACGCATTACCCATGCAACTAATACAGGGAATTGCCCTAATATTTTAACAATAGCTCTGTACATTTCTTCTTCAGAATCTACATTTACTGATGAAGGATTAAATGCAATTAAGCCACTAGTTAAAGAGGTTAAAACCCCCATTGGATGTGCATTTTTAGGGAAGGCATCTAGAATTTTGTGAACATCTTCATCAACCATTGAATTGTTCATAATATCTGTATGAAACTTGTTCAATTGATCTGAAGTTGGTAATTCTCCAAAAATTAACAAATAAGCTACCTCTAAGAAATCTGCTTTTTCAGCTAATTCTTCAATTGAATATCCTCGGTAACGTAATATACCTTTTTCACCATCTAAAAAAGTAATAGCACTTTCACAAGACCCTGTATTTTTATAGCCAGAATCTAAAGTTATTAAACCATTTGTTGCTGCTCTTAGGCTTTTAATATCTATTGCAACTTCTTTTTCAGTTCCTTCAATTAGAGGAAATTCATACTTTTTACCATCTATTTCTATGGTTGCGTTATTTGCCATAAGTTTAAGTAAATTTATTTTATTTAAGCGGAGTGCTAATTTACAAAATATCTAAGGATTTTTAAAGTACTTTAACCATAGGTTTACTAAATTAAAATATTGATAAAATTGATAGCACAAAAAAGCGATTATTAAAAATAATCGCTTTTTAAGTATTTATTATAAAATAAGTATTATTACTTAATTTTAAATGCTTTTTCTTGAGGAAAATATGCAACATCTGCAAGCTCTTCTTCAATTCTTAATAACTGATTGTATTTAGCCATACGATCTGAACGTGAGGCAGACCCTGTTTTTATTTGACCACAGTTTAAAGCTACTGCTAAATCTGCTATTGTGTTATCTTCAGTTTCACCAGATCTATGTGACATTACAGAAGTGTATCCTGCATTTTTAGCCATATTTACTGCTGCAATAGTTTCAGTTAAAGAACCTATTTGGTTTACTTTAATTAAAATTGAGTTTGCAATACCGTTTTCAATACCTCTAGATAAACGCTCAACGTTAGTTACAAATAAATCATCACCAACTAATTGTACTTTATCACCAACTTTTTCAGTTAAAGATTTCCAACCGTCCCAGTCGTTTTCATCCATACCATCTTCAATAGAAATGATTGGGTATTTTTCACATAATTCAGCTAAATAAGTAGCTTGCTCTTCAGAAGTTCTAACTTCACCTTTATCGCCTTCAAATTTTGTGTAATCGTATTTACCATCAACATAAAACTCTGCCGATGCACAATCTAAAGCAATCATAACCTCGTCTCCAAATTTATAGCCTGCGTTTTCAACAGCCTTTGCTATAGTATCTAAAGCATCTTCAGTTCCGCCTGCTAAGTTAGGGGCAAAACCACCTTCATCACCAACTGCAGTGCTTAAACCTCTATCATGTAACACTTTCTTTAAATGGTGAAAAATTTCAGTTCCCATTTGCATAGCGTGTGTAAAAGTTTGAGCTTTTACAGGCATAATCATAAATTCTTGAAATGCAATAGGTGCATCACTATGAGAACCACCATTAATAATATTCATCATTGGTACAGGAAGCGTATTTGCTGATACTCCTCCTACGTAACGGTATAATGGTAAACCTAACTCTGAAGCTGCTGCTTTAGCAACGGCTAAAGACACACCTAAAATAGCATTGGCTCCTAATTTAGATTTATTAGCTGTACCATCTAAATCAATCATTAATTGATCTATTAAGTTTTGTTCAAAAACAGAAACACCTAAAAGTTCTTCAGCTATAACAGTGTTTACATTTTCAACAGCTTTTAAAACGCCTTTTCCCATGTAAGTATCACCTCCATCACGTAACTCAACAGCTTCGTGTTCTCCTGTTGAAGCTCCTGAAGGAACCGCTGCTCTTCCTAAAACATTATTTTCTGTAATAACATCTACCTCTACTGTTGGGTTTCCTCTAGAGTCTAGAATTTGTCTAGCATGAATATTTATTATTGAACTCATAATTGGTTTGTTTTTTTACTTTAATTAATATTTCAAATTTAAGGTTTAATCTTGTTTTTTTACCGATGTTTGATAATATTTTTTTAAAAACATCGCTATAACGTTTTAGTAAAATATAAGCCTTAAAAACAGGTGTTTATAAGGCTTATATTGAATATTTATTTTTTTATATTTTCAATAAATTGATCGAATAAATACGATGAATCGTGTGGCCCAGGGCTTGCCTCTGGGTGATACTGTACTGAAAATACATTTTTGCTTTTCATAGCTAATCCTGCTACTGTATTATCATTTAAATGTACGTGTGTAACTTCTAAATTTGTATTAGCCTCAGCTTCTTCTCTATTTACAGCAAAACCGTGATTTTGTGATGTAATTTCACCTTTACCAGTTTTTAAGTTTTTTACTGGGTGGTTTATACCTCTGTGCCCATTGTGCATTTTATAGGTTGAAACACCGTTTGCTAAAGCTATTACTTGATGCCCTAAACAAATACCAAATAATGGTAAATCTCGTTTTATAATTTCTTTAGCTACTTCTTGAGCCTCAACTAATGGTTCTGGATCTCCAGGACCATTTGACAAGAAATATCCATCAGGATTAAATGCTTCTAAATCTTCAAATTTAGAATTGTATGGAAACACTTTTATGTAGCAATCTCTACTAGCTATGTTTCTTAATATATTCTTTTTAATACCTATATCAAGCGCCGCCACTTTATAAGTTGCGTTTTCATCACCAAAATAGTAAGGTTCTTTGGTTGATACTTTTGATGCTAGCTCTAAACCGTTCATGTTTGGCACATCGGCTAGTTGTTTTTTAAGTCCTTCAATATTATCAACATCGGTACTTATAACCGCATTCATTGCGCCATTTTCTCTAATGTAACTCACAAGTGCTCTTGTATCAACATCAGAAATAGCTAAAAGGTTATTCTTCTCAAGAAAATTTTCAAGTGAATCATCGGCAGCATCTCGTGAATATTCATAACTGAAGTTTTTCACAATAAGACCTGCAATTTTAATAGAATCAGATTCTACTTCATCTGCATTTGTACCGTAGTTACCAATATGTGCATTTGTTGCAACCATTAATTGGCCAAAGTACGAAGGATCGGTAAATATTTCTTGGTAACCAGTCATACCTGTGTTAAAACAAACCTCGCCAAAGGCTGTACCTTGTTTGTTTCCTACTGCTTTACCGTAAAAAATTGTGCCATCAGCTAAAAGTACTACGGCATCTTGTTTTTTTTGATATTTCATTTAATTAGTGTTGTTTTATGTGCTTTTACATGTTTTGTTGCACACTAAAAAGTTTTACAAAAATTCAAAAAAAAAGGATAAACTAAAAATAGTTTATCCTTTATATATTAAATGCTTATTAACATTTATTCTTCCTCTTCGTTAGTTGCTGTATTTTCTACCGGAGCTGCAGCTGCTGGTTTAGCACTACCTCTTCTACTTCTTCTAGTAGATTTCTTTTTAGGCTTATCTGCATTATAAATTTCGTTGTAATCTACAAGCTCTATCATAGCCATATCAGCGTTATCACCTAAACGGTTTCCTAACTTAATGATTCTTGTGTAACCACCTGGTCTGTCTCCAACTTTTACAGCTACTTCTCTAAACAATTCTGTAACAGCTTCTTTTTGTCTTAATTTTGAAAAAACAAGACGTCTGTTATGTGTTGTATCTTCTTTAGATTTTGTTACTAAAGGCTCTACAAATTGTTTTAAAGCTTTTGCTTTTGCAACAGTAGTATTAATACGTTTGTGTTCAATTAAAGAACAAGCCATATTAGCTAACATTGCTTTTCTGTGGGCAGTTTTTCTACCTAAGTGATTAATTTTTTTTCCGTGTCTCATGACATTTGTTTTATCATCTTGCTTCCAAACCACATTGCTGTGGGAGCAAAATATGATTAATAATTATGACTAAAAATTAGTCTTTATCTAATTTATATTTACTTAAATCCATTCCGAAGTTTAAACCTTTAACATTTACAAGCTCTTCAAGCTCGGTTAAGGACTTCTTACCGAAGTTTCTAAATTTCATTAAGTCGTTTTTGTTAAATGATACTAAGTCTCCTAAAGTATCAACTTCTGCAGCTTTTAAACAGTTAAGAGCACGCACTGATAAATCCATATCAATCAACTTCGTTTTAAGTAATTGACGCATGTGTAATGATTCCTCATCATACGTTTCAGTTTGTGCAATTTCATCAGCTTCTAAAGTTATACGCTCATCAGAGAATAACATAAAGTGGTGAATTAACGTTTTTGCTGCTTCAGTTAAAGCATCTTGTGGTGTAATTGAGCCATCAGTAATAATTTCAAAAACTAATTTTTCATAATCAGTTTTTTGTTCTACACGATAGTTCTCAATACTATACTTAACATTTTTTATTGGTGTGTAAACAGAATCTGTAAATATAGTTCCTACTGGTGCTGCAGCTTTTTTATTCTCTTCTGCAGGCACATAACCTCTACCTTTTTCAATTGTAATTTCAAGGTTTAAGTTTACTTTAGGATCTAAATTACATATTACTAACTCTGTGTTTAACACTTGAAAACCAGATATAAATTTCTGGAAATCGCCAGCTGTAATTCTTTCTTGGCCAGAAATTGAAATTGAAACAGATTCGTTATCAATATCATCAATTTGCTTTTTAAAACGTACTTGTTTTAAATTTAAGATGATTTCTGTAACATCTTCAACCACACCCGCAATTGCAGAAAACTCATGATCTACACCTTCAATTCTTACAGAAGTTATTGCATAACCTTCTAATGAAGATAGCAACACTCTTCTAAGTGCATTACCAACTGTTAAACCGTAACCAGGTTCTAAAGGACGAAATTCGAATTTCCCTTCGTAATCAGTTGAATCAATCATGATTACTTTGTCGGGCTTCTGAAAATTAAATACTGCCATATGTTTGTTTCTTCGTTTTAATTGTTATTTGGTTGCGCGGTTTATAAGTTTGAAGAAGAACAAATAAACCCTTTGGCCAAATACCAATGTTGTTAATTATTATTTAGAGTATAATTCGACGATGAATTGCTCATTGATATTCTCTGGAATTTGAATTCTTGCAGGAACTGAAACGTATGTTCCTTGTTTAGTATCATTATTCCAAGTAATCCACTCATATACTTGAGATGAGTTAGATAAAGAATTAGCTATAACTTCTAATGATTTTGATTTCTCTCTTACCGCTACAACATCACCTGCTTTTAATTGGTAAGAAGGAATATTTACTAAGTTACCGTTTACAGTAATGTGTCTGTGAGAAACTAATTGTCTTGCGCCACTTCTTGATGGTGAAATTCCCATACGGTAAACAACGTTATCTAGTCTAGATTCACATAATTGTAATAAAACTTCACCAGTAATTCCTTGAGAAGCTCTTGCTTTTTTAAATAATCCTCTAAATTGACGCTCTAAAATACCGTAAGTGTATTTAGCTTTTTGCTTTTCAGCTAATTGAATTGCGTATTCAGATTTTTTTCCACGGCGTCTGTTATTTCCGTGTTGACCTGGAGGATAATTTCTTTTTTCAAATGATTTATCTTCTCCAAAAATAGCTTCACCAAATTTTCTAGCTATTTTAGTTTTAGGACCAGTATATCTTGCCATTTTTAATTGTTTTTAAGAGTGGTTATGAATTAAGGTCTTAATCTTATCCTTCGATAACCGTTTGATCTCTTGTTGATACTTGTTGTTATTTTTCAGTTTGCAAATGTACATAAAAAATTAATATCATCTGATTATCAGATGATATTAATTTTTTATGTACTTTTTCTAACTACTTAAATGTAGTTAAAAATCTTGCTTTTAATTAAACTCTTCTACGTTTAGGAGGTCTACATCCGTTGTGTGGTAATGGTGTTACATCAATAATTTCTGTAACTTCAATACCTGCGTTGTGAATTGAACGTATAGCAGATTCTCTACCGTTACCTGGTCCTTTTACATAAACCTTTACCTTTTTTAAACCTGCTTCTTGTGCAACACCAGCAGCATCTTCTGCAGCCAATTGCGCAGCATAAGGTGTGTTTTTCTTAGAACCTCTAAATCCCATTTTACCAGCTGATGACCATGAAATTACATCACCTTTTTTGTTGGTAAGTGAAATAATAATGTTATTGAAAGAAGCTGTAATATGAGCTTCGCCTATAGACTCTACAATAACTTTACGTTTTTTTGTACTTGTTTTTGCCATATTCTTTTAGTTTCTAGCTGTTAGCTTTTAGTTGTTAGAATCCTAAACATTTCTATTTCAAGCAGATTCATCTAACGTCTAAATACTAATGACTAATATCTTATTAATTATGCTTTTTTCTTGTTAGCAACAGTTTTTCTTCTACCTTTTCTAGTTCTAGAATTGTTTTTGGTACGTTGCCCTCTTAATGGTAAACCAGCTCTGTGACGAATACCTCTAAAACAACCTATATCCATTAAACGTTTAATGTTTAATTGTGTTTCAGAACGTAATTCACCTTCTATAGTGTACGCAGCAATAGCTTCACGAATACCACTAATTTGGTCATCATTCCAATCTTGAACTTTAATGTTTTCATCTACCTTAGCAGTAGCTAAAATTTCTGCTGCTCTACTTTTACCTACTCCGTAAATATAAGTTAAAGCAATTACTCCTCTTTTTTGTTTTGGTATGTCTACACCTGCAATTCTTGCCATATTCTTTTAGTTTCTAGCGTTAGCTTTTAGTTGTTAGAATCCTAAACATTTCTATTTCAAGCAGATTCATTCTAACCACTAAAAAACTAATGACTTGTTTTCTAATTTAACCTTGTCTTTGTTTAAATCTAGGGTTCTTTTTGTTAATTACGTAAAGTCTTCCTTTTCTACGCACTATTTTACAGTCTGCGCTTCTTTTCTTTACTGATGCTCTTACTTTCATCTTTATATAGTTTAAAAGTTTAAAGTTCAAAGTTTAAAAGTTGAACAACTCTACTTTGCAACTTTTAACTTTATTACTTTATAACTTGATATAATTAATATCTATAAGTTATACGAGCCTTAGATAAATCGTAAGGACTCATTTCTAATTTTACTTTATCTCCTGGTAATAATTTAATGTAATGCATACGCATTTTACCAGAAATGTGAGCTGTCACAATGTGACCATTTTCTAACTCTACACGAAACATAGCGTTTGATAATGCCTCTATAATTGTTCCGTCTTGTTCTATTGCTGCTTGTTTTGCCATAGTATATTATATATTAAGCTACTGCTTTTCTATTTTTACCAGTTTTCATCAAGCCATCATAATGTCTATTCAACAAGTATGAATTAACTTGTTGCACAGTATCAATTGCTACACCTACCATAATTAGTAATGAGGTACCTCCAAAAAATAATGCCCATCCCTGTTGTACATCCATAAGCTTAACAATAAAAGCAGGAAATATTGCAATTAGAGCTAAAAATATTGAACCTGGTAAGGTTATTTGAGACATTATTTTATCTAAATACTCAGCAGTATCAGAGCCTGGACGAATACCTGGAATAAAACCACCACTACGTTTTAAATCATCAGCCATTTTATTAGTTGGTACTGTAATTGCAGTATAGAAATAAGTAAATATTATAATTAATAAAGCAAATAATAAATTGTACCAGAATCCAAAAATATCTGAAAAATTTGTTTGTAACCATGCGCCTGCAGTTGTTTCTTTCATAAATGAAGATCCTCCAATTAAACCTGGCACAAACATGATTGCTTGGGCAAATATAATTGGCATTACACCCGAGGCATTTAATTTTAATGGTATATATTGTCTAGAACCTCCTGCAGCTGCTTTTTCATAACCTCCGCTAGCGGTTCTTCTTGCATACTGTACAGCTATTTTTCTAACAGCCATTACAAGCATTATAGATGCTAAAATGATAACAAACCATATTACAAGTTCAAAAAGAATTAACATTACATTATTACCTTCCATTCTTGTTGCTGCATTTTGAACAAAAGATTGAGGTAATGTGGCAATAATACCTACCATAATTAATAATGAAATACCATTGCCAATACCTTTATCTGTTATTTTTTCACCTAACCACATGGCAAAAATACACCCTGTAACTAATATACTTATTGATGAAAAATAGAATAAAGGCCCAGTACCAAGTAAAAATGCACTTTGAGGCACACCTAAACTAGGTAAACTTGCTAAGTAAGCCGGCGATTGGAATAAACAAATTGCTATTGTTAACCAACGGGTAATTTGTGTTATTTTCTTTTGGCCGCTTGCTCCTTCTTTTTGAAGTTTTTGTAAATAAGGAATTGCAATACCCATTAATTGTACAACAATAGAAGCAGAAATGTATGGCATAATACCTAAGGCAAATACCGATGCTCTTGATAAAGCACCGCCTGTAAATGCACTAAGAATTCCCAAGATACCAGAATCTGTATTATCCGCTAAATTTTGTAATTGTTCAGCATCAATACCTGGTAGTGTAACTTGTGTACCAAATCGATAAACTAATAGCAAACCTAGTGTTAACACTATTCTGTTTCTTAGTTCTTCAATTTTCCAAACATTTTTTATTGTTTCTATAAATTTCATACGTTATAATGGGTCTTATAATGTTACAGCTTCACCTCCAGCAGCTTCAATAGCAGCTTTAGCTGAGGCAGTAAATTTATGAGCAGATACTTTTAATTTAGCTTTTAATTCACCTCTACCTAAAATTTTAACTAGATCATTTTTTCCAGCTAAATTGTTAGATAAGATAATATCTAAATCTACAGTATCACTAATTTTTTTATCATCAACCAATTGTTGTAAAGTATCAAGATTAATACCTTGATATTCTACGCGGTTAATATTTTTAAAACCAAATTTAGGAACACGTCTTTGAAGTGGCATTTGACCACCTTCAAATCCTAGTTTCTTTGAGTATCCTGAACGTGATTTAGCTCCTTTGTGACCACGTGTAGCAGTACCACCTTTACCAGAACCTTGACCACGTCCTACTCTTTTACCTTGATTTTTTACTGAACCTTCTGCAGGTTTTAAATTACTTAAATCCATTTTCAGTTTTGTATTATTTAAGCTTCTTCAACAGAAACTAAATGTGAAACTTTAGCAATCATACCAATGATATTTGGTGTTGCTTCGTGTTCTTTAACTTGTCCAATTCTTTTAAGACCTAGAGCTTCTAAAGTTCTTTTTTGTCTTTGCGTACGATTGATAGCGCTTTTAACCTTTGTTACTTTAATCTTTCCCATTATTAATGTTATTAAGCGTTAAAAACTTTTGCAAGTGAAATACCTCTATCTTTTGCAATAGTATTAGCATCTCTTAATTGTAATAAAGCATCAAAAGTTGCCTTTACTACGTTATGAGGGTTTGATGAACCTTGAGATTTTGATAATACATCATGTACACCAACTGCCTCTAAAACGGTTCTAACAGCACCACCTGCAATTACACCTGTACCAGGAGCCGCTGGAATAATGTTTACTCTTGCGCCACCGTATTTCCCTTTTTGCTCATGTGGTAAAGTACCTTTTCTTATAGGAATACGTACTAAGTTTTTCTTAGCATCTTCAACTGCTTTTGCAATTGCACTAGCAACATCTTTAGATTTACCTAAACCTTGACCTACAACACCAGCTTCATCACCAACTACAACAATAGCTGAAAAACCAAATGCTCTACCACCTTTAGTTACTTTTGTAACTCTTTGTACACCAACTAAACGATCTTTAAGATCTAATCCACCTGGTTTTACTAATTCTGCACTTTTATATTTTTGATACATAATTTCTTAAAATTTTAGTCCAGCTTCTCTAGCTCCTTCTGCTAATGATTTAATTCTTCCGTGGTATAAATATCCACCTCTATCAAAAGCAATAGTTTCAATACCTGCTTTTAAAGCTTTTTCGGCTACGGCCTTACCAACTAATTTGGCAGCTTCACTTTTATTCACTTTAGCAGTATCAATATCTTTATCTCTAGAAGATGCAGCGCTAATAGTTTCACCAGAAACGTCATCTATAATTTGAGCGTAAATTTCTTTATTACTTCTGTAAACAGCTAATCTAGGTCTTGCTTCTGTACCAGAAACTACCTTACGTATTCTGTTTTTTATTCTTAACCTTCTTTCGTTCTTTGTTAATGCCATAACTTACTTATTAAGCTGATTTACCTGCTTTTCTTCTTATTTCTTCACCAACAAACTTGATACCTTTACCTTTGTAAGGTTCTGGTTTTCTGAAACCACGAATTTTTGCAGCTACTTGACCTACAAGTTGTTTGTCATGAGAAGTTAATTTTACTATTGGGTTTTTACCTTTTTCACTTACTGTTTCAACTTTAACTTCAGGAGCTAAATTTAAAACTATGTTGTGTGAAAAACCTAAAGCTAAATCAAGTTTTTGACCTTGATTACTTGCTCTGTAACCTACACCAACAAGCTCTAACTCTTTTGTAAATCCTTTTGATACACCTTCAATCATATTGTTAATTAAAGCTCTGTAAAGACCATGTTTAGCCTTTTGTGCTTTAGCATCAGATGAACGTGAAACTTGTACGTTTCCTTCTTCAACTTTAATATCAACTGTATCAAATTCTTGTGTTAACTCTCCTAATTTACCTTTTACAGTAATTACGTTATCTTTTACATCTACAGTAACGCCTTCTGGAATTGAAACTGGGTTATTTCCTACTCTACTCATTGCTTTCTTCCTTTTTATAGATTAGTAAACATAACATAATACCTCACCACCTACATTGTCTCTTTTAGCTTGCTTTCCAGTCATCACTCCATGTGAAGTTGAAACTATAGCAATACCAAGACCATTAAGGATTCTAGGTAATTCTTTAGCACCAGCATACTTACGTAAACCTGGTTTACTTATTCTTTGAATTTTCTTAATAACAGGCTCTTTAGTAACACTATTGTATTTAAGTGCTATTTTGATAGTACCTTGTGTTGTAGAATCATCAAACTTGTAACTTAAAATATATCCTTGTTCGAATAATATTTTAGTTATGTCTTTCTTTAAATTAGATGCAGGAATCTCTACCACTCTGTGGTTAGCACGCACTGCGTTTCTAATTCTTGTTAAAAAATCCGCAATTGGATCTGTGTACATAATTAATTGATTTTGCGATTTTGGTTTTCAGTGTTGGTAACTGAACCTTAAATCTGATTATATAAATAATATTACCAACTAGCTTTCTTAACTCCAGGGATTAGGCCTTGATTAGCCATTTCTCTAAATGTTACACGAGATATACCAAAAGTTCTCATATACCCTTTAGGTCTTCCTGTTAGTTTACATCTATTATGCTGACGAATAGGAGAAGCATTTTTTGGTAACTTTTGTAATGCTTCATAATCTCCAGCTTCTTTTAAAGCTTTACGTTTAGCTGCATATTTAGCTACTGTTTTAGCTCTTTTTACCTCACGGGCTTTCATTGATTCTTTAGCCATATCTTAGTTCTTTTTAAAAGGTAACCCTAATTCAGTTAATAATGATTTTGCTTCTTTATCAGTTTCAGCAGAAGTTACAAATGTAATATCCATACCAGAAATTTTATTCACTTTGTCAATATTTATTTCTGGAAATATTATTTGCTCAGTAATTCCTAAGTTGTAATTACCTCTTCCGTCAAAACCTGTTGCTTTAATTCCGTTAAAATCTCTTACGCGTGGTAAAGCAGATGTAACTAATCTATCTAAAAACTCGTACATTCTTTCGCCACGTAATGTAACTTTAGCTCCAATTGGCATACCTTTACGTAATTTAAACGATGCAACATCTTTTTTAGACATTGTTGCGATTGCTTTTTGTCCTGATATTGTTGTTAACTCTTCTAACGCGTAGTCTATTAACTTTTTATCAGCAACTGCAGCACCTACACCTTTTGATATTACTATCTTTTCAAGTTTAGGAACTTGCATTACGTTTTTATATCCAAATTCTTCGGTAAGAGCTGCAATTACTCTGCTTTTATACTCTTCTTTAAGTCTTGGTGAATATGCCATAACTATATTACTTCATTAGATTTTACTGAAAATCTCACTTTCTTATCGCCTTCCATTCTATAACCTACTCTTGTTGTTTCTCCTTTTGAAGTTAACAATGATAAGTTTGAAATGTGTATTGGCGCTTCTTTTTCTACAATGCCTCCTTGTGGGTTTTGTGCACTTGGTTTAGTATGTTTCTTAACCATGTTTACACCCTCAACGATTGCTTTATTCTTATCTATTAATACCTTTTGTACTTTACCTTCAGCCCCTTTGTGGTCTCCAGCAATTACTTTTACGGTATCTCCTGATTTTATTTTAAGCTTTGTCATTTTAATAATGTATTAAAGCACTTCAGGTGCTAATGATACAATCTTCATGAATTGCTTATCACGAAGTTCTCTTGCAACAGGACCAAATACACGTGTACCTCTCATTTCACCTTGTGGGTTTAACAGAACACATGCGTTATCATCAAATCTAATATAAGATCCGTCTGGTCTTCTTACTTCCTTTACGGTACGTACAACTACTGCTGTAGAGACTGCTTTTTTCTTAACGTTTCCGTTAGGTGTAGCATCTTTTACAGATACAACTATTTTGTCTCCAACAGAAGCATATCTTCTTTTTGTACCTCCTAAAACACGTATTACTAAAACTTCTTTAGCTCCTGTGTTATCAGCTACTTTTAATCTTGATTCTTGTTGTACCATAATTACTTAGCTCTTTCAATTATTTCAACTAATCTCCAACACTTAGATTTACTTAAAGGACGAGTTTCCATAATCCTTACTGTATCACCTTCGTTGCAGTCGTTTTTTTCATCGTGTGCAACGTACTTCTTCGTTTTTAATACGAATTTTCCATACATAGGGTGTTTTACTTTTTTCACCTCAGAAACCACAATTGATTTCTGCATTTTGTTACTTGTAACAACTCCTATACGTTCTTTTCTTAAATTTCTTGTTTCCATCTTTCAGCAGAATTATTGTAATTCTCTTTTAGTTAATTCGGTTGCAATTCTAGCTACAGTTCTTCTTGCAGAACGTAATTGAATTGGATTTTCTAAAGGAGATATTGCATGAGCCAGTTTAAGGTCTGAATAACTTTTTTTTGTCTCACCAAGTTTTTCTTGTAACTCAGCTGTAGATAATTCTTTAATTTCTGATTGTTTCATAATATCAAATAAATTATGCTTCGTAATCGCGAGCAATTAAAAACTTAGTTTTTACTGGTAATTTTTGAGCTGCTAAACGTAATGCTTCTTTAGCTACTTCTAAAGGTACACCACCAACTTCAAACATTACGCGTCCTGGTTTTACAACAGCAACGTATAATTCTACGGCACCTTTACCTTTACCCATACGTACTTCAAGAGGCTTTTTTGTAATAGGCTTGTCTGGAAATATTTTAATCCATAACTGACCTTCTCTTTTCATATAACGAGTAGCGGCAATACGCGCAGCTTCAATTTGACGAGCTGTAATAAACGTAGCATCTAATGCTTTTATTCCAAAAGTTCCGTTTGAAAGTTGATGTCCTCTTTGAGACAGACCTTTCATACGTCCTTTTTGTTGCTTACGAAATTTTGTTCTTTTAGGCTGTAACATGTTTCTTTACTTTAAAAAATTACTTTCTACGACGAGGGTTTTTGTTATTATTACCTCTACCGCCACCTTTTCCTTGCTTCTTAGATAATCCAACAAGCGGAGAAAGCTCTCTTTTACCATATACTTCACCTTTCATTATCCATACTTTAACACCTAATCTACCGTAAGTAGTATGTGCTTCAACTAAAGCATAGTCAATATCGGCTCTAAATGTTGATAAAGGAATACGACCTTCTTTGTAATGTTCGCTACGTGCCATTTCAGCACCGTTTAAACGACCACTAATTTGAATTTTTATTCCTTCAGCATTCATACGCATAGTAGCAGCAATAGCCATTTTGATTGCACGACGGTATGAAATACGGTTTTCAATTTGTCTTGCAATGCTTGAAGCTACTAAAAACGCATCAAGTTCAGGTCTTTTAATTTCAAAGATGTTAATCTGAACTTCTTTTCCTGTAATTTTTTTAAGCTCTTCTTTTAACTTGTCTACCTCTTGGCCACCTTTACCAATAATGATACCTGGTCTAGCCGTAGTGATAGTAACGGTTACAAGTTTAAGAGTTCTTTCAATAATTACTCTACTCACACTAGCTTTAGATAAACGTGCGTGAACGTATTTTCTAATCTTATCGTCTTCGGCTAATTTATCACCATAATCATTTCCTCCATACCAGTTAGATTCCCATCCTCTGATAATTCCTAAGCGATTCCCGATTGGATTTGTCTTTTGTCCCATATCTCTATCTTAGCTTTGTGTGTTATTGTTAGAACCAACCACTAACGTAACGTGGTTAGAACGTTTTCTAATTCTATGTGCACGACCTTGAGGTGCTGGACGCAATCTTTTTAACATTGATCCGCCATCAACTCTAATTTCTTGTACAAATAATTCAGCCGACTCAACATCTGCATCTTCGTTTTTAGCTTGCCAGTTGGCAATTGCAGAAAGTAATAACTTTTCTAAACGGTTTGATGCTTCCTTTTGGCTAAACTTTAAGATATTAAGTGCTTTTTCAACGCTTTCACCTCTTACTAAATCAGCTACTAAACGCATTTTTCTTGGTGATGTAGGACAATTATTAAGTTTTGCAAAAGCAATTTGCTTCTTTTGCTCCTTAATAGCGTCTGCCATTTGTTTTTTACGACTTCCCATAGCTTACTACTTTTTACCTTTGTTTTTAGCACCTGCATGTCCACGGAATGAACGTGTTGGTGAAAATTCTCCTAATTTATGACCTACCATGTTTTCTGTTACATAAACAGGCACAAATTGGCGGCCGTTGTGTACTGCTATTGTTTGTCCTACAAAATCAGGAGTAATCATACTAGCTCTAGACCAAGTTTTGATTACTGTTTTTTTGTTAGCCTCAACATTTGCAGCTACTTTTCTTTCTAATTTATAATGAACGTAAGGTCCTTTTTTTAATGATCTTGCCATGTCTTATTTCTTTCTACGTTCTACAATATATTTATTACTAGATTTTGTTTTAGAACGTGTTCTAAATCCTTTTGCAGGAATACCGTTTCTAGAACGAGGGTGACCTCCTGAAGCACGACCTTCACCACCACCCATTGGGTGATCTACTGGGTTCATTCTAACAGGGTTTGTTCTAGGTCTTCTACCTAACCATCTTGTTCTACCTGCTTTACCTGACACTAATAACTGATGATCTGAATTAGATACAACACCTATTGTAGCCATACAAGTAGTTAATATTAAACGTGTTTCACCTGAAGGTAATTTAATAGTAGCAAATTTACCTTCTCTTGCCATTAATTGAGCAAAAGCTCCTGCACTACGCGCCATAACAGCACCTTGACCAGGACGTAATTCTACACATGATATAATAGTACCTAAAGGAATTTGGCTTAATGGCATTGCATTACCTATCTCTGGAGCAATACCTTCATTACCTGACACTACGTTTTGCCCTACTTGCAAACCATTTTGAGCAATAATATATCTTTTCTCACCGTCTTGATAATTCAATAAAGCAATAAAAGCAGATCTGTTTGGATCGTATTCTATGGTTTTAACTTCAGCAGGAACTCCTACTTTATTTCGTTTAAAATCAATGATACGATACTTTTTCTTATGACCTCCACCTTTGTAGCGCATGGTCATTCTTCCTTGACTGTTTCTACCACCAGAACGTTTTTTCGGAGCTAATAAACTTTTCTCCGGCTTATCAGTAGTAATGGCGTCAAATCCATTTACCACTCTAAATCGCTGTCCTGGTGTGATTGGTTTTAATTTTCTTACTGACATTGTTGTCTAATTACATATTAGCGTATAAATCAATCATTTCACCTTCCGCCAGTTGTACAATTGCCTTTTTAACAGCATTTGTTTTACCATGTTGAATACCTGTTTTTGTGTAACGGGTTCTTCTATCTGGACGGACATTTATAGTACGAACTTTTTCAACAGAAACACCATAAGTAGCCTCTACAGCTTTTTTTATTTCCACCTTGTTCGCCTTTGTATTCACTGCGAATGTATAGCAGTTTCTTAACTCGCTATCAGCAGTCGCTTTTTCTGTGATTATAGGTTTAATTAAGATACTCATTTGTTTCTTATTTACTTAAGTTAGATTCAATTCCTTCTAAAGCGCCTTCTAAAAGCACAATTTGATTTGCATTTAAAATCTTATAAGTGCTTAATTCTGAATTAGTTATAACCTCAGAACCTTTTAAATTACGCGATGACAAATATACGTTATTATTTGACCCACCCAACACAAACAATGATTTTTTATCTTCTAAGCTTAAAGCCTTTAAAATAGCTGTAAAGTTTTTAGTTTTTGGAGCTTCAAAATTGAAGTCTTCTAAAACTGTTATAGCCTTTTCGTTTGCTTTTATACTTAATGCAGATTTACGTGCTAAACGCTTTAAGTTTTTATTTAATTTAAAACTGTAGTTTCTTGGTCTTGGACCGAACATACGACCACCGCCTTTAAAAACACCAGATTTAATACTACCTGCTCTGGCTGTACCAGTTCCTTTTTGCTTCTTGATTTTACGAGTACTTCCGGCAATTTCTCCTCTTTCTTTAGATTTGTGAGTACCTTGACGTTGGTTAGCTAAAAATTGCTTAACGTCTAAATATACCGCATGATCATTTGGCTCAATAGCAAACACATCTTTAGAAAGCTCTGCTTTTCTACCTGTGTCTTTTCCGTTTATATCTAAAACTGCTACTTTCATTACTTCTCAATAATTACATAAGCGTTTTTGTGACCAGGAACACATCCTTTTACAACAAGTAAATTCTTTTCAGAAACTACTTTTAACACTTTTAAGTTTTGTACTTTTACTTTATCTCCACCCATTCTTCCGGCCATTTTCATGCCTTTGAATACTCTTGCAGGATAAGATGCTGCACCAATAGAACCTGGAGCTCTTAAACGGTTATGCTGACCGTGAGTAGCTTGACCTACACCACCAAAACCATGACGTTTAACTACACCTTGAAATCCTTTACCTTTTGATGTACCAGAGATATCAACAAACTCACCTTCGTTGAATAAATCTACATTGATAGCATCACCTAATTTGTACTCCGCATCAAAACCTTTGAACTCAACAACTTTGCGTTTTACAGAAGTACCTGCTTTTTTAGCATGACCTAAGTCTGCTTTAGTAGCACCTTTTTCTGTCGCGTCATCGAAACCAAGTTGTACAGCTTCATAACCGTCAACTTCTTCAGTTCTGACTTGGGTAACGATACATGGACCTGCTTCAATTACTGTACAAGGAATATTTTTCCCGTTTTCATCGAAAATGCTGGTCATACCGATTTTTTTTCCAATTAACCCAGACATAATTTAATTATTAATTTATTTATTATTTGTTTAAAAAAAATTCAGGGACAAATACGTTTCGTCCCTGAAATGTATTTTTCCGTTTTTCCCGCGACCGCATCGGTGGGACATGTTATAGATTCCCACTTTCGTGGGAATGAAAACTATACTTTTATCTCTACTTCAACACCACTTGGTAACTCAAGCTTCATTAACGCATCAATAGTTTTTGATGACGAAGAGTAGATGTCTAATAATCTTTTATAAGAAGATAATTGAAACTGCTCTCTTGATTTTTTGTTAACGTGTGGAGAACGTAATACAGTAAAAATCTTTTTGTGTGTTGGTAATGGAATTGGTCCAGTTACAACAGCACCAGTACTCTTTACTGTTTTTACAATCTTATCAGCAGATTTATCTACTAAATTGTGATCGTAAGATTTTAATTTTATTCTGATTTTTTGACTCATTTTCTTTTAGATTTAAGCTTCAACGCCTTTAGCTGCTTTAATTACTTCTTCAGAAATGTTTGAAGGAGTTTCAGCATAGTGTGAAAATTCCATTGTAGAAGTTGCTCTACCTGATGATAATGTACGTAAAGAAGTAACATATCCGAACATTTCAGATAATGGTACATTAGCCTTTACAACTTTGGCACCAGCTCTATCTCCCATATCATTTACTTGACCACGACGACGGTTTAAGTCACCTACAATATCACCCATGTTTTCTTCAGGAGTAATAACTTCAAGCTTCATTATTGGTTCCATGATTACAGCTTTTGCTGCTTTTGATGCTGCTTTAAAACCTAATTTTGCAGCTAATTCGAATGATAATTGATCCGAATCCACATCATGGTAAGATCCATCAGTTAAAGTAACTTTTAAAGCATCAACTTCATAACCCGCTAACGGACCATTAGTCATAGCCATTTTGAATCCTTTCTCAATTGAAGGAATAAACTCTTTAGGAACGTTACCACCTTTAATTTCTGAAATAAACTCAAGACCTTGTTTACCTTCTTCAGCAGGCTCTACAGTAAATACAATATCAGCAAACTTACCACGTCCACCAGATTGTTTTTTATAAACTTCTCTGTGTTCAGCACGTTGTGTAATAGCTTCTTTGTACTCAACTTGAGGTTGCCCTTGGCTAACTTCAACTTTAAATTCACGCTTTAAACGATCAACAATAATATCTAAGTGAAGCTCACCCATACCAGATATGATTGTTTGACCTGAAGCTTCATCTGTTCTAACTGTAAAAGTTGGATCTTCTTCAGCTAATTTACCTAAAGCAATACCTAATTTATCTACATCAGCCTTTGTTTTAGGCTCAACAGCAATACCAATTACTGGATCTGGAAAATCCATAGATTCTAAAACAATTGGTGATTTTTCATCAGATAATGTATCACCTGTTTTAATATCTTTAAATCCTACAGCTGCACCAATGTCACCCGCTTCAATATATTCAATAGCATTTTGCTTGTTAGAATGCATTTGGTAAATACGTGAGATACGCTCTTTTTTACCAGAACGGTTATTTAACACATATGAACCAGCATCTAAACGACCTGAATATGCTCTAAAGAAAGCTAAACGACCTACAAAAGGATCGGTTGCAATTTTAAATGCTAATGCAGCAAAAGGATCACTCGCTTTTGGCTTACGCACTTCTTCTTTATCAGTATCAGGGTTTGTACCTACAATATTATCTCTATCTAATGGAGACGGTAAGTAACGACATACAGCATCTAATAAAAACTGCACACCTTTATTTTTAAATGAAGAACCACATACCATTGGTATGATAGCCATATCCATTACAGCAGCTCTTAATGCAGCGTGCACTTCTTCTTCTGTAATAGAATCTTCATCTTCCATGAATTTTTCTAAAAGATTCTCATCATACGTTGCTACTTCTTCAATAAGTAATGCTCTGTATTTTCTAGCTTCTTCTTTTAAATCTTCTGGTATATCAACTACATCAAACGTAGCACCTTGTGTTTCATCATGCCATACAATAGCACGGTTTTTTACTAAGTCTACAATACCTTTAAAATCTGCTTCATCACCAATATTTAATACAATTGGTACAGCGTTAGATTTTAACATATCTTTTACCTGTTGGCAAACAGCTAAAAAGTTAGATCCCTGACGGTCCATTTTATTAACAAAACCAATTCTAGGAACTTTATAGTTATCTGCTAAACGCCAGTTAGTTTCAGATTGAGGCTCAACACCATCAACTGCAGAAAACAAAAATACTAAACCATCTAAAACACGTAAAGAACGGTTTACTTCAACCGTAAAATCTACGTGACCTGGAGTATCAATAATATTGAAGTGATAATCTTTTGTTTCAGGCAATGGTTGCGCATTTTCCATTGGGAATTTCCAAGTACAAGTTGTAGCGGCAGACGTAATTGTAATACCTCTTTCTTGTTCTTGTTCCATCCAGTCCATGGTTGCAGCACCATCGTGCACTTCTCCAATTTTGTGAGATACACCTGTATAATAAAGTATACGCTCTGTAGTTGTTGTTTTACCTGCGTCAATATGAGCAGCAATACCAATGTTTCTTGTGTATTTTAAATCTCTAGCCATTATTTTTAAAATCTAAAGTGTGAGAATGCTTTGTTTGCTTCTGCCATTTTATGGGTATCAACTCTTTTCTTAACCGCAGCACCTTCTTCTTTTGAAGCAGCTAAAATTTCTGAAGCCAATCTTTGAGCCATTGATTTCTCATTACGTTTACGAGCATAACCAATTAACCATTTCATTGCTGTAGAAATTTTTCTATCTGGACGAATTTGCATAGGAATTTGGAATGTTGCACCACCAACACGACGACTACGCACTTCTACGTGAGGCATAACGTTAGATAAAGCATCTTTCCAGATTTCTAAAGCAGATTTTTCATCATCTGTTTTTTTAGCATCTACAATATCAATGGCATCATAGAATACTTTGAACGCTACAGACTTTTTACCATCCCACATTAAGTTATTCACAAAACGTGTTACCAACTGATCATTAAATCTTGGATCTGGTAAAAGAGGTCTTTTTTTAGCTTGTCTTTTTCTCATGTCTTCTTGTTACAAAGTTTTAATTACTTTTTAGGGCGTTTAGCACCATACTTAGATCTACGTTGCGTTCTACCGTTAACACCTGCTGTGTCTAAAGCACCACGAACAACGTGATATCTAACTCCTGGTAAATCTTTTACCCTTCCACCTCTAACCAATACTATCGAGTGTTCTTGTAGATTGTGTCCTTCTCCACCAATGTATGCATTAACCTCGTTACCGTTTGTTAAACGCACCCTTGCTACCTTACGCATTGCTGAGTTAGGTTTTTTTGGTGTTGTTGTATAAACACGAGTACACACACCGCGTCTTTGCGGACAAGAATCTAAAGCAGCCGATTTACTCTTCTTGGTTATTTTGGCTCTTCCTGTTCTTACTAATTGTGAAATTGTTGGCATATAAATTCTTATATAAATTTAAAATCCTCTTCTTAGAGGGCTGCAAAGGTAGTAATTAAATTGAATAATTCAAACCCTAATTCATTAATTTTCAAAGTAGATAGATTTTTTTTATTTTTAAAAAGCTTGCATTAAAAATTTCCAATACAATAAACTACCAATTAACACTTTAAAAACATACAAATAATTAGGTGTTAATTTTACAACCAACCTAATAATATGGCAACTAAATAATTTTACGTTAGTTTTACATAATAAAACCTCAAAACACTACTGTGAAAAAACACTATTTGCTTTTCCTTTTATTATTTAGCTGTTTTTTTTATGCGGTTAGTCAAAATTTGAATTTGAAAATCTACGGAAATTCACAATATGAAACATCTGTTATTGATTCATTAAACTACACCAAGCAACACAAAGATTTATCAGCTATTAAAACCGAAATAAACACAACATTAAAAACACTATATAAAATAGGTTATTTAGAAAGTAACCCTGAGCCAATAACCAAAATTAATGACAGCACATTTAGGTGTAAAATACATTTAAACAATTTATATAAAAACTTGACAGTTTATAATACTGCAGAGACAAACATTATTAAAGAAACTTTAGGTAACAAATACAAACCCCCGTTTAAGTTGAAATTTTCTGAAATAGAACCTACTTTAAACAATTTAAATAAAAAAATAATAGAAAAGGGTTTTCCCTTCACAATACTAAAACTTGATAATTTAAGAATTACAAATAAAAAAACGGTAGTTGCCAATTTAGTGGTTGAAAAAAAAACAAAAAAACGAACTACAGACGCTATTATTGTTAAAGGCTATGAGAAGTTTCCAAAATCATTCTTGAAACATTATTTAAAAATTAAAACAAAACAACCTTTCAACATAAACAAGATAAAAAAACAAGCGCAAGCATTACAAATGCTAACATTTGCTTCTGAAATAAAAACACCCGAAGTTTTATTTACTAAAGATTCCACCACTCTTTATCTGTATCTTAAAAAAAAACAAAGTAATACTTTTGACGGTTTTTTAGGATTTGGAACTAACGAAGAAACTAATAAAATTGAATTTGACGGCTATTTAAACCTGAACCTCACTAATAATTTAAACTTTGGAGAATCATTTCAACTCTTATACAAAAGCGACGAAAACGACCAAAAAACATTTAACGCAAACCTATCATTACCATACATATTTAAACTACCCATTGGAATAGATTTAGCTTTAAATATTTTCAAAAAAGACTCTACCTTCTCAACAGCCACACAAAGTACTAAATTACACTACCAAATAAACCCTAAACACAAGTTTTACGCTGGCATAGTTAACGAAACATCAAGCAACCTATTAAACTCTAATACGCAAAAAACTATTTTTGATTACAAAAAAAACTACTTAAGCTTAGCCTATCAATACACAAAGCCACAAAGCAACGATGTTCTTTTTCCAACAAATGCTTTTTTTTATATTGAAAGTAATTTTGGCAACCGTAAAGAAGCAAACAGCGCAGAAAAACAAAATTCACAAAACATAAATGCATTTAAAATTTTCAACTTAAACACCAAAAACAGTTTATATATTGGAGTGAACGGTTCTACAATTAACTCAAATACATTTTTTGAAAATGAATTATTAAGATTTGGTGGCATTAACTCAATTAGAGGTTTTGAAGAAAATAGTCTTTACGCAACACTTTTTGGTGTTATAAATACAGAATACAGATTAAAACTAAATAACAGTATTTACTTACACAGTGTAATTGATGCAGCCTATTATGAAAATGACATCATAAATAGTAAAGAAAAACTTTTTGGTTATGGTTTTGGGTTTGGCATTTTAACTAAATCTGGTTTATTCAAACTAAATTACGCCAATGGTAAAACCGAAAACCAACAATTCAAATTCTCCAACTCAAAAGTTCACATTAGTTTAACTACAATTTTTTAAAAAAAAAGCTTTACATAAATAAAATTTAAAGCAATTCACTGTTTTTTGTTAATTTTTCACTCATAAAAACAAGTTTTAACCAAAATTTATTGTTTTATTAACTTTTTATTTTGATTTTTGACATTGACTAATTCAAATAATTATAAAATGAAAACAAAGTTTAGTGGAATTCTAACGCTATTGCTTGCGTTAGTTGTGCATATTTCTTTTGCACAAGAAAAGACTATTTCTGGTACGGTAACAGATGAATCTGGCCTACCATTACCAGGAACAACCGTCTTAGTTAAAGGTACCACATCTGGTACATCAACAGATTTTGATGGTAAATACTCTATAAAAGCAAGCCAAGGCTCTGTACTTGTGTTTAGTTTTGTAGGTTACACCACCAAAGAAGCAACTGTTGGAGCTTCAAATACTATTAATTTAACCATGCAAGAAGATGCCGCTTCTTTAGAAGAGGTTGTTGTCGTTGCCTATGGTACTCAAAAGAAAGAAGAGATTACAGGATCTGTAACAACAATAAAAACTGAAGAGTTAAGCAATGTTCCTTCAGCATCTGTAGTACAAGGACTTGTTGGACAAGTTTCTGGTGTTCAAATCATAAACCAATCTGGTGCTCCTGGTGCTGACCCAACTGTTCGATTTAGAGGTATTGGCTCTATTAATTCTTCAAGCGCTCCATTATACGTAGTTGATGGCATAGTTTTCAACGGAAATTTAAACGCCATAAACCCGCAAGATATTGAGTCTATGACGTTTTTAAAAGATGCATCTGCAAACGCTTTATATGGTAGTAGAGGTGCAAATGGTGTTATTATCATTACTACAAAAAAAGGCTCTTCTGAAAAATTAGAAGTTACACTAGATACTAAAGTAGGTTTTAATTACAGAGCTGTACCTGAATATGATATTATCACTGATTCTGGCCGTTACTACGAAGCTGTTTTTGACAGAACTAGATTAGACTTAATCAATGGAGGGGCTACTGCCGCTGATGCTGCTCAAACAGCTGCTGCAAATATCGTTTCTAACCCAGATTTCCCTCTTGGTTACAATAGTTTTAATGTTTCTGAAGGTCAAATAATTGACCCACTTACAGGAAGAATAAACCCTTCTGCTAATTTATTATATCAAGACAGCTGGTTAGACGAGTCTTACAGAACAGGGGTTAGACACGAAAACTATCTAAGTTTACGTTACAGAAATGAAAAACTAAGCACTTTCTTATCATTAGGACACCTTGATGATGAAGGAATTATAGTAAATTCTGGTTTTGAAAGAATCACTGCAAGACTTAGCTCCGAATATCAAGCAAAAGATTGGTTAAAATTTAGCGCTGGTATTAATTATTCAAATACTGTTGCGGACAATCCACTTGGAGGTTTTGGCTCTAATAGCGTTAGCAACATTGCTGGTTGGGCTCGAGGAACTGCTCCTATTTACCCTGTATACAGTAGAGATGCAAACGGTAATTACATACTTGACTCAAATGGAAAAAGAATATTTGATTTTGGATTAGGCACTGGTGGTGCTGTTGGTACTAGACCTAGTTTTAAATCAAACTCAAACCCTGTAGGAACAAGTAAATTAGATGTTAATGATAATATCTCAGACAACCTTTCTGGTAGATTTAGTGTTTCTGCAAAATTTTTAAGAGATTTTGAATTTACTTACAATGTATCAGCTGATTTAACACTTGCCAACATTACAAGATATGCAACTCCTGAAGGAGGTGATGCACTTTCTTTTAATGGAAGAATAACAACTAGATCTAACAGAGGTATAACAGTTGCACACCAACAATTATTAAATTGGAATAAAGATTTAGGAAAACATAGCCTATCTGTTTTAGTTGGACATGAAAGTAACGACTATAATTTTAGACTTTTAGCTGGACAAGTTACTGAAACTGTACTAACAGGATTACCTGTTTTGAATAACGGTACTAACATTCAGTTTTTAACAGGTTATCAAAAAGACTACACCGTAGAAGGTTATTTATCTAGATTAACTTACGATTTTGATGACAAATACTTTCTAAACGCAAGTTTTAGAAGAGATGGTTCTTCTGTATTTCACCCAGACAATAGATGGGGTAATTTTTATGGCTTAGGTGGAGCTTGGTCTGTTCATAAAGAAGATTTTTTCAATGTTTCTTGGTTAAACAGCTTACGTTTAAAAGCTAGTTATGGTCAACAAGGAAATGACGCTATTCTTTATGAAGACACTAGAACAATAGTTGGTGATAATGATAATCGTAATTACTATGCTTATACAAACCAATCTGATATTATTAATGCTGGTGGTAACATTCCTGGAATAACTTTCTTCCAACTAGGAAACAAAGATTTAGTTTGGGAAACATCAACAAACATAAATGCCGGTTTAGAGTTTTCTTTATTTAACAATAGATTGACTTTTAACGGAGAATATTTTATTAGAGAAGTTGAAGACTTATTATTCTTTGAACCATTAGCACAAAGTGATGGTGTAGGAACAAAACCAGCTAACGTTGGTGATATGGAAAATAAAGGTTTTGAAGTTTCATTATCTGGAGATATAATATCAACAGAAGACTTTCAATGGTTTCTATCATTAAATGGTACTCACTATAAAAATGAAATAACATCTTTACCTGAAGAATTCATTGACGACGGTTTATTCAGGCTTCAAGAAGGTAAATCTAGATATGATTATTTCATTAGAGAGTTTGCAGGAGTAGATGAAGCTAATGGTGATGGCCTATGGTATACAGACATTTTAGAAAATGGAGAACCTACTGGCGAAAGAGAAACTACTAACGACAGAGTTAGCGCTACTGAATACTTTGTTGGTAAATCTGCTATACCTGATTTATACGGAGGATTCTCAACAAATTTTAGATATAAAAACTTTTCATTAGGAATTAACTTTTCTTATCAAATTGGGGGGTATGGTTATGACGGTGTTTACCAAAACTTATTAGGAACAACATCTGCTGGAGATAATTTCCACAATGATGTATTTAAATCTTGGACACCAGAAAACCCAACAGCATCAATACCTAGATTAGATATTAGTGATGTAAATCAAGCAGGAACATCTTCATTTTTCCTTGTTGATGCTTCTTATTTAAATCTTCAAAATGTAACCTTAACTTACAACTTTAACAACAAGTTATTAGATCGTTTAGGCATAACTGGAGCAAAAATATATGCTACAGGAAACAACCTCCATTTATGGTCAAAAGCCAGAAAAGGATACGATCCTAGATTAAGTATTACTGGTAATGCCATTAATGAATTTGGTTTATCTAGAACTACTTCTTTAGGTTTAACTCTTAATTTCTAAAAAACTATGAAAAAATTAAAATTTTTATTTATAATATTATTGGGAGGTCTTTTCTCTTGTGAAGAAGACTTCTTAGATACTGAACCTGCAAATTCTATTTCGGATGAACAGGTTGCTAGTACTCCTGCTGCTAATCAAGCTATTTTGAGAGGTATATATGCCAATTTAAGAACCAATGGAGTTGGTAATCCTGCTCGAGTAGATGTAGATTATGGTCAAAAAGGTATTATGGCCATTACTGATATGATGGGTCAAGATATTGTTTTAAATAATTTCAATTGGTATATATTTTTATATAATTATAACGGGAGACAACAAACAAGCTCAAGAACAAACATTGTTTGGAATACTTATTATACAGCTATCGCTGATGCAAATATTGTTATTAATGGTTTGCAAGATAAAGAATTTAGAACAGCAAGTGAAGATGCATTACTTGGTCAAGCTTTAGCTATAAAGTCATTTTCTTTATTTAACTTAGTCCGTGTTTATTCAGACACTTACATAGGTAATGAAAATTCACCAGGTGTACCAATTCCAGATCGTATTGATTTTTCAGGAAAGAGTAGAGGAACAGTACAAGATGTTTATGACCAGATTATCCCTGATTTAGAACAAGCAAAAACTCTTTTAGACGAGTACTCTAGAGCTAACAAACAAGAGATAGATAAAAATGTTGTAGAAGGTTTTCTTGCAAATGTTTATTTAGAAACTGGTAATTGGCAATTAGCTGCAGATAACGCTGCTGCTGCTAGGTCATCATATACTTTAATGCCTGGTGAAAATTACGCTACTGATGGGTTTGATGATATAAACAATGTTGAATGGATGTGGGGTGCAGATATAGACAACCTAACTTCTACTACATTTATTTCTTTCTTTTCTCACTTTGATAGTACTGCTGATGGTTATGGAGGTGTAGGTTTTGGGTTTGGGTTTAAAATGATTGACGCTAGATTATATGACCAAATTCCTGATACTGACTTACGTAAAGCAGCATGGATCGATCCTGTAGATGGCAACCCAGATTTTCCTGCTGAAGAAGGTTACATTGGATATGCTAACGTTAAATTTATTGATGCTGGCGGATCATTCGAGGGAGATTATTCGTACATGAGATCTGCTGAAATGTACCTAATTGAGGCAGAAGCTAAAGCTAGATTAGGAGACGCAACTGCTGCCGATGTTTTGTTTGAGTTAGTGAGCAACAGAGATCCTGGCTACACAAAATCAACTAATACGGGAATGGATTTAGTTGAAGAAATATATTTACAAAGAAGAATTGAACTATGGGGCGAAGGTGTTTCTTGGTTTGATTTAAAAAGGTTAAAGAAACCTTTAGATAGAACTGGAGAGGGCTCTAACCACAGAAGTTTTGGAGCAATAGACATTCCTGTTGGAGGTGATTTCTTTAAAATGCAAATACCGCAAGGGGAAATCAATTCTAACCCTAACATAAACGTTGGTGATCAAAACCCATAATTTCAGCTCTAATTAAAACAGAGTAAAATATAAACCACCCTTTATAGGGTGGTTTTTTTATTATATTAGATTATAACTTCAAAACTTAGCTGTATAAAATAAAGCTCAAAAACCAAAACTTACATTAACATTGTAAAATAATGATTAAACGCACACTCATTTATTAATATATAATTTAAAGCTACATATTTTATAAAATACACATATTTTAACACAAATCAGAAAGTTTTAAGTCAAATTTATTGTTTTATTAACATTTTATTATGATTTTTGGAGTTGACTAATTCAAATAATTATAATATGAAAACAAAATTCAAAGGAATTTTAATGCTATTTCTAGCATTTGTTGTGCAACTCTCTTTTGCTCAAGACAAGAAAATTTCGGGTGTTGTTAGTGATGAAAGTGGGCTACCACTTCCAGGAACTACAGTTTTGGTTAAGGGATCAACATCAGGAACTTCAACAGATTTTGATGGTAGATATACCATAAACGCCAGCCAAGGTGCTACTTTAGTTTATAGTTTTGTAGGCTACGTTACTAAAGAAGTTACTATTGGAGCTTCAAACACAATTAATGTAGTAATGAGCGAAGATGCAGCTGCTCTAGAAGAAGTTGTTGTTGTTGCTTATGGCACACAAAAAAGAGAATCAATTACTGGTTCTGTTAGTGTAATTAAATCTGATCAAATTGAAAATGCCACATTCTCAAACCCTGTTAAAAGTTTAGAAGGTTTAGTATCAGGACTTAGAGTTATTCAAGCTAATGGTCAACCAGGTTCAGATCCTTTAATTAGAATTAGAGGTTTTGGTTCTATTAATGCTGATAGCGCTCCTCTTATAGTTTTAGATGGAGTTCCTTACTCTGGGAGTTTAAGCAGTATAAACCCTCAAGATATTGAATCTACAACGGTTTTAAAAGACGCTTCTTCTACATCTTTATATGGTAATAAAGCCTCAAATGGTGTTTTATTAATTACCACAAAAAGTGGAAAAAAGAATAGAAAACCAAAAATAAGTATAGATACTAGATATGGTTTAACACAAAGAGCTACAAAGGAATATAACATAACTGAAACACCTCAGGAATTCTACGAAGCTTACCATAGTGTTTTAACAAATTCAGAGTTTTATCGCCAAAATGAAGCTGGAACTCCTATAAGTATAGAACAAGCTAGACAATTTGCTTCAGATAATTTAATTGACAGATTAGGTTACAACTTATATGATGTTGCAGATAACGTACTAATTGATCCTACAACAGGTAAACTTAATACTTCAGCAAATTTATTAGTAAATGATAGATGGGAAGATGCTTTATTTAGAGACAATGCTTCTTTTAGTTCAACTAATTTAAATATTTCAGGTGGGTCTGAAAATATAGACTATTATTTCTCATTAGGTACTGAAGAAAACAATGGCTACACAGTAAGAAGTAATTTTAAGAGACACACTTCTAGATTAAAAGTAAATGCTACTAATATAGCAGATATTATTACTTTAACAGGAGATGTTGCTTATGCAAAATCTAAAAGTCAAGCTGTACCTAGTACTGTTACTGCGGCAGGTGTACCAACAACAAACTTTGCAAATGCTTTTTTCTGGAACAGAAGAATTGCACCAATTTACCCTGTTTATCAGTATGATGAAAATTGGAACCACATCTTAAACCCAAATAACCCAAATGGTTATGCATATGACTTTGGTCAACCACAAAACTTCGCTAACGGTACAAGTAGAGGCCCAAGAAACTATGCTCCAGGAGAACACCCTCTTGCAGTAATTGAAAACTCAATCGATACTAATGATAGAGACAACTTTAATGCAGCCTTAAGAGCTCAGGTAGATTTACCTTTCGGTTTCAAATTTCAATACGTAATGAATTACTTAACCGAAGTTGATAAAGGTATAGATTTTACAAAACCAGGAGCTGGTGCTTTTGCCGAAGCTAATAATGGTTTACTAACAAATAACAGAGATAATTTTTCTGCTTTTACAAATCAGCAATTATTAACTTGGAATAAAGAATTTGGAATTCATAGTTTTGATGTGCTTTTAGGTCATGAAACATATGAAGAAAACTTTACTACACTTTCTCTTTCTAAAAGAAACATCATAGGAGATTTTAGCCCTATCTTAGATAATACATCAGTATATGCTTCTGCAAGTAATTACAATACAAACTACACTACTGAAGGTTACTTCTCAAGATTTATTTACGGCTTAGATAACACTTACTATGTTAATTTAACAGCAAGACATGATGCGTCATCTGTTTTCCATCCAGATGCACGTTGGGGTACTTTTTGGTCTGCTGGTGCATCTTGGGTAATCAGTAATGAAGACTTCTTAAGCAATTCCTCTGTAATAAATTATGCTAAATTAGCTTTAAACTATGGTACTACAGGTAACGATAGAATATTTTATGAAGGAACCTCTACAAGAAACTTAGTTGCATATGAAGATCAATATGAAATTGGTGAAAATAATGGCCAACTTACACAAAAACTTTACAGCTTAGGTAGTAAAGATATCACTTGGGAAAAAGCAGCCAGTCTTGATATTGCCTATGAAATGAGTTTATTTAACAGCTTAAATGTATCGTTAGGGTACTTTAGAAAAGAATCTGAAGACTTATTATTCAGCAAACCATTACAAATATCTACGGGTCAAGGCTCTAGACCAGAGAATTTTGGTTCCATGGTTAATAGTGGTTTTGAAGCTGAAGTTTCTTGGAATGCTGTTAAGAAAGAAAAATTTAATGTTTCTTTTAACGCTAACGTTTCTACACTTAAAAATGAAATTACTGAACTACCAAGAGACTCCATCCAATCAGGTAACTTCCGCAGAGTAGTAGGTAGAAGTATCTTTGATTATTTTATGGTACAATCTGCTGGTGTAAATGCTGATAATGGTAACGCTCAATATTATACTACTGACGAAACAACAGGCGAAAGAATTATAACAGAAGATTACGCTGATGCTGTTAGTAACGGAAGAGCATTTTTAGATAAAACGGCAATTCCTGACATTACAGGAGGTTTTGGAACTAACATAACTTTTGGAAACTTTTCACTTGGATTACAGTTTGCCTACCAAATAGGTGGTTATGGTATTGACAATGAATATTACGGTTTATTAGGAGCTACGCAAAATGTAACAAATTTTGCTGATTATAACAAAACTTGGACTGTAGATAACCCTACAGCTAGCTTACCAAGAGTTGACCCATTAAGTCCAGACCAATATAGAGTATCTGATATGTGGCTTGTAGACCTAAGTTACCTAAGTTTAAACAACATAAACTTTGGTTACACTTTACAAACCGAAGCGCTTAAAAAATATCACATAGAAAATATTAGACTATATGGAACCGTTAATAATGCATTTTTATTATATAGAGCTAGACAAGGTTATGACCCACGTCTCAACTCAGTAGGATCTTCTTCAGCTGAGTATGGAGCCAACAGAACTATTGCTTTTGGTGTGAATATTAATCTTAATTAAAAAAAAATTAGAAAAAGATGAAAGAAAATAAATTTATAAAAATGAATTTTGGCAGATACTTTGCTTACATCATCACTTTAACATGTTTTGTTTCTTGTGCTGATTTTGACAGAGATTTTGAAGAAGAAAGATACTTTACTTCTTCACATGCCGAAGCAAATAACGCTGCTGGAGGTACTGTTGGTTTGCAAGCTCTTGATGGTGCAATATTATCATACCTCAGAGATGGCGAAGATGTAACAGATGAGTTTGGTATTAAAGCTGTTGACTTAGGAATGGATTTAAGAAGTAATGATATGGACATGAGTAGAAACACCTGGTTTGGTGCTTTTAACAATTATGACAACATCATTCTTACTTCTAACGACAATGACTTTATGTGGGAGTTTTTCTATAAAGTTATAAATAATGCAAATGGTATTATTAACACAATACCTGAAGAATCGCCTGAAGAAACATTAATTTTTAAATATAAATCTCATACTTATAGAGCAATAGCTTATTTCTACCTTTTAAGAATTTACCAACACACTAAAGCTAGTGATGATACAGAAGCTATTCCAATTGATTTTGGAGATTTTGTTGGGCAACCTAAGTCTACAGTAGGAGAAGTTAAAGAACTTATTTTAGAAGATTTAACTGCTGCATATAACGGCTTAGAAAACTACGAAAGAGATTCAAAAGAAGAAGTTGATGCTAGTGTAGTTGCTGCATATTTAGCACGTTTTCATCTAACTTATGAAAACTGGAGTGAAGCAGAAAAATATGCTGATATTGCAATGTCTGTTGGTAGCATAGAAAGTGATGTTATGCATGGCTTTGATGAACTTTCACTATCTGAAGTTATTTGGGGCGCAGAGGTAACTGAAGCAACAAGTGAAGTTTACCAATCTTTCTTCTCACATGTAAGTCAAATAAACGATGGTTACAGTGGTTGGAATCACTTTAAAACAGTTAACTCAAACCTTTATGACATGATACCTGATACTGATGTTAGAAAAGGTTGGTTTGCTGATCAGCAATATGACCCTGGTGTAATTTTAGTACCTGGTACTTGGGGACACTACAATATAACCCCTAAATACACTAGTTTGAAATTTATTGCACAACCAGGTCCTGGAGTTTTTATTGGTGATTACATTTATTTAAGAAATACAGAGTTTTATTTAACTAAAGCTGAAGCTTTAGCCAGACAAAACAAAGATACTGATGCACAACAAGTTCTTTTCGATTTAAACTCTGTTAGAGATGAAAACTATACATTATCTACAAAAACGGGGCAAGATTTAATTGATGAAATTTTAATGTACAGACGTATTGAATTATGGGGTGATGGTGTTGCTTCTTTCGATATGGCAAGATTAGGCATAGGATTGAATAGAAAAGATGGTAGAGAAAACTTAGTAATGCCTGGTGCAGATTTAGAAATTCCTGCTCTAGATGAAAAAATGATTTACCAAATTCCTATTAGAGAAGTTGATGCTGCAAACTAAACGCCTCTAATTTTACAAATTTAAATTAAAACCAGAGAAAATTTATTCTCTGGTTTTTTTATACCTTTACCCCATGCAAAACCAAACACAAATATTCGGTATTAGAGCCATTATTGAAGCCATAAACGCTGGAAAAACCTTAGATAAAGTTTTTTTACAAAAAGGGTTAAAAGGCGATTTGTATTCTGAATTAGAAACTCTTATTAGAAAACAAAGCATCAACATGGCTTACGTGCCTGTAGAAAAATTAAACAGGCTCACTAAAAAAAATCATCAAGGTGCGGTTGCAAATATTTCACCGGTGGATTTTCTTGATATTGAAGATTTGGTTTTAAACACTATTGAAGCTGGTAAAACGCCACTATTTTTACTATTAGATCAGTTGAGCGATGTTAGAAATTTTGGCGCTATTATAAGAACTGCAGAATGCACTGGTGTTAACGGTATTATTTTTCAGAAAAAAGGTGGCGCTCCTGTTAACGGAGATACTATTAAAACAAGTGCTGGTGCCGTTTTTAAAATGCCTTTATGCAAAGTAGACCATATAAAAGATGCTGTTTTTTACATGCAAGCATCGGGTATAAAAGTTATTGCTGCAACTGAAAAAACAGACAATACATTATATGATGTTTCTTTTAATGAACCATGTGCTATTATTATGGGCTCTGAAGATAGAGGTATAAATCCGTCTACATTAAAAGTGGTTGATGAGAAAGCTAAACTACCGTTGTTGGGCGATATTGAATCGTTAAACGTTTCTGTGGCTTGTGGTGCTTTTTTATATGAAGCAGTGCGCCAAAGAATTTTAAACGATAATTAATATTTTTTTGATTTAATTTACTCGTTTTCCTTTTTATAAATGTAATTTATTGTTGCATTTTCATCTGTTTCTTCTGGTGATTTTGTTTCAATAAAATTACCATCTTCATCAAAATGCTTTAAAAAAGGGTCGTCGTTTTCATTATAATTATCGTTTTCCCAATCGTACTTTTTGGGTTTTGCAATATTACTTTTAAACAGTAAGGCAAATATAAAACCTGTTATTAATCCTGCTAAATGCCCTTCCCAAGACACACCTTCTTTAATAGGCATTACATACCAAACCATACTACCATACAAAAACACAACCAATAAACTTAGGGCTATTAAACGGTAATGTTTTGCAAAAATACCTTTAAAAAAAGTAAAACTTACAAGTACATAAATAAGGCCACTTGCACCTATGTGATATGATGGCCTGCCAATACACCAGGTTATAAAACCAGAAACTAAAATACCATAAATTAAAATTTTCCAAGCTAAAGCTCTGTAGAAGTAAAATAAAGCCATGCTTAACACAAAAAGCGGTACTGTATTATGATATAAATGCTCTATACTACCATGAATAAACGGGCTAAACACAATACCTCGTAACCCTTTTAAGCTTAGTGGATAGATGCCATATTTATTAAAACTTGTATGAAACTGCACCTCAAAAGACATAACAGACCATATTATTAACACAAAAAATATTGGGTATGCTATTACGCCAGTACTAAATGTAAAATGCTTGTTGCTCATAATACTAAAATAGCAAATAATAAACCATTTATAATAAAGGTGTTATTTTGGCAGATATGTGCGTGAGGGATTGCAGCGGTATCCTTTTTTGAGGTACGATAAAAAGATTTAGCGGAAAGCCCGACCCAAATGTATTTGGGGCACGCTATAACAAAAAAATAGATTAATTTTACTGTATGAATGAACCTTTAGCTGAAAGATTACGTCCAAAAACTTTACAAGATTATGTGAGCCAGAAGCATTTGGTTGGTGAAAATGGTGCTTTAACCAAAAGTTTAGAGCATGGTTTAATTCCGTCTATGATTTTTTGGGGGCCACCTGGTACCGGAAAAACTACTTTGGCTAATATTATTGCTACAGAATCTGGCAGACCATTTTACACTTTAAGCGCCATTAGTTCTGGCGTTAAGGAGGTGCGTGAAGTTATTGAAAAGGCTAAACAAAGTGGTGGACTTTTTACTACTAAAAACCCTATTTTGTTTATTGATGAAATTCATAGATTTAGCAAATCGCAACAAGATTCCTTATTGCAAGCCGTTGAGAAAGGTTGGGTTACTTTAATTGGCGCCACTACTGAAAACCCTAGTTTTGAGGTTATTTCTGCTCTGTTATCGCGTTGCCAAGTGTATATTTTAAATGCTTTTGAAAAAAAGGATTTAGAAACTTTACTTAACCGAGCTATTAAACATGATGAATTTTTAGCTAAAAAAAATATTACATTACAAGAAACTGCTGCGCTTTTAAGGCTTTCTGGTGGTGACGGACGCAAACTTTTAAATGTTTTTGAGCTTATTGTAAGTTCTTTTGAAAATGATAAAGATATTGTAATTACTGATGCTATTGTGCTTGAAAAAGTGCAAAATAACACGGTGCGTTATGATAAAACAGGTGAACAGCATTATGATATTATTTCGGCTTTTATAAAATCTATTAGAGGTAGTGACCCCAACGGTGCTGTATATTGGCTAGCTAGAATGATTGAAGGTGGTGAAGACATAAAGTTTATTGCCCGCCGTTTATTAATTTTAGCTAGTGAAGATATAGGTAATGCCAACCCAACGGCTTTGGTTATTGCTAACAATGCGTTTCAGGCAGTTGCTACTATTGGTTACCCGGAGTCTCGTATAATTTTAAGTCAATGCGCCACGTATTTAGCCTGCTCGCCAAAAAGCAATGCTGCTTATATGGCTATAAATGAAGCACAACAAAAAGTGCGCGAAACAGGCGATTTAAGTGTGCCCTTGCATATTAGAAATGCGCCAACAAAACTTATGAAAGAGCTTGGTTATGGCGAAAATTACAGGTATGCACATAATTATGAAAACAACTTTGCCCAACAGGAGTTTTTACCCAATGAAATTAAGAACACTACGTTTTATAAACCAGGAAATAACGCACGTGAAAACGCACACCGTGAATTTTTAAAACAACGCTGGAAAAATAAATACAACTACTAAACTATAATTTTTTATTAAAATTTAATGTTAAGTGTTTCCTGTTTTAACTGTCCGTTTTGGTAATACTCTAAAAACCAAGCAGTGTCTTTTTTGTATAAAATAGCCGAAGTATCTTCAACTAAATACACATTATTTAAACCTGTTGTTTTAATTTTATATACCACTTTAGGCGAACTATCAACTAACTGAAATCCGTTTTCAATAGCTTGGGCATATAAAACATTGCTAGTTGATTGTTGTACTACTTTTGTTGTTACTTTTTGAGTTTGTACTGTGATTTGAGCGGGCGTATTAACTTCAACTACTTGCTTTTTTGAAGTTTTTAAGCTTTCAATTTCTGCTTTTAAAGCTTCAATTCCTTTTGAAACTTCATTTTTTTCGGCTGCATTTTTTGGTTGTGCTTTTGCTACTGTAGAAATAGATGTAATAGCGTCACTTGGTTGGTAAGAGTAATTTAAGTTTGCTATGTGGTTAAACGCTGCTCTTAGGGCTAAATTATAAGCTTTATCATACTCTTTTTCTCTACTTTCACCAACTGGTGAGGTATACACTACCCTATCATTACAATCTTTTAATTCTACTTGTAGTTTGGTTTTAAACATTCCGGAATCTTTTAAAACATCAGATTTTAAACCTAAACATCTGTTAAATTTTAAATCGTCTGGATATTCTTCACCTTCCATAATAGCCGTAAAGCCATATTTATTGAATAAAAATTGCGCTAACCCATTTAATTGATACTGATTTTTTTCTTTTAAGAAATCAAATTTGTTGGGTACAATAACGTATTTGTAGTTGTTTAAATTTTGCTGCGCATAAACCGATGTAAAAAGTAAACAAGTAATTATTAAAGATATAAACTTAAATTTCATTGTATTTTTTATTATTAGTGGTATTTGTAAAGATACATTTTATTATAAATATTCTTTTAGCTGAATTAGATTATCTATTGTTTTAACGCCATTAGCCTGCGTTGTATTATTTACTTTTAAATAAATTACATCCATACCTATATTTTGAGCACCTACAATATCGGCTTCATAGCTATCACCTATCATAACACTACTTTCTGCATTAGCCTGTGCTTTATTTAATGCGAAATTGAAAATTTTAGGGTTTGGTTTTTTTACACCAACCATTTCAGAATTTGTTATGGTTTTAAAATAATGTAAAATATTAGATTTTGTTAATTTTTTATGCTGAACCTCATCAAAACCATTAGTTATTATGTGTAATTTATATTGATTTTGTAAATAATTCAAAACATTTACCGTGTTATCTAACAAATAATTATAGCTTGTTAAATGTTTGATATAATCATCAGATAGTTTTAATATTACTTCTTTTTCAACATATGTATTTAATGCTGAAAAAGCATCGTGAAGCCTACCAAAACGTAATGATTCTTTATCTATTTTTTCATCTCTATACAGCTTCCAATAATTAAGGTTTATAGGCTGGTAAGCTTTCAAAAACTCTTCAATATTAATATCAATATTATTAAGTGTGAATATTTTATTAAAGGTAAGTGCAGAGTTTTTATCAAAATCCCACAAAGTGTGGTCTAAATCAAAAAAAACATCGGTTATATTTTTAGTCATTTTGAGCAGATTCTATTATTATATTAAATAGTTCTTTAAATCCTTTCCACCTGTAAACATCAGAAAAGGTATAGTTATGAAAAACAGGCACAAACTGCCCATTTACTTGCTTTACTTGGTTAATAATTTTATAAAGCGTTTGTTTTTTATCTAATAATGAGCGGTTTTTTAATAATACAAAATCCATGATATGGTACGGGTGAATCATTAAAGGTGTTTGCACTTCATAATCTAAATCATAAAAAAGAAAAGGTGTGCAAGAACCTGCCCTAAATCCGGCATGGTTTACATAACCCATACTGTAATCTTCATTAATTTCTAAATCAACTAAATTCCTGTAAGATTCGGGTAAATTTAACCTAGAAAACGAATGTCTAGATGCTTGCAGAGACATGTTTACTATAGATTCTATTTTGTTTTTTTCTTTTTTTAGAATTTCAACATCATCAATAGCAAAATAAGATGCTTTAAGCCCTACATTACAATAATCGGCTACATGTTTAATTAAAGATATAAAGTTTTTTTTGTTTGGGTTTATACCTTTATCAAAGGTTGAATAATCGCCTAGTAAAAAGAAAAACAAAAACTTATAATCACTAGATTTTTGCCTATTTATTATATACTTAAATGTATCATACGGATCATGTTTTAAGCCTAAAAGCACTGCAAACCTTAAGTATAAACTTTTAAACCTAAACCTTAATACATCTTTTATAACGCCACCCATTGTACGTACAATACCTTTTAGCTTGTAATTGTAAGCACAAGGTACATCTATAATAGGTTTTATGCTGTATGTTCTTTCTGGAAATACAAAATCTGGAAACTGTAGCTGTAATGCAGCTTTAAATTTATATGCCCAAATATCTACAACCGGCTGATGCAAAAACCCATGTTTAAACGCCAAACTTTGTATTGCTGTAAAACGGCCATATTCATCTTTTACATGTGGCAAATACTCTTCATAACGAGATAGCATATAAAATGTAGCCGAAAATATATCAAAAGGTATAGCGCCCTTTTCGCCTATATAAAAGAAGCATTTGGTGTTTTCCCAATCGTGCACGTTTATACTGATGTCTGACAAACCCTGTTCAAACATTATTTCATGACTTTTTATAAAAAACTCATTACCTAATTGTTGTTTAGTGTATGACATTTTAAGGCTATCATGCGCTATAAATTTTTCAATGGTTGTTGTAAAATCTACTTCTATACCCAAAACACGTGTGCAAATATGCTTAAAAGCATACTTAACTCTTGGTGATATTTTATGTGTATAAACTAGTAACATTACGGCTTCAGAATTTATTTAGTTAGCTATAAAATGGCTTCATCGGCAAAACTAAAATAGGCTTTTTCAGTAATAATTAAGTGGTCTAGCACTTTAATATCTAAACTTTGGGCGGCAATTTTAAGTTTATTGGTAATTTGTTTATCGGCTTCACTTGGTTTTAAAGTTCCTGACGGATGATTGTGTGCTAAAATTAAAGCCGTAGCACCAAGTTCTAAAGCTTGTTTAAACACTAAACGCACATCAACCAACGTACCTGTTATACCGCCTTTACTTAACTGATTTTTTTGCAGTACTTTATTTGAATTATTTAGATAGATTATCCAGAATTCTTCATGTTGAAGTTCGCCAATTATAGGTTGCATTAATTCAAAAACCGAAGTGCTTGAGGTTATTTGCCTTTTTTGTAGAGCCTCTTCTCCTCGCCTTCTTCTTCCTAATTCTAAAGCAGCGGCAATGGTTATGGCTTTAGCTTCGCCAATACCTTTAAATGCCATAAGTTGTTTAATAGATAATTTACCTAACGCACTCAAATTATTATCTACACTGGCTAAAATACGCTTACAAAGGGCTACAGCACTTTCGTTTCTGTTACCAGAACCTATTAAAATGGCTACCAATTCAGCATCACTTAAAGCGGTTTTTCCTTTGTAAAGTAGTTTTTCTCGAGGCTGATCATCTTGCGACCAATTTTTTATTGAAAACGATGTGCTTTTTTCTGGCATTTGATAAAGATAATTATTGTAAATTACTGCTGCAATAATAAATTTACTTACCCATGAAATCTTTATTTGAATCAGAAACTAAATTTGAAATACTTAATAGGCTCAATAAATTATCTCCTAAATCACAAGCAAAATGGGGTAAAATGAATGTTAATCAAATGCTTGTGCATTGCCAAAGACCCATTGCATTAGCACTTGATGAAATTACAATAAAAAAGCCCAACTTTTTAGTAGGTTTAATGATGAAAATGGTTGCGCCAAGTTTATACAATGACAAACCCTGGAAACAAGGCTTACCAACCGCTAACGAATTTATTATTGCTGGCCAAAAAGATTTTGTTTATGAAAAAGATATTCTTACTGAAAAGATTGAAAAAATGAGCAGCTCAAAAGGGTATTTTGAACCTAAAAAGAAACATCCTATTTTTGGGAGTTTTACTGCAGACCAATGGGGAAAAGCGCAATACAAACATTTAGACCACCATTTTAAACAGTTTGGTGTTTAACCCATTAAAATACTATGCAAGCTAATAACATATAACTAAAGAAAGTTATGAAACAACAGCAAAAAATCACATTAATTTTAAGTATATTCTTTATACTTTTTTTATTTATTGACCCAGTTTATGCAGGCCCTGGAGGTACTGTAGCCAAGGCTCTATTTAAAACTTGGTGGGGTAAATTAATAATGTCTATACTGGCAATAATTTTACTTCCTCTAATATTTTACATAAAAACTATTGAATTTATTGCTGTTAGAAAAGCAAAAAAACAATTAGCTAAACTTGGTAGAATTAATAAAGACTTTATGTGGTTAAATATTCAAAAAAATGTTTCTAACGTGTTTAGTAGAGTACATATAGCCTGGAATAAAGAAGATATGAGTGAAGTATCTAATTATGTTAACCATTGGTATTGGCAAAACCAACAGTTGGTTCATTTAGACCGGTGGAAAAGTGAAAACCTTAAAAATGTTTGTAAATTAGAACGCATTAAAAACATAAAACCTTTATACCTTGAAATATCTGATAGTAAAAATTTTGAAGGTTCTAAAATTGCTTTTAGCATAACCGCAAATATTGAAGATTATTTAATTAACAAACAAACTAGAAAAATTGTTGAAGGCAAAAGAGGTTTTGATGATAATACCAAAATTTGGATTATGGAATATAGCGAAGGAAAATGGTTGCTAGACGATATAAGGGATGACGGATTCTCTTTAAGTTTTGCTAAACTTGAAAATATTGTACCTGTTTTAGAAACAGCATAATCCCCACCTACACTATTAACGTTTTAACCTCATCAAAATCTAAACCACCATAATTACCAGAACTCATAAGCAATAACGATTTATTTGTAAAATTTTGAGAAAAGAGATAATTCTTAAAATCTTCAGGATTGGTATAAATTATTAAATCTTCTCTCTGAAAAGCATCAGCTATTTGCTTATGAGTAATGGTATCTAACTTTTTAATTTCAACAGCATGTGGTGAATAGAAAACCACAGCAACATCGGCTGCATTTAAAGCGCCTTTGTATTCTTTTAAAAATTGGGCATTTAAACTGCTATACGTATGTAATTCTAAACAAGCTACTAAGGTTCTATTTTGGTATTGCTCTTTTACCGCATTGGTAGTGGCTTCAACTTTACTTGGTGAATGCGCAAAATCTTTGTAAGCAACACTATTTGCGCTTTCAGCAATTTTCTCCAGACGCTTACTTGCCCCCTTAAAAGTGGCTATGGCTTCATAAAATTCATCTTCTTGAATACCCATATGCTGACAAATCCATTTGGCACCGGCTAAATTATTTAGGTTGTGTTTTCCAAATACTTCAATAGGCAAATCTCCTTCTGGCGTTTCTAAAAGTGTTTCGCCATCTTCAACAGTATACTCTGGTGTTTTATACGGTATTTTTCTAATGGTATTCTCGCTAGCTTCAACTACACGTTTTACCTCAGCATCTTCTTGGTTGTAGTTAATACTTCCACCGTTAACAATAGAATCTACAAATATGCTGAATTGTTCAACGTAGTTTTCATAAGTTGGAAACACATTAATATGATCCCAAGCAATACCACTTAACAACGCAATATTGGGTTTGTATAAATGGAATTTTGGTCGCCTATCAATTGGTGAGCTTAAATACTCATCGCCTTCTAGCACTATAAAATCGTTTTCCTCAGTAAGTTTTACCATTACATCAAAACCTTCTAACTGCGCGCCAACCATAAAATCAACATCTCTATCATGGTAATGCATAACGTGTAAAATCATTGAAGTAATAGTTGTTTTACCATGACTACCGCCAATAACTACACGGGTTTTGTGTTTACTCTGCTCGTACAAAAATTCAGGATAACTATAGATTTTTAAACCCAATTCTTGGGCTTTCAATAATTCAGGATTATCTTCTTTAGCGTGCATTCCTAAAACAATAGCATCTAAAGTAGAAGTGATTTTCTTGGGAAACCAACCAAAAGCTTCTGGCAACAATCCTTTTGCTTTTAATCTTGATTTTGAAGGTTCAAAAATAGTATCATCGCTTCCTGTTACCTTGTATCCTTTGTTGTGCAATGCTAAAGCTAAATTGTGCATTGCAGCACCTCCTATGGCTATAAAATGTACGTTCATATAACAAATATCTACTTATAAGCTTAAAGTTCAAAGTTTAATTTTGAAAAGTTTAATACCCTAACAGTAATAAATGGTTATAGACGGTTTTGATATGCGTTAGGGATTGAGGCATTTGTTGGAGCTCTTTTGTGAGGCACGAGCAAAAAGCGACTGCCGAAAGCCCGACCCCTTGTGGGTAACGCCCTAATTTATAGTCTTAAAATTTTATCTTTTTCTTCTTTAGCTTGTTTAAAGTTACTGCGGGTTGCCAAGGCTTTGTCTATCCATTTTAAAGCGGCGGTTTTGTCTTGTTTATTTTTGTGAATTTGGGCTAACCTAAAATAGGCCCATTCAATAGGTACACCATCTTTAACCGAGTGGTTTTTTATGTAGGCATGTAGGCATTTTTCGCCTTTTTCTAATTGAATATTATAGTCTGCGCATACTTTTCCTATTTGATAATGCATGGCATTACGGTTGTGTTTTTGGTAAGCTTGCTCAATATTTTGAATGGCTTGCTCTGGTTTGTTTTGTTTTTCGTAAAAATTGGTTAATTTTTCAAAACACGTTACAGAACCGCCTGTGTTTAAAGCTAATTTATAATATTTTTCGGCTTGTTCTGGTTCTTTATCGTATTCATAAATGTAGCCTTTGGCCAAATAACCATCTACTTTTGAAAGGTTTTGCAGCTCATTAGCATAATGTAATGCTTTGCTTTTACTGCCACCAATTATACCGGGTAGTTGCATGTATAATTCTACCAATGCCCAACGGGCATCAACGTGTTGTTTATCTAATTCGGCAGCTTTTAAAAAGGCAGCTTTTACATCATCAATAATAGTTAATGCTTTAATTTTACTTACCGATAGCGCTTTCATGCCCAAAGCACCACCGTATTTATATTGGTAATTGGCATTTTTAGCATTGGCGTTAACCAATATTTTGTAGTTATTTATTGCTTTATCCCATTTTTTTTGGTGGCCATAGGCATCGCCCAACAACTCTATAGCCAATAAATTATTAGGGTTTTCTTCAACAAATTTTACTAAAACAGGTTCTGCTTTGGCATACTGTTTTTTTGCTAACATGGTTTGCGCTTGCTCAATATTTAACTGTCCATAAGTTAAAACAGGCAACAACAGTAGGTATATTAATTTGTTCATAAGTTTTTTGTCGGTTTCACAAAGTTAAACATTACAAGTTTCTTTTAAAATGAGTAAATTAACTCACCCAAAATAGAGGTTTACTCATTGGCTATTTTTTGGTACAGCTTTTGAATTTAGCTTAGCAAAACAAGCCAATTAAAAAATAACCTTATACAACGTACAGTTCATGAAAAACTCACTATTAGCATTAATGATTATACTTTTTGCAAACATAACCAATGCCCAACACAACAATTACGAAGTACTTTGGCAAAAGGTTGAAAAACTTGAAATTGAGGGTTTACCTAAATCTGCACTTAAAATTGTTAATGATATTGCCCTTAAAGCTAAAAAAGATAACAACGCCCCACAACTTATTAAAACACTTTTATTTAAAAGTAAGTTTGCTTTAATTTTAGAGGAAGATGCGCAACTAAATATAATTAATGATTTTAAAACTACTATTGAAACTAGCAGTTTCCCAACAAAAAATGTTTTAGAAAATCAACTAGCTAATTTGTATTGGCAATATTTTAAACAACATAGATGGCAATTTTACAACCGCACCAAAACTGATAAAAAAGTAAATAAAACCGATTTTAGAACCTGGGATTTACAAACATTATTTAATGAAATTAATGTGCATTACCAAAATTCACTACAAAACGGCTTAATGCTTCAATTAGAAGATTTAGCAAATTATAATGCCATTTTAAACACCCAAAAAGACTCCAAGGTTTACAGGCCAACACTTTTTGATTTTTTAAACCATAATGCTTTAGAATTTTACAAAACCAACGAAACACACATTACCAAACCGGCATATAAATTTGAAATTGATAATCCAGATTTTTTAGCTAACGCTGAAACCTTTTCGGCATTAAACATTACATCAAAAGACAGTACTTCTTTGCAATTACAGGCTTTAAAAATTTATCAAAACTTAATGCATTTTCATTTAAAAAGCAAAAACGCAAAAGCTTTAGCCAATGTTAATATTGAACGCTTAAAATTTGTTGAAACGCATGCTACTTTCAGCAAAAAACAATCACTTTTATTAAACGCTTTAAAAACTGAAGCCGATAAAAATAAAACGAATGAAACTGCGGCTTTATACCATTTTGAAATAGCCTCAATTTATGTTGAATTAAGCAAAACCTACAACGGAAACACCAATAAAGAACACCGCTTTAAAGCCAAAGAGGCGCTAGAAATTTGCAATACTACCATGGCTAATTTTCCTGAAAGCTTGGGTACCGAAAAATGTAAAATTCTTAAAAAGCAAATATTAAAACCAACTCTAAACATTACTACCGAAAATTATTTACCAATACAACAGCATGCTAGAGTTTTGGTAAACTACAAAAATACTGACACACTGCACTTTAAAGCTTTTAAATTAAACGAAAAACAGTTTGAAAAATTTGCTAAAATTTATAATCAAGTTGATAAATGGGAATTTTTAAACACATTAAAACCTACTAAAACTTGGGAAAACTTACTACGCAATGAAAACGATTATCAGCGCCATAGTACCGAAATATTACTACCTAAACTAAACAATGGGCGCTATGTTGTTTTAGCCACAACTGACAAAAATAGCAATGCCTTTTTTGCTCAAACCACGGTACAAATCACCAATTTAGCTATGGTTGATGCTGAAAATAACACGCATCAAATTTTTCAATTAATTAACAGAAACAATGGCGAACCTATACCTAATGCCGCCATTAAAATGTCATACAGTTCCAGATACAACGGCAATAGAAAAACCCAAAACCACACCACCAATAGCCAAGGAAAAATAAGCATTAAAAAAACAAATAATTACTACCGCAACATAGCTATTAAAGTAAACCATAAAGATGAAACGGCTTATTTTGGAAATTACTGGATGGGTTCACACCAAAACAAGCAACAACAAAAAACACAGTACAAAGCTTTTGTTTTTACTGATAGAAGTATTTACAGGCCTGGACAAACCGTATTTTTTAAAGCCATTGCGCTTAAAACTAAAAACAACACTTCTGAAGTTTTAGCTAATGAAAATTTATATGCGGTTTTATACAATACCAATGGTGAAGAAATAAAAGAATTAGAACTAAAAACCAATGTATTTGGCTCTGTTAGTGGCGAGTTTATTTTACCAAACACAGGTTTAAACGGCCAGTATTACATTGAAATTGATGCTGATAGAAGTGATTTATATTCAAATCATTATTTCTCTGTTGAAGAATACAAACGCCCAAAATTTGAAACCACCTTTAACCCCGTTAAAGAAACTTTTAAAATTAACGATTCTGTTACCGTAAAAGGTAATGCTATTGCTTTTGCGGGTAGTAATATTACAAATGCTAAAGTTGTATATCGTGTACACCGTAAAGTGCAATATCCGCATTGGTTTTATTGGTACAGACCAAATTTTAACAGCGAGCCTCAAGAAATAACCCACGGCGAAACCGTTACCAATACCAATGGTGAATTCAGCATTACCTTTAAAGCGCTGCCAGACACGAGTGTAGATAAAAAAAGTCTGCCTATTTTTAAATACGAAATCACTGCCGATGTTACCGATGTAAACGGCGAAACCCGAAGTGCAACAACCCTTGTAAATGTTGGTTATCATGCTTTAACTGCCAAAATTATTATTAATGAAGCACTCAATAAAAACAATAAAAACCAAACACTAACTATTGATACAAAAAACTTAAATAACGAATTCACACCCGCTAAAGGCAGCATAAAAATTTACAAACTTAAAGCTCCAAATACTGTTGTAAGACCACGCCCTTGGCCTGCGCCAGATTATCAAGATTTTTCAAAAGAAAAATTTAAAAACTTATTTCCAAATGAGGCTTTTACAAACGAACATTTACCTAATGAATGGAACAAAGGTGCTCTTGTTTTAAATAAAACTTTTAATACCGAAATTTCAAAAACACTTGACTTAGGAAAAATTAAAAAATGGGAATCAGGGCAATACATCGTCATTTTAGAAACTAAAGATAAATTTAATCAAAAGGTTAAAGACGAAACAAAAATATCTTTATTTAGTGATAAAGATGATAGTTTAGCCGACAATCAATTATTTAATATAACAACAAACAAAACTACATACAACGCAGGCGAAACGGCTTTTATAACCTTAGCTTCGGCAGCAAAAAACATAGTAATTACAGTATCTATTGAAAAAAATCATGATATTATTGATACCCAAATAATTCGTTTAAATAACAATAAAAAAACATTAAGCATTCCTGTTACCCAAAATGATGTTGGTGGATTTGCTATTCATTACAGTTTTGCTGCTTTTAACAGTGCTCAACAAGGTACATTGCCAATTTTGGTACCATACCCAGAAACCGATTTGCAAATTGAAACCAACACCTTCAGAGACCGTTTGCAACCCGGAACAGATGAAACTTGGAATTTCAACATAAAAGGTCCAAAAGGCGACAAAGTTAGTGCCGAACTTTTAGCAAGTATGTATGATGCCTCCTTAAACCAGTTTAAAAACCATAATTGGTACTTCAACCCTATTAACAAACCCGCATATTATAGTGCTTTTAGAAGTAAAATGCACCAAAGTTTTGGCACCACAAACTTTAAAGTTTACAATTCATTAAGTTATAATTACCATTATCCAAAGCAATATTATGACACATGGAATTGGTTTGGGTTTTCAATGAACTTTAATAAATGGACGTATAACAGATATTTAAATGCATTAAGACCAAAATTTACATCAAAACATAAAGAAACTTTTGATAAAAATTTAAAAGCAGGTGTTATTAGCGGTACTGTTTATGATGAAGCTGGAGAGCCATTACCAGGAGCAAACATTATAATTATAGGAACAGAAAACAAAGCAATCACAGATTTTGATGGTAATTTTACTATTGAAGCAAAAAAAGGAAACACACTTAAAATTATCTATTTAGGCTTTTTAGATTATGAAGTTAAAATTGGCAATAATAATGTTTTAAAAATAGCCTTAGTTGAAGATAGCGCCCAATTAGATGAAGTTGTGGTGGTTGGTTATGGCACACAAAAAAGAAAAGAATTAACAGGAGCAGTATCTAAAGTTATGGCTGAAGAAGCTGAAGTTTCTGAAGGACAAGCAATGATAAAAGGACAGGCAAATGACAATGAACTAAATATTCCTCCGCCTCCTAAACCTGAGAGTCCAACTAAAACAGATTTTAGCGAAATCAAAATTCGAAAAAACCTAAAAGAAACCGCCTTTTTCTTTCCGCATTTAAAAACAGACAATGAAGGCAATGTAAGTTTTAGTTTTACAACTCCCGAAGCGTTAACACAATGGAAATTGCAATTATTAGCGCATACCAAAAACTTAAAAAGTGCCACAAAAACATTAACTACAGTTACTCAAAAAGAACTCATGGTTATACCAAATGCACCACGTTTTTTACGCGAAGGTGACAGTATTAATATAAGTACTAAAATTTCAAATTTAACCGTAAAACCACTTTCAGGACAAGCACTACTTATTTTAACAGATGCTATTTCAGGAAAAGATATTACATCAAAATTACTTGTGAATAATAATAGTACTTCAACACTTAAAAGTGTGCAAAATTTTTCAGTATCATCAAAAGGTAACACTCAAGTATCGTGGCGTTTATCAATACCTGATGATGTTCAAGCTATTCAATATAAAATTGTTGCAAAATCTGAAAGTTTTAGTGATGGCGAGCAAAATGCATTACCTGTACTTTCAAACCGCATGTTGGTGACAGAAACTTTACCCATGTGGATAAAAAGTAACGAAACTAAAACCTTTACATTAAATAAGTTAAAAAACAACACCTCTTCTACATTAAAACACCACAAATTAAGCTTAGAAATAACGTCTAATCCAGCGTGGTATGCTGTACAAGCATTACCTTATTTAATGGAATACCCTTATGAATGTAATGAGCAAACATTTAGCAGGTATTACGCCAATGCGTTAGCTAGCCATATTGTAAATTCTAACCCCAGAATAAAAGATGTTTTTAATCAGTGGGCATCAGAAGACGTGCTCATTTCAAACCTTGAAAAAAATGAAACATTAAAATCTATTTTAATTCAAGAAACGCCTTGGTTACGCGATGCACAAAGTGAAACCGAACAAAAAAAGCGTATTGCTTTGTTGTTCAATTTAAATAAAATGAATAACGCATTACAATTGGCTTTAAATAAACTAAAAGGCAATCAAATGTCATCAGGCGCATGGCCTTGGTTTAATGGCGGTTATGAAAGCCGATGGATTACACAACATATTATTACTGGTTTTGGGCACTTGCATAAACTTGAAGTAACCAATAACACTAGCGATACATCTCAAATGATTAAAAAGGCCATTAAATATTTAGATGAAGCTTTTATAAAAGAATACAAAGACCTAAAAAAATACAATAAAAATATTGATTTAAACAAAGACCATTTAAGCCATAATCAATTGCATTATTTATACATGCGTAGTTTCTTTCCGCAGGTAAAAAAATCTAAAGAAGTTGAAAATGTTATTGCATATTACCAATCACAAATTCAAAAATACTGGTTAAACCGTTCATTGTACGCCAAAGGTTTAATGGCTTTAATTTCACATAGAGCCAATGATGTAAAAACAGCTTCAAAAATTATAAAATCTTTAAAAGAAAATAGCATTACCTCTGAAGAATTAGGCATGTACTGGAAAGAAAACACAAACTCTTGGTTTTGGTATCAAGCACCAATTGAAACGCAAGCACTACTAATTGAAGCGTTTTCTGAAACTGGCACACGCATTCAAAATGAAACTAAAAATTTAGAAACTATAGACAACCTTAAAATTTGGCTACTTAAAAATAAACAAACTAACCGTTGGAAAACTACCAAAGCAACTACCGAAGCGGTGTATGCCTTACTACTTCAAGGTAGCAATTGGTTGGATGTTACAGATATGGTTGATGTTTCTGTTGGTGGAGAAACTGTAAATCCTTTAAAATTAGAAAACACCAAAATTGAAGCTGGCACAGGGTATTTTAAAACCTCTTGGAATGCCCAAGAAATTAAACCAAATATGGGCAATGTTACACTAACAAAAAAAGGTAATGGTATTGCTTGGGGTGGTTTATATTGGCAATATTTTGAAGATTTAGATAAAATTACTTCAGCTAAAACCTCATTAAAAATCTCTAAAAAATTATTTTTAAAACAAAACACCAATACGGGTGAAGCTCTTAGTGAAATAACTTCAAAAAGCAATTTAGAAGTTGGTGACCTGATACGCGTTAGAATTGAAATTAAAAACGACAGACCTATGGAATTTGTGCATATGAAAGATATGCGTGCCGCTGGTTTAGAGTCTGTAAACGTTTTATCTAACTACAAATGGCAAGACGGGTTAGGCTACTATGAAAGTACAAAAGATGCCAGTACAAACTTCTTTTTTGATTATTTACCAAAAGGTGTTTTTGTTTTTGAATATGATTTACGTGTAAACAACACCGGAAACATGAGCAACGGCATCACTACCATACAAAGCATGTATGCGCCCGAGTTTAGCAGCCACAGTAAAGGCCTAAGAATTCAGGTTAAGTAATGCTACTAAAATAACAAATTTACAGAAGCTCCAAAAAAATGGGGCTTCTTTAGTTTTAAGCAACAACACTAAACAGTTTTTAGTAACTTTGTGTTATGCAACGCCCCACAATATTATGTCTTCTTTTTTTAACCGCATGCTTGTTATTAAACTTAACGGCATGTGCAAGTAAAAATATAGAACCACCAACCCTTACCAAAAGCGGCAAACCCAAATTGCTTTTTATAAATTTTAATATAACACAAAGCAAAAACAGAAAACATATTACTTTAATTAATAAAATTGAAACCGAAGGTACACTTAAACAAAATAGCCTTTTAAAAAATGGTAAACAAGGCGATTTACTTTGCAGTTTACTAAACAAACAAGGGCGCATGCTTGAACAATTCAGTATAAAAAATCCGCTTGAAAAACACATGGAATATATTAACCATGATAAACAACTGCAAACAAAACATGTTCAGTTAAAAAAATCATCGTTTACTATTCGCATTCCTGCTTATGCTAACGTGTATTATTTAAGTGTTTCTGAAATTGATGCTTCAAACAAGAAAACAAAACCATTAATTAAAACCAAAATTAACCAGTGAAATATCTGCTACATATCATTGTAATATTGGTGAGTTTTGCATCTGCTTTTGCTCAAACTTTTGATGTTGAAGCCATAAAAATAACTGGTGATAATAACAAACGTATAAACTTAGTTATTTTAAGTGACGGCTACCAAACTACCGAGTTAAACACTTTTATTACAGATGCTACAAACTTTAGTGATTACCTTTTTAGCCAATCGCCTTATTTAGAATATGCTAATTATTTTAATGTATATGCTATAAAAGTACCTTCAAATGAAAGTGGTGCAGACCACCCAGGAACAGGTAGCGCTAGTCATGAATCTGGTTGGCCCGTACCCACACAAATGGTAGACACATATTTTAATGCAACTTATGATGCCTTTGGAAATCATTTTTTATTGTATTATGAAATTGATGGATTTAGCGCTAATAATACCCAAGCCAAAATAGAAACTGTTTTAGCTAACAACTTTCCAACTTATGATCAAGCACTTATACTTGTAAACTCGCCCTATTATGGCGGTAGTGGTGGTAAATTTCCAATGGCTTCAACCGGTACAAGTTCATTAGAAATTGCTGTTCATGAATTAGGGCATTCCCTTTTTGATTTAAAAGACGAATATTATCCTGGAGATATATTGGCTGCTGAGGCCATAAATATGACACAAGAAACCAACCCTAATACCGTAAAATGGAAAAACTGGATGGGTACAAACAATATTGGCATACACCAGCATACAGGCAGTGGCAATGCTTCAATGTGGTACAAACCAAGACATGCCGAATGTAAAATGGAAGTTTTAAACAAACCTTTTTGTGCTGTTTGTAAAGAAGGTATGATTGAAAAAATTCATAGCCTCATCTCTCCTATTGATTCTTTCACCCCAGAAACAACAACTCTTGAGGCTTTAAATTTTCCGCTTAATTTTCAGCTTAATTTAATAAAACCTATACCTAACACTTTAGAAAGTGTATGGACACTTAACAACGTTAATTATGCCAACAATGTTGATGATGTTTCTATTACTGAAACTAATTTAAATGAAGGCAGCAACACCCTTTCAGTAACCGTTACTGATAATTCTAATATGCTAAAGGTAGATAACCATGAAACATTTCATATTTACAATGTAAACTGGACTATTAATTACAGTGCTTTGGGTACTGAAACTATTACTAGCAACAAAAACACCTTTAAAATAAGCATGTTTCCTAACCCAACTAATACTTTTTTAAATTTTACAATTGAAAGTACTAACAGCCAAAAATTACGCATAGTTTTAAGCACAATTGATGGCAAACAAATTACATCTAAAAAACTAAATACCTCAACACAAATTAACACAAGTCATTTACAAACAGGAATTTACATTGCTAATATTTATGCAAATAATATACTTATTGCAAGTAAAAAAGTAGTAAAACATTAAGGTTTTGGCGGATAACCAGCTAAAATTTTATCGGTAATAGCTTTTAAGCGCGTTTCTCTGTTTTCAGGTGTTGCATTAGGATTAAAACTAGATTCGCTAACAGCTTGCCAAAACAAACCAATGCCTTTTTCATCAACAAAATCAACTGTAATTTGTCGGTTTACATTAGGTTGCCCAATAGGTATACCAATTGAAACGCCACCACCAACATTACGGCCGCCACCACCTAAACCTACGCCTACACGTTGCCTTGGTGCGCCTTGAAATTCAGCACTTTTTATATCAATTAAAAAATCGGGGTTTTCAGAAATTGAAAAACCTAATGTGGTCATTTTAGCATCAAAAGCATCTAAAAAACGTTTAGTGTCTAACGCACTTAAACCGGTTTTCATATCTCCAAAATATTGATAGGTTTTGTATTTTGAAAAATTAGTAGTGCGTTCATAATCATAATTCACCTTAATGGGTGCGCAACCTACTATTAAAAATATAAACAGAAGTAATTGTAAATGTTTCATTGTTAGCTAATTTTTAATTTAAAGATAATCAAAAATTATTCCAATGAGTTTTTGTTTTAAATTGAAATGAATTCTTGCCCACTAATCATTCAACATTTTCCAAAGTGTATCTTTTAACTCGGTGATGCCCTTTTGCGCTACCGATGAGATAAACATGTATGGAATTGGCAAATTATTATCAAGCTCTTGCTTCATTTCAGCTTTAAGTTCATCATCTAACATATCACTTTTAGAAATAGCAATAAAACGCTCTTTATCTAACATTTCTGGGTTGTATCGCCTTAATTCATCAAGTAAAATATCATATTGTTTTTTAATATCATCGGCATCGGCCGGAATTAAAAACAATAATACCGAGTTGCGCTCAATATGACGAAGAAAATAATGCCCAAGCCCTTTACCTTCAGCAGCACCTTCAATAATACCCGGAATATCGGCCATTACAAAGGTTTGGTAATCTCGGTATTTCACAATACCTAAATTAGGCTTTAGGGTTGTAAACTCATAATCGGCTATTTTTGGTTTTGCAGATGTTATTACAGATAGTAATGTAGATTTTCCGGCATTTGGGAAACCCACTAAACCAACATCGGCTAAAACCTTAAGCTCAATAGTAACATACTTTTCTTGCGTAGGCATACCTGGTTGTGCGTAGCGTGGTGTTTGGTTTGTAGACGATTTAAAATGCCAATTACCTAAACCACCTTTACCGCCTTCTACAATAATTTTTTCTTGCGCATGTTCTGTAATTTCAAAAAGGATGTTATTGGTTTCGGTATCTCTAACAACGGTTCCTAAAGGCACATCAATATACACGTCTTCACCATCAGCACCTGTGCTTCTACTTTTACTACCGTGTTCTCCATGGCCGGCGCGTATGTGTTTTTTAAATTTTAAGTGTAATAATGTCCATAAGTTTTCATTACCACGAATAATTACGTGCCCACCACGGCCACCATCGCCACCATCTGGCCCGCCTTTTTCAATATATTTTTCTCTGTGTAAGTGCGCAGAACCTTGTCCGCCTTTACCAGAGCAAACATACATTTTTACATAATCTACAAAATTTCCTTCTGTCATTTGTCTTTGTTTATTTGTTTTGCGTTAAGTCGTTTAGTCGTATATTCACTTTAAACAACTAAACAAATAAACGTTTACTATAAGGCGTCTATTACCGTACTTAAACGTTTTGTAATATCTTCAATACTGCCAACACCATCAACGCCGTAATATTTATTTTGTGCAGAGTAATAATCTTTTAAAATGGCGGTTTTATTGTAATATTCTTTAATTCTATTTCTAATAATAGACTCATCGGCATCATCTGCTCTTCCGCTAGTTTTACCTCTTTCAAGTAAACGTTTTACTAAAACTTCATCATCAACTTCAAGCGCTATCATGGCATTTATTGCAGAATCTTTAGAATCCATTAAGTTATCTAGAGCTTGCGCTTGAGCGTTTGTACGCGGAAAACCGTCAAAAATAAAACCATTTGCATCGGCATTTTTTTCAACTTCAGCATTTAACATGTCTATAGTTACTTGATCTGGCACTAACTCTCCTTTATCAATGTATGATTTTGCAAGCATTCCAAGGGCTGTTTCGTTTTTAATATTAAACCTAAAAACATCGCCTGTTGAAATATGAACTAAGTTATATTTTTCTTTTAAGAAGTTTGCTTGTGTTCCTTTACCTGCACCTGGAGGGCCAAATAGCACTAAATTTGTCATGTGTTGTGTTTCTTTTATTTGATATATTTCTGGTAAATCTCTACCTAAGTTATCGTAGTCTAAGCCATAGCCAACAATAAATTTATTAGGTATTTCTATACCAACATAATGTAATTTAAAATCTTTTTTATAAGCTTCGGGTTTGTAAAAAAGCGTTGCAATTTTTAATGCTTTAACCTTTTCATTTTGAAAAATACGGTGTACTTCGGCTAAGGTATTTCCTGTATCAATAATATCTTCTAAAATTACTACAGTACGCCCTGTTAAATCTTGCGTTAAACCTATTAAACGCTGTATATCTTCGGTAGATTTTACACCTTCATAAGATGCTAATTTAATAAACGTAACCTCGCAAGCCTTTGGGTATTTTTTCACAAAATCACTTGTAAACATAAAAGAGCCGTTCAAAATTCCAATAAAAACAGGTATTTCGTCTCCTAAATCGTTTGCTATTTCTTTAACCAGTCTATCAATTGCTGTATCAATTTGATTTGCAGTAATAAACGGTTTAAAATATTTGTTATGTAATTTTACCACCTTAAACGTATTTTTAAAGCTGCAAAGATAATTAAATGATTTACGTTTTTAGGCTTTTGAATTACGTTTTAGAATCCTTTTTTTAATATTTAAGTGTATTTTTGCATAACTTTAATACGTTTCATAAAAAAAACATGAATGAACTACTTCTCTTCTAACTTTAAACTAGGCATTTTAGGTGGCGGTCAATTAGGTAAAATGCTACTTTACAACACAAGAAAGTTTGATATACAAACCAATGTAATGGATGCTAGCCCTGAAGCACCAAGCAAACTAGCTTGTAACAATTTTACACTTGGTGATTTAATGGATTATGATGCCGTTTTTAACTTTGGAAAACACGTTGATGTATTAACTATTGAAATTGAAAATGTAAATGTTGATGCTTTAGAAGCTTTAGAAAAAACAGGTATAAAAGTTTACCCAGCAGCAAAAACACTGCGCACCATACAAAATAAAGCAAAGCAAAAATTGTTTTACGTTGATAACAACATACCAACAGCCCCATTTACACGTTTTGCTTATACTTCTGAAATAGAAGAAGCTATTAATCATGGCGGATTAACATTACCTTTTGTTTGGAAAAGTGCCCAATTTGGGTATGATGGCCAAGGCGTAAAAATTGTTAAAACGCTTAATGATTTACAAAACCTACCAAACGTAGAATGTATTGCCGAAACATTGGTGCCATTTAAAAACGAATTAGCTGTTATTGTTGCCCGTAGTGCTAACGGTGAGGTTAAAACTTACCCAGTGGTTGAAATGGAATTTCACCCAGAAGCCAACCAAGTTGAGTACGTAATTTGTCCGGCTAGAATTGATGACAACTTAGCAAAAAAAGCTAAAGATGTGGCTTTAAAAGTATCTAAAGCATTCAATCACGTAGGCCTTTTAGCGGTTGAAATGTTTCAAACAGAAAATGATGATATTTTGGTAAATGAAGTTGCCCCAAGACCACACAACTCTGGGCACCAAACCATTGAGGCTAGTTACACATCACAATTTGAACAGCATATACGTGCCATTTTAAATTTACCGCTTGGTAGAACCGACAGTAAAGTTGGTGGCGTTATGGTAAATCTTGTTGGTGCCGAAGGTTATACTGGTAATGTAGTTTACCAAAACATTGAAACTATCATGAAAATGGATGGTGTAACACCACATATTTACGGTAAAAAAGAAACCAGACCATTTAGAAAAATGGGCCATGTTACTATTGTAAATGAAGATTTAAATGAAGCCAGACGCGTTGCTGAAGACGTTAAAAAATCTATTAAAGTAATAAGCGAATAAATAATATTAAAAACTAAATATAAACTTTAAAATTTGGTTTTTTCAAAATTATAAATTTCAAAATTTATGAGTAAAATAGGCGTAATTATGGGAAGTAAAAGTGATCTTCCTGTTATGCAAGATGCTATAGACATCTTAAAAGGGTTTGATATTGAAGTTGAAGTAGATATAGTATCTGCACACCGTACACCCGAAAAATTATTTGACTACGGAAAAAATGCCCACACACGCGGTTTTTCAGTAATAATTGCAGGTGCTGGTGGTGCTGCTCATTTACCAGGCATGATAGCCTCATTATCGCCTTTACCTGTAATTGGCGTGCCTGTAAAAAGCAGTAATTCAATTGATGGTTGGGATTCTGTTTTATCTATTTTACAAATGCCAGGTGGTGTACCTGTGGCTACAGTTGCATTAAACGGTGCTAAAAATGCTGGTATTCTAGCTGCACAAATTATTGGAGCGCATGATACTTGTGTTTTAGATAAAATTATAGCCTATAAAGAAGGCTTAAAAATTAAAGTAAACGAATCTGCTAAAGATTTATAGCCATAAAAAAACCTCGAATAAAAATTCGAGGTTTTCAAGCTATTAACATATAATCCTTATGAGTTAGTCACTCGCAAAAATCTGTCGGGTGCAAATATAAAACTTTTTTTTATTATGCATGCATAATAACTAAACTTTAACATTTCATTATAAACTTATGTCATACAAAATATTACTTGAAACGTTTAATACGCCATACAACACAGCTCCTTTTTCTAAAATTGAAGACAGTTATTACCTTCCTGCCTTTAAAGAAGCTATAGAAAATGCTAAAGCCGAAATTGATGCCATAGTTAATAATACTGAAGCACCAACTTTTAAAAATACCATTGAAGCTTTAGATTTTTCAGGTGAACAATTAGATAGAATTTCAAGTGTATTTTTCAATTTAAATTCTGCTGAAACTAATGAGACTATTCAAAAAATAGCTCAAGAAGTTTCACCTTTACTTTCAGAATTCAGTAACGATATCACGTTAAACCAAGCTCTATTTCAACGTATAAAAACCGTTTATAACGCCAAAAACACCTTAAACTTGACTATTGAACAGCAAACGCTGCTTGACAAAAAATACAAAAGTTTTTCTAGAAATGGCGCTAATCTTTCAGATGATAAAAAAGAAACTTTAAGAGCTATTGACAAAGAGCTTAGTAAATTAAAACTTAAATTTGGTGAAAATGTATTGGCAGAAACCAATGCCTTTGAAATGTTAATTACAAATGAAAAAGACTTAAGTGGTTTACCCGATGGCACAATTGAAGCTGCAAAACAGTTAGCCGAAAGTAAACAAAAAGAAGGCTGGCTTTTCACTTTAGATTACCCTAGCTACATACCTTTTGTAACCTATGCAGATAACCGAGAACTGCGTAAAAAAATAAGTTTAGCCGCCGGTAGCAAAGGTTTTAAAAATAATGATTTAAACAATCAAGATATTGTTTTAAACATTGTAAAACTTAGGCACCAACGCGCAAACCTTTTAGGTTACAAAACCCACGCCCATTTTGTTTTAGAAGAACGTATGGCACAAACGCCCGAAAATGTCACTAATTTTCTTAATGAATTATTAGAAAAAGCAAAACCTGCCGCCACTAACGAGTTTGAAAACCTTCAAAATTTTGCTAAAAATATAGATGGTATTGAGCAACTTCAAAAATGGGACGGTGCTTATTATGCTGAAAAATTAAAACAAAAACTTTTTAGTTTAGATGACGAAAAACTAAAACCTTATTTTAAATTAGAAAATGTAATTGAAGGCGCATTTACAATTGCCAAAAAATTATTCAACTTACATTTTGAAGAAATAAATAGTATTGATAAATATCATAAAGACGTTTTAACATACAAAGTAAGCAACACTAATGGCGATTATATTGCTATACTTTACGCCGATTTTTTCCCAAGACCAGGCAAAAGAAACGGTGCGTGGATGACAGTTTACAAACCACAGTACATTAAAAATAATGAAAACTCTAGGCCACATATATCTATAGTTTGCAACTTTACAAAACCAACAAAAAGCAAACCATCACTCCTTACTTTTAACGAAGTAACCACGTTGTTTCATGAATTTGGTCATGCGCTACACGGTATGTTAGCCAACACCACTTACCCAAGTTTATCGGGCACCAGTGTATTTTGGGATTTTGTTGAATTACCAAGCCAAATAATGGAAAATTGGTGTTTTGAAAAAGATGCTTTAGAGTTATTTGCAACTCATTATGAAACTGGCGAGGTTATTCCAATGGATTTAGTAGAAAAAATTAAAGCCTCGGCTACATTTCATGAAGGCATGCAAACCTTACGCCAGTTAAGTTTTGGCTTATTAGATATGAGTTGGCACGGTGGTGATTCTCCAGAGTCAATAACTTCTGTAAAAGCGCATGAAAATAAGGCATTTAGCAACACAAAACTATATCCTGATGTTGAAGAAAATTGTATGAGCACAGCCTTTGCACACATTTTTCAAGGCGGCTATTCTTCGGGCTACTACAGCTATAAATGGGCCGAAGTTTTAGATGCTGATGCTTTTGAATATTTTAAACAAGAAGGTATTTTTAACACAAAAGTAGCCAACAAATTTAAAGACCATGTTTTAAGTAAAGGCGGTACCGAAAACCCAATGACGCTATACAAACGCTTTAGAGGTCAAGAGCCTAAACCTGAAGCTTTATTAAAGCGTGCAGGATTAATTAAAAAATAAATGTTTTTATTGAATGTATTAATATTTACAACTTAAAACGGTTTCATTTTTTTATTTTACTTTTGATAAAAGAAAACACGCAATATGCCCAACCATCAAATTAATCCGAATAATTGGATCGATTTATATTCCGACTATCTCTACAATTACACCATTACCCGTGTAAATGACAAAGACATAGCGAAAGACCTTGTACAAGATACTTTTCTGGCGGGCTTAAAATCAATGAAAAACTTTAAAGGCGAAGCCAGTGAACGCACTTGGCTTATTAGTATTCTTAAAAGAAAAATAATTGACTATTACCGAAAAATTAATTCTAACAAAGGTAAAGCCGAAGTTAGAATGAATTATAACGACGCTGAAAGTGAAGGCGATTGGTTAGAAGAACGCGTAGCAGATCCGTTTGACAAAACAGCCGAAGATGATATGCAAAACAATGAACTTGGTGAAGCCATACATAATTGCTTAGGCAAATTACCCAGTAAGCAAGCCAATGTTTTTAAAATGAAAACCATTTTAGGCTATGAAACCGAAACCATTTGTAATGAATTAAACATTACACCGTCTAATTTATGGGTAATTATTCACAGAGCACGTACTGCTATGGCCGATTGCCTAGAAAAAAACTGGTTTTAACAATGGAAAATATGAAGAAGAGCTTTTTATTTGTAAGCTGTGATGAAGCGCAACATTTATGCGACAAAGCACAATATAATGAGGCTAGTTTATTTGATAAAATAAAACTTAACCTAAGACTTACATGGTGCCACGTTACAAGAGCCTATTACAAACGCAACACAAAACTAACCAAAAAAATAAACGAAGCTAATGTTGATTGCTTAACTCCAGAAAGCAAAGAAAACATGAAAAAAGAGCTTGAAAATGCTATAAAAAAACAGGCCAATTAACCTGATAACACAACTAATATTACAGCCCATAAAACAGGTATTCCTTCAACCCAAAACGAACTGTAATATTTTGTTTGCTCCTTTTTTGAAAACAACAAAAAAAGCAACGTAATCAATAAAACAACACATAAAGTAAGTGTATGCATTAATTGTTTTTCGGTTTTAAAAACCTCTAAAACAGCTATAAAAAACAACAAGAATACGCCTATTATTTTGGTGCGCTTTGCTCCTATTCTCTGTGGTATTGTAGATAGCTTAACACTATCAAACTGTAAATCTCTAATTTCAAAAGGAAACATTAAAACTATAATGTAAATAAAGCGTTGTGCAACTATTAAAATAACATTTATAGTAACATCAAAAGAGGTATTAACTACGGGTAAAACAACCGTAACTCCTGCCCAAACCAAGGCTATTAAATAAATTTTTAAGCCACCAATACTTCGTAAATTTTGTTGCTTATCAATAAACAAATGTTTTGGTAAAAATGGTATAGCATAAAAAAAAGTAACAACACCAAAACAAGCAATACACACACGAGTTTCTGGTTGTAATTTACTACCAGAATAACACATAAAAACAAAACAGAAAAACGAAAACACCTGTATAGCCTTTAACCAACTTGCTAAACGCCTATGATGGAATTTTGCCATACCAAAAAACTTCACAAAATTATAACCTGTAATAGTAGCAAAAAATAAAAACAACAATAACACAACATCAATAGAAAAACCCAACTCAATTTGTGTTACAACAGCCAAAGCACACACAGACAAAGCCACATGAATACTACTATTTATATAAAAATTTAAAAGCTGTTTAAAATATTGCATCAAACAAAAATAATTAAACTGTTAACAACAGATTCAAATAGTTAAAAACTTTCCGTTTTCTGCAACAAAACCCTTTAAATTTTACTTATTTTTGCGAATTATTTAACAATTTGAAATTAAATGAACACAAACGCTTTTGCTTTACGTCATATTGGTCCAAATGAAACAGACCAACAAGAAATGCTTAACGCCCTTGGCTTAGAGTCTTTAGATCAGTTAATTTACGAAACGCTTCCAGACGATATTCGTTTAAAAAAACCTCTAAATTTAGACGAGCCAATGACCGAGCATGAGTATTTACTTCATATTCATGATGTTTCAAAAAAGAATAAAGCTTACAAAACATACATTGGTTTAGGTTACCACCCAACCGTTATGCCTGCTGTAATTCAGCGTAACATTTTAGAAAATCCGGGTTGGTACACCGCCTATACGCCCTATCAAGCAGAAATTGCCCAAGGCCGTTTAGAGGCACTTTTAAATTTTCAAACCATGGTTATTGAGCTTACAGGTATGGAAATTGCCAATGCCTCATTATTAGATGAAAGTACTGCAGCTGCCGAAGCTATGAGCCTACTTTTTGCCGTTAGAGAACGTGACCAAAAAAAAGCAGGTATCAACAAATTTTTTGTTTCTGAAAATATTTTACCTCAAACACTTTCATTGTTAGAAACAAGGGCAAACCCCATTGGTATAGAGTTAGTTGTAGGTAATGAAGATACTTTTGATTTTTCTTCTGAATTTTTTGGTGCTATTTTACAATATTCGGGAAGAGACGGCCAAATAACCAACATTAAATCGTTTATTGAAAAAGCAAAAAGCACACAAATTAAAGTAGCTATAGCTGCCGATATTTTAAGCTTAGTAAAACTAGAAGCGCCCGGTCATTTTGGTGCCGATGTTGTTGTAGGCACCACACAACGTTTTGGTATTCCCATGGGTTATGGTGGTCCACATGCAGCTTATTTTGCAACAAAAGAGGCGTTTAAACGTGATATTCCTGGACGTATCATTGGTGTAACTAAAGACGCCAATGGAAACAGAGCGCTAAGAATGGCTTTACAAACTCGCGAACAGCATATTAAAAGAGACAGAGCTACATCAAACATTTGTACCGCACAAGTTTTACTAGCTGTAATGGCCGGTATGTATGCCGTTTTTCACGGGCCAAAAGGCTTAAAATTTATAGCCAACAAAGTGCATAATAAAGCATCTAAATTAGCCGAAGTTTTAGAAACACTTGGTTACAATCAGGTAAATTCATCGTTTTTTGATACACTTCAAATAAAAACAAAAGCTATCAAAATAAAAAAGATTGCTACAAAGAAAAAAGTAAACCTTTGTTACCCAGATAAAAATACGGTTACCATTTCTATAAATGAAACCACATCAATTCGGGATATAAACTATTTAATTAGTGTTTTTGCCGAGGCTGCAAACAAAAAACCTATTATAATTTCTGAAGTAATACAAGCTAATAACATTGAAACTTCGGTTAAAAGAACAACGCCATTTTTAGAATTAGAAGTGTTTAACAAACACCATTCTGAAACACAATTGATGCGTTACATAAAAACATTAGAGCGTAAAGATTTATCATTAAACCACTCTATGATTTCATTAGGTTCTTGTACAATGAAATTAAATGCTGCAGCCGAAATGCTACCATTAAGTTGGTTTAAATGGGGCAATATACACCCTTTTGCTCCTAAAAAACAGGCGCGCGGTTACAGAAAAGTGTTAAAAGCGCTAGAAAATCAGCTTACTGAAATTACAGGTTTTGCAGCCACATCATTACAGCCAAACTCAGGTGCTCAAGGTGAATTTGCAGGTTTAATGGTAATAAAAGCATACCATGAATCTCGTAATGATCATCATAGAAATATTTGCTTAATTCCATCATCTGCACACGGAACAAATCCTGCAAGTGCCGTTATGGCAGGCATGAAAGTTGTAGTAACAAAAGCTACTGAAGAAGGTAATATTGATGTTGAAGATTTAAGAGAAAAAGCCATTAAGCATAAAGATAATTTGGCTGCTTTAATGGTTACATATCCTTCTACACATGGTGTGTTTGAATCTGCTATTAAAGAAATAACGCAAATAATTCATGATAATGGCGGACAGGTTTATATGGACGGTGCCAACATGAATGCCCAAGTAGGACTTACAAATCCGGGTAGTATAGGTGCCGATGTTTGTCACCTTAACCTTCATAAAACATTTGCAATACCACATGGTGGCGGTGGCCCAGGTGTTGGCCCTATTTGTGTTGCCAAACAGTTAGTGCCGTTTTTACCGGGTAACCCTTTATTTAAAACCGGTGGAGAAAAGGCTATTTCAGCTATTTCGGCTGCGCCTTTTGGTTCTGCTTTAGCTTGCTTAATATCATACGGTTACATAAAAATGTTAGGTACTGAAGGTTTAACACAATCTACCAAAGTAGCTATTTTAAATGCCAACTACATTAAACACAGGTTAGATGGCAATTTTAACACATTATATTCTGGAGAACGCGGTAGAGCCGCTCATGAAATGATTGTAGATTGTAGACCTTTTAAAGCTAATGGTATTGAAGTTACAGATATTGCAAAACGCTTAATGGATTACGGTTTTCATGCACCAACAGTATCATTCCCTGTAGCGGGCACATTAATGATTGAACCTACAGAAAGTGAAAGTAAAGCCGAAATTGACAGATTTTGTGATGCCATGATTTCTATTAAAAACGAAATTGACAATACCTCAAAAGATGATGCTAACAACGTATTGAAAAATGCACCACATACTTTAGATGCAATTACCGCCAATGAGTGGTATTACCCTTACTCTAGAGAAACGGCTGCATTTCCGTTAGATTATCTTAGAGATAATAAATTTTGGCCAACTGTAAGACGTGTTGATGATGCCTACGGAGATAGGAATTTAATATGCTCTTGCGCCCCTATCGAAGACTATATTGAGGCTTAATTTTGCCTGTTGAACATCGTAATAAAAAAGTAATTAAAATTGCTTTTTTGTTTTTACAAGGTAAATTAGCTTTTTAGTAAACTAAATAGCATTATGAATATTAAAATAACCGGTACAGGCAGCTATATACCTGACACTATTGAAAAAAATGAACGTTTTCATAACCATGAATTTTTAAATACTGATGGCTCTGTTATTAATGCCCCTAATGAGGTTATTGTTGAAAAATTTAAAGCTATCACAGGCATTTCTGAACGTAGGTATGCAAAAAAACATCACACCTCATCAGATTTAGGTTTTTTTGCTGCTGAAAAAGCCATAAAAGATGCCAACATAGACCCTGAAACTATAGATTATATTATTGTAGCACATAACTTTGGCGATGTAAAGCACAACACCATTCAAGCTGATATAATTCCATCTTTAGCAACCAGAATTAAACACAGTTTACGTATTAAAAACCCAAAATGCATAGCTTATGACATCCTTTTTGGTTGCCCGGGTTGGGTTGAAGGTGTTATACAAGCACAAGCATTTATTAAAGCTGGTATGGCTAAACGATGCTTGGTAATTGGTACAGAAACCTTATCTAGAGTTGTTGATAAACACGATAGAGATGCCATGATTTTTTCAGATGGTGCTGGCGCTACAATTGTTGAAACTACAAATGAAGAAGGTGGTATTTTAGCTCATGAATCAGCAAGTTTCACTTATGATGAAGCCTATTATTTATACTTTGGAAATTCAAACAATCCAGAATTAGATAAAGATACCCGCTACATAAAAATGGAGGGACGCAAAATTTATGAATTTGCACTTTTAAACGTGCCAAAAGCTATGAAAACGTGCTTAGATAATAGCGGTGTTGATATTTCTGAAGTTAAAAAAATATTCATTCACCAAGCCAATGAAAAAATGGATGAAGCTATTTTAAAACGTTTTTACAGACTTTACAGAACCGATATTCCTGAAAACGTTATGCCTATGAGCATTCAAAAATTAGGAAACAGTTCGGTAGCAACCGTTCCAACTTTATTTGATTTGGTAAAAAACAACCAACTAGAAAACCATAACATCAACAAAGGCGATGTGGTTATTTTTGCAAGCGTAGGTGCTGGTATGCATATTAATGCCATTATTTACAAATACTAACAATGTACGAAAAAAGCTTCCCAAATAAACGCTTTAAACACACGTTAACGTTTTTACAAAAACACATAAAAAGCAGCGAAACTATTTTAGATTTAGGTGTTGAAAATCCGTTTTCTGGAATAATGAAAGACAAAGGTTTTTCGGTTACAAATACTAACGGCGAAGATTTAGACGAAGATACAAGGACCCTTATTAACACAAAAACAGACGTAGTTACGGCCTTTGAAATTTTTGAACACTTACTATCACCATACACCGTTTTAAAAAATATAAAAGCAGAAAAACTAGTAGCTAGCGTACCTCTAAAATTATGGTTTTCTTCTGCTTACCGAAGTAAAACAGACATTTGGGATAGACACTACCATGAGTTTGAAGATTGGCAATTTGATTGGTTACTTGAAAAAACTGGCTGGAAAATTATTGATAGCCAAAAATGGACCAATCCAACAAAAAAAATTGGTATTCGCCCCTTGTTACGCTGGTTTACACCTAGATATTACATTGTGTACGCTGAAAGAATACACAAATAAGCTACTTAAAAAACTTGCTGTTTGATTTTTTTATATTGAAATTTATCAAATGAAATTTTATGTTGTAATACCAGCACATAACGAAGAAAGCTCAATTGGTTTAACCTTAAATTCACTTGTAAACCAAACACTTCAACCCAAGCAAGTTGTTGTTGTAAATGATAATTCTACCGATAAAACTGAAAGTATTGTTGAGGCTTTTGCCAACAAACATCCTTTTATAAAACTTGTCAATTCAAAATCTACCAATCAGCATTTACCTGGAGCAAAAATTATAAACGCTTTTTACAAAGGCTTTAATGTTTTAGATGATGATTATGATGCTATTTGTAAGTTTGATGCAGATTTAATTTTTCCAAATAATTATCTTGAAACTATAGCTAATCATTTTCATGAAAACCCCAAATTAGGCATGGCAGCAGGCTTTTGTTTTATTGAAAAAAATAACGATTGGGTTTTAGAAAACCTTACTAGAAAAGACCACATTCGTGGCGCCCTTAAAACCTATAAAAAAGACTGTTTTTTAGATATAGGAAAACTTAAACCATCAATGGGTTGGGATACTGTTGATGAACTTTTAGCTAAATACTACAATTGGGATATTTTAACTGATGATTCTTTACATGTAAAACACTTAAAACCAACTGGTATTAGCTACAATAAAGCATCAAAATACATGCAAGGTGAAGCTATGTACAAAATGCGCTATGGCTTTACAATAACTTGTATTTCTGCATTAAAACTAGCTTACAAAAAGAAAAGTTTCAAATTATTTAAAGATTATATGAGTGGTTTTTTTAAAGCTGCCAAAGAAAAACCAGAACAACTTGTAACGAAACAACAAGGTAAATTTATTAGAAATTTGCGCTGGAAAGGTATGCTTAGTAAATTATTTTAAGCCCTTTGCTTTTGACATGCTGAAACAAGTTTATGAAGACAAATAATACCGCTAAGTAAACTAAAAACTCCACCCTTTGTAACTTTTAGAGGCTTCTAATTTGTTTTCAATAGTATCGTCTAATTCAGGAAAAAAATTAATGCCTGTTAAATTTTCAATAGTATCAACTGGCACAACAAATTCATATAAAGGTTTGTTAGAATCTTTATGCGGCAATAAAAACGCTATCATTTTAGGGTTACCCGAATTAGCATCAATAAGCACCTTATAAAACTGGTTTGGTACAGACACGTTTTCAGTACCAATAGTTTTCATATTTCCTTTTAAAACACCACCTGTCACCACATAAACACCGTTGTATTTACGTGCCCAATAGCGAACTTTTTGCTCTAGCCTGTTCCAAATTCCAGAATTAAAATCGTGGTTTTGCGGAGTTATATTACTTGTTAAAAAGGTTTCATCATGGGCTTCTTTACTAAAACGCCTATCGGCTGCAGGACATAAATGTCCGCGATCATAACCTGAATTTTTATAATTACGCCAATGAGCTGCATCGGTTTTTACAGCTTGGTCAATTTCAAAATAAGGTCTTTTAAAATTTGTATTTGAAAGGTGTGATTTTTTCAATTCATACGCCACCCATTCGGCCTGTTCATGTGTTTCATTATAAGACAAAGAATAATTATTGTGATGAATTATTTGCCCTGTAGTTGATGCTGGTAAAAAATAAGTATTAGTTTCTTTTTTTACTTCGGCTCCTTTATTAACCGTTTTAGTTTTTTCTTCGTCATTTAAAAGGTTTTCATAAGTAAAAACCGCTAAAAGGATAAGTACCGCTAGTATTGAAAAAAATGTTTTTTTACGCATATTATTTTAAAACAAACTGTAATGGTTGTCCTGTTGCACCGTTAGGAAAACTTATACCTAAAAGTGCCGAAACTGTAGGAGCAATATCTGGAATTACTGTTTTTTGTAAAGTTTCGCCATGTTTTATACCATTGCCAAAAAATAATAAAGGCACATGTGTATCATAATTAAAACCACTGCCGTGTGATGTACCAGTTGCTCTGTAATTAATATACCCTGGATAAGGAATTATTAAAACATCTCCAGATTGTTTTTGGTTATAGCCGTTTTGTAAGGTGTTTTCAATGCCTTTATTAAAAGATGTGGTACTCATGGTTGTTGCCGAAAATACTTTATAAACGTTTTTATATGTAATAAGTTCATTAACTAAGGCTTCCTGAACTTCAGATAATTTTAAACCTAAATTTACTATTTTTTCTCTATTTAAGAAAACCTGATGATTACTAACATTTTTAATTAAACTATCAGCTTTAAAAATACGCAGCATAAACGCATTAAGTTTTGCTTTGGTTTCAGTGTAAGTAAGATAACCCGCAGGAATTTTTACAGATTTTAAATAATTTGGCACATCAACCACTCCATGATCGGCAGTTAAAAACACGGTGTAATTACCCGTTCCTACTTCTTCATCTAAAACTTTAAAAAGGCGCTCTAAATCTTTATCTAAACGCAAATATGTGTCTTCAACTTCTTTTGAATTTACCCCAAACCTATGCCCAACATAATCTGTACTTGAAAAACTCACTGTAAGCACATCTGTATCATTATCTTTTCCTAAGGCTTCATTTTTAATAGCTTCAATAGCAAAATCTGCTACTATACTATTGCCGTATGGTGAGTCTTTAAGTATATCATACCCGCCATTTATTAAAAACATTGACTTTAAATCATACGGAAAAGTAGCTTCTTTTTTACCGTTAAATTTACCTTCAAAAGCATTTAAATCTGTACCACTTTCAGTATAAGTGTCAATGTCATATAAAGTATTCCATTCTTTTAAATATGATTTTACTATACCCGATTTATTAAATTTTTGCACCCATTTTGGTAATGTTTCCATGTAATATGTACTGCTAACAAAATTACCTTCTTTTTTGCCTCTAAACCAATATGCTGCATTAGCGGTGTGTCCTGCTGGTAAAATAGCTCCTCTGTCTTTAATTGATATGCCTATACTTTTTCCTCGCATTTGAGTAAACAATCTATTTTCATCAGCAAAGGTGGTGGTTTTCATTCTATGCGGAGACATGCGTTCTTTTAAGGACGTTGTTCCAACAGGCATAACGCTATCATCTTGTGCGCAATATACCATAGCATCAATATATTTATCATACCAATCGTTAGCTATAATACCATGATGTTTTGGTGTTGTTCCTGTATAAATTGAGGCGTGCCCTGGCCCTGTGTAAGTAGGCATGTAATTATAGTGATGGTTTTTACAATTAAAGCCTTCATTAATCATACGCTTAAAACCGCCATTGCCATATTTACTTTCAAAACGTGTTAAATAATCATAGCGCATTTGGTCTACAACAATGCCTACTACTAATTTTGTTTTATTGTTTTGAGCCTGCATAAACAAGCTAACAAATACAAGAATTATGATTACAATGCTTCTTTTCATTTTTAATTTAAATATTTTAAGGCATCAAAAATAGTGCTTTTAAAATAGCATTATTTAAAATTAAAGTTAAATACCACTAAGTTTTTTTTACTTTAGCAGTAACAAAATTTTCTATGAAATATCTTCATAACATTGGTTTATATTTTTTAATGATTGCAGAAATGTTTAAAAAGCCTACTAAATGGCCTGTTATGCGCTCATTAATACTTAAAGACATAGACGATTTGATAATAAACTCTCTGGGTATTATTGCTTTCATTTCGTTTTTTGTTGGAGGTGTTGTAACCATACAAACAGCTTTAAATATAGACAACCCTTTAATACCAAAATATTTGGTTGGTTTTGCCACAAGGCAATCGGTTATTTTAGAGTTTGCACCAACATTTACCTCTATAATTATGGCTGGTAAAGTAGGTTCTTTTATAACTTCCAGCATTGGCACTATGCGTGTTACAGAACAAATTGATGCCCTTGAAGTTATGGGTATAAACTCATTAAACTACTTAGTTTTTCCAAAAACAATTGCATTATTACTTTACCCTTTTGCCATTGCCATTGGTATGTTTTTAGGTATTTTAGGCGGTATGGCTGCCTGTGTTTTTGGTGGATATTCTACCTTAACAGATTATATAACCGGTATACAAACAGATTTTGAAACATTTCATGTAACCTATGCTTTTATAAAAACCTTTATGTTTGCATTTATTTTAGCAACAGTTCCTTCTTTTTACGGTTATTACATGAAAGGTGGCGCTTTAGAAGTTGGTAAAGCAAGTACCACGGCCTTTGTATGGACATCGGTAGTAATTATTCTTTTAAATTATATAATAACCGGAATGCTTTTAGGATAATGATAGAGGTAAAAAATTTACATAAATCGTTTGGTAACACCAAAATTTTAAAGGGTATTAACACCACTTTTGAAAAAGGAAAAACCAATCTTATAATTGGGCAAAGTGGCTCTGGTAAAACGGTATTTTTAAAGTGTTTATTAGGTTTATTTACTTATGAAGAAGGAAGCATTGCTTATGATGGTAAGATTTTTTCTAGTTTAACCGAAGACCAAAAACGCGATTTACGTGCCGAAATTGGTATGGTATTTCAAGGAAGTGCACTTTTTGATTCTATGACCATTGTTGAAAACGTCATGTTTCCGCTACAAATGTTTACCAAAATGAGCAAAAGCGAAATGGAAGACAGAGCAAATATTGTTTTAAAACGTGTTAACTTACCAGACGCCCATTATAAAATGCCAAGTGAAGCCTCTGGTGGAATGCAAAAGCGTGTTGCCATTGCACGTGCCATAGTTAACAACCCTAAGTATTTATTTTGTGATGAACCAAACTCTGGATTAGACCCAAAAACAGCCATTGTAATTGACAATTTAATACAAGAAATAACCGATGAGTACCAAATTGTAACAGTAATTAACTCACACGATATGAACTCGGTTATGGAAATTGGTGAAAAAATAGTGTTTTTAAGAAATGGATTAAAGGCCTGGGAAGGCTCCAATAAAACCATTTTTAAAACCGATAATGAATCTGTTACAGACTTTGTGTATTCTTCAAATTTATTTAAAAAAGTGCGTCAAATGTACTTAGAAGAAAACGCGTAAATTAATTTATGTTTACTCTGGCTTTTCTAAAATTATACCTTGAACATTGGAGTTGTAATTTTCATAATCATACCACGGCCCATTAAGCCATAACAACACTTTATACCCTTGATTAGCAACTACTATGGGGCGAATATTTCTGTAATTAGAATTTGATGTTACTGCTTTCCATGAAATGGTATTAATATCATCGTTTACACCAATATTTGCTTCATAAATTTCGTGAACACCACCTAAATCTTTTCCTGTTGTAGGGTTTACATCAGATGAAATATATACTTTTGAAGGGTTTTCTGGGTCAAAAGCCATTAATCCGGTATAGCTACTTTCAACTTTATATAAATATTTACCGGCATAAGCTATTTCTCTATCATGCCATTTCTCACCGTCCCATGAAGCAATTCTATATCTATGGTCATCATCTTTTAAATATAAGGAATACCCTATATGTGGGTTATTTTTAGCATCGGTAGCCATGGCACATGTCCATGCACTATTGGGCACACTTTCTGTTACTATAGATTTCTTAAAGGTGTCACTTCCTTGATATAATTTTTCACCTTCAGAAGTTCTTAAAGGACCTTCTTTTAAATCTTTAATTTTAGAGCCATCAGCTTTATAAAATGCGCCGTTAGAATATTCAGCATAAAACAAATTATTACCATATTGCCTTGGGTGACCATCTGTATAAGAAATACCGATAGTATTTTCATCAACCTGAAAATATCGCGCATATGGCCGTTGGTATCCTTTAATATCATTAGCTATAAAATGTGTGTATTCCCCCCATGTTTCTCCATGATTTTTAGAGGTTACAAACGAAGGATTAAACGTTTCTCCACTTCTAAAGAAATTATATAGCTTATCTTCATTCTTCAAGTAGTATAAGTTCATGTAAGTAACACCATTTTTATGGTTATACTCATGCTGTATAGTACTTGTTTCTTCCCATTTTAAATAATTTGGAGCTGATGCTGTACTGTAATAATGCACCTTTTCATTACCGTGTTTGGCCCATACTGCAAGAACGCTGTTATCTGGTTTAATATATAATGCAGGTACGTTGTGGTCATCTCTTTGTAATTTTTCATGTAATACCAAGGTACTATCATTTTTTTCAGATTTTAAATCATACACACCTAATCTAACATCACCACTCTGCCCGCTTAAACCACCAATAAGCAATTTTCCGTTACTTATAACGGCTCTAGGATCTTGGTACCAGCACCAACCTCCATCTTCCATAAAGGTTTGGTATTGCGTATCTCTGGCTAAAGGGTGAAATTTATTAAGGTACTTATATAATTCTGAACCAGCCGCTAAAAAAGCGCCTATACCGTAAACCTCTGTATAATCTTTAAAACTTTCTCCTGGTGCAGCTCCAATAGGTTGCACATAACCAAGCATGCCTTCTTCATTTACACATTTAGCTAAAGCATTCCACGCCTTGAACAAAACGGGTTCATAAGTTGCTTTATCTAGTAAACCGTTGTTTATACCCCAAGCGATTCCGAATGCAAAGAATGATGTTCCGCTAGTTTCAACATTTTCATAAACATCTAAACCACCTAGCATTCCTGCAGACCATGTACCATCTTCACGTTGGGTTTTAACTAATGTTTTGGCTATTTTTTTAAAAATATCTACATAGAACGCTTTTCCTTCCCAGTCTTTTGGAAAATCAGGAATCATTAATGCTAAACCGCCAAAAACCCATCCGTTACCGCGCGACCAAAATATTTTGTTGCCATTCTTTTCTCTTTTATCAAAATAAGATTTATCTCTAAAAAACAATTGCTCTTCGTCATCCCAAAGTTCATCATACGTTTTATGGTATTGCTTATCCATGTATTGAAGATATGTGCTATCTTTAGTTACTTTAGCCAATCTTGCCCAAACTGGTGGTGCCATAAAAAGAGCGTCACACCAATTCCAATGATAATTATTAGCTTTTTCACTTTTTAATATAGAATCAAATTGCTTTTTTATTGGTGCTATTTTTGCAGTATTCCTAAATCTTAAATGTTGGTGAAGGTTAAGATACATTTGCCCAACGGCATGATCATCGGCATGATACAAACGCTTGTAAAGTTGCCAATTATTTCTTTCTCCTAATTCTGCCAACCAGTTTATGTAATTTGGATAATTAGACACTTTGGTAAGCTCAAACATACCAGAATAAAGCGCAGCATTTGTCCAATCTAATTCATGATGTTTGTTTCTATTATGCCATTTCTTTCTATTTTCTGGTGAAGGAAGAGCTCTGTACTTGCCCATTTCTTCAAAAGTTTCTATTTGCCAATTGGCTACTTTTTCGGTAAGTTTTAAAACTTCTTTTTGATTGGGCGTGTTTATAATTTCATGTTTCTTTTCGCAATTAAAACATAAAAAAAATGCCAATAAGTAAAATAGAAATTGTTTCATTGAGTAGTTTAGTTATAGTTGAAATAAAAATACAATCGATTGTATTTTTCAAAAATAAACATATAATTTATATCTAAAAAATATTTTTACCGTAGTATAGTTTTAATTACCCCTTTTAACCACCAAAGAATCTAAGTTTAATTTTTGTTTAAACCATTTTTCAAGCTTTGCTCTTTCGGCTTTTCGGGTAGCATCATTAGTAAGTGAATCAATCCATTTAACTTCAAAAACTGATATGGTATCAATTTTTTTAAAGTTAGATTTAATAACATTTGAAAATGAAATGCTCTCTATTTTTTCGTAGTTAATTTGTACTTCTTTAGTTAAATCATTAAAAGGAATACTATTTTTTTCAAATCTAGAAAGTTGTTTAACGCGCTCTTCAAGAAAGTTAATTTTTTCGTTTTGTGTAAGTAAATCTAAAGAATCTCTTGTGCGCAATTCTTCCATATACTCTAAATTATTAATATGCCTGTTTTTAACTTGATTTATATAGAGTTTTGTGTTACTAAGCGCGCTGTAATTAGATAATCTTTGTACTAAAATATCCTTTGTGCCATCTGGAATTTCATCTGTTCCAAAAGGAATTAATTCAATTATAGATTCTCCTTCAGGATCATAAGTAAACGAAGCATTTTTTTGAATATAATTGGCGTTTGGCAGTGTTTTAAGTTCTGTATTTATATACTTATCTGCATCAATATTAAACATGCTTTCTTTATAAACACTCCAAAAGGTGAACGATGCCGGAATCATTACAATTATGGCAATTAATGAGGCTAATTGTGCTATCCGCTTACGTTTTTTAGAGTTAGCATACTTAAGCATTGGAAAACGTAAAATTTTAAGTACTAAAAAGGTTGCAAGGGCAATAAAAATGGTATTTATTGTGAATAAATACATGGCTTGCCCAAAATACTCCCAATTAGCTTTTGCCAAACCGTAACCTGCTGTACACAAAGGTGGCATTAAAGCCGTTGCAATAGCAACACCAAAAATTACTGATGCAATTGTGCCTTTTTTGGTACGAGCAATTATTAATGCCGAACCACCAAAAAACGCAATTAAAACATCACGAATATCTGGTTTTACACGTCCTAAAAGTTCTGAAGTATCTTCACTTAAAGGAAAAAATCTAAAAAACAAAAACGCCGTTAGTAAACTTAAAACTATCATAATAGCTAAGTTTATTAACGAGCGTTTTAAAGTATCAATATCATTAATAGCAATAGAAAGCCCAACACCTAAAATTGGTCCCATAAGAGGCGAAATTAACATGGCACCAATTACCACTGCTGTTGAGTTGGCATTTAAACCAATAGAAGCCACAAAAATAGAACAGATTAAAATCCATGCTGTTGCTCCTTTAAAGGGTATATCTCCTTTTATGGCTGCAATGGTAGCATCTCTATCGGTATCATCTCTAAAATCCAATAGTTCACTAAAAAAGGTTTTTATACTTTTAAATAAACCTTGAGCATCTTTTTTTACAGCTTGTTTAGATTGCTCTACATTTTTTTGTGATTTCACCTCATCTTCAGTGAAATTGAATTTACTTTCTTCGCTCATAAAATTTTATCCGTATTGTTCTCCAAATGTGTCTTTTACCTTTTTAAGTACCTTTTTAATATCCTGTTCTTTTGCTTTTGGATAAATAAGTAACACATCTTCTTTATCTACAACAATATAATCATTTAAACCATCTACAACTACAATTTTATTGTTTTTGGTTCTAATCATATTTCCTTTAGCGTCTTCGGTTAAAGTTCGGGCATTTACAACGGCATTACCATTGTTGTTGGCGCCTAATTTATCGTATAAACTGCCCCAAGTTCCTAAATCATTCCAATCAAATTCTGCGGCAATAACAAACACATTTTTAGATTTTTCCATGATGGCATAATCTACCGAAATGTTTTCTGCTAACGGATAATTTTCTTTAATAAAAGCCGCTTCATCGTTTGTATTATAAACCGGTATTCCTGCTTCAAAATGTTTATATAATTCAGGTTGATTTGTTTCAAAAGCCTTTACAACACTTTTTGCACTCCACATAAAAATACCAGCATTCCACAAGAAATTTCCTTGAGAAATAAACGATTTTGCAGTTTCATAATCTGGTTTTTCTCTAAATTGATTTACAGATTTTATGTCTTCGGAAGCATTTTTATCAAATTCAATATAACCATAGCCTGTATTTGGAAATGTTGGTTGTATACCAAGCGTCATTAACGCATCATTATTGGTGCAATAATCAAATGCAGTTTGTACATTTTTGGCAAATGTAGCTTCATCTTCAATCCAATGGTCACTTGGTGCAACTATCATTACCGCATCAGGATTTTCTTTTTGAATTTTTAGTGATGCATATAAAATACATGGCGCAGTATTACGCATTGCGGGTTCTAAAACTACTTGGCGTTGTTTAACTTCGGGCAATTGCTGTAAAACCAAATCGTTATAACGCTCATTGGTTAAAATAAAAATGTTTTCTTTAGGGATTAAGCGCGATAACCTTTGAAATGTTTTTTGAATTAAGGTATCACCTGTACCTAACATATCGTGAAACTGCTTAGGGAATTCTTGTGTGCTTACCGGCCAAAACCTTGAGCCTACACCACCTGCCATTAATATGGCATAATAATTTTTATTCATGGTTGTTTTGTATGAGTTCAACTTCTGTATTTGGGTTAAAAAGATACAACTTTCCTGTATTAATTTCTATACATTCATAACGTTTTGTACGTTTTTTCACTTTTTTAAAAATACGGCCATTGTATATTTTAAAAATACTATTTAAAGGTAACTCAAATACATACACTTTATCATTGGGCTCGTTAAACTGTTTTAAAGCTAAGGCCAATTGGGTATCTGTATCGCTAGACGCTTTTGGATTTTTAAAATGATTAGCCAATAATGGCAATAAATTATTTGGAAATACTTGGGGGTTTAAAAATGGCAACATTAAATGCTTAAAAGTGTATTTCCATTCTTTACCGTGAGGTTTTATACGTGTTCCGTAGGCTTTATAGGCTTCAAAATGAGCTATTTCGTGTATTAGTGTAATTAAAAACCGATATTCGTTTAAGTTAGAATTTACGGTTATTTGATGTTTTCCATTAGGTAAAGACCTATAGTCTCCGTGGCGTGTTTTACGTTCATTTTTAATTTTTACCACTAAATTATCATGAGCTAGCAATTGTTGTACTTGTGCCCATGCTGCTTGTGGAATAAAATTTTGTATAGAGGTTTGCATTGGAGTAAATTTAAAAGAAATATTACATGCAAAAAATAATTGGTTTTATGAATATTCTGGTTTTTGAAATATTAAAGAAGAAAATAAAAAGGCTTCTATTTATTTTACTTCTTCCTATCTATTACATAATTAACCATTAGTTTTAAAGAGGTTTTAAACTCTGAATCTGGATACTCATTTAACATAGATAAGGCCTCTTCTTGAAACGCTTTCATTTTATTGATGGCATACTCTAACCCGCCGTTATTTTTAACAAAATCAATTACTTGTTTAACACGTTTTGTGTCTTTATTATGATTTTTTATAGAGTTAATTAACCAACGTTTATCTTTTTTTTCAGCATTATTAAGGGCATAAATTAAAGGTAAAGTCATTTTTTGCTCTTTAATATCAATGCCTGTTGGTTTACCTATGGCGGTATCACCATAATCAAATAAATCATCTTTAATTTGAAAAGCCATACCTATAAGCTCACCAAACTTGCGCATTTTTTCAACATGCAGAGAATCTGGTTTTACTGAGGCCGCCCCCAAGCTACAACAAGCAGCAATTAAAGTGGCTGTTTTTTGCCTAATAATTTCATAATACACCTCTTCAGTAATATCTAATTTTCTAGCTTTTTCTATTTGAAGTAACTCACCTTCACTCATTTCGCGTACAGCCACCGAAATTATTTTAAGCAAATCAAAATCGTTATTATCAATAGAAAGCAATAACCCTTTTGACAGTAGAAAATCGCCTATTAAAACAGCTATTTTATTTTTCCAAAGTGCATTTACTGAGAAGAATCCGCGTCTTTGGTTACTATCATCAACAACATCATCATGCACCAAAGTTGCTGTGTGAATAAGCTCTATAACCGATGCACCACGATAGGTACGCTCTCTAACATCTCCACCAGATACCATTTTAGCCACCAAAAACACAAACATTGGGCGCATTTGTTTACCTTTTCGGTTAACAATATAATGTGTAATTCTGTTTAACAACGCCACTTTACTAGACATTGAAAGCTGAAACTTTTGTTCAAAAAGTTCCATTTCAAAAGCTATAGGTTGTTTAATTTGCTCTACTATTTTCAATGTGTGGTTTTTGAGAGTTTACAAAGATAGCACTTCAATTGTACTTATAATTATTTTTAATAGCATTTTATAAATGTGCTTTTCATATTTATTTTTACTTAATAAATAAAAAACTATTTGCTTTTATTTGCTAATTGCCCGCAAGCAGCATCAATATCTTTACCACGGCTACGGCGTACAGTTACCGTTATATTATTAGCCTCTAATACATTTTGGTACATATTTAATGCTTCTGGATTTGCTTGTTGAAATGCGCCATCATCTATAGGGTTGTATTCTATTAAATTTACTTTACTTGGTGCAAACTTACAGAAGTTAACTAGTGCATCAACATCTTTTTGTTTATCATTAATACCGCGCCAAACCACATACTCATAGGTTATGCGGTTTTTTGTTTTTGCGTACCAATATTCTAAAGCCTCTCTTAAATCTTTTAAAGGAAAATTTTCATTAAATGGCATTATTGAAGAGCGCACCTCATCTATTGCAGAGTGTAGTGATACGGCTAGTTTAAATTTAACATCGTCATCGGCCATTTTTTTTATCATTTTTGGCACGCCCGATGTAGATACTACAATACGCTTTGGAGACATGGCCAACCCTTCGGGTGATGTTATTTTATCTATGGCTTTTAATACGTTATTGTAGTTCATTAGTGGCTCGCCCATACCCATAAACACAATATTACTTAATGGCCTATTGTGGTATAACCTGCTTTCTTTGTCTATGGCTACTACTTGATCATAAATTTCATCGGGGTTTAAATTACGCATGCGTTTTAGGCGTGCGGTGGCGCAAAATTTACAGTCTAAACTACAGCCTACTTGACTTGATACGCAGGCGGTTGTTCTGGTTTTTGTGGGTATTAAAACAGATTCAACCACCAAACCATCGTGCAGGCGTATGGCATTTTTTATGGTACCATCATTGCTGCGCTGCATGGTATCTACCTCTACATGGTTTATTACAAAGTTACTTTCTAGCATTTGGCGTGTTTGTAGTGATATGTTTGTCATATCATCAAAAGTATGAGCGGCTTTTTGCCACAACCACTCATATACTTGATTGCCACGAAATGCTTTATCACCTTGTTTTACAAAAAAATCTCTTAATTGTTCTTTGGTTAGCGCGCGTATGTCTGTTTTTTTTTCTGCCATAAGTTTTGCAAAAATAGTGAAAGGAATGTGTAAATGCGAGTTTTGGTTTTAGAATTACGTTGGGTTTGCATTAGGGATTGAGGCATTTGTTGAAGCTCTTTTTGTGTTGTTGCGCCTATGCAACACAAAAAAGCGACTGCCGAAAGCCCGACCTTTATACTGAACTCTTTTCAGGATAAAGGTAATGCCCAAATAAAAAGCCCCGATAAAACGAGGCTTTTAATATATTTTTTTTAGTATGCTAGACTAAATGATTAACATAGCATCACCGTAACTGTAGAATTTGTATTTTTCTTTTACGGCTTCTTCATAGGCTTTCATTACAAAATCATGACCTGCAAAGGCAGACACCATCATTAATAGTGTTGATTTTGGTGTGTGAAAATTGGTAATCATTGAATCTGCAATACTAAAATCATAGGGTGGAAAAATGAATTTATTTGTCCAACCGTCCATTTCGTTTAATAAACCGTTTGAAGATACTGAGCTTTCAATGGTTCTCATGGCTGTTGTACCAACTGCACATACACGTTTTTTGTTTTTAATGGCTGTATTAACTGTATCTGCAGCTATTTTATCAATGATAATTTCTTCGCTATCCATTTTGTGTTTAGATAAATCTTCAACTTCAACTGGGTTAAAGGTTCCTAAACCTACGTGTAGTGTTACTTCGGCAAAGTTTACACCTTTTATTTCTAAACGTTTTAATAGGTGTTTTGAAAAATGTAAACCTGCTGTTGGTGCTGCTACGGCACCTTCGTTTTTGGCGTAAATGGTTTGGTAACGGTCTTCATCTTCTGGTTCTACCTCTCGTTTTATGTACTTTGGTAGTGGTGTTTCTCCTAATTCTTGTAGTTTTCTGCGGAACTCTGAGTATGACCCGTCATATAAAAAACGTAGTGTTCTACCGCGTGATGTTGTGTTATCTATAACTTCGGCTACTAAGGTATCATCATCACCAAAATATAGTTTATTACCTATTCTAATTTTACGTGCTGGATCTACTAAAACATCCCAAAGGCGTTGTTCTTCGTTTAATTCTCTTAATAAGAATACTTCAATTCTTGCGCCGGTTTTTTCTTTATTTCCGTATAGTCTTGCAGGAAATACTTTAGTATTGTTTAGTATTAGTACATCATCTTCATCAAAATAATCTATAATATCTTTAAACAGTTTGTGTTCTATGGTTTGTTCTTTTCTGTTTAAAACCATTAAACGTGCTTCATCTCTGTTTTCTGATGGGTACTCTGCTAAAAGTTCATTTGGCAAGTCAAAACCGAAGTTAGATAATTTCATTTACTCTTATTTTAGTTATTTTACTTTAGTTTCTTAAAAAAAAGAAACTAGCACAAAGCAACGTATTACTTTATGTTATTATTTTTCACAAAGTTGCAAATATACAATCTGCGAATAGGGGTTGTCAAGTATTTAGGTAATTATTTAGTATCTATTTTAAAACCAATAGTTTTTAGATCTTCCCAAAAGGTTGGATAACTTTTTGAAACCACCATGGCATCTTCAATTATAACGGGCGCTTTTAATGCCACAGGTGCAAATGCCATTGCCATTCTATGATCATTATATGTAGCAATTGATACCATTTCATTTATTGCTGTAGCTGCTTTTAAATGCAATGATTTGTTGGTTATTTCAACATTGCCTCCTAGTTTTTCAATCTCTGTTTTCAAAGCAACTAACCTATCGGTTTCTTTAATTTTTAGGGTATGAAGCCCTGTTAAATTACATGAAACACCTAAAACAAAACAGGTTACTGCAATGGTTTGTGCAATATCTGGAGCATTTTTTAAATCTAAATCTAATGGCGCTACATTTAATCTTACTTTTTTAAGTGTTATTGTATTTTCACCAAAGGTAGTTTCTACTCCAAAATGTTTATAAATTTTCACTAATGCAGAGTCTCCTTGTAATGATGTTTCTTTATATGCTGAAAGTGTAATTTCTGTACCAATTGCGCTTATTGCAACTATACTGAAGTAGTATGATGCCGAAGACCAATCTGACTCTACCGTTAAGGTTGCTTCCTTTTGATTGTTTGCTGAAGGTTTAACCGTTATAACGTTTTCATTAAATGAGGTTTCAACACCTATTTGATCTAACAGGCTCAATGTCATTTTAATGTAAGGTACTGATGTTATTTCGCCTTGCAAAGTAAGCTCTAAACCATTTTCTAATTTTGAAGCTATTAGTAATAATGCAGAAATATATTGGCTGCTAACATTTGCTGCTAATGATACTTTGCTTTTGGTTATTTTTTTTCCGGTTATTTTTAATGGCGGAAACCCTTCATTTTCAACATAGGTTATATCTGCACCTAAAGTTTTTAAAGCTTCAACTAATACTTTTATTGGGCGTTCTTTCATACGTTTAGAGCCCGTAAGTGTTACTTCTCTGCCTTCTTGAATTGAAAAATAAGCTGTTAAAAAACGCATAGCAGTACCTGCATGGTGAATATCTACTATGTTTGATGATGTAGTTAATGCGTTTGTCATTAAATTACTATCATCAGAATTTGAAACATTTTCTAAATTAAAAACCGGATATAAAGCTTTTAATAATAGTAACCTGTTTGATTCACTTTTAGACCCTGTTATTTTTACTGAAGATTTTTGAAGTACTTCAGATTTTTGAAGCGTAATTTGCATGCTAATTATGGTTTGTTATAAACAAGCGTCAAATTTACTTTTTAATACAGATTAATACTATGAATTTACGTGTTTTTTTAGAAGTTTTTATGTTGAAATGTGTATTTATTGAGGCTTTATTTTAATTTTTGGTTGTTGTGATGCCTATCATGGTCTCGTTTGGCTTTTTTATCCATACGTTTATCAAAAGCAGCCTGCAAATCTGTATCTGTTTGGTTTGCTAAGCATAGTAACACGAATAACACATCGGCTAATTCTTCACCTAAATCTTTATTTTTATCGCTTTCTTTTTCGCTTTGTTCACCATAGCGGCGTGCTATAATACGGGCAACTTCACCTACTTCTTCGGTTAATTGCGCCATATTTGTTAGTTCATTAAAATAGCGTACACCGTGTTCTTTAATCCAATTATCTACTTCTTTTTGAGCGTTTTTTATGTTCATTATGCTTTAGTTAAAACTATTTGTTCGGCTTCTTTTTCTATAATTTGATTGAAAAATTGTTTTAAAAATAAATATTTATCGGCATTTATAACCGATTTTTTCATTTTAAACTCTACCATTAACTTTAGCTTATTACCAAGTAGGGTTGGCATATATTTAAATTCGCCTAAATTATTAGGCATTCTAAACATCACTGGGCTTGATTGGGTTTCGGCTTTATAACCCTCGGGTATTTCAATTGTGATGATACTTCTTTCTAAAAAAGCATACCCAAAATCAACTGGAAATAAGCGTTCATTTGGTTTAAAAGGGTTTTCATCTATTTTTAAAATTGAAAATGGTTGTATGTATATTTTACCGTTAATTACCTCGGCTCCATTTTCTTGATAGTAATTGAATGACTCTTTCACTTCTCCACTAAAGGTTTTGGCGTTTTCAACTTTATAGTCTGATATTTCAATGTTATTATATAAAGACTCTCGGCTGGTAATAAAATCTTCTAAAACTTCATCTTTAAAAGCATCTCTAAACTCATAGGCTTTATGCTTTAAATATTTGGCTTGAAAATTGCCCTCAATTACTCCTTCTTCATCTAATTTTGCATTTATAGCATATTGCCCAATTGCCATTTCGGGTTCTTTTAAGTTTATTTTTTGCCAAACCTTATTATGGTTATCAATTAAAATACCAGACCAATTATAATCTTTTACAGGCATAACATTAATGTCGCTAAATTCTTCTGTGGCATCTAAAAAATACTCTTTGTTATTAATTTTGGCGTAAGCAATTACAGTATTCAACCTATCAACGGTTGGAAATATGGTTTTACATTATCTTTTGTACTTATTACAACCGGATTTGCATGTATACCAGCGGTTCTTAACATAGCCACTAATGTTAGATTGATATCTGCAGAATTTCCTTTTTTCTCTTTTAACGCCTTTCTTATACCGTTGTAAAAATATTTTCCATCCATTCCATTCCAAGCAATATTATCTTTAACATGCTTGAATATTAATGTCATTTTATCAACTTGATTGTTTGCACCATCTATGAGGCTTTCTAAATCATCATCAAAAGATTTTGTTTTATCTAATCCGTTTCTATAATCCTCAGTGCTCCCTATAGTTTTGGCTACATCGCCCCATGATTGAGCGTAATATTTACTAAAAGTTCCTGGTAATGTTATTGAAACAAGCTCAAACATTACACCTGCTCTGTAATTGTTTATATTATCTACGTATCTTTCTTCTTTTAAAGCGGGTACGTTTTCTAATTCATAGGTATTTATAACCATACCCATATTTAAATTCAAATCATGATCTGTGCTTCTTTTAGGGTATGCTTGTAAGTAACCTTTTGATGTTGTTTTAAAATCTATACCATCAATAGTTTTTAATTTTAAAATTTCTTTTTTTACAGGTATACTGTATTGTAGTACAAAATCATCAATACTCCAAATAAATGGCGAAGCTACCCTGTACCTAAATTCTATTACCGAACCTTCTTTAACTTTAGGCATAGTAAACTTAACCTGATCATTGTTAGTATTTACCTCTTCTCTAAATATTTGGTCTTTTTTAAGCTCAGTTTTTTCTATTTTACCATTGTTTAAGTTGTATGTGTAAGCTTTTAATTTACTTAAAAACTCATTAGCTCCGCTTGTTTTAAAAAGATTTATTTCTTCGGTAGCATTTTCAAACCCATCTTTGTTATAAATTTTAATGCGTTTATGAATTTCGGTATATAATTCTAATCCACTGTTAGCAAGCGTAAAGTATGAACTCCTGTAGTTATAAAGTATTGCCGCATTAGCTGAAGAGTCTATTGGGCAGGCTTTTTCTAAAAGTTCGTTTTTTGACACTTTACCAAACTTAAAATCTTGTGCATTTAAATACAGCCCAAGCATTAGTAATATAATGGTTAGTTTATTTTTCATTTATTTTTGTTTTACGAATTACCAAACTTAAATTATCAAACTTTGCTACACTTTTACGAAAACTTCTGTATAAGCTATAGTCTTCTTTCGTGTAGTTTCCAGCTTTTATTAATAGTTTTCGTTTGTATAAAATTTTTGTTCCATCTACTTCAAATGATATTGAATACTCACCAAACTTATTAGTTATAAATTCATTTTTAGGCACACCGTCTAAGGTATAACCAGCTGGAATTTCTATGATAAATTCATCTTCATCAAAATAGCCACGTTGTATTTTTAATGGTAATTTTCTATTTCTGTATCTATTGGGTATATATAAATTCCTGTTGAAGCTGTTGGGTTTAAAAATTAAACCATCGCCTAGTTTTGCTGCATAATTTTGAGCATTTACTTTCACTATTTCTGTAAACTCAACTGCCTTTTTGTTATTTGTAAATGTGTAATTGTTTATATTTAAATTATTAATATAATCCCATAATTCTTTATAAAATTCATTAATATTTTTATCAGATTCGCTTTCTATGAAAAAACGCCTATCATATTTAATACCATGAGATTTGATGGAAATATTGGCTTGAATATTTCCAGTTTCAGTTAAATAAACATGAGCATTTGTTGCTTTGTGGTTTACTTTATTTTTGTATGATGTGGTTTTAATTATTTGGCTTGCATTAGGTTTTATAACTAAAACATTTCTATCATCAGTAAAATCTCCAATAAAACCAAACGGATGTTTTTGGCTTGTACAATCTATCCATATATTTTCATTGGCATTTGGTATGCAAAGTATAATATGATTACCTTGTTCTAAAGAATAGAAATTTTCATGAAAATCTACTTTTTCATTACCAGCCTCAACCATTGTGTAATATGATTTTACACCCGCTATAGCTAATAAAGATTGGGTATAGTTGGTTAAACCTTTACAGTCTCCGTATTTTAGCCTATCAACGTCCATTGCTGGAATTGGCTGTACGCCGCCAATACCAACTTGAACACTTATGTATCTTGTATTGTCTTGAACATATTTATAAACTATCTCTGCTTTTTTTAAAGGATCGGTATAGTCTTTTGTAAGGCTAATTATTTTATTTTTTGTGGCTTCAGATACTTCTCTTCTATCTTTTAAAAGCCTGTTCTCAATCCAATCTCCAAATTCTAACCAATTACTTGCTTTACCATTAACACCGTAGAAATGAAAATTTTCTAATGTAAACATAGCTTTTGGTGTAAACCATGATAAACTTGGACCTATACTTTCTGGTTTAACAGCTGTAGCATTAGTTAATTCAAAAATAGATTTATTACCTAACTCATTGGTTTTTACATTGAATTCTTCAAAATTAACTGGCTGTTTTTTTAAACCCAAACTAGCATTATCTGCAACGGTATACACATCTTTTTCAACACTTAAATAGTAACCATCAATTGGCCGCCAACTAGGAATAGCCGCTGTATTTGGTGTTTCTATTTCACATAAAAAGGCTACTGTTAAAGGGTAGCTTACGGGCATGTAAGACATGAATAAAACTCTAGAGTCTGAATACAACGTACCACCATCAACAGCACTATGATCTATAAAATCTTTCTTTTTTATTTTTTTAATTTCGTTACCATTCGCGTCAAAAATTAAAGCTTCTAATTTTTTAATTTTACGGTATTTATCATAACCAACATATGCACCAACATGCTTAAAACCTGCTTCATTTAAAACCGTAATTATGCGTTTTGATGTTATTACCATATCTTGCTGAGACTCTATTGAAACTTTGGTTTCATTAAGTCTAACAACAGCATTAGCATTAGTTAATAAGCTTTCTGGAATGGTTTTACTTGTGTATAAATTTTCTTGCGCTAAAAAAGTGAAGTGAATAAATAGCATTAATGCTAGCACAAAATTTTGTTTCATTTAGTTAGGGTTGTTTGTTTAGTAAGATTTTAAGCAAAACGCCCTCAAAAAAAAATAAACTTAAACCAATAAACATTTAGCGAAACAAAAAATCTTACAGCTAATATATGAAAATATATTTATCATTTGTTGCTTATTCTTATGCTTTATTTTTAGAATCTATAATTATAGTTACAGGGCCATCATTTACTAATGCAACTTTCATATCTGCACCAAATTGCCCTGTTTGTATGGTTTTACCAAAATCTGCTTGCAATTGTTTTATAAAGTCTTCATACAAAGGTATGGCAATATCTGGTTTTGCAGCTTCAATGTAACTTGGTCTATTTCCTTTTTTGGTTAATGCGTGCAACGTAAACTGGCTTACAACTATAATATTACCGTTTATATTTTTTACACTGTTGTTCATCACGCCATTTGCGTCTTCAAAAATACGAAGGTTTACTATTTTATTACTTAACCATTTTATATCCTCTTGAGTATCATTATTAACAATACCTAGCAGAATTAATAATCCGGTTTCAATATTTGCAACGCTTTCGTTATTTATGGTTACACTTGCTTGCGAGACTCTTTGTATTACTATTTTCATTTAATCTTTATCCCAATTATCAGTGCGATAATGTTCATCTTCGCCTTCAAGAATTTGCAAATAACTTCTGTATCTAGAAAAGGCTATTTCATCATTATCTAAAGCGTCTTTTACGGCGCATTTAGGCTCTTTAACATGTAAACAATTATTGAATTTGCAATGTTGTTTTAGTGCGAAAATTTCCGGAAAGTAATCGCCTACTTCTTCTTTATCCATATCAACTACACCAAAACCTTTTATACCCGGTGTATCAATAATTTTTCCTCCAAAATCTGTATCATACATTTCGGCAAACGTAGTTGTGTGTTGCCCCTGCATATGTAAATTTGAAATCTCTTTGGTTTTTAAATTTAAATCTGGCTGAATAGCATTTACTAGTGTAGATTTACCAACACCTGAGTGCCCCGAAAACATACTAACCTTATCTTTCATTAAGGCTTTAATTTTATCTACATTTTTACCAGTTTTGGCTGAAACCCCTATGCACTCATAACCAATTTTTCGGTATATGTGTGCTAAATATTTAACTTCAAGTAATGTATCATCATCATACGCATCAATTTTATTAAATATTAAAACGGTTTTTATTGAATAAGCTTCGGCAGTTACCAAAAAACGATCTATAAAACTTGTTAAAGTTGGCGGATTATTAATGGTTATAAGAAGAAAAACCTGATCTAAATTAGCCGCAATAATATGTGTTTGCTTTGATAGGTTAACAGATTTTCTAACAATATAATTAGCCCTGTCATGAATATTAAATATAACACCAGACTCTAAATTATTAGCTTCTTCTAGCTCAAAATCTACCATATCACCAACAGCAATAGGGTTTGTACTTTTTATACCTTTAATACGAAATTTGCCCTTAATTCTGCATTGATAGGTTTCACCTAATTGATTTTTTACGGTGTACCAACTTCCGGTAGATTTATAAACGCGTCCTGTCATTAATTTAATTGTTTTACAAAACTAACAATATTTAAATTGATTAATGCTACAGTTAAATTGCTTTTTTATAATTGAAAAAAATAAATAATTTATGCAACTTTTAAAAAAATGATTTGTCTTTATAAGAAAGCTATTAAATAATTTAAGTTAAAATAACATTTAACTTGATTGTATTTTTTTATTTAGCTTTATCGTTTAATAACAAACATCAACAACATGAAAAAATTAATTTTAAGTATTGCTATTGCCGTTTTAGGCTTAGCCGAAATGAATGCACAAGTAGAGTACAAAGTAGTTACAAGTGTAGAATCTATTGTACCTAACGGATTGGGGCGTTCTAGAATTATTAGTGCCAATGACACTAAAGATTACAAAGAGTTCACCTCTACACAAACCGAAGAAGATAATACCCGTAACAAATCTAAACGTGGTGATATTAGGGTAAAAGGCTTTGATGAAACTAAGCTTTTAAATTTTTACAACTTAGGTGGTATTAGATTTCAAAACATTGCTGCAAATGATGCTCTTATAGAATCTAAAATAAATACAATGATAGAAGAAGGCTGGGAACTTGCTTTTGTAACAAGTGCTGTTGAAAGTGAAGGTGGTAAAGGCGACGGCCAAGGTATTTTTATAACCAGATATCTTTTTAAAAGACCAAAACAGTAAAACATAAAAAGCCTCACAAATGTGAGGCTTTTTTATATTTAATAAACTATTATTAACCGTTAATAATTTTTTCTTGGTGATTAATAGATTCTTGATGAACAGCTTTAAACATTTTTAAAATAAACTCTTCACTTAAACCGTGTTGTTCACCTTCTAAAACCATTCTACCTAAAATCTCGTTCCAACGTTTGCTTTGTAATACAGCTACGTTTCTGTCTTTTTTAAGCTGACCAATACCATCTGATGCTTGCATACGTTTACCTAACATATCAATAATTTGATTATCAATAACATCAATTTGTGCTCTTAAATTATCTAACTTACTGTTGTACTCAGCTTCAGGATCACCTTCTTTTTTCACTTTTAAATCGCGCATAATTTGCACTAAGGTAGATGGTGTTACTTGTTGTGCTGCATCACTCCATGCGTTATCAGGATCAAAATGCGTTTCAACCATTAAACCATCAAAATTTAAATCTAAGGCTGTTTGGCAAACATCAAAAACCATATCGCGCTTTCCTGTAATATGCGACGGATCGTTAATTAAAGGAATATCTGGGAATTTATTTTGAAACTCAATAGCCATTTGCCACTCTGGGTTGTTTCTATATTTTGTTTTTTCATATGTTGAAAACCCTCTATGAATAGCGCCAATATTTTTTACACCAGATGCATAAATACGCTCTATACCACCTAACCACAATGCTAAATCTGGGTTTACTGGGTTTTTAATTAATACTGGCTTATCTGTACCTTCAAGAGCATCGGCAATTTCTTGCATGATAAACGGACTAACAGTAGAACGAGCACCAATCCAAAGCATATCAATATCATGCTCTAAAGCTAATTTTACATGTGCTGCATTTGCAACCTCTGTACAAACTTTCATACCAGTTTCTGCTTTAACTTTTTGTAACCACTTTAAACCTAAAGCGCCTACACCTTCAAAGTTTCCTGGTCTGGTTCTTGGTTTCCAAATGCCGGCTCTAAAGTAGCTAACATCAGTATCTTTTAAATCGTTTGCAATTTTAAGTACTTGCTCTTCGGTTTCAGCACTACAAGGTCCTGCAATTACTAACGGATGATTTAAGTTTAAATCATCTAACCAAGCTCTCATTTCTTTGTTGTTTTCCATAATCTTCAATAAAATTTCAATTTCCAAATTCCAAATATATTTTGAAATATGGGGTTTACTAGTTGTATTCTTGTTTTAATTTATTCCGTTTAAAATATCTTTTATATGATTGGTGTTTTGCATTTCTTTAAAAATGGCATCAAAATCATCTTGTTCCATAAACTCTTTAAACTGTGTTAAGTTGTTTATGTATTCATTTAAAGTTTCAATAACGTTTACTTTGTTTTGTTTGAAAATAGGCGTCCACATTTCTGGCGAACTTTTAGCTAAACGAACCGTTGATGCAAATCCGCTGCCTGCCATATCAAAAATATCACGTTCATTTTTTTCTTTTTCAATAACCGTTTTACCTAACATAAAAGAGCTTATGTGCGATAAATGCGATACATAGGCTATATGTTTATCATGCGCTTCCGGATTCATATAACGAATGCGCATACCTATAGCTTTAAAAATTTCTAACGCTTGCTCTTGTAATTTAAAGGCTGTTTTTTCAACCTCACATATTATATTGGTTTTACCTTTAAACAAGCCGCTAATTGCTGCATTGGGTCCTGAATATTCTGTACCAGCAATTGGGTGCGCCGCTAAAAAATTTCGGCGTTTTGGGTGATTTTCAACCACTTTACAAATAGCTTCTTTTGTTGATCCGGCATCTATTACCAAACCTGTATCTGGTATTTTATCTAATATAGATGGCAATAGTTTTACGGTAGCATCAACTGGTATTGATACTATAACCAAATCGGCATACTGCAAATCATCTAAAGTGGCTTTTTTATCTATTAAACCTAATGATAATGCTTGTTCTAGCGTAGCATCTTTTCTGCTAATGCCGTGTATAACCACATTGGGGTTGTGTTGCTTAATATCTTTTGCTAAGCTACCACCAATTAAACCAACACCTATTACGTATATATTTTTCATTTTTAACTTACTCTTGCTATACATTCTTCAATAGCTTCTGTTGAAGCGCATAAAGAAAACCTTATGTAACCTTCGCCTTGGCTACCAAAAATGGTTCCTGGTGTTATAAAAATGTTGTTTTCTATTAACACGCTATCTATAAATTCTTCGGCTTTTATACCTTGGGGTAATTTTGCCCACACAAACATGCCTGTGGCGTTTTCATCATAGGTACAGTTTAATGCTTTGACTAACTTCCAAATTAGCTCTCGGCGCTTTTTATACACGCTATTTAAAGTAACATACCACATTTTAGAGCATTTTAGCGCCTCTATTGCACCTTTTTGAATGCCATAAAACATACCAGAATCCATATTACTTTTTACTTTTAATATATTTTCAATATGCGTACTGCTACCCAACACCATACCTACTCGCCAACCGGCCATATTAAATGTTTTACTTAATGAATTAAGCTCTAAACAAACATCTTTAGCGCCTTCAACATTTAAAATACTTGTTGGGTTTTCATTAAGCACAAAGCTGTACGGGTTATCATTTACAATTAAAATATTATTACGCTTTGCGAAATCTACTATTCCTCTAAAAGCTATTTTTGAAGGTTGTGCACCTGTTGGCATATGCGGATAATTAACCCACATTAATTTTACTTTACTTAAATCTAACTTTTGAAGCGCATCAACATCTGGCAACCAATTATTTTCGGCTTTTAAATTGTAAAAAACAGGTTTAGCGCCAACCAGTTTAGTAACCGATTGATAGGTTGGATATCCTGGATTTGGTATTAACACCTCATCACCTTCATTTAGGTATGCCATTGATATGTGCATGATGCCTTCTTTACTACCCATTAATGGTAACACATTGGTGTTTGCATTTAAGTTAACCAAAAAGTGTTCTTTATAAAAAGCTGCCATAGCTTCACGTAACTCTGGCAACCCTTGATAGCTTTGATATTTATGCGCCGTAGCATCTTGTAAACTTGTAACAATAGCCTCTACAACCTTTTTTGGAGGTTGTAAATCTGGGCTACCAATACCTAAATTTATTACTGGTTTACCGCTAGCCACCATTTGGCCAACTTCGCGTAATTTTCTTGAGAAGTAGTATTCTTCTACGGTATGCAACCTATTAGCTACTTGTATCATAACTTGGCATTTTTATATTCACCTAAAACTTTAAAGCCTTCGGCCATAATTTTTATTAATGATTTTGCTTTATCAAAATCGGCGTATGTTTCAAAAGTAACATCAACAAAAAAGGCATATTTCCACGGCGTATCAATAATTGGTAGCGATTGTATTTTTGTTAAACTCAACTTACAGTCGCTCATTACATTTAAAATGGCTGCTAAACTGCCTCGTTTGTGGTTAGCTTCAAACTTGACTGATGCTTTATTAATAGCTTCTTTCTCAACTTCAGAATTTGTTCGTTTTACAATAGCAAAACGTGTTTCATTGTGCTTAATAGTTTGAATACTGTGTGCCAACACATCTAAATTAAATATGTTTGCCGCCAAAACACTAGCAATAGCACCAACACCTTTTAATTGGTTTTTATTAATTCTATCAGCAACTTCTGCAGTGTCTTTATCTTCTACCAATTTAATGTGCGGATGATTTTTAAAAAACTCTTTACATTGCAATAATGCCATTGGATGCGAGTATACTTCTTTAATATCACTTATAGTTTGCCCTGGTAGTGCCATTAAATTATGCTGAATATCTAAATAATGTTCACCAACAACATGTAAATTATAATTATCAATTAACGCATAGTTGGGTATTATTGAACCTGCTATAGAATTTTCTAAAGCCATAATAGCCGCATCACATTCTTTGCTAATTAACGCTTCAACAACTCTATCAAACGTTAAGCACTCTATAAGGCTTATGTTTTCATCAAAATATTGTTGTGAAACAATGTGATGAAAAGATCCTTTTACTCCTTGTATTGCTACTGATTTTATCATAAAAAAAAGTCTCGATTTTCACCGAGACTTATACTTTAATTTATACTTTAAATTTATACATACATTGTCTCGTTCCTTTTGCTAAAAAAGAAATAATAAAAACCAAAATATGTATAAACTGCTGTTGTTCTCATAATTATGTGGCTAAAGTAAATAATATTTTAAGAAATCAAAATTGTGAAAATACTTTTTTGTGCTTTTTAAAACAGTTTTATAAATTTTTCAGTAAATAACACTTTACGTTGAGTTATCGTTTGTTTTTACAGTACAAAAAATTAAATTTTTCATTGATTAAGCGTTAATAACCGTTTACTTGTACCTTATTTTACTACAAACAAAAAAAATCATGTACTTTTGGTATAAATAATAAAGTATTATGTCTATTACGGTTAAAGGTATTTCAAAACATTACGGCAACCAAAAAGCACTAAATAATGTGTCTTTTGAAGTTAACCAACCCGAAATTGTTGGTTTTTTGGGGCCTAATGGTGCTGGCAAATCTACCATGATGAAAATTTTAACCACCTATTTACAGCCAAGTAATGGCAACGCAAGTGTTAACAACCATAATATAACCAATAGTAAAAATGTACAATTAAGTGTTGGCTATTTACCAGAACACAATCCGTTATATATAGATTTATACGTAAAAGAATACCTTGCTTTTAATGCTGGTATTTACAAAGTTAAAAAAGCACGAATTAATGAGGTTATTGAACTTACAGGTTTAACACCCGAAGCGCACAAAAAAATTGGGCAACTATCAAAAGGTTACAGGCAACGCGTTGGGTTAGCCACAGCTCTTTTACACAACCCTGATGTTTTAATTTTAGATGAACCTACTACAGGCCTAGACCCCAACCAGTTAATTGATATTAGAAACCTTATTAAAACCATTGGCAAAACCAAAACGGTATTTCTTTCAACACACATAATGCAAGAGGTTGAAGCCATGTGTAACCGTGTAATTATAATTAATAAAGGTGAAATTGTTGCCGATAAAAAGCTTACAGAATTACGAAACAATAAAGAACAAACTGTTATTGTAGAGTTTGATTACCGTGTTGAAGATGCCTTTTTAAAACAACTACCAAAAGTTAGTAAGGTTACCAACACACATGATTTTGTTTACGAAATTACGTTTAACACCACAGAAGATATGCGCGCTCATGTTTTTGATTTTGCTCATGATAATAAGTTAAAAATTCTTCAACTAAATCAAAAAAACGCAAGCTTAGAAAATTTATTTACAGAATTAACTACATCATAAAAACACGTATTGGTTAACCAATTTTCATGTTTCTGTGAATTTATGATAATTGTCATCTTAAAAAAAATACACCTACATTACATTTGTTTCATAATATAAAATTAAACTAGTAAAGGTGCGTGTTTAGCTAAGCTACAAAACGTATCTTTATAACATAAATCAGGTATAATGAGCAAAGGAATTTATGTAGCAACCATAGAGCCTAATAGCGGTAAATCTGTTGTGGTTTTAGGGCTTATGCGTATGCTTTTAGGTAAAACAGCTAAAGTTGGATATTTTAGACCAATTATTGAAGATGTTGCTGCTGGCGAAATGGATAACCACATTAACACAGTTATTTCGCATTTTGAAATTGATATAAACTACAAAAAAACATACGCCTTTACGCGCAGTGAAGTTTTAGATTTGTACAACCAAGGCAAATCGGGTTATGTTATTGATGAAGTAATAAAAAAATACAAACGCCTTGAAGAACACTTTGATTTAGTGTTAGTTGAAGGCACAGATTTTTCTCATGAAAACTCAAGCTTAGAGCTTGATATTAACATGCTAATCTCTAAAAACCTTGGCTTACCTGTTATTATTGTAATTCATGGAGATGGCAAAAAAAACAGAGATATTTTAGACAGCGTTCAGTTAGCACATGACACCTTTAAAGAAGAGGTTGATGTACTTTCAATAATGGTTAATAAAGTAAATAATGAAGCTATTACTACTTTAAAAACCGAAATTAGCGCACGTATTAACAATACAGACTTTGCTATAATTCCTAAAATTGAAAGTTTAGCAAACCCAACAATTAAAGAAATTGTTAAAGCCCTTGATGCTAAAGTACTTTTTGGCAAAGATATGCTTAACAACCAAGTACAAAACTCTGGCGTTGGTGTTATGCAATTAAGAAATTATATTACAAAATTAAAAGAAGGCTCGTTGGTAATAACCTCGGGTGATAGAGCCGATATTATACTTGGTGCGTTACAAGCACATACATCAAAAAATTACCCACAAATTTCAGGCATTGTTTTAACTGGTGGTTTACTACCCGAAGAACCTATTTTAAAACTCATTGAAGGTCTCTCAAGCGTTGTACCAATTATTAGTGTGAACAAAGGCACCTTTAACGCTACTAACGCCATTGGAAAAGTAAAATCTAGAATTTACGCTGAAAATACCGATAAAATAAACACCTCTATAGCTACTTTTGAAAAACATGTAGATACTGATAAATTAGCAGATAAACTTGTAACATTTCAATCTGAAATATTCACTCCAAGAATGTTTCAATATAATTTATTACAAACAGCACTTAAAAACAAAAAACACATTGTTTTACCCGAAGGTTATGATGAACGTGTACTAAGAGCCACCGCTAAATTAGTTGGCTCTCAAGTTGTTGATATTACATTAATTGGCGAAAAAGATAAAATACAAGAACGTATTGTACGTTATGATATTCCTTTAGATATCAATAAAGTAAATGTTGTTTTCCCAACACAATCACCTCATTTTGATGATTATGTAAATACGTTTTATGAATTAAGAAAACATAAAGGCGTAAACCTTGATATGGCAAAAGATGCTATGTCTGATGTGTCATACTACGGCACAATGATGATTCATAAAGGACATGCAGATGGTATGGTATCTGGTGCTGTACACACTACGCAACATACGCTTAGGCCAGCACTTCAATTTATAAAAACTAAACCTGGCGCAAACATTGTTTCATCAGTATTTTTCATGTGTTTAGAAGATAGAGTTTCTATTTTTGGTGACTGTGCTATTAACCCAAACCCAAATGCAGAACAACTAGCTGAAATTGCAATTTCATCGGCAGAAACGGCTAAAAAATTTGGTGTTGAGCCTAAAGTTGCCATGTTATCATACTCATCGGGTTCTTCTGGTAAAGGAGAAGAGGTTGATAAAGTTAGAAAAGCTACCGAAATTGCTAAAAACTTAGCGCCTCATTTAAAAATTGAAGGCCCAATTCAATATGATGCAGCTGTAGATATGCGCATTGGAAAAAGCAAATTACCAGAATCTGAAGTTGCAGGACAAGCCAGTGTTTTAATTTTCCCAGATTTAAATACGGGAAACAACACCTACAAAGCTGTACAACGCGAAACCGGCGCTTTAGCCATTGGCCCTATGTTACAAGGCCTTAACAAACCTGTAAACGATTTAAGTAGAGGCTGCACATCTGATGATATTTACAGCACCGTTATAATTACTGCCATTCAAGCCCAAGACCAATAAAATTATGCAAGTATTAGTATTAAACTCCGGAAGCTCATCATTAAAATACCAATTATTTTCAATGCCTAATGAACGTATTATTTGTTCTGGCCAAATTGAGCGTGTTGGCTTTAAAGATGCTATTTTCAAATTTAAATCTGAAAAAGAAACTTTTGAAAAAACAACACCTATAGCCAACCATAAAGAAGGACTAAACTTAGTAGCGCAACAACTTTTAAATAAAGAAACTGGTGTTATTTCATGTGCTAATGATATTGCTATTGTTGGGCATAGAGTTGTACATGGCGGCAAACATTTTAGCAAAACCACGCTTATTGATGCTGAAGTAAAACGAAAAATTAAAACCTTGTTTTCTTTAGCTCCTTTGCACAACCCGCATAATTTAGAAGGTATTGAAGTTGCCGAAAGCATTTTTCCTAACGCAAAACAAGTGGCTGTTTTTGATACGGCTTTTCATCAAACCATTCCTGAAATTGCTCATAAATATGCTATCCCTCAAAAATATTTAGATGAATATAATATTCGTGTATACGGATTTCACGGTACTAGCCACAAATACGTTTCAGAAAAAGCTATTGCACATTTAGGTAAAGAAAACTCAAAAATCATTACTATTCACTTAGGAAATGGTTGTAGTATGACCGCTGTTGAAAACGGCAAAAGTATAGACCATAGTTTAGGGTTTTCGCCTGTTGGTGGTTTAATTATGGGTACACGCTCTGGCGATGTTGACTATTCGGTAATTTTCCATTTAGCACAACGCCATGGTTTCGATTTAAATAACATAAATACTTTGCTACAAAAACAAAGCGGCATGCTAGGTTTAACAGGTTTTAGTGATTTACGCGACATACAAGAACACGCTGAAAAAGGGAATAGAGATTGCCAATTAGCTTTAGATATGAATGCGTACCGCATTAAAAAATACATTGGAAGCTATGCAGCTATAATGAACGGGCTAGATGCTATTGTTTTTACAGCAGGCATAGGAGAAAACTCTGCAATAATAAGACGTTTAGCTTGTGAAAATTTAGACTATTTAGGCATTAATTTAGATACCGAAAAGAACAACGTACGTTCTGGTGATATTAGGGCCATAAACACTGAAGAATCTAAAGTAAAAATACTTATTGTACCAACTAACGAAGAATTAGAAATTGCAAAACAAGCGGTTAACTTACTTGAAAATTAAGCGGCCTTTGTAAAGCTCTTCAACACTAACTTCTGCTGGTTTATTTAAAGCAATCACATCTCCAGTTCCTGAAATTTTACCAGTTAAACGTTGTTGTGGGTTTACAATAATATCATTTGAACTTCGGTTACTAACAAATACGCTTTGTGCAATTAAATTTTGCCCTTCAAAGCGTGAAGTTCCTGCTGCAAAGGTAATATTAAGGTTGTTTGTTTTTCCTAAAATAAAGCAGTTTGACAGATTATTAAATACAGCTCTAAACGTATCGGTATCAATTTCTAAATAGAAATTGGCACTGGTAAACGTATCTGGGCTTCCAAAATCTTCAGATAAAATAGTTAAATTAGGGTAACTTAACACACCTTTTGATTTTATATCAAATTGTGTTGAACTTCTAATTTCAGTAATATTTGGTGCTGTTACGTACACTTTTGTTATACCATAATCTCGCACATAATTACAGCTGTTATTATCGGTTAATATTAATCTGTTTTCAACTACTTTAGCTTCAACATCATTTATTAAATTTTCGCCTGTTTCAATAATAACTTTTTGCGTGGAGCCTTCTTCAATAATTAATTCTATATCTCTATTTACAAGTATTTTTGTAAATACATCAACTAAAATTTCTTCTTGAATAATATTACCTGTTTTCTGAAAACAATCGCCTGCATTTTCACTATCACAAGCAAAAATTAAAGCAACAATAATTATGTAAACTAGTTTTTTCATTTTAATAGTATCAATCTAAAACCTAGCGCCTACACCAAACTCTACAGCTTCAGCTTTAGCTCCGTGCGATTTTAATGTTAAGGCACCAAAAAACGTACTACCAAAATAGCGTTTTAACCCAATGCGTAAATAGGTGCGTCCTTCAAAATCAAAAGGATAATAAACATAATACCCAAATTGGGTTACTAATGATGTTTTATTTACAAAAAGTTCATGACCAGCAAATACACCAACGCGTTTATAATCATCATCTTTTGAAACATTTTCTTCGGGAAACGACACGCTTTTGTAATAAATCAATTCTTTTAAAAATTTTGAAAAAAACACATCGGTTCCAAATTGTAAGGCGCTTTTTCTATTAATACGCTTATCTGCATACAATGACGCTATATAAAACGGAAATTGCCCACTGCCAACCACATCACTCTCATTTATACCAAATCTAAAAGCGATATTGTACTTAATTGGTTCGGTAAATTTTCTATCTGTGGCATCTAGATTATTTTGATATTCTGGTTCTACCTTATTCAAATTATAGTTAAAACCAACATTAAAAGCAAGGGTATTTGTGCTGGTATTTGGCGCCTTTACATTAGCATTAGAGTAATGTATTAAAGTAACACCTGCCTGCAAACCAAACCTGTTAAAAATACGCTCTTTCTTAAACCCTAACATAGCAAAGGTACTACTCATTATATGGGTACCGTAGGCTACATTTCTAAAATTATTTTCTTTGTGATAAATATTATCAGCGTATGCTAATCCTTGTCCTACTTTAAACATTAATTGTCTATTAAAAAAGTAGAAATTATAGTGTGCATAAAGTGATGCTACTGTACCCAAAACATCAGGGTTTTTCATGTTTTGGTATGCATAAGTTACCCCATAATCTGGGTAATTATAGCGTTGTTCCCAATTTTTAAATCCGTAAGTTTTTTTATTCCAACTTATAATATAACCTTCGGGGTGCCCTTTAATTAAGTGTAAAATATCACCGTTATGTTCAGCTATATTTCCTCTAAAATAATTAACATCTATGTATGATGTATACTGTTTATTCTGAGCAAAACAAAAACTACAAAACGCAGTTAAAATACAAGTTAAATAAAACCTCATAAATTTGGGAAAACTACCGCAAAAGTAGCTATTTAAAATAAAGCTTCGGCTATAGACTGCACATTATCACTTTTACCCATAGAATAATAATGTAAAACAGGAACACCAGCAGCTTTTAACTCTTTAGATTGTTGTATAGCCCACTCAATACCAACTTGTCTCACAGCCTTATTATCCTTACAAGCATCAACAGCATTAATTAAATCTTCAGGTAAATCAATACTAAACACATGTGGCAACAATTGTAAATGTCTATTCACAGCAAGTGGTTTAATACCAGGAATAATAGGAATATCAATGCCGTTTTCTTTAGCTAATTTTACAAAATCGAAGTATTTCTGGTTATCAAAAAACATTTGCGTAACCACATAATCGGCACCAGCATCAACCTTAGCTTTAAGGCGTTTTAAATCGGTTTGTAATGATGGTGCTTCCATGTGTTTCTCTGGATAACCCGCCACACCAATACAAAAATCGGTTTTAAACTCGGTTAAATTTTCTTCGTGTAAAAACTTTCCTTTATTTAAATCAGAAATTTGATGCACCAATTCGCATGCATACGTATGCCCGCCTTTAGTAGGTTCAAAATATTTTTGATGTTTCATGGCATCACCACGAAGCGCCACAACATTATCTATTTCCAAATAATGGCAATCTACCAGCATATACTCGGTTTCCTCTTTGGTAAAACCACCACATAAAATATGTGGTACAGGGTCAATATTATATTTATGCTTAAGCGATACCGAAATACCTAAAGTTCCCGGGCGTTTTCTTACCGTTTTCCTATCTAAAAGTCCGTTTTTTTCAACATAAACATACTCTTCTCTCGAAGTTGTTACATCAATAAACGGCGGATTAAACTCCATTAACGGATCTATATTATTATACAAATCCTGAATATTTTTACCCTTTACCGGCGTTACAATTTCAAACGAAAACAACGTTTTTCCGTTCGCATTTTTAATATGTTCTGTTACCTTCATAACTCGCTTTTGTCATTTCCGCACAGGCGAAAATCTCTTCAATAATTATTATTTATTTTTTGGGCGTTACCCTATCGGGTCGCGCTTTCCGTTATATCTTTTTCTCGTTCCTCAAAAAAGGATGCCACTACAATCGCTAACGCGGGTTAACCAGCCAAATTAGGGTGCAACCACTTTCTTGCGTGTTCTTTTGCAATCCCTTTTCTTTTGGCATAATCAGTTACTTGGTCTTCAGTAATTTTACCTAAACCAAAATACTTCGCTTCCGGGTTTGCAAAATAATATCCCGAAACCGCGGCAGCTGGCCACATGGCTAAACTTTCTGTAAGCGTTACGCCAATAATTTTTTCAACATCAAGCAACTCCCAAATGGTTTCCTTTTCTAAATGATCTGGACATGCAGGATATCCTGGTGCCGGACGAATACCTTTGTAGCTTTCTTTAATTAAATCGTCGTTGGTTAAATCTTCATTTTCGGCATAACCCCAATGTTTTGTTCTTACTTGTTTATGCAAATATTCGGCAAAAGCTTCAGCAAAACGGTCGGCAATAGCTTGAGCCATAATAGCGCTATAATCATCATCTTTTGCTTTATAACTTTCGGCCAATTCTTGAGCACCAAAAATAGCGACACAAAATGCACCAACATAATCGGTTTTCCCTGTACTTTCTGGGGCAATAAAATCGGCTAAAGCATGATTTGGAATACCCTCACGCTTTTTTAATTGTTGCCTTAATGTTCTAAAAACAGCTATTTCTTCACCTTTCTTTTTAACCGAAATATCATCATCGTTTATCGTGTTGGCTTCAAATAAACCAAAAACAGCTTTAGGCTTTAATAGTTGTTTAGCTATAATTTCATCAATCATTTCTTGTGCTTCATTAAAAAGCACTGTAGCTTGCTCGCCAACAACGTCGTCTTTTAAAATACTTGGATATTTACCGTGTAAATCCCAGCTTCTAAAAAACGGACTCCAATCTATGTAAGGCAACAATTCCTTTAAGCTTAATTGCTTAAGCATTTGCACACCCATTTCTTTTGGTTTTACAATTTCGGAAGTTTCCCAATCAATGCTGTATTTACGGGCTCTAGCTTCGTTTATAGTGATATACGATTTCTCTTTACCTCGTTTTAAAAACTTGGTTCTAAATTCGTCGTAATCTTTTTTAAGTTTAGACACATATTCGTGTGCTGTTTGCTTATTTAACAAGTCTCCTACAACGGTAACCGCTCTAGAGGCATCGTTTACATGAACTACTGCATTTTTATACTGCGTATCAATTTTCACCGCCGTATGCGCTTTAGATGTTGTTGCACCACCAATTAACAACGGAATATCGAAATTTTCGCGTTGCATTTCTTTAGCTAAATACACCATTTCGTCTAGCGATGGTGTAATTAAACCCGAAAGTCCAATAGCATCAACACGCTCTTTAATGGCGGTTTCAATAATTTTTTCTGGCGGCACCATAACGCCTAAATCTACAATTTCGTAGTTGTTACACGCCAATACCACGCTTACAATATTTTTACCAATATCGTGTACATCGCCTTTTACTGTTGCCATTAAAATTTTACCAACAGGCTCTGAGTCTTCAGTTTTTTCGGCTTCTATAAACGGATTTAGGTAAGCCACTGCTTTTTTCATTACACGTGCCGATTTTACTACTTGTGGCAAGAACATTTTTCCTTCGCCAAACAAATCGCCAACTACATTCATACCAATCATTAAATGGCCTTCAATAACATCAATTGGCTTTTCGGCTTCTTGTCGTGCCTGCTCAATATCTTCAATAATAAAAGCATCTAAACCTTTTACTAAAGCATGCGTAATTCTGTCTTGTAACGGGTTTTCTCTCCAGGACAAATCCACTGTTTTTTCGGCTTTTGAGCCTTTTACAGTTTCGGCAAATTCCAATAAACGCTCGGTAGCATCGTCCCTTCTATCTAAAATAACATCTTCAACATGCTCTAATAAATCTTTAGGAATATCGTCGTAAACCTCCAACATGGTTGGATTTACAATCCCCATATTCATACCTGCTTGAATAGCGTAATATAGAAATACCGAGTGCATTGCTTCGCGAACCGCATTGTTTCCTCTAAACGAAAACGACACATTACTTACACCACCACTTACACTTACATTTTCAAGGTTTTGACGTACCCAACGCGTTGCTTCAATAAAATCGATAGCGTTTTTTCGATGCTCTTCCATTCCGGTTGCGACTGGAAAAATATTTAAATCGAAAATAATATCTTCTGATGGAAAACCTACTTTGTTAACCAAAACATCGTAAGATCGTTTGGCTATTTCAATGCGTCTTTCATAATTATCGGCTTGCCCAACTTCATCAAAAGCCATTACAATTACTGCAGCACCGTAACGTTTTATTTGTTTGGCTTCCCAAATAAATTTTTCTTCGCCTTCTTTTAACGAAATGGAATTTACCACACATTTACCTTGCACCACTTGAAGACCAGCTTCGATAATGTCCCACTTAGAGCTATCAATCATTATTGGCACACGACAAATATCTGGTTCTGCGGCAATAAGATTTAAAAAACGCACCATAGACTCTTTACCGTCTATAAGTCCGTCGTCCATATTAATATCGATAATTTGCGCACCACCATCTACTTGATGACGCGCAATATCTAAAGCTTCATCAAATTTTTCTTCTTTAATTAAGCGTAAAAATTTACGCGAACCCGCTACGTTTGTTCGTTCACCTACATTTATAAAGTTGCTGTTTTCGTTTAAAACCAAAGGCTCTAAACCAGATAACTTCATGTATTTTGTTTGTTTCACTTTCATTAATCTATTCGGTTTAATGAGACTCTTCGACTGCGCTGAGAGAGACAGCTTCACGCGGTTTATATTTAGCAGCAATATTCGCAATAACGCGAATATGTTCTGGACTTGTACCACAACAGCCACCAATAATATTTATTAAATTCTTTTTTAAATAGGCTTCAATTTGCTCGCCCATTTCTTCTGGAGATTCATCGTACTCACCAAAAGCATTAGGTAAACCGGCATTTGGATGTGCCGAAATTGCAAATTCGGTTTTATTAGCAATAGCCTCTAAATGTGGCTGCAATAAATTAGCCCCAAGAGCGCAATTAAATCCAACAGATAATAGCGGTATGTGCGACACCGAAATTAAAAAAGCTTCGGCAGTTTGCCCCGATAAAGTTCGTCCAGACGCATCGGTAATGGTACCGCTAAGCATAACAGGAATATCTAAATTTCTTTCGTCTTTTACTTCTTCAATAGCAAAAAGAGCCGCTTTAGCATTTAATGTGTCAAAAACGGTTTCAACTAATAAAATATCGGCACCACCATCCATTAAAGCTTCTACTTGTTGTTTGTAGGCTATACGTAATTCATCGAAAGTCACAGCCCTATAACCTGGGTCGTTTACATCGGGCGACATACTTGCCGTACGGTTTGTTGGCCCGATTGAACCCGCCACAAAACGCGGTTTATGTGGTTCTTTTTTAGTAAATTCTACAGCAACTTCTTTAGCTATTTTTGCCGATTCGTAGTTAAGTTCGTAAACCAGATCTTCCATTTGGTAATCGGCCATAGCAATGGTTGTTCCCGAAAAGGTATTGGTTTCAATAATATCGGCTCCAGCCTCAAAATATTTTGCGTGAATGGTTTTTATGGCTTCTGGTTGTGTAATAGATAGCAAATCGTTGTTTCCTTGCAACGGTGTTGGGTAATCTTTAAAACGCTCGCCACGAAAATCTTCTTCGGTAAATTTATAGGCTTGTAACATGGTTCCCATGGCACCATCTAACACCAAAATGCGTTCTTTTAAAGCCTTTCTTATATCTGACATTTTATATATATTTTTTATACAGAACATGTTATGAACTGTACAAATGTTTATTGTGAAACTGAAACATGTTCAGCTTAACAAAATTTTATTATATGTTTAGTTTGTTATCTAGAAAAGCTTTTTTTTAAAACCTTCGTTATCTTCCTAATTTTTATTAGTAGAATTTAGCACCTTCTTTACAAGTTAAAGGGTTGCCAAGGTTTCATTGGGTCTATTCCCTCTACCTTTCTTGATAACATTGTTAAGTTTAAGAACTCACACCTAATTTGGAGGACAAAAGTACTAACTATATTTTTGTTTTCCTATTTAATTAAATTGCTATTATTCAAACAAATTTGATGATAGATACCTATCTCCTCTATCGCAAATAATTGCTACAATAACACCTTTTTCAATAGATTCAGCTACTTTTAATGCACAATATACAGAGCCACCACTGCTCATACCTGCAAATATACCTGCTTCTTTAGCTATACGTTGGGTTGTTGCCTTGGCATTTGCTTGGGTTACCTCAATAACTTGATCTACTTTACTTCTATTAAAAAATTTAGGCACATATTCTTCTGGCCATTTACGTATACCTGGTATTCTTGAATGATCATCGGGTTGTGCTCCAACAATGGTTATATTTTTATTATGCTCTTTTAAATATGTTGAAACACCCATAATGGTTCCTGTGGTTCCCATGGCAGACACAAAATGCGTGACTTCTCCGTTGGTATCTCTCCAAATTTCAGGTCCTGTGGTTTTGTAATGCCCTTTCCAATTGTCGTGATTTTCAAACTGATTTAAAAGCGTATAACCTTTTTCATCTCTTAGTTTGAAAGCTAAATCTCGTGAACCTTCAATACCAACATCTGATGAAGTTAAAATAACCTCGGCGCCATAAGCTTTCATTGTTTTAACGCGTTCTTCGGTAGAATTCTCGGGCATGATAAGTACCATATTTAAACCTAAAACTTGCGCAAATAATGCTAGAGCTATACCTGTATTTCCGCTTGTGGCTTCCACTAAGGTATCGCCTTTTTTAATATCACCACGCTTTAACGCTTCATTAATCATATTAAAAGCCGGACGATCTTTAACACTACCTCCAGGATTGTTTCCTTCTAACTTAAGTAATAATTTCACACCTTTTTTAGATACTAAATGACTAGCATCAACAAGTGGTGTATTACCTATATAATCTATAATTGTTTTATTTGATGCCATTTTTTTTAGGTCTTATTTTTATTTCGGTTTGATAGGTTACTAATGAGTTTTCTGGAACAGATTGAGTAATCCAAACATTGGCACCAATAATACTATTGGCTCCTATAACAATATCGCCACCCAAAACGGTTGCATTTGCGTATATGCAAACATTGTCTTCAATAGTAGGGTGACGTTTTGTTTTAGCTAAACTTTTAGCTACAGAAATACCTCCTAATGTTACACCTTGATAGATTTTTACATTTTTACCAATTATTGAAGTTTCTCCTATTACAATACCTGTTCCATGATCTATGTAAAAAGAGTCATTAATGGTTGCCCCAGGGTGAATATCTATACCTGTAATACCATGAATGTATTCACTCATCATACGCGGTAAAATTGGCACTTTCAATTTGTAAAGTGCATGACTTAAACGGTAAATTGAAATGGCATGAAAGCCTGGATATGCTAAATAAATCTCTTCTAAACTGTGTGAAGCGGGGTCGTTATTTTCAAAAGCAACAGCATCTAAATCTAACCGCCTTCTAATATCGGGCAAGTTGGTTTTAAAGGTTTTCCAGATTTGTTCGGCGTTTTCAACGTTCAATTTTTTTAGAACTTTTAAAAACGTTTTTTCTAAATATTTACCGTGTTCTTCTTCTTGTTCACAATCAAACAGTGAATAAAACAGTTTTTTAGTAAATGTTTTAACGGTGTCTTTTAAACAAACGTTGTAACTTTTCATTAGCTTATTATTTATAAGGAAACGTATGTTTCAAAAATATTAAATCCTACAAGGTAAATGAAGCCTTGCAGGATTTAATTTTATAGTATGTTTTTGAACGTTTAATCTATAGCTTGCACAACTGCTTTTGGGGCTTCTTTACGTGTACCATCAAAACCATCAACACCTGAAACTGTTGTATATTTTAATACGAATTTTTTACCAGGATTGATAATTTTATAGGCTGCTTGACACATAATTGTTGCCTCATGAAAACCACAAAGTATTAACTTTAATTTTCCTGGGTAATAATTACCATCGCCTATAGCGAAAATACCAGGAATGTTGGTTTGATAATCTAAAGCATTGTTTACTTTTATAGCATTTTTTTCAATTTCTAAGCCCCAGTTTGCTATTGGACCTAATTTTGGCGACAACCCAAATAGAGGGATAAAATGGTCTGTTTCTAAAGTAAACGGCGCTTCATCTTTCTTAGTAATTTCAATAGCTTCAACTTTACCATTACCTAAAATATTTGTTACTTCGGCAGGTGTGATTAGGTTTATTTTTCCTTCTCTTTTTAATTCTCCAACTTTCTCAACAGAATCTAAATGACCTCTAAACTCGTTACGGCGGTGTACTAATGTTACACTTTTTGCTACATCGGCTAAAAAGATAGACCAATCTAAAGCAGAGTCACCTCCACCAGCAATTACCACATTTTTATCGCGGTACATTTCTGGTTCTTTTATCATGTATTCTACACCTTTATCTTCAAAATCGGCAAGGTTTTCAAGCTGTGGTTTACGTGGCTCAAAACTACCTAAACCACTAGCAATAGCCACTACTGGTGCTTGGTGTTGCGTACCTTTATTTGTTGTAACAATAAACGAACCGTCTTCTTGTTTTTCAATAGTATCAGCGCGTTCACCTAATGTAAAACCAGGTTCAAATTGCTTACCTTGTTCAAGTAGGTTTTTTGTTAAATCGCCTGCTAAAATTTCAGGAAACCCTGGAATATCATAAATAGGCTTTTTTGGATATAACTCAGAGCATTGTCCGCCTGGTTGTGGCAATGCATCAATTAAATGGCATTTTAATTTTAATAATCCAGCTTCGAATACTGTGAATAACCCTGTTGGGCCTGCTCCAATTATTATTATATCTGTTTTAATCATTTCTATGAATCTTTGTTTTCAATTATTCCTTTGGTGAATTCATTTAGTTTTTCAACTTTTTCTTCAAAATCACCTTTTATTGTTTTTCTATATTCATTTAAATTTTTAACGAGGTCATCAATATTTTCTGGAATGACTTCCTCAAAAAACTGTCGTAAACGTTTTGCCATTGTTGGCGATTTTCCGTTAGTACTTATAGCCACTTTCACATTACCCTTGGTAACAATACCGCCCATGTAAAAATCGCAATACGGCGGATTATCTGCTACATTTACTAGTTTAGCTTCTGCCCTACAATCTTTATAAACCTGTACATTTACTTCGGGCACATCAGTAGTTGCTACTACCATGTGTTGCCCTTGCAAATAGTCTTTTTTATAAACATCATTAATTAGTGTAACATCACCTTTTTTTGCTAAAGATACTGTAGCATCTCTAAACATTGGTGACACCATTGTTACACAAGCATCTGGACTAGATTTTAATAAGAACGTTAATTTTTCTTCGGCAACGTTTCCACCACCAATTATGAGTACTTTAAGCTGCTTTACCTTTAAAAAAATAGGATATAAATTATTGCGTTCCATAATTTAATTTCCTGTTACTTCTTGGTAAACTTTACTTAAAATAGCTCTTTCTTTTACAACATCACCAATAACAATAATTGCTGGGTTTGCTAATTGTTTTTCTTCAACAATTTTTTCTATAGTTTGAATAGTGCCAATCCCTACATTTTCATTATTGCGAGTGCCATTTTGAATAATAGCAATGGGTGTATCTTGTTTATTTTCTTTTGAAAATATATTTACAATTTCACCAAGTTTGCCCATGCCCATCAAAATAACAATGGTAGCTGTAGATTTTGCTGCCAGAGCAACATCATTTGACAATTTATGTTGTTTGGTTGTGCCTGTAATCACCCAAAAACTTTCGGCTGCACCACGTTTTGTTAAAGGAATACCTTGGTATGCTGGCACTGCAATTGATGACGAAATACCTGGAACCACAAAGATTTCTAATCCAAACTGACGCACATAATCAATTTCTTCGGCACCGCGACCAAAAATAAAAGGATCGCCACCTTTTAAACGCACAACATGGCCTTTTTCTTTAGCTTTTGCTACTATGAGTTCATTTATTTGCTCTTGCTGAAATGCATAACAACCCCTACGTTTACCTACAAAAATAAGTTCTGCATTAGCTGAAGCATATTTTAGCAAACTTTCATTTATAAGCGCATCATACAGGATAACGTTTGCAGATTCAATAGCCTTAATAGCTTTAAGCGTTATTAAATCTTCGTCTCCTGGTCCTGCACCTACAACGGTTAATGTTGGGATTTTTAAACTCATTTTTATTTATTTACTAAGCAGTTTTAGTTTGTTCAGCTTCTCTAAAAGCTCTTACTGCAGCTAAGAATTTTTCGGCACTTGCAATGTAATTTACCGCAAAATCTTTAGACGGTGCATTTTTATTAATTTGATAAATTATATCTGAAAAAGAAGCACCTAAATTAATTTTTCCGCTTTCAACAAAAACCTCATCAAATTGCGAAATAATACCTGCATGTGTGTTTGTTTTTTTGTTTTCGGCTAATAGTAATGCTTTAGCTGAATTTACAAACGACTGATATGCTAAATAGATTGCCCCCGAATATACTTCATTTTCAAAAGATTCTTTAGCATTTTCTATTTTCTCTTCGCTTTCAAAAAACAAAGTAGCAATTAAATCTATAACAACACCAGCACATTCACCTACACCAATAGCTTTAACATATTTTTCTTCTTCACCCCAATCTATAAAATCAAGCTCTGTTAAATTGGTAGCATCTTGTAAATCTTGTAAAAAGTCGTAAAAATATTTCTGACCTTTCTCTAAATAATACTCAACAAACTGCTTACCGTTTGCGTTAGCTTCATAATCATTTAAAATTCTACGTAATGCTTCAGGCCCTCTTCTACTTGGTACTTTTACTACTTTATCGGCAAAAGTTGCATTTCCATCACCTTGGTTTCCGCCACCTAAAAGCACTTGTAAAGCAGGCGCTACTAATTTATCTGGCGTGCGTACTGTCATGCCTTGAAAACCAATATTTGCCATATTGTGCTGTCCACAGGCATTCATACAGCCACTAATTTTTATAACTAAATCTTCGTTTTTTAAATATTGAGGATATTCGGTTTTAATAACACGCTCTAATTCTTCGGCAATTCCTGTACTACTTGCAATACCTAAATTACATGTATCTGTACCTGGGCATGCTGTAATATCTACTGCTTTGTTGTAACCAGCTTCAACAAAACCTAATTTTTCTAATTCTTGATAGAAAAATGGCACTAACTCTTCTTTAACAAAAGGAATTACAATGTTTTGGCGTAATGTTAAACGTACTTCGCCAGCTGCATAATTATCAACTAAATTTGCTAATAAACGTGCTTTATCTGTGTAGAAATCACCTAATAACACTTTAATTCCAATAGCAACATATCCTGCTTGCTTTTGTGGAATTAAGTTTGTTAATTTCCATAAATTGAAAGCTTCTTCGTTTTTAATTTCAACCAGAGGCGCTTCAACTTGAACTGGTTTTGAAGCTACATAAGCATCGGCATCAATTGCTACAGATTTAAACTCGATCGCTTTTTGTTCGTTATCGATTAACTCTCTAAATGCTTCTAGACCGATATCTTTAACTAAGAATTTCATTCTTGCTTTGGCACGACTTTTACGCTCACCGTAACGATCAAAAACTCTTAATATACCTTCCATTATTGGAATGATTTTATCGGTTTCAACAAAATCATATAACACATCGGCATGACGTGGTTGAGACCCAAGTCCGCCAGCTACCATTACTTTAAACCCACGAACACCATCTTTTTCTTTAGCAATGTATCCAATATCATGTAAGTATGATAAGCCCGTATCTTCATCTGAAGATGAGAAAGATACTTTAAATTTACGCCCCATTTCTTGGCAAATTGGGTTTCGTAAAAAGAATTTATACAAAGCATCTGCATATGGTGATACATCAAAAGGCTCATTAACATCAATACCTGCAGTTTCTGAAGCGGTTACGTTTCTTACCACGTTACCACAAGCTTCACGCACTGTAACTTCATCTTTTTCTAGTTCTGCCCAAAGTTCAGGTGTTCTATTTAAATCTACATAGTGAATTTGAATATCTTGACGTGTTGTTATGTGCAAACGCCCGTGAGAATATTCATCAGAAACCGCAGAAATTCTTCGTAATTGATTGCTTTTTAACTTTCCGTAAGGCACTTTAATACGAATCATTTGAACGCCTTCTTGTCTTTGCCCGTAAACACCACGAGCTAAACGAAGACTTCTAAATTTTTCTTCATCAATTTTTCCGTTGTGAAATAATTCAATTTTTTTAGCTAATTCAATTATATCTTTTTGAACAACCGGATTTTCTATTTCTGTTTCAAAACTTTGCATTTGTATAAGTTTTCAAGTTTAAAGTTTAAAGTTTAAAGTTGAGCGCAGTAAAATTGTTGCACTTCATCTAAATAACTTTATTCTTTTAACTCATTATTCTTGTTTTTAATATCTTTTTTAAAAATTAAAAAAAGCTGACTAACTATTAACTTGCTACTTTTAACTTTTAACTATAATTATTGTATGAAACCAGCACCAACAGTACTGTTAGACTGCGGATCGATTATAATGAAAGACCCGTTTGTTCTGTGATCTTTAAATTTATCGTAAAAAATAGGTTTGTTTAATTTGAAGCTAACCTCGGCAATATCATTCATACCTATTCCAGCCACACCTTCTTCAACACCCGAATAGTCTGGATTTATTTTATGATGAATAGCATTTACTTTAGCCAACACTTTATTTACACCGTGCTGCACTGTGTATTTTGCGCCAGGGGTTAATTGCTTAGAATCCATCCAACATACGTTTGCCGTAAACTGTTTTTCAATAGTTGGTAAATCATCAGCTTTAACAATCATATCACCTCTACTTACATTTACATCATCCTCTAAAGTAATGGTAACCGATGAACGTCTTGAAGCTGTTTCAAACTTTTCATCATAAAAATAAATGTCTTTTATTTTAGACTTTGTTTGCGATGGCAATACCACAACCTCATCACCTACGCTTAAGTTACCACCATACACTTTACCTGCGTAGCCTCTGTAATCATGGTAATCTTCGGTTTTTGGACGAATTACGTATTGTACAGGAAAACGTGGTGTACCTGTGTTAAAAATATCGGCTTTATCTAATTTTTCTAAGTGTTCTAATAACGCTTCACCTTTGTACCAAGGCATGTTTTCAGATTTATTCACAACATTATCACCTTTTAAAGCGCTTACAGGAATAAATGAAATGTTTTGCCCTTGATAATCTCGTTTACTCATTAAGTCTTCAAAATCTGCTTTAATTTTATTGTAAACTTCTTCAGAATAATCAACTAAATCCATTTTATTAATAGCAACTACAACATCTTTAATACGTAGTAAATTATTAATAAAAAAATGACGATTTGTTTGCTCTATTACACCTTTTCTAGCATCAATTAAAATAATTGAAGCCTGTGATGTTGATGCACCAGTTACCATATTACGTGTATACTCAACATGACCAGGTGTATCTGCTATTATGTAACTTTTCTTTTTTGTTGAGAAGTAAATATGAGCCACATCAATGGTAATACCCTGTTCTCTTTCTGCTACTAAACCATCGGTAGCTAAAGAAAAATCTAAATAGTCATAACCACGTTGTTTACTTGTTTTTTCTATAGCTTCTAACTTATCTGTAGTTAGTGATTTTGTATCGTAAAGTATACGACCAATTAATGTACTTTTTCCGTCGTCTACACTTCCTGCTGTTGCAATTTTTAATACGTCCATATTATAGCTGTTAGCCTCTAGCTTTTAGCTCTTGGCTTATTAATTATTTATATATTGTTTTAATTTTCTGCTAATAGCTAATAGCTAATAGCGAACGGCTAAATTTTCTAAAGAAAATTTTAAAAATACCCTTGTTGTTTACGTTTTTCCATAGCGGCTTCAGAGCGTTTATCATCAATTCTGGCCCCACGTTCTGAAATTGAAGAATCTCTAATTTCTTCAACTACTTTTGAAATTGAAACGGCATCAGATAATACTGCTGCTGTACAACTCATGTCTCCAACAGTTCTAAAACGCACCATTTCTTCAATTACCTCTTCGTCTTCATCTCTATAAACAACGCCGTCTTCAGCAGACCAAATCATACCGTCTCTTAAGAATACTTTACGTTTGTGTGCGAAATAAATTGATGGTATTTCAATATTTTCTTTTTCAATGTAAGACCAAACATCTAATTCTGTCCAGTTTGAAATTGGGAACACACGCACGTTTTGTCCTAATTCAATTTCACCGTTTAACATATCAAATAATTCTGGTCTTTGGTTTTTCTCATCCCATTGTCCAAAATCATCACGTACTGAAAAAATACGTTCTTTTGCTCTTGCTTTTTCTTCATCTCTGCGCGCACCACCAATACATGCATCAAATTTAAATTCTTCAATAGCATCTAAAAGCGTGGTAGTTTGCAACATATTTCTACTTGCGTAACGGCCAGATTCTTCTTTTACTTTTCCTTGATCAATAGAATCTTGTACATTTCTAACAATAAGTTCTAAACCTAATTCTTCAACTAATCTATCTCTAAACTCTATAGTTTCAGGGAAGTTATGCCCTGTATCTATATGCATTAAAGGAAAAGGAATTTTTGCCGGGTAAAATGCCTTTTGAGCTAACCTAACAAGTGTAATAGAATCTTTTCCTCCTGAAAATAATAAAACTGGTCTTTCAAACTGAGCTGCTACTTCTCTAATAATGTAAATAGCTTCGTTTTCTAAAGCGTTAATATATGATGTATCTTTCTTCATAATCTTATGTTGTTAAGCGTGCAATCCGCATTCTCTGTTAGCTAATGCTTTTGTTGGATCGAAATATTTAAATTCGTTTGGTAAATTATTTTCTTCTAAATAGGCATCTAATTTTTCATCAGACCAATAGTAAAACGGACTTACTTTAAGAACACCATCTGCACTTAAACTAAAAACATCAATACTGTTTCTAAAAGCTGTTTGCCCTTGGCGCAAGTTTGTAAACCATACTTTTGGCTTATGTTCTTCCATAGCTCTTCTAAACGGTTCTAACTTTACCTGCTCAGTAAACTCTGCATGTTTTGGATCATCTACACTTGGTATGCCCATAACCACATCTCTATGTGAAGCTGTTTGCTTTGGCACATATAAAAATATATTTAAACTTAAGTTTTTAATAACCTGTTCTGCATGTTTGTATGTTTGTGGTGTATTGTAACCAGTATCGCACCAAACCACAGGAACTTTTTTAACCTCTTTGCTTACCGCGTGTAAAATTGCAGCTTCGTAAGGCCTAAAATTTGTTGTTACTACAGCATTACTATTAAGCTCAAAAGCTTTTTTTATAATTTCTGAAGGCGTAGCGTTTTTAAATTCCTTGTTTAAACCTTGTATTTGTTCTTCTGTAAACATGTTTTTATATATTATTTTCCCCATTTAATAGCGTTCCACGCACGTTCATGAAAAAAGTATAAAATTAATTTTGTAATAAAATCTACCGATGCAATAGATGCTGCAACCGCTATTTTTCCTGTTAAAAAATAAGAAACAACCAGTGTATCTAAAGTTCCAACTACTCTCCAACTTAATGCTTTAGCCACACTTCTAATTGGTTTTTCACCAGCAGCATCTTCTTTATAAGTAGATTTCTCTTTACTTTTTAATAACATTTGCGCTATCATTTGTCATTTATTATATTAATCCTATCAATTTAATAGGGATTACAAATGTAAAACTTTTTTTGAGATAAAAAACCTAATTAACAACTTTTTAGAATAATGGAACTATTTTAACCTAAACAGGCTAAAATGCACAATGATTTTTTTAAATTTTAAGAATTTGGCAATACTAAACGCCAGACAAATCGGCTAAAGTTTTGTTTTTAAACACATTAAGCGTGCTGTCTCTAACTTCAATCATTAATTTGTGTACGCTACATTGGTGTTCGTCTGGGCAGTCATCGCACTTTTCATAAAAGTTTAAACTTACACAAGGCACCATGGCTATTGGGCCTTCAAGCACGCGCATAACATCGGTCATTAAAATATCGGCAGGTTCTTTTCGTAAATAGTAACCACCGTGTTTTCCTTTTTTAGAGCCTAAAAGTCCAGCTTTACGCAAGGTTAGAAGAATGCTTTCTAAAAATTTTTGTGGTATGTTTTCGCTTTCAGCAATTTCACCAACTCTAACAGGATTTTCTCCATCACTTCTAGCAATAAAAGTTAATGCCTTTAGTCCGTATTTAGTTTTTTTAGATAGCATGTTGCTAATATAGATAAAATAAAAAAACTAAATACAAATTAGATTAAACATAAAAAAAGCCTCAACAAACGAGGCTTTTCATTATCATTTTTAAACTAAGATATTGTTATTGTACGCGGCGGTTTTTGTTTGGCTTCTTCTTTTTTAGGCAAGTCTACACTCAAAATACCATCATTATAAGTTGCTTTTATTTTGGACTCTTCAATGTATTCTGGTAATGAAAATGTTCTTTTAAAAGAAGCATAACCAAATTCTTGACGGATATAACTCTCTTCAACCTCTGCCTTATTCCTTTCAGAAGCAATAGACAATACTTGATTATCTAAGTCTATAGAGAAATCTTCTTTTTTCATTCCTGGCACTGCCATATCAACATAAAAAGCATCAGCCGTTTCTTTAATATTAACTTTAGGCAGGGTTATACCCGTGTTAAAGTTTGACATCATAATTGAAGGTAAATCAGATGAAAACATTCTATCAATCCAATTTGACCAAGCCGGAAAATCAGCAAACCCATCTGCTTTCGCTAAACTTCCATTTTTTTGAGTTGTTACTAAGTTGCTCATAATTAAAAAATTTAGTTAAACAAATAAAATTAAACATATATTATTTTCAGATTATGCCACGCCTGCTACGTTTGTGCTTGAAACAAAAGGCATGTCATTATTTTTGGCTATTGTTATAGTTAATTGATTATTATGGAATTTTGTATTCAAAAGCTTACAAAACTCTGAATTGGGCAAAACCAAAAAGCTTTCTATAAAAACTGGCTTCTTTTTAATAACACCAAAATTACTTTCAATTTTTGCAATCATTACTTTTAATGTTAAAATTCCATTAGAAATATCAACTTTGTAATTACCAGAATTTAACAAAGGGGCCTTTAATTGAATTTTGAGCAAATTATCATTTTCAAAATCCATTTTTAATTGCGTAAGCTTAAAGTTATTTATTCGCTGCGATTTTAAGCTTTTCACATACTTATTAAAATCATTTATTTCCATAATAAAAAATTATAATAATTAAACAAAAAACTAATAACTCATTGTGGGTGAAATTAACAGTATGAACTAATTTCAACAAAAAAAATACCAAAACTAATTACACCTGTTTTTTTTAACAAAATGTAAAATGAAAAATGAAAAATTGTCAGTTTTTTTTAAACAAAAAAAACAGTAATTATTTAAAATTACTGTTCAATATTACATTTAAATAGCTGAAAAAATTTCAGGCTGACATTTTTTCAATTATTTCAAAGCCTGCTCAAAATCTGCTATAATATCATCAATATGCTCTAAACCTAATGAGCAACGCACCATACCATCAGTAATACCAACAGCTGCTTTAACCTCGGGTTCTACCTTAGCATGTGTAGTGCTTGCCGGATGTGTTACAATGGTACGCGTATCTCCTAAATTTGCAGAGAGTGAACACATTTTAATGTTGTCAAAAAAGTTGCGCCCACCTTCAATACCGCCTTCAACTTCAAAAGCTACAATATTACCACCTAAACGCATTTGTTTTTTGGCAATATCATATTTTGGATGCGATTTTAAAAACGGATACTTTACCCACTTTATTTTAGGGTGTGCCTCTAAAAACGTTGCCAATTTTAAGGCATTTTCACAATGTTTCTCTACACGAACCGCCAAGGTTTCTAAAGATTTTGATAACACCCAAGCATTAAACGGACTCATAGAAGGCCCTGTTAAACGCGAAAACAGGTATATTTCTCTAATAAGTTCTTTTTTTCCAACGGTTACACCTCCTAAAACTCTACCCTGACCATCCATTAATTTAGTGGCCGAATGCACTACCAAATCTGCACCATGTTTTATAGGGTTTTGCAAATAAGGCGTTGCAAAGCAATTATCAATAATTAATAACAAATTGTGCTTTTTACAAAGCCCACTTAAAAACTCTAAATCTAACACATCAACCCCAGGATTTGTTGGTGTTTCGGCATAAATAAACTTTGTATTTGGTTTAATTAAACCCTCAATAGTTTCGGGTTCATTAATATTAAAATACGAAAAATCTATATGCCATTTTGGTAAGTATTTAGTAAACAACCCGTGTGTAGCACCAAAAACCGAACTGCAAGACACCACATGATCTCCTGCGCTTAACAATGCCGCAAACGTTGAAAACACAGCAGCCATACCACTTGCAAAAGCAAAACCAGCCTCAGCACCTTCCATTTTGCATACTTTTTCAATAAACTCATTAGTATTTGGGTTACTGTAACGGCTATACAAATCACGTTGTTTTTCTTCGGCAAATGATGCACGCATTTCTTCAGCATCATCAAACACAAAACCAGAGGTTAAGTATAATGGCACTGAATGTTCTGAAAACCGTGTGGTTTCAGTCTGTGTTCGTATTGCTTCTGTTTCAAAATGTTTTTTTTCTTTGCTCATTTTATCAATCTGCTTTATAAAGTCATTACAACCTTAAAACTTTAATTATTATTTTTTGGCATTCCCTTTCAGGTCGGGCTTTACGCTATATCTTTTTTGAGAAAAACAAAAAAGGATGCCGCTTCAATCCCTAATGCATCAAGTGCTAAGTATAATTTCAAACCCAAACATCAGGTTTACTTACAAGCTTTTTGCTGTTGTTTTTACTAATTTATATACTTACTCAATCTTAAAATATCACCAAAAACACCACGTGCAGTAACCTCTGCACCTGCACCTGCGCCTTGTATTACAATGGGCTGTTCACCATAGCTCTCAGTAAAAATTTCAAAAATAGCATCGCTACCTTTTACGTGGCCCAACGTACTATCTTCAGGTATAGATACTAATTTTACTTCTAAATTTCCTTTATCCTGTGATAAATCACCCGATAAATCGCCCACATAACGCAACACATGCCCAGGTTGTTGGTTATCTTTTATTTGTTGGTATTGCGCATCTAAAACATTTAACTGACTTAAAAATTCTGCAACCGATATGTTTTGATAAGCCTCAGGTATTAAATTCTGCACAGCAACATCTTCAAACTCATTTTGCAAATCTAACTCTCTGGCTAAAATCAATAATTTTCTAGCCACATCATTTCCAGAGAAATCTTCACGCGGATCGGGTTCTGTAAAACCTTTATCAATTGTTTCCTGTATAATTTCACTAAACGGCTTTTTTTCAACCGAAAAATTATTAAACAAATAACTTAAAGTTCCTGAAAACACACCTCGTATTCTGGTTATATTTTCACCAGACTCATGTAATAATTTAATAGTATCAATTAACGGCAAACCTGCACCAACAGTTGTTTCATAAAGGTATTGCTTTTTGTTTTCTTTTAAATGCACACGCAAATCTTTATAAAACGCATGCGAAATGGTATTGGCAATTTTGTTAGACGACACCAAATCAAAACCCGCCTCAACTAAAGGTTTATAATTATCATGAAATGTGCCGCTAGCAGTATTATCTACAGCTATTAAATTTTCTAAATGATTATTTTTAGCAAACGCTATAACATCATTAACACTACTTGCTGCATCACTCTCAACTATAGCTTGTTCCCAATTGGCATTTACGCCTTGTTTATTTAGCAATAGCTTTTTTGAATTGGCAATAGCAAAAACATTTAAATTAATGCCTTTACGTTTTTCAATATCATTTTTAGACTTTAATATTTGATTAATTAATGCACCACCAACGCCACCATGACCAAAAATAGCAATGTTTATTTTTTTAGAAACTCCAAAGACTTCACCATGTATAACATTTAACGCTTTGTGTAATTGCGCTTTTTTAACAACCAAACTTACGTTTTTACCTGTTACTGTATTATTAAATAACAATGGTGTAATTTGGTTTTTTATTAATGCATTAAATGGTTTATGAAACGATGCTAACTCAATACCTACAATAGATATAACAGCCACATCATTATTTACAGCAATATTGTTTACGTCTTGCGACTGAAAATCGGTTGCAAACTCACGCTCTAGAGCGGCTACCGCTTGTGCTGCCTGATTAGCATCTATAATTAAGCCAATACCTCTTTCTGAAGAGCCTTGAGACACAATACTTACACTAATACCCGAACTACCTAATGCTCCAAAAATTCTGGCATCAACACCAATTTTACCCAATAAACCACGACCTTCTAAATTTAAAAGCGCCACATTATCTAACACAGATAATGATGTGACTTCTTTTGCGCTAGGTTTAGCAGTAATTAAGGTGCCTTCATCATTAGCATTAAACGTATTTAATATTCTTAAATTAATATTTTTTTCAACTAACGGAATAATGGTTTTGGCGTGCAACACCGAAGCGCCAAAGTTTGCCAATTCATTTGCTTCGCTAAAAGAAAGTTCTCTAATTTGTTTAGCGTCGGGCACCAAATTGGGGTCGGCTGTATAAATACCGTTTACATGTGTGTAATTTTGAAGTTCTTCGGCATCTAAAAAATTTGCTAATAAAGCTGCTGTATAATTACTGCCGTTTCTACCTAAAGTAGTAGTTTCATTATTTAAATTTGAAGCAATAAAACCCGTAACAATATTAACAACACCTGTATTTTGTTTAAAATAATTTCTAGTATTTTCTTTTGAAAGTTTTGACAGTGGTTGTGCATTACCAAAAACAGCATCGGTTTTTATTAAGTTTCGCGCATCGGTAGCTTTAGCCTTTATACCACGGGCATTTAATAAATTAGCTATAAGTTTAATCGATAATAATTCACCTTGTGCCAAAATATTATCTTTTGTCTTTTTACTGTAATCTCCTAGTAAACTAACGCCTTCAAACAATTTATCTAACAGTAAAAACTCTTCTGAAAAATCTACGCTTTTAGCAGGCAATTGTTGGTATTCTTTAAAAACTTCTAAAGCTTCTTTATATGGTTTACCCTTAATGGCTTTGTTTAAAATAGCCTCTAAATCATCAGTAGCTGAACCTCTTGCCGATACCACCACACTTATTTGTTCACCGGCATTAACTTTAGCTTCAATAATAGACAATACGGTTTCAAGCCCTTTACCGTTGGCTAAAGATTTGCCGCCAAATTTCAACACTTTTATGCGTTTACTTTTAGAGTTTGGCACAAAAATGCTTTCAATAATATGCTCTAACTGCTCATATTCCATTAAAAAAGCATCGTGTCCGTGTACAGAATGAATTTCGTTGTAGGTAACATTGGGGTGTGTTAAAGCTAACTGTTTGTGTGTTTCACGATTTTCTTCAGCAGTAAAAAACAAATCTGAATCTACACCAACAATATGTATGTTTGCCTTAATGTTATCTAACACATTAAAATCTTCTTCTCTACCTTTGGTAACATCAATAGTTTTTAACAATTGATTCATTAATTTATAAGCCGATAATTGAAAACGCTCTTGCAATTTTTTACCATGGTGCAACAACCAACTCTCTACATTAAAAATCTCTAAATCTTCATTTTTGGTACGTTTAAAACGCTCTTTAAAAGATTCTGGCGTGCGGTAACACAACATAGCATGCATACGTGCATCATGCACTGGGTTTTTAGAATTTAGTAAAAACTGTTCTTGTATTTGGCAATTGGCAATTAACCAATCGGTAGATTTCCAATCGGTTGCCACAACTACTAAATTTGCTGTAAAATCAGGTTTCAAAACAGCCATTTCCCAAGCAATTCCGCCACCTAAAGAACCTCCAATGGTTGCAAAAACTTTGCCTGTGTTTAACACCTGTAAACCTTGTAAAAAAAGTTTAGCAACATCACGTGCCACAAAATCTTTATAGTTTTCTATTATAAAACCATCAAACCCGTTACCCGGAATATTAAAAGCTAAAATTGAATATGTATTGGTATCAATTACCTTATTTTCACCAATTAAATCTTTCCACCAACCATCTTCACCCGCCACGTTACTATTGCCCGTTAACGCGTGGTTTACCAACACTATTGGCGCTGTACCTAATGCTTTACCAAACACTTGGTAACTAAGTTTAATTTTGGGGTTAGTAGCACCACTTTCGGTAGTGTAATTAGTAATTGTTATATGCTGTAATTCGTTTTTCAAAGTATTATAAATTTTGGGCGTTACCTTATCAGGTCGGGCTATACACTATATCTTTTTTGTTTTTATAGCTCATCAGGTCATTTCTTATACGGCGAAGTAATCTTTAAATTGCAACAGATTACTTCGTCGTACCTCCTTGTAACCATAGTATATTTGCAAACACAAAAAAGGATGCCGTTTCTATCCCTAACGCTTGTGTTTGCAAAGTATTTAAATTTTAGCAAATGCCTGTTTTAAATCTGCTTTTAAATCTTCAATATCTTCAATACCCACAGATAATCTAATTAAATCTGGAGACACGCCTGCACTTGCTTGTTGTGCTTCATCTAACTGTTGGTGCGTGGTGCTTGATGGATGAATAATTAATGATTTTGTATCACCAATATTGGCTAATAATGAAAAAATTTGAGTTTCGTCTGCAATAGTTTTAGCTGCATCAAAACCACCTTTATGTCCAAAAGTTACAATACCGCTTTGTCCTTTTGGCAAGTACTTTTTAGCCAAAGCGTTGTATTTACTACTTTCTAAACCAGGATAATTTACCCATGCAACCTCGTCTTGCGCTTCTAACCATTTAGCCAATTCTAAAGCATTTTCACTATGTTGCTTAATTCTTACTGGCAGAGTTTCTAAACCTTGTAAAATATTAAACGCATTGGTAGGACTAATAGCTCCACCAAAATCACGTAACCCTTCTAAAATAAGTTTAAAAGTATATGAAGCCGCACCAAGTGTTTCATGATATTTTAAACCGTGGTAACCTGCCGAAGGCTCTGTAAATTCAGGAAATTTACCGTTTGCCCAATCAAAAGTTCCAGCATCAATAATAGCACCACCAAGTGATGTTCCTTGTCCGCCAATATACTTTGTTAATGAGTGAATTACTATGTTAGCCCCATGTTTAATTGGATTTAATAGTGCTGGTGTTGCTACTGTATTATCTACAATAAAAGGCACCCCAGCAGCTTTTGAGTGTACTGAAATAGCTTCTAAATCTAAAACATCTAGTTTTGGATTACCCAAAGACTCTACAAAAAAGGCTCTGGTATTATCTTGCACTGCTTCTTTAAAATTATCTGGGTTAGAGGCATCAACAAATGTGGTTGTAATACCTAAACGTGGTAACGTTACATTTAATAAATTATAGGTACCACCATATAAACTACTTGATGCTACAATATGATCGCCTGCTTTTAAAAGCGTTAATAAACCTGTTGAAATAGCTGCTGTACCCGATGCAAATACTACTGCTCCAATACCACCTTCTACAGCTGCTAAACGTTCTTGTAAAATTTGATTTGTTGGGTTGTTTAAACGGGTGTAAATAAAGCCTAATTCTTGTAATGAAAACAGGTTTGCTGCGTGGTCTGAATTATTAAAAACATATGATGTAGTTTGATAAATAGGCACTGCCCTTGTACCACCGTTTGCTTTTACATCATGACCTGCGTGTAATGCGTTTGTTGCTAATTTTTGATTGCTCATTTTTCTAGTTTTTTCTTTGAGTTAATAACTTAATTCAAAAGTCAAAATAATGCTTACATAGCATGTTTGATATAGAAAAATGTTAAAAAGAAATTTAAAATTACAGGAAGTAATTTTGTTACGTTATCTATCCAAACACCAATAAATGAATTGGTTGTTTAAGTAGAATTTAGCACCTTCTTTAATAAGTTTAAAGGGTTGCTAAGGTTTCAAAGGGTCTAATCCCTCCACCTTTCTTGATAACATTTCAATATGTTTGTTGAACTTTTGTGATGCAAATATTCAAATAGTAAAGTGTATTTTCCAAATTTTTAACAAGAAATTTTAAAAATCAGTTTAAATTCATTTCAAACTTATCTCTAATTATTTGCCCTATAGGTTTATTTTCAATTTTAGATTCTAACCATGAAATAATGTCTAAATAAAGGAAAGCTCTACTTTGGTAAGGGTCTTCTTCAAACTCTTTTAGTTTTTTATGCAGCTTTATAAATTCATTTTTAACCTCATGGGGGTAAATATCACCTAATCTTCGTAAAAACTTAATAAACTCTTTTTGTACTTCGTATAAATCTTCCATTTTAATTAAAAATTTATAAGTACTTTTTATTAAGGCATCTAAATTATAATCTAAACCGGCTTCGTAATGTGCTACCAAATTTAAAATACGAGAAAAACACAACAAATCTTCACGCATTTGTAGTGATTTATTGTCTATTATTTTTTCTAAATATAAAATACAACCTTTGTTGTTTCCGGCACCAAAATACATGCTAGCTATTTTATAATAAAATACCATAATATGGTGTTCATCAATTCTATCTTGGTACTTTTTTAATTGCTCTAAAACCTCATCAATTAACGGTAAGCCTTCGTTAAAGCTCCCCTGTATAAAATGTAAATTAAAACGGTTTGCGTATAAATACAGGAAAGTTAAGCCTTCAATATTATCATCTGAAGGAAACCATTTTTCTTGGGTAATACTTTCTAATTTATTTAAGTATTCTTTAAATTTTTCGTGCTGGCGCAAGTAAAAAAGTGCTTCTAACAAATAATGATTACCGCGTAAAAAGAATACGGGGTTTAGCGTAATCATATCTTTATTATCGTAAAATAAACTAACCCATTTTGATGCATATTTGTAACACGCTAAAAAATCTTGTGTTAAAAAACTATACCATAAATGCGCTTTGTAAAGCCATAACTTTTCTCTAAAACCAAGCTCATTAATATCATATTCAGGCATTCTAGCATTAAAATACTCTGTAATACGTTTAGTTTCGGCATCATTTTTTACATAACCTGTTTTTAAAAATAGCCCGTACAATTGTAGTGATAAGTTTGACAGTTTACTTGCCACAACGTTTTGCTGGCTTAAAGCTTTGGCTTGTATGGTTAGTTCATCGGCTCTGTTACTTAAACTGCGTGTTATATATTGTGATTCTATTATTTTTTCAAGTTCAACAATTTCATAAGCTATATTTTTTTCTTCGTTAGCTATAGCCATGTTTTTGGCTTTTTCTAATATTTTCAAACTCTGTTTGTAAAGTCCTTTGTGATATAAAATAGTAGCAAAATCAAGTTGTTCGCGTATTTGTATGCGCGCATCTTGGTGCGATGGGTTTAACCTTAAACTTATAAGTATTTGTTTGTAAAGGTGCGCTTTTAGGTTTGATAGTTGCTGTTTTTTTACAATACCTTTTTTTAGTATAGCTGCTTCGTCATATTTTGCTAGCTTATCTAAAATATTAAATAACAGCAAGAATTTAGAGTCTTCATTCACCCCTAATCTGCCAACATAAAGTTTAAATTGTCTTTTTTCTGACTTAGACAATGATTTTACCAAAACAAACAAATTATCTTTTTGCTCTCTTGTCATAGGCTTAAAAACATAGTTAAAATATTGTAAAACAGATATTTAACACTAAAGCATATTGGTTAAACATCGTAAAAAAAGCAATTAAAGATCTGTGTTTTACGAAACCAAAATATACATTCGTAAATGAATAAGAAAATATATTTTAATAAATGTCTGATAATAAGGTACAAATTTTTGACACAACGCTAAGAGATGGCGAGCAAGTTCCTGGTTGTAAACTAAATACTGAACAAAAATTAGTTATTGCTGAACAGCTTGATCTTTTAGGTGTAGATATTATTGAAGCTGGTTTCCCTGTTTCTAGTCCTGGCGACTTCAAATCTGTTGAAGCCATTTCAAAAATAGTTAAAAACGCAACTGTTTGCGGACTTACACGCTCAGTTGAAAACGATATAAAAGTTGCTGCAGAGGCATTAAAACATGCTAAAAAACCAAGAATACATACTGGTATTGGTACTTCTGAATCTCATATAAAATTCAAATTTAAATCTACTCAAGAAGCTATTATTGAACGTGCAGTAAAGGCTGTAAGTTACGCAAAATCGTTTGTTGAAGATGTTGAGTTTTATGCTGAAGATGCTGGTAGAACTGATAATGAATATTTAGCTCGTGTTTGTGAAGCCGTTATTAAAGCTGGCGCTACGGTTTTAAACATTCCTGACACTACAGGCTACTGTTTACCACATGAATACGGTGCGAAAATTAAATATTTAAAAGAAAATGTAAAAGGTATTGATAAAGCTATTTTATCTTGTCACTGCCACAACGATTTAGGTTTGGCTACCGCCAACTCAATTGAAGGTGTAATTAACGGCGCCAGACAAATTGAGTGTACAATTAACGGTATTGGTGAACGCGCCGGAAACACCGCTTTAGAGGAAGTTGTTATGATTTTAAGACAACACCCTTACTTAAATTTAGACACCAATATAAAGTCTGAAATGCTTTATGGACTAAGTCAATTAGTTTCAGATAGTATGGGTATTTACACACAGCCAAATAAAGCTATTGTTGGTGCCAATGCTTTTGCTCACAGTTCTGGTATACACCAAGACGGTGTGATTAAAAATCGTGAAACTTATGAAATTATAGACCCTAAAGCTGTTGGTGTAACAGAATCTGCTATTGTACTTACAGCAAGAAGCGGTAGAGCTGCATTAGCTTACAGAGCTAAAAATGTAGGTTATGAGCTTACAAAGCTTCAATTAGACGAAGTTTACACTAAATTTTTAGAGTTTGCTGACAAGAAAAAAGAAATAGATGATAATGATATACATCAAATAGTAGAGTCTAGCTCTGTTTATAAAGATATCATTTCAGCATAAAAACAAAAGGTATGAAACTAAATATAGCTGTTTTACCAGGCGATGGTATAGGACCCGAAGTTACAGCACAAGCCGTTAAGGTTTTAAAAGCTATTGCTATGGAGTTTAACCACGTTTTTACTTTTAAAACAGCTTTAGTTGGGGCCAGTGCCATTGAAAAAACCGGTTTACCACTACCCGAAGAAACTATTAGCATTTGTGATAAAGCAGATGCTATTTTATTTGGCGCTATTGGCAACCCTAAGTATGATGATCCTACTATTGATGTACGCCCAGAACAAGGGCTTTTAGGCTTACGCAAAACCTTTGATTTACATACCAATATTAGACCCGTAATTGCTTATGAAGATTTACTAAACAAATCATCATTAAAAGTAAAACAAATACGAGGTACAAATATTTTAATTTATAGAGAGCTTACTAGCGGCATATATTTTGGCAAAAAAAAATATAATGATACCGAAGCTTCTGATGTATGTAAATATACCCGCAAAGAAATTGAACGTATAGCCCACCAAGCATTTAAAGCTGCACAAGGACGCCAAAAAAAATTAACATTAGTTGATAAAGCTAACGTACTTGCAAGCTCAAGACTTTGGCGTAAAGTAGTTAAAGATATTGCCACTGAATACCCTGATGTAACTTTAGAGTGCCGCTATATTGATAATGTAGCCATGGCGCTCATTATTAACCCCAGACAGTTTGATGTTATTTTAACAGAAAACATGTTTGGTGATATTTTATCTGAAGAAGCAAGTGTAATTGTTGGCTCAATTGGTTTATTAGCTTCGGCATCAATAGGCGATAAGCATGTAATGTTTGAACCCATACACGGTGCTTACTCAAAAGCTACTAATAAAGGTATTGCTAACCCAATTGCATCCATTTTATCGGCAGCAATGTTGTTAGATCATTTCGGATTATATGACGAAGCCACTTTGGTTAGAGAAGGAGTTGATAAAGCTTTAAAACTTCACATTACAACACCTGATTTAAACACCAAATACGATAATATTAGCACCACTAAAGTAGGAGATTTTATTGAAGATTTTATTCATAACCCAGACGAGACCAATCTAAACTTTACTAACATACATTTAGGACAGTCAACTATCATTTAATTATTTGAGTTAGTCGCCAAAACACAATTAAAACTTACAGACGTCCGAAACAAAAAGAGCACTTTACGTGCTCTTTTTTAATGACTTTATTTTATAATATTCAATCTCTATTAATAAATATTTAGGTAAGTTTTGTAAACCACACACTACAAACAAATAGTATTATATTTAACCTATGCAAATACACCTATCTATTTTAAAAATTTTTAAAACACCCATGTTGTTGTGTGTGTTATGTTTATTTCTGTATTTTAATTTTGCTTATAATCTAGAACGAACAGAATACATAAAACTTACAGGATTATACACATGCCTTTTTGCTATTTTTTATTGGCTTGTTAATACATATAAAACCAATACTAAACTATTAACAACGTTTGCTTTTGTATTTAGAGCGGTGTTTATAGTTGCAATACCAAACTTATCACAAGATTTTTACCGTTTTATTTGGGATGGTAATATGATTTTAGAAGGATACAACCCTTACTTGCACACAGTATCAAGTTTTATAGACACCAATAATTATCCTTTTAAAAATGCTTTAGAACTTTTTTACGGCATGGGTAAATTAAATGCTAGTCATTTTACAAATTACCCACCAGTAAATCAATTATGTTTTGTTATAGCAAATCTATTTCCTGGCAGTAGCATTTTAAGTTCTGTAATTGGATTAAGACTCATTATTATTGCTGCAGATATTGGCTCTTTTTACTTCGGAAAAAAATTATTAAAACTTCTAAATATTCCCATTCATAATATATTTTGGTTTATATTAAATCCTTTTATTATTATTGAATTAACTGGAAATTTACACTTTGAAGGTGTTATGGTTTTCTTTTTAATTTGGAGTTTATACTTATTACACAAAGGAAAATGGCTAGGTAGCGCTGTTGTTTTAGCGCTATCTATTTCAACTAAATTAATACCATTACTATTTTTACCTTTGTTTTTTCAATGGTTTGTTTCGGCTAGGTTTCATAAAAATAAAACACAAAACCTAACATTTTCATTTTGGAAATCTTTAAAAAAACTCAGTCTATTTTATGTCGTTGTTGGCATTACAACTATTTTATTATTTGCACCATTTTTTTCAATGCAATTTGTTTCAAACTACACACAAACAGTTGGCTTATGGTTTAAAAATTTTGAATTTAACGCTAGTATTTACTACATAGCCCGTGCTATTGGTTATACCTTTAGAGGATATAATGAAATAGCTATTATTGGCAAAGCCATACCTGTTTTGGTAATTTTATTTGTGCTAATAAATACTTTTTTAAAAAAACGTATTGGTATGCAACAACTTATTATTGCTATGCTTATGGTTTTAAGTTTTTATTACTTTATATCAACAACAGTGCACCCGTGGTATGTAGTTACAATATTAGGTTTATCAGTTTTTACAAACTATAAATTTCCTTTAGTTTGGAGCTATATGATTATTTTAAGCTATTTAGCTTACATGCAAATAGGCAACGCCAACAAACAAGAAAACCTTATTATTATTGGCATTGAATACCTTATTGTTTATAGTGTATTTTTTTGGGAAATGTTTAATAAACCTAAGCAACTAACGTAAGCGAGTCTATCCTGTAAATTACAGAACTATCTAAATCATCAAATATTTCAGAATAAGTTAATTTAAAAGTTTGGTCTATCAGCGCTTTATCTTCTTTTAAATTGTATTTGTATAAAGCTTTGGGATGTACTTCTTCAAAAGCTAATTCATCTCCATTATCAAACCAAAACGTAAAATATCCGTTTTGATAAGATTTAAAAACTGCGGTTTTCATGCGTTGTAAAAAAGAATCGTAATATGTTAATCGTCATCGTTATTAAAGTCGTCTTCAGGAGCAAGGGCTGGTGTGTCTTCACTTGAATCATCATCGTTATCATCATCACCAAAATCTTGCATTGCTTGCACTAAACGCTTACCAACTTTCACTAAATAAATGGTGTCTTCTGTTTTAACTTCAACAGCTTCTATAACTTCATTTTTTGCATTTCTGAAAGATATGATGTCATCATCATCATATCCATCTGGAAATTTTTCAACAAGAAGATTTAATATATCTTGATTCAGTTTTTGGTAATCTACAATTTTACGTATCATTTTATTTTTGGGGTTACTTGGTAAAATGGTTACTTAAATAATAGTGTTAAATTAAAAATTATTTTTTAAACCTTTAAAAAAATAATTTGATTTTTTTGTTTTAATGCCACTACAAATGAAAGATAAAAAATGAAACAACGGCATTATGTAATTGTTAACTTTAAAAAAACCACACTGTAAATTAGTGTGGTTTGAGTTTTATAACATTTTTAACATGGTAAGTTCTTCTTTAGAGAGGTGTTTCCAATGCCCCCGCGGAATGTCTTTTTTTGTTAAATGCGCAATAGCAACACAATCTATACTTAAAATATCATAATTAAAGTGCTCAAAAATTGTACGTATTATTGTGTTTCCTGTATTTTTTATTTTTAAACCAACTTCTTTTTTTGAAGTGCCATCAACATAACTTATTTCTTCAACAGTTATTAGTTTATCTTGAATTTTAAAGCCGTTTTGAATTTTCTTTAAATCTTCTAATTTCAGATTTTTATCTAGTTCTATATGAAATAATCGCGCCACTCCCTTTTTGGAGTTTTTAAACTTATCTTCTATGTCTTTGTCGTTTGTAAAAAGCAGTAATCCTTTTGAGTTTCGGCCTAAACGCCCAATAGGTTTTATACGTGATGATGTGGCGTTAGCAACCAAATCCATAACCGTTCTGCCTTTGCCTTCGCTTGTAGTTGTTGCAAAACCTTTTGGTTTATTTAAAAGTACATAGGCTTTTTGCTCTGGGCTAATTCTAGAGCCATCATACCTTACCTCATCAGTAGGTTTTACTTTATAACCCATTTCGGTTACAACTTTGCCGTTAACCGTAACTAAACCTGTAGCTATATGAACATCGGCTTCTCTACGCGAGCAAATACCGGCATTAGCTATGTATTTATTCAACCTTATATCTGCACTGCTATTGGTATTATTAGTTTGGGGTTTGGGTTTTGACGCTCTATTTTGTGCATTTTTATTAAATGCTTTTCCGCCTTGTGGTTTTCCTCCGCGTTGCCTGTTCATTCGTTAAATTTTTTGACAAAGATATGCTTTAAATTGTGATTTTTAATTTTTTGTTTACTGATTTATATCTAATTACAAAGAAAAAAATAAGTTGTTTTTATGTAAAAACCTTGGCTAAATTCTATTCAAAATAACACTTACATCAATTAGTAAAATGCTAAAAACACCAAGTAATAATATAAATTTTAAAATATTGTGAAGTATTAAATAATGTGTTTTAGTTTGTGATTTCCAAAGAACTATTAAAAACAAAAACAATAAAAAGGCACTTAAATAAAAAAATAAATACATATGCCCAACATGATACTTAAAAAGCAGCAAGTATGTTGGTAATAGCGTTAAAACCGATAATATTGTTAACATGGCCTTTGATGCCTTTTCACCGTAAGCTATTGGTATTGTTTTGTAGTTTTGGGCCAAATCTCCGGTAATGTTTTCTAAATCTTTTGTGAGTTCACGCATTGAAATTATTAAAAACAAATAGGTAGCATGTACAAAAATAACCGTGTCAAAATTTTTGTAATACATAAAAATGGCAAAAAAAGGCAAAATGGTTAATACCGCCGATGTTACATTACCAACCATTGGCAGTCTTTTTAGTTTATGAGAATAAAACCAAATACCAAAAATATATACCGAAAAAAACAAAACGGCATTAAACGCAACATAACTTGCAAATATTACTGCCAAAAAATTGAGTACGAAATAAAAAGATAACTTAGTGTTTTGGCTTATTAACCTATCTAGTTTAGACTTTATTGGCCTGTTAATTAAGTCTTTTTCAGAATCGTAAAAATTATTAATTATGTAACCACCTGCAATTGCTGCAGCTGATGCTAACACAAGCATAAGTAAATTAACATCAAAAACAACTGTTTTTAAAGGTGCATTTGGTGCTAAAATGTAAATTGAAGTTAAGTATTGAGCTACTACAACTACTAAAATGTTGTAACCTCTAACCACAGAAAACATGCTAAAAAATTTTAACAAAATATATTTCTGTTTTCTTGAAAGCATAAAGAAACGTAATGAAATCCTGAAATAATTTTCAGGATAACAAAGGTATTAAAAGTTATAAACTACTTCTAATTTATAGTCTGAAAGTGCTTGTTTTGCTTTGTGAATATCTTCAGTAAATCCTAAAATATAACCGCCACCGCCAGAGCCGCAAAGTTTTAAATAGTAATCATTGGTTTCTAAACCTTTTTTCCAAAGCTCATGAAATTGAGCAGGAATCATAGGTTTAAAATGACTTAAAACTACTTTTGATAGTTGTTTTGTGTTGTTGAATAACGATTTTATATCACCTTTTAAAAAGTCGTCTACACAAGCATCAGTATGTTTTATAAACTGATTTTTAATCATTTTACGAAAACCTTCTTGCTTCATGTTTTCCATAAAAATGCTAATCATTGGTGCAGTTTCACCAATAATACCACTATCTAATAAAAACACAGCACCTTTTCCATCTACTTTTTGCGAAGGAATCCCTGTGGCTTCAATATTATCTTTAGAATTTATTAGAATAGGAATACTCAAATAACTATTTAAAGGGTCTAAACCTGATGATTTTCCGTGGAAAAAAGATTCCATTGCCGAAAAAATGGTTTTCAACTTTAAAAGCTTTTCTCTAGTTAAGTTTTCTAGAACGGTAATTTTTTCATTGGCATATTTATCATAAATAGCAGCTACTAAAGCACCACTACTACCAACGCCATAACCTTGCGGAATTGAAGAATCAAAATACATACCCGCATTTACATGACTTTTTAAAGTATCAATATCAAAAGACACCAAATTAGCGTCAATTGTAGCCAAATAGTCTGTAAACTTTTTTAAACTTTGATTTGATTTTATAGCAGTTTCCGATGGGTTTTCATCAGTTTTTAAAGCACCATTATAAAAGCTATATGGTATTGATAACCCTTTGGAATCTTTAATAATTCCGTACTCACCAAAGAGTAAAATTTTAGAATAAAATAATGGTCCTTTCATAATTTCTAGTAAGATTAAGGGGCGTTACCTTAATTTTTGTTTAATAAAATTACAATGTTTTTAAACAAAAAACAAGTTTTTAATCTATTTTATTGGCGCCAAGTCCAATTTGGTCGCAAATATAATGTCCGTTTTGGCAATATGCAACTAATTCATTCTTAATGAATTCTAATACGTTTTGTTTTTCGTTAACCGGATATAAAAGATGAACATTGGCACCGGCATCTAGCGTAAAACACAACTTAGAACCAGTTTTTTCTCTATATGCCCAAATTTTATTAATAATTTCTAACGTATTTGGTTTCATTAAAATAAAATAAGGCAAGCTAGTCATCATCATGGCATGCAGTGTTAAAGCTTCACTTTCAACAATTTTTATAAAAGCATCTAAATTGCCTGTTTTAAAAACTGTAATTAATGCCGAAAGATTTTTATGCGCTTGGTTGAAACGTTGTTCTGCAAACGGGTGGTTATGCATTAAACCATGGCCAACTGTACTGCTTACTTGTTTTTCACCTTTATCAACCAATAGAATAGTATCTTGGTAATCTTTAAAATTGGCATGTACTTCAAACGGATATTTTACACCAAACACATCAGAACTTCCAGTAATTTCACTGTGTTCTCCCCAAGTCACCAAGTTCCCTTCAATACTTCGGCACGCACTACCAGAGCCTAAACGCGCTAAAAAAGAGGCTTTTTGGTTAAAGTAGTTTTTAAATTCTTCATTTTCGCTTTCAACCACATCCACTAACGCCTTTTCAACACTCATTAAACATAATGCTAAAGCACTCATACCAGAAGCCGATGATGCTATACCCGAACTGTGCGGAAATGTATTTTGAGTTTCTATTTCAAAATGAAATTTTTTTAAAAACGGCATGTAAACTTCAATACGCTTAAAAAAAGTTTCAATTTTTGGTTTAAAACTGTCTTTTTGTTCTCCATTTAAAAATACTTTAAACGAAAAATTATCTGTAGTTTCTTTTTTAGAGTAACGCAAAGTAGTTTTTGTTTTACAGCCACTTAACGTAAAACTTATAGATGGGTTTGCAGGAATTTGGTTTTCCTTTTTACCCCAATATTTAACCAAGGCAATATTACTAGGAGACTCCCAAGTTACACTGCCGTTTTCAACTGTTTTTGGGTAAGGTTTTGGTATAAATTGTTGTGCTGTCATATTTTTTATTGAGCAGACAAAGATAACAACTTTAACATTGTTTTGTAATTTCTTGCCGTTGCTGTTACTTTTAATTTTTGTTCAAAAAAATTATTATTGCATTTTGCTTTTCCGTAACCGGTAGCACTGTAAAAATACACACAATTTTGTGTTATTTTGAATGTTTCATTTGGGTAATTATATTGAGCAGCGCTATTTATTAATGCCTCATTAGGTTTTGTAAAAAGGAGCATAAAATAACTGTTTTCTTTTTCGCTTTGCGGAAACGGACACTTGTTAAATATTGTATTCAAAGTACTTGGTTGCAAAACTAAAACCGGTACATGAAACCCAAAATACGTGTGAATAGCTTTTTGAATGTTAACTTCTAAATTTTTACAATCTTCTTGTAACGTTTGAAAAACCACATTACCTGTTTGAATATATGTTTGAACATTTTGAAACCCTAAATTCTTCAACACAGCCCTTAATTCTGCCATAGGAATCTTGTTTTTTCCGCTAACATTTATACCTCTTAAAAGTGCAATGTATGTTTTCATTTAACTTACTATGTTTTTTGCTACAATATAAGCACTTGTCCAAGCATTTTGAAAGTTGAAACCACCCGTAACCGCATCAATATTTAAAACTTCACCTGCAAAATATAGGTTTTTATGCTGCTTACTTTCAAAAGTTTTAAAGTTTACTTCTTTTAAATCTACACCGCCTGCGGTAACAAACTCTTCTTTAAAAGTACTTTTGCCATCAACATTAAAAACAGCTTTAGTAAGTTGTTCTGCTAAAGCTTCTAATTTATTTTTATTTAAATCGGCCCAAGTAACACCATCATTAATATTTGCTGCCAAAACCAATTGTTGCCATAAACGCTTTGGTACATCAAACTGAGCAAATTTTACCACCGTTTTTTTAGCTAATGCTTGTTTTAAATCTTTTAAATTATCTAAACATGTATAAAAATCTTGCTGAATAAAATTTATTTCAATTTGAAATTTATAAAGCATTTTAGCAAGTTCAACAGCACCAAAAGCCGAAAGTTTTAAAATAGCCGGCGCACTAAAACCAACATGTGTTACCAACAATGGCCCGTGAGATTCTAAATTAGAATTAACCACTTTTACTGTAACGTTTTGCGCCACCACACCTGGTATATTTTTAATACGCGCATCTTTGACATTAAATGTAAACAATGACGGCACAGGGTTTACAACAGTGTGATTTAAGGTTTGTAAAATTTGCCACATTTTTAAACTACTACCGGTTGCAACAACAAGTTTTTGTGCTGCAAACACACCTTTACTGGTTTCAATTTGCCAAACAGCCGCTTCTTTTTTAATAGATTTTACACCACAACTGTAATTAATATTAACGCCTAATTTTTTAGCTTCATTTAAAAAACAATCTATTATAGTTTGTGAAGAATTAGACTCTGGAAACATGCGGCCATCTTCTTCAATTTTAAGGGTAACACCTCGGTTTTCAAACCATTCAATAGTATCGCCCGTCATAAACTGATGAAATGGCCCAAGTAATTCTTCTTTACCACGCGGGTAGTTATTTACTAATTCTTTGGGTACAAATTCGGCATGGGTAACATTACAGCGCCCGCCACCAGAAATTTTCACTTTTTGTAAGCCTTCTTTGGCTTTTTCTAAAATAGTAACTTTGGCTTGCGGGTGTTGTTCTGCAATGTTAATAGCGGCAAAAAAACCTGCTGCACCACCACCAATTACAATAATATCATTCATAATTTATAGTTTATTTTGCCTCTTAAATTTTAGCACTAATTTAAGTGTTATATTTTTTTTAAGCATTGTAAAATACTTATATTTTCTGCGGAAGAAAACACCATATTATGAACATATTTCACAAAACCATTATATTTTCAGCATTACTTTTAAGCGCCTGCAAAACAGGAAATTTAAACCTTGTAGCAAGCATAGATTCTGAACTAAAAGAGGCTTCGGCTATTGAAGTTGTTGAAGGTTCAGATTTACTTTGGACCATTGAAGATGCCGGAAATAAAAACAATATTTACGGTTTAGATTTAAAAGGAAACATTATTAAAGATATTGATGTTGATAATGCTAAAAATGATGATTGGGAAGATTTAACATCGGATGCTTTAGGCAATATTTACATTGGCGATTTTGGTAATAACAATAAAAAACGAAAAACTTTTACCATTTACAAAATAAGCAATATTGCTAACAAAGCAGATGAAACCAAAGCCGATATTATTGAATTTAAAATGCCCAAGGGTGTAAAATCTGAAGATTTTGAAGCCTTCTTTTTACTAAACAACGCCTTTTATATTTTTAGTAAAGACAAAAAGAAAAATGTGTTACTAAAAGTACCTAATAGTGTTGGTAAACACACGGCCAAACTTATTACAGCGTTTAAACTTGATGGTAAAGACACTAAAGTAACATCGGCAGCTATAAGCCCAGATAAAAAAACTGTTGTGTTATTAAACCATGATAAACTTTGGAAATTAACAAACTTTAAAAGTGATAACTTTTTTAATGGCGATATTTCTGCTCACAACTTTAAACATAATTCGCAAAAAGAAGGTATTTGTTTTACTGATAATGACACAGTGGTTATTACAGACGAGCAAAACAAAAGCACCGGTGGCAATATTTACACGTTTAGTTTAAACTAGAAATTTAAACCAAAGCCAAACGAAAACCGTATACCTTCGGTACTGTTAAAAAAGTTAAATGTGCCCGATAAACTTTCGGCTGCGGTTACCCAAAAACCGCCACCATAATCATTATGCCATTTATCTGAAAAATCACCTTTCAACCATACTCTACCTACATCAAACCCACCAAAAACACCAATTTGCATTGGTAAAAAACTTGTTTTAAATGAGTTGAAACTGTAGCGTAAATCTGCACTACCAACAAAGGCGTTTTTTCCTGTAAAGCGTTCAGTTCTAAAACCCCTTAATCCATTATTACCTCCAATATTAGCTGCTTGGTAAAAAATTAAATCATCTCCAACACGTATTTGTGTGCGGGCATCGGTTTTTAAAACTAATTTTTTATTGGTTGTTAGGGCATTGTAAAAACCTAAGTTTGTATTTAAATAGCCATAAGTATTTTTGGTTTCTTTAAATTCTGTTTTTCCACCAACTTGCAACATGAAAGACATGCCTTTTTTAGGGTTTATTTTATCATCAAAACTTTCGTAGTTAAACTGCGCTTCTAAACCTCCAAAAAATCTGGTTTTATAAAAATCTTCATTTGTAGCGGGCATAAAATCTGTAATAAAACGGTTTGGAGAATTTTCAATTTCAATACCTTCTAAAATAGCTCTAAAACCGTAATCGCTTCCAAAGTTTCCTTTTTTCAAAATACCAACCTTAACACCATAAATGCCTGTTTTTACACGGTTATAATCAAGATCTAAATCGTCATCATTATTTACAGTTTCATTACCGTAGCCAAAAAAGTTATTTGTAAAGTTTTCACTGGTAAATTTAGCACCAACGTGTAAATTCCAATCGTTCATAATATTAGCAATTTCCCCATCATAGTTTAAAGAAAAACCGCTGGTTGCAAAGTAGTAACCACCTCTAAATTTATGTTGTTGTGAAAATGGGTTACGCTGAAAACCTTTTTTAGTTTTTACATATTGAAGCCCAAGTAAAAAACCATCATCTGGGTTAAAACCAATAGCTGGTGTTATAACACTTGAATTGACAATATTTTTATTGAAATTGAATAAATTAAGATTATAAACATCGGTTAATCTTACGGTTGCACCTTTATTTTCTTTAATGGTATTTGGTTTGCTTTCGTGGTCATACACCTTTATTCGTCTTCCATTTTTAATAATGTAAGTATCATTTTCTTGTCCGCCAATTAAACGTATAAATATGGGATTATTTGCTTTTCCTGAAGTTTCAAAAACATCTTTATCATCTAAACCGTAAATCCATATTTCTTTTGTAATATCTTTATTAAACGTTCTATCAACAATAACTTCACCTTTTTTACCATCAATAATTCTAGAAATAACTACACGTGTTTCTTTATTAGCTTTTCTAGTAACTTCAATATAATCATCTTTATCTGTACCCGTTAAAATAACCAACTCATTTAAATAATTATAATAGCGGCTTGCAATGTTTTTTAAATTGTTACGCCTACCTTTTAGTTTTGTTTTTATATCTGCTAGCGTTTTATCTTGTGCTTCTTTTGGCACTTTGGCAAATGCAACATTTATTACAGAATCTGTTATATGTTTTTGAAGAAACTCGGCCTGTTTTAACCAAACCTCTTTATTGGCTTGCTGAATGAGAACACGGTCTAGTTTTATGCCAGCGCTATTCATCCATTTTATATCTTTGAGTTCTTCATCATAGACCTGAAGTTGTTTTGTTGAGCCTGAAATAAATTTCATAACATCTAACAATGCGCCATCAAAATTTGAAAACACTTGATCTCTATCTCTGGGTATTGGGTGGTAAAATTTATCGCCGTTTGGCTGATTAAATTGCGCCCAACGCCATTGGTCTTGGTGCCTATCCCAATCGCCAATTAGCATATCAAATAATCGTGCTCTTACAAATTCGTTTTCGGCAATTTTATATTTTTCGTCTTTTCTAACTTTTTCAATAATATCGTGCGTACTTTCAATATCATCGGCATAACCAAAGTTGCGTTCGTCTTCGTAATTATCTTCTGGTCTTTCTTCAATCATATACAACTCACCACCATATTCTTCGTTGTATTTACCTAAATGTTTATGCTTTGGCACAAAATACAACTTAGGGTTTGTATGAAATATTTTAGCTGCATTTGACAAATCTGGCACCACTGTAAAAGCATACGGATGCGCTGCTGTGTAAAAATCGAAAATAAGCTCTTCAATGGCTGTTTTTTCAAATTCTTCCTGTATATAATTATCTTTAAAGAGTACAGTTTGTAAATATTGTGTTGCACTTTTTCTAAGCGCACGCATATTTAATTCTCTACCATCTTTAGTTTTTAAGCGTAACGACCGTGTTTGGTGCCCACCACCTTTTCTAACAACCTCTAAGCCACCATAAAGGGTATCTAAGGTTACAACTTTTGCTTTTATTTTGGTACTATAAACATCTCGATAATGTGCACCCCAAACAGACTCAAAAAATCCTGAAACATCGGTTTCTTCTTTTTTATAAATTGAAACCTCTACCTCTTGCGGAAATGTAACTGGTAGTGTTGAAACATCAAACTCTTGGTTTGCCGGAAATATTTCTTTTTCAAAAAGCAATGAAGGCTCTCCGTTTTCGGCGCCGTAATATTTCACCCAACTACTACCATTTTTAAAAATATTAAGCTCTACAAAACCTTGTTTGCCATATGAAAACAACCCATCTTTACCTAAAGCTACTGGCGATTCTTTTGCCCCTGAACCTGATACTATTTGTTTTATACTGCCTTTTTCAATGTATTGCAGTGTATGTTCGTGCCCCGATACAAATACAACATTTTCAGCACCTAAGGTTAAGGTTTCTAAACGGCTCATTAGTTCGTGGTAGCGCTCATTATATCTATCTTGAATTGATACACCTCCTTGAGTACGCAACTGTGTTATAAATGACCCTAAAACTGGTAATGGTATTTTTTGTTGAAATGGAAATATGTGCTTTAACAGCGGATATTTTCCACCATGCGTTCCATTAGTGTACATAGGATGATGCATGGCAAAAACCGTTGTTTTATTTTGGGCTTTTTTTAGCTCGCCTTCTATTTCTTCAAAAAAACGATCTCTGGTTTTAATTTCACATTTATCATTTATGGTTGGGTGCGAATTCCAATTCTCTAAATACCATTGTGTATCAATTATTATTAATTGAATGGTTTCACTAACATCAATACTTTCTAGTGGGCAACCATTTTCTGGCTGAAATGTATTTTTACCTAAAGCATCTTCAATATATTTTTCTTGACGTTTTAGGCCTTTTAATCCGTTTGCATACCAATCATGATTTCCAGGTATAAAAATAGTTTCACCTTTAAAATTATTTACAGATTTTGCTTGGGCGTTTAGTGCGTTTTCGGCAGTTGCTCTATATTTATCATCTTTTTTAGGTAAACCAGCCGGATAAATATTATCGCCTAAAAACAAGGTATAATCGCCTTTAGTTTTCTTACCTTCAATATGTTTATTAAAAGCTGTTAAGGCTTTAGACATTCCGCTTTGAGGAGATATACCTGCATCTCCAATTAAATAAAACGTTTTATCTATGCTTTGTGATGGTGTTTTAGGTTGGTTTTTATTTGGTGTTGCGTATTGCGGACTGTAAGTTGAACATGCGCTTAAAAATAAGAGTATAACTACAGTTAAAATGTATTGTGACCTGACTACCATTAATGAGGGATTTTATGAAGCAAAAATAGGCAATTTAATCTAAAATGTGCTCTGTTTTAAACACAACTCCGTTACTTAAGGTTTTATGCACTGGGCATTTTGATGCTATTTCTATTAGCCGTTCTTTTTGTTGTTGGGTTAAATTACCCATTAACTTTATGCGCTTTGCAATAAAATCTAAATACTTTGGTGCATCTGTTTCAATATTTAAATCGTTGCTATGTTTTTTAGAATGGTTAGTATACACAAACACCTCTTGTAAACCCCACTGTTTTCTTTCGGCATATATTTTAAGTGTCATGGCTGTACAAGCAATTAAACTAGCGCTTAGTAATTCGTAAGGCGATGGGCCAAAATTATTACCGTCAACATCTTCAGGCTCATCGGCAATTAAACTATGTTTTTTTGTTTGAATATTAGTAGTAAAATTATTTTCTAAAATATTTAAATGCCCAACAACTTGCTCACCGTTTACATCAAGCATTTCATTATCTTCAGATGGAAAATAACGTTTTACCCAACTGCCAATAACATCACCAACATAAATACTATCATTATTATTACTCAATAAATGGTCTGCCCCATCTAAACTTATAAAACTTTTAGGGTGGTGTGCATATTCATAAAGCGCTTGTGCATTTTTTACACCCACAATACCATCAAAAGGGGCATGCATTATTAAAAGGGGTTTTCTTAAGTTTTCAACTATTTCTGGCAAGTTAGTTTTATCAAAATCTTCAATAAATTCGTTATTTATTTTGAAAGGTCTGCCGCCAATATTCACCATAACTTCGCCTTTTTGTTTTACATCATCAATACCATGAGAAAACAAGTGTTTTACATGCGACACAGATGAAGGCGCGCCAATAGTTGCAACTGCTTTTACATTTTCTAGTTTTGAAGCTGCAACCAAAACAGCTGCTCCGCCTAAAGAATGCCCAACAAAAAGCGACGGTGCTTTGTAATGTAATTTTAGGTAATTATTAACTGAAATTAAATCTTTAACATTTCCTGAAAAATGACTATCGGCAAACGCGCCTTCACTTCGGCCAAGACCTGTAAAATCAAACCTTAAAACAGCAAAACCATGTGTTGTTAAGGCTCTACTAATATTTTTTACAGCATTTAAAGAACTTGAACAAGTAAAACAGTGTGCAAATACAGCATAATTATTTGGTTTTTGGTTAGCGGGCAGCTCTAAATACGCCCGTAGTTTTTTACCGTCACTATTATTTATTTCAAGCTTTGTGCTTTTCATTTTGAAAGTTTTTATTTGAGCTTATCAGCGTAAAACTGTCTTAATTTTGTAAGTTTCGGAGTTATTACAAAACTACAATACTCTTGATTTGGATTATTTTTGTAATAGTTTTGATGATAATTTTCAGCTTCATAAAACGTATCTAAAGCAGTAATTTCTGTTACAATAGGTTCTTGGTAATACGGCGCTACTTGCTTTATTACGTTTTGCGCAATTTCTTTTTGCTCATCATTATGATAAAAAATAACAGAGCGGTATTGCGTACCAACATCGGCGCCTTGTTTATTTAAAGTTGTAGGGTTATGGGTTGTCATGAATATTAATAAAATATCTTCAAAAGATATAACATCAGCGTTAAAAGTTATTTGCACAACTTCGGCATGCCCTGTTAAACCTGAACATATTTCTCTGTAAGTTGGATGCCCTGGCACATTACCGCCAGAATAACCAGACACTACTTTTATTACGCCTTTAACCTCTTGAAAAACGGCTTCTGTACACCAAAAGCAGCCACCACCAACAGTAGCAATTTGTATGTTTTCATTCATTTTAAATAGCTTTTTCTAATTGCATAGATTCTGAATTTATGCAGTAACGCAAACCACTTGGCTCTGGTCCATCAGGAAAAACATGTCCTAAATGTGCATTACAAGCATTACACATAACCTCAACACGTACCATACCGTATGATGTGTCTTTTTCATATTTAATAGCGTTTTCGGCTATTGGCTGCGTAAAACTTGGCCATCCTGTACCCGAACTAAATTTTATAGTAGAATCAAACAAAGGTTCGTTACAACAAACGCAGTTATATTTTCCAGCATCATGAGCGGTACAAAGTGCTCCACTGTGCGGGTGTTCAGTGCCTTTTAAGCGGGTAATTCGGTATTGCTCTGGTGTTAATTGCTGTTGCCATTCTGCATCAGTTTTCTCAACATGTTTGTTTGGTTTGGGGTTTCCGTTTACGCTAAAACTTATAATATCTTTCCAGGTAAGCATTTAAAATAATTTTTCTTTAACAATTTGGTTTAACAATAGTCGTTATTTACATGTAATTCTTACAAACAAAATCTTTATTCATAAAGTTGAAAAATTACACATAAATTTTAGTACTTTGTGGTTAAAATTCAACTTATTTTTATGTCGAAATTAATTGAAAACACTGAAAAATTTGTATTTGATTTGTTAAAAAACGAATTAGATCAAAGTTTTTTATATCATAATTATACGCATACAGAACGTGTTTTAAGAAGCACTAGAGAAATTATTGAAAACACCGATGTAAGCAAAAAAGATGCTGAAATACTTGAGCTTGCCGCCTTATTACATGACACAGGCTACACAAAAACAAGAGATGACCACGAAGAAGAAAGCGTTAAAATAGCTACTGATTTTTTAAAAGAACAAGGTGCTGATGAAAAAGTAGTAACAGCAGTTAATGCTTGTATAATGGCTACCAAGTTTAAAGATTCTCCAAAAACGGAATTAGACAAAATTATACGTGATGCTGATGCTTCTCACTTTGGAAAAAAGTATTTTGATGAGGCTAGTGAGTTTTTACGCAAAGAATTAGAATTACAAGGTATTGCCGATTATTCTCCTATTGAATGGGAAAATGAAAACATAAAAGTACTTACAGAAAAACATGAATTTTATACCGATTACGCTTTAAAAAACTGGCAACCTAGAAAAGAAAAAAACTTAGCTAACCTTATAAAATCTAAGAAAAAGCGTAAAACGAAATTAAAAACTGAAGAAATAAAAGCCAAATACAAGGCACAGTACAAAAACGAAAGTCCGGAACGCGGTATTCAAACATTTTATCGTGTTGCGTTACGAAACCATATAAAACTTAGTGATATTGCAGATACTAAAGCCAACATTTTACTATCTGTTAATGCCATTATTATTTCATTAGTATTGGCTAATTTAATTTCAAAATTAGATACCAACCCATATTTGGTTTGGCCTACAGCTATTTTTACGTTATCATGTGTTATTTCTATGGTTTTATCAATTATTGCTACACGCCCCAACATTACTAGTGGCGAGTTTACTAAAGAAGATGTAGCCAACAAAAATGTAAACCTTACGTTTTTTGGAAACTTTCATAAAATGAGTTTAGAAGAATATGATTGGGCCGTAAGAGAACTAATAAAAGACAAAGATTATGTTTACAGCTCATTAACAAAAGACCTATACTTTTTGGGTAAAGTTTTAGAGCGTAAATACCGTATTTTACGTATAACTTACACTATTTTTATGATAGGTATGATTGTATCTGTACTATCATTTGGTTTAGCTTTGAAAAAAAATAATAAAAATCTAGAGGATGTTTTGCCAGAAGGCGCTACAGAGACTTTAATAAACTCTAATTATAAAGAAAAATTGAATGAAATTAAGACTTACAGACTAGTTTAAGCCTTAATTTCATTCATTAAATCATCATATGAATAAAACGTGTTTTCGTTTTCACGTTTTTGGTAATTCATGCTAACTCTAATAGCTTTTAAACCTGTTACACCTTGTAAATCTTCTAACTCTACTATTTCAACATCATTTGAAAATAAGTTTTTAGATTGCATAAAGCTAATGTATTTTAAATACTCTATTTCATCTTCTTTTTGTGAGTAGATAATAGTCATTTTACCTTTAGCTGTAACGCGCTCTTCTGTACCTTTGATAAAAGCTTTATCAACACGCTTTTTTACTACTTCATAACGTGCGTTGTAAGTACCATCTACATCAAATTGTTTTTCATCCATTCTAAACCTAATAGATAATGGCTGATTAAATACCAAAATCATTGAAGCAACATCTAAACCAATTGGATATTCGTTTTGGTTTTGGTAAAAACTATTTTCCATTTCATACATTACTTGTAATTGCCAAAGCCTTAAGTTATACAAATAGATAGTATTAAAACTATCTTCTTTTGTAATAGACTCACCAATATACATGTTGTGCTCTACACCATCAGTTTTAAAACGCTCAAAAAAATGCGGATACATTTTTTGCGCTTCTACTTGTTTTTCATCAAGTAATGCAGACATGTTTTTGTTTATTAAAGCAATGGTATCGTCGTAATTTTTTCTGTAGTAATAAATAACACCAAGGTTGGTATCAACTTTACTAAAATAATCTTCAATTTCTTCTTTAGCAAAATGCTTTTTTTCTAAAAAGAAAATAAATAAAGGCTCTATTTCTTCTTTGAAGAAACGTGTTAATTGTTGCTCTGTATCAACTTTAAAATCGGTTTTAATAGCCGCATCAAAACTTGCTATTTCAAACTTAAGCTGCTCATATACCGGTAATTTTTCATTAGCCGGAATCACATCTAATATCTTATCTACAAGCGTTAATTGTAGTGCTAAATCTTTTTGTGTAGCATGGTTTCTGGCATCTGATGATCCTTTAACATCTATTTGTCCGTAAAGCGGATAGACGCCATCAAAAGCAATTTTTTTAAACCTTGCTTGCTGACCTAACATGTCTTTTTTAATAAACTCTTTGGCTTCTTTTGCAAAACGCCAATGTACACTTGGGTGAATAGATGTACATTCTTTTTGTATTACAGCCTCTATTAAATTTTCTTCTTCAGCTTTTGATCGCTCTACTGCAGATACAATGTACGGCATAATATCAACCAATTTATTGGCATTAATACTGTTTAACACCTTTGCCTTGTTTGATACAATTTCAATAACACCCATAAGACCGCTTTCATTAGCTATAGGCGCAAAAATGGCGCTTTTTATACCTTGGTCATATAGTTTTTTTATGTGAGGCAATTTACCTTCTTCTTTTGTATAAAGCTTCTCAATATTTGATATAGAAACGTTTTTATGTTCGTTTATTATACGGTTATAAGACCAATTACACAGTGCCGTTTTGCAATTTTCTTTTTCAATATTACCCAATAAATAACTACTAGCTTTAACACCGTAAACATGCTCAAAACTATTTTCTTCTTCGTTATAAATTGAAAAGCCTACTTTTATGTCATTTATACCTAATAATGAACGGAAAATTTCATAAAAGCTTTCCATAAAACTCTCATCTTTATTACCGTCATCTCTAATAAGTGTAGATTTTATATTTGATATAGATTGATCATCTGTAACATCAAATATGTTTGAAATTACAAAACCTTCAAATAGATAGCTATTTGGCGGAAATTTTTCTTTCCAAAGTTCTAAATTATCAAAGTTATCAAGTAATTCTTCGTAGTCTTCTTTAGTAATTTTAGGCCCTGTTCCAGTGGGTTTAATTTCACAAAAATCGGCATTATACATTATTTTATAATAACGGGTTATACCGTTTGCATCTGGAATTTCATAGTATAATGGACGTTTAAAGTTTATATCATAACCATAACAAAAGTTTAAAATTATGGTACATGCTATAATATACCTGTAATCTTCAGGCATATTTTTTATTTGAAGCTCAAAACTATTACCTGCAGTTTTTATGATATTTTTAAACCTTTCAGATTTATTAAAAATTAAATCATGAAATGGTACTGACGCTGTTTTAATTTCGTTTTTAGTTAGAATAGGACTAAAGGAATCTTGTAAAATTATGCCAATTTCCTTTTTTCTTTCTTCTAAAATTTTTGTTTCAGTAAACCCTTCACGTAATACAGGATAAGCTTTTGCTGTGTTTAAAACGCGTTTAGCTTTGGCCACAATAAACTCATCATCGTGCTTTAGCAAGTCTTCATAATACTGAAGTAACTTGTTAAAACTCACCTTTAGAATTAAGGGAGATTCTATATTGTCATTTATATCTATCATGTTAAGCGTCTTGTGCTGCAAATTTACAAATATTTAACTTAGTCGTTAAACACAAGACATCATAACATTAAAAAAGTTACATTTTTTAGGCAATATTTTATTTCGGAGTACGTTTAATTCTATTTTTTCACTTTTAAAATAAAGGATTCTAAGGGATTAAGTTTTACATGTAATTCACCTTGAAAATTTTCAACTTTTAAAGTTGTTTCAAATATATTGTATAATACATCTTGTATTTTATAACTTCCATTTTTAAGTTGCAGTGTTTTTACAATGTTCTGCGGAATTTTTAAGTTAAATTCTGAATTATTTTCAGCATCAAAATTTGTTACTATCAATAATATTTCATCATTACTCCATCGTAAATACGATAGTACTTTATCTGAATAATTTTCGGTATGTTTTCTGTTATAAACATGTAGATCTTGATAATTACCTGCTAAAGCAACATTTGAAATGGTGATGTTTAATAAACGTTTATAAAAATCTCTGAGGCTTTTTTCTTCATTAGTAAGTTGACCTCCATCAAATTGTTTATTATTTACCCAACGTTGGTGGGCTGGCACGCCTATATAATCGAAAATTGAAGTTCGTGATGGCTGCCCAAAACCTGCGTGTTCACTACCATCTTCACCAACTTCTTGCCCAAAATACACCATAGTTGGCGCTGTACTTATGGTTGCAGAAACCACCATAGCTGGTTTACCTTTTTCTGCATTTCCTGCAAATTCAGGGCTTGCAATACGTTGCTCATCATGGTTTTCTAGAAAATGAAGCATGTGGTGTTCAATATCCTTTAAACTATCTTGTATTGGCGGTATATTGTCTGTTTTCCCATGGCCTTGCATAATATGTTTAATGGTATCGTATAATTGCACCTTATCATACAAATAGTCCATTTTTCCTTTTTTAATGTAATCTCTGTACAATTTAGGGTTGTATACTTCTGCCAATAAAAAAGCATCAGGATTTTCGGTTTTTATATGTGAATTCATATAACTCCAAAACTCAACAGGTACCATTTCTGCCATATCAAATCTAAAGCCATCAACCCCTAAGTGTATCCAATATAGGGCAATATCTTTAAATTTTATCCATGAATTTGGCACCGTTTTATCTTGCCAAAATTCGAAATGCGCTTTATAATCTTTATTTTCAAATCCACTGGGAAGTGTATCAAAATCTTTACTTCCATCGGGTTTTATACCGTAATTCACTTTTACAGTTTCGTACCAATCGTTCATGTTAGGTTGTGATAAACGAGACCCATTACCAGTCCATTTTGTAGGTTGCTCGTTAAACAAACCATCTTCTAACGGATGAGAATAATCACCTAAAGGCGAATAACCATTTTCCCAAGTTGGTACTTTAAATGATTCATCTGGATTATAGTAAAAGTTATTATTTACGTGATATGTTACCGTTTTATCATCATTGGCTCCAAAGTCTTCTACACCTTTTGGGTTTGTTAGGCTTTTATAATTTCTAGCAACATGGTTTGGCACAATATCAATTATTGCTTTTAACCCAGATTTGTGTGTGCGTTGTAGCAAAGCTTTAAATTCTTCTAATCTATTTTCAACATTCACCGCCAAATCAGGGTTTACGTTGTAATAATCTTTCACCGCGTAAGGTGAACCTGCTCTACCTTTAACCACATCAGGATCATCGTTTTCTATACCAAATGCTGTATAATCTGTAATAACATTATGATGCGGCACTCCGGTATACCAAATATGAGTAACACCTAAGTTTTTTATTTCTGTTAAGGCCTTTTCTGTAAAGTCGTTAAACTTGCCAACACCGTTTCCCTCAATGGTTCCCCAAGGTTTATTGGTGGTGTTTGTGTTACCAAAAAGCCTAGTAAAGACCTGATAAACAACATATTTTTCTTTCAATACTATGTTTTTTTTTGATAATTCTGCTTTATCATTTTTGCAACAAAACACACACAAAAACAACAATAAACATACTAAAAATACTACTTTTCTCATAAGTATTTATTATTGAAATTTATTTTTTCAGCAGAAATGTAAGCGGCTCGTTTAAGCGTTTATTCCAAGAATTTTCACTATGGTCTGTGCCTTCAAATTTTAAATTTTTATAGTTTGAAGATGTATAGCCGTTATTAAAAAAAATACTATCTACGGTTGAAGCGTATTGAGGATAGTGTGCATCTAAAGTTTCTGAACCATAATCAAAATACACTTTATGATTTTTAGCATTGGGCACATGCTTTTTTAAATACGAAAAAATAGCTTTTGGTAACGGATTTTCTTCTATTGGGGCAGCACCTGGCCAATGTGTAGACATACATGCAGCACCACCAAAAACTTCAGGATATTCGCAAATAGCATACATACTCATTAATCCACCCATGCTTGATCCTGCTACAAAAGTATGTTCCATAGTTTTTAATGTTGCGTATTGGCTATCAATAAAAGGTTTTAATTCATTAACTAAAAACTTCAGATAATTATCTCCCGATAAATCACTTGTTTGTTTAATTTCATTTCTTTGATTAGAAATCAATGTTTTTTCTTCATCATTTAAATTAGAAAAAGCTTTTTCAGGAAATAAATCTTGCCAACGTATTTCAGGAATATTGTAAATGGCAACAACAATAAAATCTTGAGTTACGCCCTCATTTTGAAGTTTACTTGCCCACTCATCCACCATCCATTCTTGCTTATTCCAGGTAGTTGAGGCATCAAATAACATTTGCCCATCGTGCATGTAAAGCACCTCATATTTTTTATTTGAAGAATAACTGTTAGGCAACCAAACATCAACCGTTCTTGGTTTGATTAAATTGGTTTTAAAATTGGTGTAACGCTCTAAATATCCACCAGTAATATTTTTAGTTATTTTAACTGGTTTCATATGCTTTTTTTCTGTTGTTTGCTTCGGTTCGTTTTTACAGGTAGTAAAAAGTAAAAGGAAGCTAAAAAATGCTATTAATTTTTTCATAAGTTATAATTTTGAACTGAAAATAAAGCTTCCTTTTTCGTTTAATTCTAAAACATCATTCCACACAAAAGTTTGGTTTGATATAATATTTTTAAGTGTTTTACCTTGCAGACCTATTTCTTTAAACCTTTGTAAATCAAGAGTTGTTTCACCTTCATTTTTATTTATTACATGCATTACAACGTCGTTTTCAAAAATTCTAAAAAGTACGTAAACTCCATTTTGAGGTGCAAAATGAATGGTTTTACCCTTATGAATAGCTTTACTATTTTTTCTGAAATTTAAAAGTGTTTTAAGGTAGTTTTGCATGTCTTTTTGCGCATTGGTTAAACCTTCGCCCGTAAATGCATTAACAGTATCGGTATCCCATCCACCAGGGAAATCTCCTCGAAGCAAACCGTGGTCTCCTGGTTTATCAAAATCATTCATTAAAATTTCGGTACCATAGTATATTTGTGGGGTACGAGGTAATGTTAAAATGGTACTTAAGGCCATTTTTGTATTGGTTATATCACCATTTAACTGGGTAAAAATACGGCTCATATCATGGTTGTCATTAAAAATCATGATATCATTGGGTCTTGTATAAGCAAAATCATTTGCTAAACCTTCGTAAATTTTAACCAAACCACGATCCCAAGACTCTTCTTCTTTTAAAGCCTCAGTAATTTTGGCTTGCATTGCAAAATCCATGGTTGATTTTAGGTTAGAATCATAACCATCGTTATTTTCATGTCCGTCTTGCCAATATGCAATTAGCAATGGGTTGTAGCTCCACTCTTCGCCTACAATATTAAAATTAGGATACTCTGCCATTATAGCGCCTGCCCAATCACTCATAAATTCTTTATCAGGATATGGGTATGTGTCTTGACGAATACCACCAAGTTCTAAAGTTTCTACCCACCAAATGCTATTTTGAATTAAATAAGTTGCTAAAAATGGATTTTTCTGATTTAAATCAGGCATTGTTGGCACAAACCAGCCTTCATTCATAGCTGCTTTATCGCTTTTAGAGGCATATATATCTTGATTAGCTGTTCTGCGGTGATTTGAATTGAATAGACTTTCTTTGTTATTAAGAAATGTTTCTTGCTGATTCACCCAATTATTAAAAGGCAAATCTTTCATCCACCAGTGTTCAGATCCGCAATGATTTGCCACTTGATCCATGATTAATTTCATGCCACGTTCTTGCGCCTTTTTTGATAAATTGATGTATTCATCTAAAGTACCAAAACGCGGATCGACCTGATAAAAATTAGTCATTGCATACCCATGATATGATGAGCTTTGCATATCATTAGTTAACAACGGGCAAGGCCAAATGGCTGTAAAACCCATTTTCTCAATATAATCTAAATGTTTAGTTATGCCAGCAATATCTCCACCATGCCTACCATAGTCATTGGTTCTATCAACAGTTTTTTCTAATAATTGTGAATTTACATCATTGGCGGTGTTACCGTTGGCAAACCTATCGGGTGTAATTAAATACACCGCATCGCTACTGCTAAAACCTACAAAATCTTCGGCTGCTTTGGTGCGCTCTTTTAACTCATAAGTGTAAACCAAATCGGTTTTATTGTCTTCGGTAAAAACTAAATTGAATTTACCAGCAGGTGTATTTTCTTCGATAATTAAGTCTATAAATAGATAATTTGGACTACCTGCTTTGTGTGTTTTTTTTATGGAAACACCCGGATATGAAATATGAGGCGTTGTTTTTGAAATATTTGGGTGTTTTACTAACAGCTGCAATGCATTGTTTTTGAAACCAACCCACCAATTTAAAGGTTCTACACGTTCAATATCGTGTTTTTCAATATCTATTACAGGTGCTTTTTTAACAGCTATACTACTTTCATTTTTACATGAAACAGCAAACACTGTTAAAAATAATATGACCCATTGTATTTTATTTCTACTGAATATATAATTCATAATTTTATTTATTTTATTTCGAAAATACTAATAGCGTAACCGCCTCCAGGAACCGATAACATTGATAATTTAGTTTTACTAGTCACCTTTTTTGTTGAAATTTTATAGGCTTGCGGATTGGTTTTATAATGGGCATCTTTAGCATCGGCATAAATAGTAGCCATGTACTTTTTGCCTTTTTCTAAAAAATCTAACTTAATGGAAGATGTTCTAGCTTTTTCACCATTTACATTACCCACAAACCAGTTATTACTTCCTTTTTCTTTTCGTGATACGGTAATGTATTGCCCAGGTTCTGCCTCTAAATACTTACTTTCATCCCAATCTACAGCAACGTCTTTTATAAACTGAAAAGCATCCATAAAACGTTGGTAGTTTTCGGGTAAATCGGCTGCCATTTGTAATGGGCTATACATGGTAACATACAAGGCTAATTGATTAGCAATGGTGCTATTTACATGCGAATTATTGTTGGGATTTAATTTGCTAATATCCATTTCAAAAATGCCCGGTGTATAATCCATTGGTCCGCCAATTAAACGTGTAAAAGGCAATACCGTAACATGGTTTGGTTTAGAACCACCAAAGGCTTGGAACTCGGTTCCTCTTGCCGATTCGTTACCAATTAAATTGGGGTATGTTCTGCAAATTCCTGTTGGCCTAACAGCTTCATGAGCATTTATCATTATTTGATAATCGGCTGCTTTTTCAAGTGCGTATTGATAATGGTTAACAACCCACTGGCTGTAATGATGCTCTCCACGAGGTAAAATATTACCAACGTAGCCGCTTTTTACAGCATTGTATCCGTTATCTTTCATAAATTGATATGCTTTGTCCATGTGGCGCTCATAATTTCTTGTAGAACCAGAAGTTTCATGATGCATAATCATTTTAACATTTTTAGATTTCGCATACGCGTGAATTTCTTCAACATCAAAATCTGGGTAGGGTGTTACAAAATCAAACACGTAATCTTTAGATTTACCAAACCAATCTTCCCAACCTTCATTCCAGCCTTCAACCAACAAACCATCAAAACCATGTTCTGAAGCAAAATCTATATAACGTTTCACATTCTCGTTATTGGCTGCATGTTTTCTATTGGGTTTAACCTTACTGTAATCTGTAATTCCTAATTGTACCGCAGGCAAATCATCTGTATAAGCCCAACTGCTTTTTCCGGTAATCATTTCCCACCAAACACCCATATATTTTACAGGTTTTATCCATGATGTATCTTCTATAGCACAAGGTTCATTTAAATTTAAGGTTAATTTTGATGCTAAAATATTGCGAGCATCATCACTAACCATAACGGTACGCCATGGCGAAGTACATGGCGCTTGCAAATAACCTTTATTGCCTTGCGCATCTGGTGTTAAATGTGATTCAAAAACTAAATTTTCATCATCTAACTCTAAATGCATGCACGAATAATTGATTAACGCTGCTTCATGTAAGTTGATATATAAACCATCACTTGACTTCATCATTAAGGATGTTTGAACACCTGTTTTAGAGAATTGTTCTTGTGATGCGTTATGTGTTACAGCGGTATCAAAAAGTTTGCGAATTTCAGATAATTTACTTTCGGTATAATCATACTCCTGAGAATCATAATCTCCGGGTAGCCAAAATGCGGTATGATTACCTGCCATAGCAAATTGCGTACGCTCTTCTTTTATAACAAAATACACCAATTCGGTTTGTTCAGGAAACTCATAACGAAAGCCTAAACCATCATTAAACAACCTAAAACGTAAAGTCATTTTTCTGTTGGTTTCGTTTTGTTTTAAAGCTACCGCTAACTCGTTATAATTATTTTGAATTTCGTTTTGTTCTCCCCAAACTGGCTGCCAAGTATCATTAAATGTAGCTTGTTCTGTTGTAACAACCACAAAATCGTTTAACAAAGATTTTTCGTCATCTTTCAGCTCTAACCCTAATGTACTTTGCTTAATAACCGCTTTGTTTTTGAAACTTAACTTGTACGTTGGCACACCGTTACCTTGCATGCTAAAAGTCATAATTAACTCTCCGTTAGGCGATTTTAACTCTTGTGCATTTAAGGTTATGGTTGCTACAAAAAAGAGTGTTAATAAAATTGCAATTTGTTTCATTACCTGTATTTTTTTAATTTGATGTTTGAAGCGTCTTTGGTTTAACCGTTTGTGGTTTGCCATCTACACAAATATTAAGTGCGTTACCGCTTACCATTTCAAAGGTTGTTTGGGTTTGCGTTACATTTACTTTTATTATATAGTTTCTAAAATTAACTTTAAACGAAAATGCTTCCCATTGTTCTGGAATTTTAGGCTCAAAATGTAGTGTATTATCTTTAACACGCATACCACCAAAACCTTCAACAATACTCATCCAAGTGCCCGCCATACTTGTAATATGTAAGCCTTCATGAACTTCTTTATTATAATCATCTAAATCTAAACGCGAGGTTCTTAAATAGAAGGTGTAAGCCTGCTCCATTCTGCCTAATTTTGCAGCTTGAATACTGTGTACACATGGCGACAATGAACTTTCGTGTACTGTAAAAGGCTCATAAAAATCGAAATGACGTTGTAATTCTTCGGTAGAAAATTGATCTTCAAAAAAGTAGAAACCTTGTAATACATCGGCTTGTTTAATGTAAGGTGAACGTAAAATTCTGTCCCAAGACCAATATTGGTTTATTGGACGTTCTTCTTTAGGTAAATTAGCCACTGTAATTAATGCTTTATCTAAAAAACCATCTTGTTGTAAAAATACATTGTGTTTTTCAGAATAAGGAAAATACATGTTATCTGCAACGGCTTTCCAAAGGGCAATTTCAGATTTAGTAAGTTTTACTTTTTCGGCAATTCTAACAAAATCATTATTATATTTTGAATCTACAATTTCTAAATTTTCAAGCGCATAATTAATACACCATTGCGCTAAATAGTTAGTGTACCAATTGTTATTTACGTTGTTTTCGTATTCGTTTGGTCCTGTAACGCCAAGAATAACGTATTTGTTTTTTTCGGATGAAAAGTTAGCGCGTTGATGCCAAAAACGGGCAATACCAATTAAAACTTCCAATCCTTTTTCTGGAATGTAGCTATAATCTCCTGTGTAACGATGGTAATTATAAATAGCAAAAGCTATGGCGCCGTTACGGTGAATTTCTTCAAAAGTAATTTCCCATTCGTTGTGGCACTCTTCACCATTCATGGTTACCATTGGATATAATGCTGCGCCATTTTTAAAACCTAATTTTTCAGCATTTTCAATGGCTCTATCTAAGTGGTTATAACGATATTCTAATAAAGTTTTTGCAACACTTTGATCTTTGGTTGCCATATAGAACGGTATGCAATAGGCCTCGGTATCCCAGTAGGTACTACCACCATATTTTTCGCCTGTAAATCCTTTTGGCCCAATATTTAACCTAGAATCTGTACCTAAATAGGTTTGGTTTAATTGAAAAATATTAAAACGAATACCTTGTTGCGCTTTAACATCGCCCTCAATAGTAATATCGGCACGTTCCCAAATGTTTGCCCAAGCTTCTTTTTGGTTGTTTAAAAGCGCATTGAAACCTAAAGTTTGCGCTTTTTCTAAAACTTGTTTTGCTGCTGAAACTAAAGCCTTTTTATCGTGGTTTCTATCAACAGTATAACCTGCATATTTATTAATGGTACAAGTTTCGCCTTGTTTTACATTGGCTTTATATGAGAAGGTAATTTTATTATTTTCAGTTTCAAGCGAAGGTTCTAAATTTAGCCCTTTTTCATTTACACTAATTTGAGATTGCATAAAAGTACACACATGAAAATCGGTTTTCATGGTTCTTGCCTCAATAAATGCCTGCTCACCTTGATTGCTTACGTTTAAAACATCCCAAAACTTATCGTCCCAGTTTGTATCTTTATTAGTAATACCATTATCTAAATACGGTTTAAAAACAACCTCTGCATCTGCATTTAAAGGTGTTACGCTGTATTTAATAGCACCTAATTCATCTAATGTTAAACTTAAAAAACGTAGGCTTTCAACTTTTACTTTTATATTATTTGGCAAGCTTGCGGTAAACGTTCTTGCTAACCACCCTTCTTTCATGTTAAGCTCACGCTTAAAATCTTCAACTTTTGTACAAGTATTCAAATCTAAAGTTTCGCCGTTAATTTCAACGTCTATTCCAATCCAATTTGGTGCGTTTAAAACTTTAGCAAAGTACTCTGGATAGCCATTTTTCCACCAACCTACGCGGGTTTTATCAGGGTAATAAACACCCGCAATATAGCTACCTTGAAAGGTTTGCCCCGAATAGCTTTCTTCAAAATTAGCACGTTGCCCCATAGCACCATTACCAATACTAAACAAACTCTCTGAGGCCTCTACTCTACTGGCATCAAAACCTTCTTCTATGATAGACCAGCTATTTGGTTTTATATAATCTTGATTCATCTTTCTTTCAATTTAATGTCATTAACGTTTCAAAAAAACGTTCTGAAATTTCGGTTAAGTTGTTTACGTTATAATCTGCCTGGTTTAGTGTTTTTTTATCTCCAACACCAACTGCAAACATGCCTGCATTTTTAGCTGCTTCAATACCTGCAATGGCATCTTCAAAAACCACACAGTGTTCTGGTTTTATATTTAGTTTTTCGGCCCCTATTAAAAACACCTCTGGATCTGGTTTTGCTTTACTAACACTGTTACCATCTACAATGGCTTCAAACCTATTGTATAAACCTATTTGCTTTAAAATTAATGGCGCATTTTTACTCGCAGAACCTAACACGTATTTTATTCTTTTTTCATCTAAATAATTTAAAAGTTTATTTACTCCTGGTAGAATTTCATCTGCCGTCATTTTTGTAATAAACTCTAAATAATCTTCATTTTTACTTACCAAATACGCTTGTTTTTGCGCTTCGGAAATGGTTTTATTTCCAACTTCTAAAAGAATTTCTAAAGAACGCACTCTACTTACGCCCTTTAAAAGCTCATTATGTGTTTCGGTAAACTCAAAGCCTAAACTATCGGCTAATTTTTTCCAAGCTAAAAAATGGTATTTGGCAGTATCTACTATAACGCCGTCTAAATCGAATATTACACCTATCTTATTCATTTTCTGTTTGATATGATATGGCAGATTTGTTGGTTATTAAAAAGTTACATAAACCTGCTACAATTAAACTCATTCCTGCAACTAGCATTGCATTTATTGCTTCTTCACCTATTAATCCTGAAATAAAATTAATACCGCCTAAAGCTGCTATTATTTGTGGTATTACAATAAACATGTTAAAAATACCCATAAACATGCCCATTTTTTTGGGGTCTACAGAGCTTGATAACATGGCGTAAGGCATAGATAATATACTACCCCACGAAACACCAATAAGTACAAAGCAATATTTTAAGTAATCTGGATTGTTAATAAAGTACATTAAAATAAACCCTAAACCACCCAGCATGAGTGATATCATGTGAACGTATTTACGATTTATGGTTCGTTTTGATGTGTAAAAGGTTAACAACAAGGCAAAAGCCATAGATGACAACCCATAAATACCCATGGCAGACCCCACTAAATTTGATGCTTTTTGAAACGCCGTATTAGCAATGTTAAAAGCTTCTTTTTCTGCTGAAATTTCCATGTTAAAATTAGCTTCAACTGGTGCCGGCGCATTAAACACATGCTCTGTTAGTGCAGGGGTAGCTAAACTCCACATGGTAAAAAAAGCGAACCATGAAAAAAACTGAATAACTCCAAGACGTTTCATTGTTTTGGGCATTTTCCCTATGTTTTCAGTAATATCTTTTATAAATCTGCTTTTTTGTTCTTTTTCCTTTTGAAATGCCTCTAGGTCTTCTGGCGGATATTCGCTTGTAGTAAAAATGGTGTACAATACACTTAATAGAAAAACAAAGCCACCAATTGCAAAGGCAACTTTAACAGACATAGGAACAACACCTTGCGGCGCTGCATCACTATAGCCAAGTTGCGATACCATCCAAGGCAAATTACTTGCCACCCAAGTGCCAATACCAATAATTAAAGTTTGCACAACAAAACCGTATGACCTTTGCGACTCGGGTAACTTATCGGCTACCAAGGCTCTAAATGGCTCCATAGATATGTTTATAGATGCATCTAACACCCATAAAAAACCAGCGGCTACCCACAATGCAGGTGAATGCGGCACAAAAAATAAAGCTATTGAGCTTAAAATAGCCCCAATTAAAAAATAAGGCCTACGCCTACCAAGCTTAGAATGCCACGTTCTATCACTTAAATAACCTACTATAGGTTGTACCAACAAACCTGTTAAAGGTGCAGCAATCCATAGTAATGGAATATCATCATGATTAGCTCCTAATGTTTGAAAAATGCGAGACATAAAGCCTCCTTGCAGTGCAAAACCGAATTGAATTCCTAAGAAACCGAAACTCATGTTCCAAATTTCCCAGAAACTTAACTTACGCTTTTCCATTAAATAGTATGTTAAAATTAATACTATTTGATAAGCGATATGTACTTATCAAAACTTATGTGAGAAGTGAAAATATAAGTTTTGAATTTGGGTCAAAGATAAATAAAAGTTTTTAAATTACTATAAAAAAATTTATTTAGTAGATTCTCTTTCAATGATTTCTGTTTCAATCACTAATTTTATAAAATCTTTTTTAGGCTCATTACTAGCCAAATACGATGGCTGATCATAATCCATTGCCTCTAATCTATCTATTAATAAATTAGCCGATTGTTCACCAATTTTTTGCCCATGTTGGCTCACTGTAGTTAAACTTGGCGTTGCGTGTTTAGACAAAACACCATCAGTAAAGCCAATAACTTGCATATCTTCAGGAATTGTTAACCCTAATTTTCGAGCCACTTTCATAGCTGTAACTGCATACAGTTCATTTACAGCAAACAAGCCATCAATTTTAGGGTTTGTTTTAAAAAATTGTTCAATTTCATTTTCTAAAACTTCGATATGATTTTCAACATCTAGTTTATCATCAATTTTTAAAATCAAATTAGGATTTGCTTCAATATTATCATTTTTCAAAGCCTCTAAATACCCCTGTGTTCTTAATCTTCCAACGCTTATATAATCCATAGTAGTAATAAGCGCTATATTTTTGCATTTATTTGCAATAAGTTTCTCTACAGCTTTTATGGCGCCTTTAAAATCGTCTACAATAACTTTATCACAATCTACCTCATCTACAACCCTATCAAACATAACAATTGGTATTCCTTGATCTATGGTAGCATTAAAATGATGGTAATCTTGCTTAAGCATTGTTTCCTTAGATATTGATAAAATAAAACCATCTATACTGCCACCGGCAAGCATTTCCATATTTATAATTTCTTTAGTAAACGACTCGTTAGATAGCCCCACAATTACGTTATAACCACGCCTATTGGCCACACGCTCAATACCTCGAATTACCGTAGAAAAAAAATGATGAACAATTTCTGGAATTAAAATACCAATGGTTTTAGTTTTTCGGTTTTTTAAACTTAAAGCAATATTATTGGGCCTGTAGTTGTATAATTTTGCAAAGGCTTGAATTTTTTGCTTAGTATCTTCACTAATTTCTTTGCTATCACTTAAGGCTTTTGAAACTGTAGAGACCGATACATCTAACTCTTTTGCTATTTGTTTTAGGGTAATTTTTCTTTTCATTTAGTTTAAAAACACTATTTAGTTGTTATAGTAAAGGTACACAAAAACACCTTGTTAGCAATATTTAAAATATGCGAAATAACCAAAATATAGCTTTTAAAATTAAAAGTTATCAACACGAAAACGTTTTCGATGAATATTTCGTAATTTGAAATTATTTGTTTACAATTTCTTTACATAGTTTTATTCTCTGAGAAGTGAAAATATACTCAAGACTAACTAAAAGACATTAATTTAAAAATTATTGTATGAAAACAACAATGAATGGGTTACTCCTTTTTTTGTTTTTTGTGCCAATAAGCTTATTTGCACAAAATATTGTAAAAGGAACAGTAACTGAAAAATCAACAGCCATTCCGCTTCCTGGAGTAAATGTTGTAATTAAAAATACTACAACAGGTACATCAACAGATTTTGACGGGCAATACCAAATACAAGCCAACAAAGGCGACGTTTTAGTGTTTACTTATGTAGGCTATTTGCCCATAGAAGTTCCGTTTACGGGGCAATCAACAATAAATGTTGAAATGGCCGAAGACGCCGCTTTACTAGATGAGATAGTAGTTATTGGTTATGGTTCTACAACCAAAAAAGATGCCACAGGCTCGGTTGAAGCCATAACTTCTAAAGATTTTACCAGAGGCAACATTGTTACACCCGAAAACCTTTTAAGTGGTAGAATTTCTGGTGTTAGTATTAACACTAGTGGTGCTCCTGGTTCAGGATCTCAAATTAGAATTCGTGGTGGATCTTCTATTAACGCATCAAATGATCCGTTAATTATTATTGATGGTTTACCAATTACAAACGACTCTAACCGAGGATCGCGTGGTATTTTGGCTAGTATTAACCCAAATGATATTGATTCATTTTCAGTATTAAAAGATGCTTCTGCAACGGCTATTTATGGTTCTAGAGCAGCAAATGGTGTTATTATTATTGTAACTAAAAAAGGTAAATCTACCTTTAGCGCTACTTTAGATTCTCAATATAGCTTTGGCGAATTAACTGATAGAGTTAACGTGTTTAGCGCTAACGATTTTAGAAACTTAGTAGCGTCGCAACCAATTAACGGTTCTAATTTAGATGAAACTTTATTAGGAAACGCAAATACAGATTGGCAAGATGAAATTTTTAGAAACACTGTTTCATCGCAACACAATTTATCTTTACAAGGCTCATTATTTAAAGCCATTCCTACTAGATTTTCTTTCGGAATAACAAATCAAGAAGGTGCAATTATGACTTCAGAATTTGAGCGAAGAAACCTAGGATTAGCCTTAAACCCAAGTCTTTTTGATGATCATTTAAAAATTAATTTAAATGCAAACTTATCATTTGAAGATAACCGTTTTGCAGATTCAGGACAAATTGGCGCTGCTTTACGCTATGACCCAACACAACCTGTATATGATGCAACATCGCCTTTTGGTGGTTTCTATCAGCACCGTAACGGTAGCACACTTTTAAATGGTACTACAAACCCTGTAGCATCTTTACTTCAAACTAATAACATAGGCGACTCTAACAGAGCTTACGGTAACTTAAACTTAGATTACAAATTTCATTTCTTACCAGAATTAAAAGCTGTTTTAAATATTGGTTATGATGAAACTGAAACTAAAGAAATACAAAGAACATCTGCTCTTGTAGCTACAAATGACGATGTTAGAGGTAATGTTTTTGACAGATTTGAAAAAAGAACCAACGAGTTATTTGATGGTTATTTAAACTACTCAAAAGAGTTTAACAACGTACGCTCTGAGTTTACTGCTGGTTACTCATACCAAAAATTCACTTTTAAAGGTAATAACACAGGTAACAGATTAGACCCAAATAGCGCGCCAGATATTTATGCAGATCCAGATGTGGTTTTAATAGGCTTTTTCGGTAGAGCTAATTTAACTTTTGCTGATAAGTATTTATTAACACTTACTTACAGACGTGATGGTTCTTCAAGATTTAGCGAAGAAAACCGCTGGGGTAATTTCCCTGCAGCTGCTTTAGCTTGGAATATTAGCGACGAAGATTTCTTAAAAAATTCAAAAGTTATTTCAAACTTAAAATTAAGAGCTGGTTACGGTATTACAGGGCAACAAGAGGTTACCCAAAAAGACATCTTTTTAAATCGCTACCGCGGTGGTAACCCAAACTCGCAATACCAGTTTGGTAACACTATTATTCAATCTTTAATTGCTTCTGAAATTAACCCAGATTTAAAATGGGAAGAAACAACTACCATTGAATTTGGTGTAGATTATGGGTTATTTGACAACAAATTATCTGGATCTTTAAACGTTTTCCAAAAAAATTCAAAAGATTTATTATTTGAAGCCTCAGTGGCCGATGGTGCAAACTTTTCAAACAACGTTATTCAAAACATTGGAGAGCTACGCATACAAGGTTTAGAATTTTCTTTAAATGCCGATGTTGTTAAACAAGAAGATTTTAATGTAAACCTGAACTTTAATGCTACATTTTTAGATAGAGAAATTACAGATTTAGCTTTAGGGCAAGATGTAAGAACTGGTGGTATTGCTGGTGGTACTGGTAATAACATTCAAATGCACAGAATTGGCGAAGCACCTAACTCATTTAGCGTTTACAAACAACTTTATGATACTGCAGGAAACCCAATTGAAGGCGCTTACGCAGATTTAAACGGTGATAATGTTATTAATGATGATGACCGTTATATTAAAGAAAATCCGGGTGCCGATGTTATTTTAGGTTTCCAATCTAACATTAACTATAAAAACTTCGATTTATCTTTTAACATGCGTGCAAACCTAGGCAACTACGTTTACAACAACGTAAATTCATCTAGAGCACAATTAGGTCAATTACAAGACAATGCTGTTTTAGGCAACGTTCCAACATCAGTACTTAACACTAATTTCCAACGTACTTCAGATGTTATTACTTCAGATTTATATTTAGAAGATGCTTCATTCTTAAAAATGGACAACATTACATTAGGTTACACATTTAACAACATTTCTAAAAAACTAAAAAGTATTAGACTTTGGGGTGGTGTTCAAAATGTATTTGTTATTACAAACTACTCTGGTTTAGATCCTGAAGTTACAGGAACAGACCCTGGTATAGACAACTTAATTTACCCAAGACCAAGAACTATTTTGGCTGGAGCTAATTTTAAATTTTAAAAAAATTAACTATGAAAACAAGATTTAAAATACATAAAGCACTTGGTTTAATTTGCTTATTTGTTGTTACACTAACAGCTTGTACAGACGATTTAGATATAACACCAAATGATGACCAAACAACACTTAGTGACGATTTGTACGCCAACGAAAGCGCATACAAACAAGTACTTGCCGGCATATATGCTAACTTAGCATTAACCGGAACAGACGGACCAGAAAGTTCTAACTTAGATGGTATTGATGCTGGTACTAGCCAATTTGGCCGTGTACTTTTATACACACAAACCTTGGCTGCAGACCAAATGATTTGGTCTTATGAAAACGACCCTGGAACAAGAGAAATTCAAAGAAACATCTGGACAGCGCAAAACCCATTATTACTTGGTATGTTTAGTAGAGCGCACCTATCAGTTGCCTTGGCTAACGATTTTTTAAGAGAAACTACCGATGGCAAATTAGATGGCAGAAATGTTTCAACAGCAGTTAGAAATCAAATACCTGCTTACAGAGCTGAAGCTAGATTAATGCGCGCTATGGCTTACTACTACTTAATGGATTTATTTGGTCAAGCCAATTTTAGCACTGAAAATGATGCTTTAAACACACAGCCTCCTGCATATGGAAGAACGGAGTTATTCAATTTTATTGAATCTGAATTATTAGATATTGAAGCAGATTTAATTGATGCTAAACAAAATGAATACGGGCGCGCAGATAAAGCCGTTGCCTATATGCTTTTAGCTAAAATTTATTTAAATGCTGAAGTTTATATAAACGAAAACAGATATAGCGATTGTATTGCGTATTGTGAAAAAGTAATAAACGGTGGCTACACTTTAGCTACAAACTATTTACACAACTTTATGGCAGATAACAATACAAACTCTGCTATAAACGAAATTATTTTCCCAATAATTTCAGATGGTCTTACAACACAAAACTATGGCCCAACAACCGTTATGGTTAATGGTTCTGTTGGAAGCATTGAACAAAACGGTGCCGAAGTTGGTGTTACTGAAGGCGGCTGGGGTGGCGCTTTTAGAATTCGCAAGCAACTTGCACAATTATTTGAAGGCCCATTTGCTGTTGATGACAGAAATACTATAATTTCTGAAGGCAGACCTATAGATATCACTGATATTTCAGACAGAGACAGTGGTTATATCATCCAAAAATACTCAAACGCAACATCAACAGGTAGCTTTGGTGTAGACTTAACTTTTGTTGATACAGATTTCCCATTATTTAGATTAGCCGATGTATACTTAATGTACGCCGAAGCTCATTTAAGAGGTGGCGGCGGTAGCGCATCAACTGCATTAGAGTATTTAAATGCTTTAAGAATAAGAGCAAACAATCCTGCTGTATTAACCGCTGGAGAAATGACTTTAGACTATATTTTAGATGAAAGAGCAAGAGAACTGCACTGGGAAGCTCACAGAAGACAAGACTTAATTAGATACGGCAGATTTACTGGCGGAAATTACAATTGGGCTTGGAAAGGTAATGGTAGTAACGGTATTTCATTATCATCACACTTAAACCTTTACCCAATACCAACAGCAAGTTTAGCATCAAACCCTAACCTTACTCAAAATCCAGGATATTAATATTAAAAATTTAAAATGATGAAAAATTTAAAACAATTTTCAGCAGTTAGTATCATTGGTTTGGTTATGCTATTTTTTGCAACCTCTTGTGATGATACTACCGATACATTTAACATAACAGACCCTTCTGCACCAATTTTAGCAGATTTAAACTTTACAGAATTAGAGCTAGACCCTGTTAACACAGGAAATCCAGCTGTAACGCTTAATTGGTCTGAGTCTGATTACGGACAACAAACAGCCGTAAACTACGCCATAGAGTTTTCAAATGACGAAGCTTTTACAACAACCGAAGTTGCAGCAACAATTACTGGCCAAACAGCTTTAACATTATCTGTTGGCGAAATAAACACAGCTGCAGGTAACGCTGGTTTAAATCCGTTTACTTGGGCTACATTATATGCAAGAGTAGTAGCTTCACTTGGTACACAACAAAGTGAGCCTATTACATCAAACACTATTAGCTTTGAAGTATATCCGTATTTCAATTATACATTTAATGATTACATTTTAGTAGGAGACGCTACTGCTCCAGGGTGGAATAACAACAACAATAACCCACCACTTTTTAGAGATGAAAGCAACAGCAGCGTATATTACTACACTGGTAGATTTGCTGAAAACGGACACTTCAAAGTGTTACAAGAAAAAGGCTTATGGCAACCACAATGGGGAACAGATGATGGCAGTACTGTAGGAGCAAACTTAGGAAGCGGCGATGACCCAGAAAGATTTCCTTATGGCGGTGGCGATGGTATTCCTGAAGGCTTTTACACCTTCACAATCAATTTTTCTAGTAACACATTTACTTTTGAACCTTTTGACGCCTCTAGCAGTACAAGTCCTGCTGCGTTAGCTATTGAAGGATCTAGTGTTGCTAACACAGCTTTAACGCCTTTGAGTTTTGATGGGCATATTTGGTATGCTAACGGTGTACGTTTAACACCTGGCGAAGTGTCTTTTATGGCAGATGGTAACGCTTGGGGAAGCACTACATCTTTCTCTGGTGTAGCAACAAACGGTGGTGGTGCAATACCAGTACCGGTAGAAGATGATTATGATATTTGGTTTAATGATTTAACAGGTCGTTACATTCTTATTCCTTTAAACCTATAATTAATTTAAACTAAAAGACATGAAATATTTTATTAATAAAATAAGCTTTCTTTTGCTGTTTTCTGCATTAATTTTTACTGCCTGCGAAACTGAAGAAAGTCTAACTATAATAGAACCAGAACCACAGTTTGTATTAAACACACCAGGCATAAGTAGTGTATTTTTAAATTACAGCTTACCAGATAACCCTGCGTTTACAATTACTTGGAGTGACGACATATACGGCGGAAATTACACTGTAGAAATGGCTACTGATGCAGATTTTACAACACCTGTAACACTAGGTACTACAGACAAAAATAATTTCTCAATGACCGTTACAGCATTAAATGATGCTATTAGAAATGCAGGAATTTCTACCTTTAGAGATATCCCTGTGTACATGCGCGTTTTGGCGGGCAGTGTAGCATCTAACAATGTTTTATTACTTGTTACTAGTTACCCTACTGATGCTCCTGAAATTACAAGTCCTACAGCAAGTGACGCTATTGTTTTATCAATAGACAGTGTTAATGACACTGCACTTACCGTTAATTGGGATGATGTTGTATTAAATTCTACTTTAGGATTAGAAATTACTTACACAGTAGAAGCTGCTGTTGCTAATACAAATTTTGCAGCACCTGTTATTGTAGGATCTGTAGTTAATAACGCTACCATTACATCAACGCATGCCGATTTAAATGCTGCAGCTTTAGGCATTGGCTTAACACCTGCTGAAGCAAACGATATTGAAATTAGAGTTATTGCCAGAAACACAAACGAAAATGGCAATACTTTAGAAAGAATTTCAGAATCTGTAATATTTTCGGTTACACCATACAGCGTTTCATTCCCTAATTTATATTTTGTGGGAGATGCTACTAACCCAGGCTGGAATCCTGATAATAACAACACACCTGTTTTTAGAGATCAAGACACACCAAACGCTTACATTTATACAGGTTACTTTAACGCTGGTGCTTTTAAATTAATTGAAGTTATTGGCCAATGGCAACCACAATGGGGCACAAATGATGGCTCAACATTAGCCGTTAACCCTGGTGGCGGATCAGACCCTGGAACTTTTAACGTTGCAACAGCTGGTTACTACACGTATACATTTACAACTGTTGGTGAATCTGGTAGTTTTAGTGTTGAAACTTATGATGCTTCTGGCGCTACAACATACACCGCAATGGGCATTATTGGTAACGCTATTGGCGGATGGGGTGATGCTGATGAAGTAAACTTTACACAACCAGATATGAACAATCCGCATATTTGGAATGCACAAAATGTAACATTTACTGAAGGTGAAGAATTCTTAATTAGAGCAAATGATGCTTGGAGCGAAGTTTGGAGATATACAGGCTCTACAGAATTACACGGAACTGCACTTTTAGCAGGCAGCGGTAACAACTTTGTATTTAATGCACCAACCGGAAGTTATAACGTTTGGTTTAATGATTTAGACGGAAGCTACATCATCATACCTAACTAATAACATTACAAACAAATAATAAAAAGGCTGATTAACTCAGCCTTTTTATGTCTTAAACTATACATTATGAAGAAGCTTTTTGGCATTATGTTACTGTTACTATCAGTAACTGTAAACGCCCAAGTATCAACCGCTCCAACAATACCTACTGCTTCAAATACAATTACTATAACTTTTAATGCCGTTGGCACTGGTTTAGAAGGTTACACTGGCGATGTTTATGCACACACAGGTGTTTTAACAACAAACTCTACAAGTCAATCAGACTGGAAACATGTTATTGGCTCATGGGGCAATAATGCCACACAACCCAAACTTACCCGCCTAGGCGCTAATAGTTATGAGTTAGTTATAACACCAAGCATAGCCTCATTTTATGGTTCCGGATCTGATGTTGTTACAGATATTGCTTTGGTTTTTAGAAACAGCGCAGGAAACGCACAAACAAACCCTGATATTTTTATAAAAATATACGCTAACGGTTTAAATGTAGCTATTACTAACCCGTTAAATGAAGCCGTTTTTAATATAAACGACAATGTTAGCATAAGTGCAGAATCTAGTATAAATGCCAATTTAAATTTAAAGGTTAATAATAACACAATACAAACTGCAACAAACGCTACAACCATTTCATCTAATTACACGTTTACAACAGCTGGAAATTATACAATTGAAGCTGTTGCTACTGAAAATTCTGAAACAAAAACCGATGTTATTTCAGTATTTGTAAAAACACCAACACAAAATGAAGCACTTCCCTCTAATTTAGAAAATGGAGTGAATATTCATAGTGATGGTTCAGTAACATTTGTTTTACAGGCACCTTTAAAAAACGATGTTTTCATAATTGGAGATTTCAATAATTGGTCGTTAAACACTGCGTATCAAATGAAGAAAGATAATGATACGTTTTGGTTAAATGTTCCTAGTCTAGACGCCAACACAGAGTATGCTTATCAATACTACATTGATTACAATTTGAAGGTTGCAGATCCGTACGCAAAAAAAATTCTAGACCCAGATGACGACCCTTATATTCCTAATACAACATACCCAAACTTAAAAACATACCCAACAGGCTTAGCCACGGGTAATGTGTCTACCTTCAAAATAAATGAAACACCTTATACATGGCAAAACACTACATTTTCTAAACCCAATAAAGAAAACCTAATAGTTTATGAAATGCTTATAAGAGACTTCACTGAAAACGATTCATTCATTGAAGCCATGACGCATTTAGATTATCTTGAAACACTTGGCGTTAATGCCATAGAATTAATGCCTGTAAGTGAGTTTGAAGGCAACAATAGCTGGGGTTACAACCCATCATTTCATGGCGCTTTAGATAAAGCTTATGGTACACAAAATGATTTTAAATCGTTTGTTGATGCTTGCCATAGCCGAGGTATTGCCGTAATTTTAGATGTAGTTTACAACCATGCCTTTGGGCAAAGTCCATTAGCTCAAATGTATTGGGATAGCGCTAATAACAAACCAGCCACTAATAACCCATGGTTAAACCCCGATGCTAAACATCCGTTTAACGTAGGTTACGATTTTAATCATGAAAGCCAATACACTAAAACCTTTGTAAAACAAACTTTAAAGTATTGGATTGAAGAGTTTAAAGTAGATGGTTTTAGGTTTGATTTATCTAAAGGCTTCACACAAACAAACAACCCAAGTAATGTGGGCGCGTGGAGCAGTCAAGACAATTCTAGAATTGCAATTCTGCAAGATTATGCCAATTATATTTGGAATAATGTATCATCCGACGCCTATTTAATTTTAGAACATTTTGCTGATAATACGGAAGAAACCATTCTTGCCAATTACGGGTTTATGCTTTGGGGCAATTTAAACCATAGCTTTAGCCAAAACACCATGGGCTTTAGTACAGATGCTGATATATCTTGGCTATCATACCAAAACAGAGGTTGGAGTAATCCGCACATTGTTGGTTATATGGAAAGCCACGACGAAGAACGTTTAATGGTAAGAAACGTAGCCTACGGCAATTCAAACGGCAGCTACAATATAAAACAACTTAGTACTGCTTTAGATAGAATTGAAGCTGCTACAGCCATTTTTTACAGTATTCCTGGTCCAAAAATGCTGTGGCAATTTGGAGAACTGGGTTATGATAAAAGTATAAATTGTGAAAGTAATATTAACGATGGCACTTGCAGGTTAGACAGAAAACCCGTTGCATGGACCTTAGGTTATGACACCGACACTAACAGAACGGATGTGTACAATGTTACCGCTAAAATGATTAACCTAAAAAAACAATATCCATCTACATTTAATACTGATAATTTTAGTATGAGCGTAAACGGTTTGTTAAAACGTGTAAACCTGTATGATAACGTTGGTAATTTAGACGCTGTAGTTATTGCAAACTTTAATGTAACTACGCAAACTATAAACCCTAATTTCCCCAATACGGGTACTTGGTATGATGCGTTTACTGAAACATCAATAAATGTAACTAGCCCAACAGCGGGCATTACGCTTCAACCCGGTGAGTATAGATTGTACACCCAAACCGCTAGTTTAAATAATCAAAATTTTGAATTGTCACAAACAATAAAAGTTTACCCAAACCCAACTCAAAATACATTTTCAATAAATAAAAATATAAATGAATTGCATATTTACACAACCACAGGTAAGTTGGTAAAATCGTTTAAAGGCAACTTTTCTAAAGGATATGCTTTTGATGTTTCAACACTACCACAAAGTATGTATGTAGTTAAAACCAATAGTGTTTTGGAAACGCCACAAGCGTTTAAAATTGTTAAACTATAGTTTAGTTTTTCATAGTTGTTTAGTTGTAACAAAAAAGCTTCTCTAAATTGAGAAGCTTTTTTAATTCTATAATATTTGAAAACTGTTTAGTTTCCCTTTTTATAATCTTCTAAAAATTTAGCTAAACCAATATCAGTTAATGGGTGTTTTAATAAACCTGTAATTGATTTTAATGGGCCTGTCATTACATCACTTCCTAATTTAGCACAATCAATAACGTGCATTGTGTGACGAATTGAAGCTGCTAAAATTTGCGTATTAAATTGGTAGTTATCATAAATTTGACGAATTTCAGCAATAAGGTTTAAACCATCGGTTGAAATATCATCTAATCTTCCTAAGAAAGGCGACACATAAGTAGCACCAGCTTTAGCTGCCAATAATGCTTGTCCTGCAGAAAACACTAATGTTACGTTAGTTCTAATACCTTTATCTGAAAAATATTTACAAGCCTTAATACCATCGGCAATTAAAGGTAATTTTACCACAATTTGTGGGTGTAAAGCAGCTAATGCTTCACCTTCTTTTACCATACCTTCAAAATCTGTTGCTATTACTTCGGCACTTACATCACCATCAACAATTTCACAAATCTTCACATAATGGTTTAAGATGTTTTGTTCACCTGTAATACCTTCTTTGGCCATTAATGATGGGTTTGTAGTTACACCATCTAAAATACCTAATGCTTGCGCTTCAGCAATATCATCAAGGTTGGCAGTGTCTATAAAAAATTTCATAGTTTTTAGTTTTGTTTATTATTGAATAGTGTTTAAATACGCTAATACATTTTTGCTAACTTGCGCGCCAGTGAAACCAAATTTTTCATCTAGTACGCCTGCTGGTGCAGAATACCCAAAATGATCTAAACCAAACACCTGGCCATTGGCACCTACTAAAGCCTCTAAGTTTACAGGTAAACCAGCTGTTAAACCAAATTTAGGTTTATCAGAAGGTATTACAAGCTCTTGGTATGCTTTAGGTTGGTTTCTAAATACACCTTCAGAAATTACTGAAGCAATACTTACTTTTAAATTATTTTCAGTTTCTAAAATTTCGGCAGCAGCAATTAATGTTGATACTTCTGATCCGTTTGCAACAAGTACAACATCTGGGTTCTCAACTTCTTTTACTAAATAACCACCTTTTTCAGCAGCTAAAGCCTCTTCATATCTAGATGTTTCTTTTGCTGGTACATCTTTTATGCCTTGTCTTGATAAAATTAAGCCTGTTGGTGTACCTGTGTTTTCCATAGCCATTTTCCAAGCAACTGATGTTTCAGCAGAATCTGCAGGACGTAAGGCTAAGAAACTCATGTTTCCTTTATGGTTTTTAAGTTTTTCTAACAATCTAATTTGTGCTTCTTGTTCTATTGGCTGATGCGTTGGGCCATCTTCACCTACTCTAAAGGCATCATGCGTCCATACATATTTTACTGGTAATTCTTGTAAAGCACTTAATCTTATTGCTGGTTTCATGTAATCTGAAAACACAAAAAATGTTGCTACTACTGGAATAACGCCACCGTGTAAGGCAATACCATTTGCAATACAAGCCATGGTTAATTCGGCTACACCTGCTTGTAAAAATGATCCGCTAAAATCACCTTTTTGAAGTGCTGATGTTTTCTTTAAGAAGCCATCTGTTTTATCTGAGTTTGATAAATCTGCTGAAGACACAATCATGTTTTCAACATTTTCAGCTAAATACGCTAACACGTTTGATGATGCAGCTCTTGTAGCTAAACCATCTTTGTGTGCAATAGATTCAAAATCTAGAGCTGGTAATTCACCTGAAAGGAAAAAATCTAATTTTTCAGCCAATGCTATATTATCATTTTTCCAAGCATTTATTTCTTCTTTTTTCTTAGCTGCAGCAGCTGTTTTGTTTGCAATTACATCTTTGTAAAAAGATGCAACATCACCATAAATATCAAACGGATTATCTAAATCTGCACCTAAATTTAATAGCGTTTTTGCATAATCTGCACCTGTTGCCCCAATTGGCTTACCGTGTAGCTCACAGTGCCCTTCAAACATAGTTCCATCGGCAGCAACGCAACCTTTGCCCATTATTGTTTTTCCAACAATTAAAGTGGGTTTTTCGGTTTCGCTATTAGCATCGGTTAATGCCTTTCTAATTTCATCGTGGTTATGCGCATCAATAGTAACAACTTTCCATCCCCAAGCTTCGTATTTCATGGCCGTGTCTTCGGTTGTAACCTCATCAGTAGATGTTGACAACTGTATATCATTAGAATCGAAGAACATAATAAAATTACTTAATCCTAAATGGCCTGCAATTCTACCAGCACCTTGCGATATTTCTTCTTGAATACCTCCATCTGATATAAATCCATAAACTTTATGGTTCATCCAATCACCAAAGCGTGCTTGTAAAAACTTTGCTGCAATAGCAGCTCCTACACCCATTGTATGTCCTTGCCCTAATGGACCCGATGTGTTTTCAATACCTCTTTCAAAATCTACCTCTGGGTGCCCTGGTGTAATAGAACCCCATTGTCTGAAATTAGCAATATCTTCTTTATTATAATTACCTAAAAGGTAATATTGCGCATACATTAAAGTAGATAAATGACCCGCATCCATAAAAAATCGGTCTCTAAATGGCCAAGTCATATCTGTTGGATCATAGTTAAAAAACTCAGAGTACAGTATGTGCATAAAATCTGCACCGCCCATTGGGCCTCCTGGGTGTCCTGAATTTGCTTTTTCTACCATTGCTACAGCTAAAGCTCTAATATTATCGGCCGCTTGCTGGTCTATTTGTTTATTCATTTTAATGTATGGTTAATTTACTATTTACTAACTCGTATTAATTATCTCTGATATTTCTGACTCAAAACGCTAAAAAGGTTGAAGCTTTTTTGCCAAAAAAATATTTTTTGCAAATATATAATCTTTAATTAGTTGAGGTGGTAAAAACACAATAATTTCATTAAAAAACACGAAACTGTTTACGTTAGGTTTTTTTACATAAAAAAGCATTCCAAAAATATAAAATAGGCTTATTTAAGCTATATTTACTAATACTTATGATGTTATCTGCTAAATATAAATATAAAATAAAACGGGTATTACCTTTTGGTTTTATATGGCTAACTCTTGGTTTATTAATTATGTGGAGTGAACACGCAGCTTTGGGCGGTGTAAAAAACACACCAAACGCAGCAATAGCATTAAGCCCGCGGATATTAGTATTTTCAAGCACAAGTGTATTTTTTGTTGGCTGTTTTATTGGTTTTCTAGAAGTTTTTTATATAAATAAACTCTTTACTAAGTTTAGTTTCCCCAAAAAAATAATTGGAAAACTCATACTATATTCAATTATATTATTTGTAGTAGTTTTTATACTGTATTTAATTGCTGCAAGCATAGAACTTAAAACACCCTTATTTAGCGAAAAAGCGTGGAATAAATACAAACTTTTCTTTTTTAGTATTTCACATTTAAGCACATGGATTCAGTTATTCTTTTCACTTTCAATATCTATACTTTATACTGAAATTAGCGAAAACATTGGGCATAACGTACTTATAAATTTCTTTACGGGCAAATATCATAAGCCTAAATTAGAAGATAGAATATTCATGTTTGTTGATATGAAAAACTCAACCACTATAGCAGAGTCTTTAGAAAACAAGCAGTACTTTAAACTGCTTCAAAACTTTTATGACGATTTTACTAACGCTATAATTGAAACCCAAGGTGAAATTTACCAATATGTAGGTGATGAAATAGTAATAACTTGGAAAACCAAAAACGGCTTAAAAAACAACAACTGCTTGAATTGTTATTACAGCATGAAAAATGCTTTAAAAAACAATGCTTCATTTTATAAAAAAACGTTTGGAATTATACCCGACTTTAAAGCTTCACTTCATAGTGGCATGGTTACAACAGGCGAAATTGGCGCTTTAAAAAAAGACATTTTTTTTACGGGTGATATTTTAAATACTTCTGCAAGAATTTTAAGTTTATGTACACAATTTGGTAAAGATTTACTTATATCAAAAACATTAAGTAACGCATTAAATCTGAATAAAAATTACCAAGTTACATCATTTGGTATTGTAAACTTAAAAGGCAAAAAACAAGACACAGAAATTGTAAGTATAACCAAACACAGTTAAAAACTTACCAAATAAAAAAAGCTTCTCAAAAAAAAAAGAGAAGCTTTAAGTACAGGCGGAGAGACTCGAACTCTCACACCTCGCGGCACTAGATCCTAAGTCTAGCGTGTCTACCAATTCCACCACGCCTGCAAAATTTCCTATTTACTATCGTAAAATCGGGATGCAAATATAATCAATAGTTTTAAATTCCAAACTTCTTAAGTAAAAAAACATTCTTTTTTATACATTTGATTACTAAAATCATTTTATGGACACTATAAAAACATATATAAAAGACAATAAACAACGTTTTTTAGATGAACTTTTTCAACTTATTAAAATACCATCAATAAGCGCAGATTCTGCCTATAAAAATGATGTTTTAAAAACTGCCGAAGTTATAAAAAAAAGTTTAGAACACGCTGGTTGTGACACCGTTGAAGTTTGCCAAACCGAAGGCTACCCCATTGTTTATGGCGAAAAAACAATAGACAAAAACCTACCAACCGTGTTAGTGTACGGCCATTACGATGTACAACCACCAGACCCTATTGAACTTTGGGATTCACCACCTTTTAAGCCCGTTATAAAAACAACAGCAAAACACCCCGAAGGCGCTATTTTTGCTCGAGGCGCCTGCGATGACAAAGGCCAAATGTTTATGCATGTAAAAGCCTTAGAGTACATGACCAAAACAAACCAACTACCTTGCAATGTTAAGTTTATGATTGAAGGTGAAGAAGAAGTTGGCAGCAAAAGCCTTGGCACCTTTGTAAAAAACAACAAAGAAAAACTGGCAAACGATGTTATTTTAATTTCAGATACCGGTATGATAGCCAACAACACGCCATCAATAACCACTGGTATTAGAGGTTTAAGTTATGTTGAAGTTGAAGTAACAGGCCCAAACCGCGATTTACACTCGGGCCTTTACGGTGGTGCTGTTGCAAACCCAATCAATATTTTAACAAAAATGATTGCCTCTTTGCACGATGAAAACAACCATATAACCATTCCTGGTTTTTATGATAACGTTGAAGAATTATCAAAAGAAGAGCGTGCAGAAATGGCCAAAGCACCATTTTCTTTGGAAAACTACCAAAATGCCTTAGATATTGATGCTGTTTACGGTGAAAAAGGCTATACCACAAACGAACGCAATTCTGTACGTCCAACTCTAGATGTTAATGGTATTTGGGGCGGTTACATTGGCGAAGGCGCAAAAACCGTAATACCAAGCAAAGCCTATGCAAAAATTTCTATGCGTTTAGTACCAAACCAAGATTGGGCAAATATTACAAAACTTTTTAAAACCCACTTTGAAAACATTGCACCAAAAGGCGTAAAAGTAGAAGTAAAACCACACCACGGTGGCAACGGCTACGTAACACCACTAAACAGTATTGGCTACCAAGCAGCAAGTAAAGCCTATGCAGAAACCTTTGGAAAAACTCCAATTCCACAACGCAGTGGCGGAAGCATTCCAATTGTAGCGCTTTTTGAAGAAGAGCTAAAAAGCAAAACAATACTTATGGGCTTTGGGCTAGACAGTGATGCTATCCATTCGCCAAACGAGCATTTTGGTGTTTGGAATTACTTAAAAGGTATTGAAACCATACCATATTTTTACAAACATTTTACTGAATTGTCTAAATAAATATTTGGGTGTTCCCAATAAGGTGTTTTTACATGGTAACACCTTATTGGGCGCGCTTTCCGTTATATCTTTTTTTGCCACTTATTAAAGCAAAAAAAAGGATGCCACTACAATCGCTAACACAATGAAAAGCACACATTTAAAAAACGTTTTAGAACTTAGTTTTGCTACATTTTTAATAAGTACCGCAGCCGTTTTAGGCAAATACATTCAAATGCCTGCTGTAGTTATAATTTGGTGGCGTGCCTTTGTTGCACTGTTGGTACTCTATATATTTTGCAGATATAAAAAAATATCATTTAAATTCAGTTCATTTACAGACAAAGCTGTTATGGTATTAAGTGCTTTATTTTTGGCCGCACACTGGATTACCTATTTCCATTCAATAAAAGTATCAAACGTATCAATAGGCATGTTATCACTTTATACGTTTCCTGCCATTACTTCTATTTTAGAACCTATTTTTACCGATACTAAATTTGACAAAGCACACATACCACTGGCCATTTTAGTGTTAATAGGTATTTATATTTTAGCTCCAGAATTCAACCTTCAAAACTCCGATTTTATGGGTATTATTTGGGGGCTTATTTCAGCTGTATTATTCACTTTAAGAAATATTCTTCTAAAAAAAAGAGCCCAAAAATATAATGGCACTATGCTAATGACGTTTCAATTGGTGGTTGTAACTCTTGTTTTATCACCAGTACTATACTTTTTTGATACTTCAGGCATTAAATCACAATACCCGTATATAATTCTATTAGCACTTTTTGCCACTGCCATTGGGCATTCACTTTTTCTAAAAAGCCTGAAGCATTTTTCTGCAAGTACTGCCAGTATTATTTTAAGTACCCAACCTATATTTGGTATAATTTTAGCCTTTTTCTTTTTAAATGAAATACCTTCACCAAATACCTATATTGGTGGCGGCCTAATTCTTGCCACTGTTATTATTGAAAGTATAAGAAGCAGAAAATAATTATCAAGTCATCAAAAAAACACTATTATTTTTAACAATTCTAAATAACAAATTTCATTACTTTTGCATACTAACTGTGTAAATAATGAAAAGAGAATATGAAGAAGACATACAACAACGCCTGTTCAAACAATTTAAATCAGGAAACGAAAAAGCGTTTGAGTTTTTTTTCAATAAACACTACAGCCATATTTTAGGTTTTTGTATACAGTTTATATATAATGAAAGTGATGCCAAAAATATTACACAAGAAGCCTTTTTAAACCTTTGGGAACACCGTAAAAACATAAAAAAACCTAAAGGCATTGAAACCTATTTGTATACCTATGCTAAATCTAAATGCTTAAATGCCATTAGGCATAATAAGGTGAAAGAAAAATACAAAAACAACACCTTAAACAAAAAGGAACAAACCATTAATTTAGAGGTTTTAAAATCTATGGAGTTTGATACTTTATCACTCAATGAATTACAAATACTTATAGACAAATCTTTAAACGAATTACCTAAAAAAACCAAAACCATTTTTATTAAAAAGCGTTTTGATAATAAAAAAAACAGTGAAATTGCTGAAGAACTTGGTATTAGTATAAAAACTGTTGAATCTCACATGACAACAGCGCTTAAAGTGCTTAGGGTAAAGCTAGCTTCATACCTATCTTCTTTATTTTAAACTTCATTTAACACACGTTTTACAAAAAAATCAAAATTTTTTATAGGGTTACTTTAACCTTAAGGGTACTTATTATAACAAGCCATTTAGAATGATGCATTCATTTTCTAATAAAACCAACACTACTAAGCTTATTTAACATGAATAAAGATTTAATTTACAAATACTTAAACAACAAAGCATCAGAAACTGAAATCCAAAAAGTTTTTAATTGGATTGAAACTTCCGAAGATAATAAGCAAGAATTTATTGCTCTTAAAAAAGCATGGGCAATGGCACCTACCCAAAACCCAACTAACAAAACCATTGCTTTAAAACAAATACAATCACAAATTAAAAGAAAACCTGTATTTACAACACAAACAATACTTAAATATGCAGCTGCTGTTGTGTTATTAATTTCAGTAAGTTTTTATTTAAAAAACTACAACAACACCCCTATTGAAAATGAAGTAGTACTAGAACTTGGCAATGGGAACACCCAAAAACTTACAAACACCACTACAAACAAAGTAATAACTGATACAGAAGGACATGTTTTGGGCAAACAACAAGCAAACCAAATTGTTTATACTAATACAGAGCCCATAACAAATAATGCAACATACAATACACTTAAAGTTCCTTACGGGAAAACATTTAGAGTAGTTCTGTCTGACAGTACTATTGTTCACCTAAACGCTGGTAGCACGCTTAAATACCCTGTGCAATTTGCCGGATTAAACAACCGAAAAGTAACACTAACAGGTGAAGCTTTTTTTGAAGTTACTAAAGATAAAGCACACCCGTTTATAGTAGAAACAAACAATATAAACATTGAAGTTTTAGGTACAAAATTTAACCTAAGCACATATAATAATGATGATTTTGCTCACTGCGAACTCATGGAAGGAGCCGTATTAGTTTCACAAAGCAGCAATCCTGAAAACACCATGCATTTAACGCCTAACCAACAAGCTAAATGGAGCAAAACAACAAAAAATTTTAACCTTAATACTATTAAAATAGACGACCACATTTCATGGATTCATGGAGAACTTATTTTTAATAACATGCCATTTCCTGAAATGCTAAAAAAACTTGAACGTGCTTATAACGTTACCATAAATAACAATAGTAAAACACTAGCGCAACAAAAATTTACAGGCTCTGTATACGTAAAAGATGATATAACCAATATTTTAAACCTTTTAAAAATTGATACACCTTTTAATTACAACCTAAACAACAACACTATAAATATAACACAACCTCATTAATTCATTAATGTATATGATAATAACTAAAACTAACCACTTAATTAAAAAAATAATAACTGTTACGCTCGTTTTATGTTGCTTAAACGTGTTTTCGCAAAATAAAAAACTTAGCCTTAATTTCAACAAAACACCCTTAAGCAACATTATAAAGCATATTGAAGAAGAAACCAGCTACCGCTTTATTTATAACACAAAAAAAATTGATGTTAGTAAAAAAACAAGTGTTTCAACAGAAAATAAAACACTAACCGAAACATTAACTACGCTCTTTAAAAACACAAACATTAGGTTTATAATAAACAACAACCAAGTTTTACTTACCCCAAAAAACACACAAACTAGCACCAAAACCTCTCAGCAAATACAAGAACTTCTGGTAAAAGGTACTGTATTAAGTGCCACAGACAACTTTCCTTTACCTGGCGCCACTATAAAAATTAAAGGTACAGCCAAAGGCGCCATTACCAATTTAGATGGCCAATTTACATACTTACTAAAAGGGATAAATATTAATAATACAGTTTTTGAAGTATCATATTTAGGTATGAAAACCCAAGATATTTTAGTAGGAAACCAATCAAACTTCACAGTTTATTTAAAAGAAAACTCAAATAAATTAGATGAAGTAGTAATTACAACATCATATGGCACTGAGAAATTAAGAGAAGAAGTTGTTGGCAGTATATCTACAATAAATGCCAATGATATACCAAAGGAACAAGCAGTTGAAAGTATTGATAAAATGATTGAAGGGCAAGTAGCTGGTGTTTTGGTTGAAAACACATCTGGTGTAGGCACGCCAGTTAAAATTAACATTCGTGGCCAAGGAAGTTTAAGTCCTTTGGGAAACGCAGTTTTAGGCACCTCAACACAGCCGTTAATTATAATTGATGGCATTATATTAACTGAAGAATCCGGAATAGACCGCTTACTTTTTGATGGCAGCGGTAGTTTTGCAGAAGACCTATCAAATCCGCTTGCTCAAATATCACCAGAAAACATTGAAAGCATTTCTATTTTAAAAGATGCTGCCGCAGTAAGTATTTATGGTGCAGATGGTGCCAACGGTGTTATTATAATAACCACCAAAAAAGGTAAATTAGGAAGCCCTAAATTTGAATTTTCAACGCAACTAGGTATTTCTTCAGCCATTAATCAAATAGAATATTTAAGCGGTGAACAATATAATGAACTAAGAAACGAATATTTAAAAAACACAACTACAGGCTACACACCCACACCTCACAATGGTGTCAACACAAATTGGTTTAACCTGTTAAATAATACAGGCGTTTTTAAAAACTACAACTTTAATGTGTCTGGGGCCACAAAAACATTTTCTTATAGAACAAGTATAAGCTTCAAAGATATAGAAGAACCTCAACTAGGCAACAGCACAAAACAACTCAACGGAAGCATAAATTTAGGATATCGCAAAAATAAGTTTGATGTAAGCTTAGCACTAAACCCTAGCTACATTAATAAAGATGCTCCTAATATTTATTACAGTCACGCTTTTGCCCCTACGTTATCTCCTTATAATGAAGATGGCACGTATGCAAATGTTGGTGTAGCAGGTTTGGGTAATCCGCTTGCAGCCATTGAGCAAAACAAAAACGTATCAAAAACCTATAGTATGCTTGGTAGCTTAAGGGCTTCTTATCAAATATCAAATGCTATAAAAATATCTTCGTTATTTGGTTTGTCATACTCAAACAAAGATCAAGACCGTTACTTTTCTGGCGCCAATGAAAGCGGAAGATTTAGCGGAACATTCACCCTTAACGGAACAACATACCCTAACTGGGGCATGCGTTTGTTAAACGAAAGAAACACTACAAAATGGAACTGGCAAGGGCAAGCATCTTTCAACAAACAAATAAACAATCATCATACTATTGATGGTATTATAGGTATTGAATTAGCTGAAGATAAAGTAGATTTTAATTACACTAGTGGCCGTGGTTTTACCAACCCTATTATTTTAAATGATATATCTAATGCCGTTAGAGATGACAACCCTTTAACATCTTCTGATGAAACTTTTGATAATCAAAATTTCAGTGAAGATATTAGCTACAACTCAAGAGTTTCATACTTTTCTCAAATAAATTACAACTATAAAAAACGCTACTTCTTTTTAGGAAATTTTAGAAGAGATGAGAGTTCAGTTTTTGGTGACGACACTAATATTGCCTACAACGGTGGTGCCGGTTTAAGCTGGATAGCAAGTAACGAAAACTTTTTAAGTAACAGCAACTGGATAGACTTCTTAAAATTTAAGCTAAGTTACGGTACAACCGGAAACTCTAGAATTGGGTCATACCGCTCTAAGGGACTTTACAACACTTTTGATTTTGGTTATAATGGCACGCCATATGCAACACCTTCAACTGCACCAAACGGCAACTTAAGTTGGGAAAAAAACACCAAATTTAATGCTGGCATAGATTTTAATGTATTTAAAAGCATAAACCTATCTATTGAATATTACTACGATGATATTACAGATTTAATTACTAGCCGAAACATACCTTCTGAAACTGGCTATACCTCTGTACAACTTAACGCAGCAAGCATGTACAACAAAGGTTTAGAGGTTTCAACACGTATAAAATGGATAGATTCTGAAAAATTTAAATGGTCAACTTCTTTTAATATTTCAACCTTAAATAGCGAAGTAACTGATCTTGTGGGTTTAGGTGATGCCTTTTCTACTTCAGAGCGTGCATTGGCTCAAAAAATTGGTCATAGTACATCTACCATTTGGGGTATTAACTGGGTTGGTATAGATCCGGCTACCGGAAGAGATTTACTTGAAAAAGATGGCCAAATTTATGATGCTGTAACCTATAACTCACTTTTTGATGCCGATGATTGGATACCTATTGGCGATAGCCAACCCGATGCGTTTGGTGGTTTTAGCAATACTATTTCAATTAACAATAATATAGACTTTTCAGTAAGGGCTTCGTTTCAAATTGGCGGCGATTTTTTAGTACAAGATGAGCTTATTTCAAAATACAACATAACCTCAAACAGAAACTTATCTGTAAATGCTTATGATTATTGGCGCCAACAAGGTGATATTGCATTACAACCTGCAGTAACAAGCAACAATCCGCCTCTTTCAAATTTAAGCAAGCATTTATATGATGCTACTTATTTAAAAATTAACAACATTAATTTACGCTACCGTTTTCCGCATAATAGTGTTCCTTTTTTAAAAACCTTAAGTGCATTTATTGATGTATCAAATGTTGCGTATTGGTATAAAGATAAGAGCCCAAGTAACAGAAACGGTATTAGAGAATTTAGGTTTACGTATCCACAAGCCAGAACCATTTCACTTGGTATTAACGGAAAATTTTAAAAGCATGAAAAACATAATAAAAACCATAAAAAACACTCATTTTAAAGCACTTTTATTAACGGTTTTAATGTTGGGATGTAGTGATTTTTTAGAACAAGAACCAGGATCTCAAACCTCAATAGCACAACAGTTAAGCACAAAACAAGGTGTTTTAGAAGCTTTGAATGGCGCTTATGTTAGTTTAGAAGCTCATGTTAGAGGCGAACGCTTTGCTGTGTATGCAGATTTGCAAGGAGGCAACCTAACGTTTTCACCAACAATTAACGGCAGTAATTCTGGTAAAATAACTACTCCTGCAAATATTGAAAATGTATACGCATTTCAAGATTTAGCTATTGAAAGTAATTTTGATTCGTTTTACAATGAAAGTTACGACATTATAAATCAGGTAAATTTAATATTAGAATATATTGACACTTTACCTGATACCACTACCGAAGAAAAAAACCAAATTACCGCAGAGTGCTTAACTACAAGAGGTTACATGCACTACATACTGGCACTGTTATATGCTCAAAACTATACATTCACTGTAGATGCAAGTCACCCTGGTATTGTTTACAACACCGCAACTTTAAGCAACGGTATTACATACCCTAAACGCGAAACCGCCAAAAGCACCTATAATTTTATCATTGATGATATTTTAAACGCGCTAACTCTATACACCAATAATTCGGCCTTAACTGGTGTTAACTATTCGTTTTTTAATAAAATAAATACTGAAGCTCTTTTAGCAAGAATTTATTTAACTACTAACAATTGGGATAATGCTTTTATTGCAGCAAATAATGTTATTAATAATTCTGGCATAAACCTTACAACAACCGAAAACTACATTACAGAATGGGAAGACCCTAACAATGCCATTAGTGAAATTCTTTTAGAGTTTTCTATTCCTAGAGATGAAGAAGATACCATAGGAGGCTCATTAGCGCAACACTTTGGTTTTTTATCTGCATCAGATTATGAAAAATATGTGGCATCGGCCGATTTACTTTCCCTTTTTGAAGATACCGATATTCGTAAAAACCTATTCTTAGAGCAGCAGTTGCCTACATTTGTTGTTAATGATTTAGAAGATGCACCCTATTATTTCACTAAAAAATTTCAAGACAACCCTGGCTACCCCGTTTTAAGGTTAAGTGAAATGTATTTAGTACGTGCCGAAGCATCATTAAAACTTAACAATTTAGATGACGCAAAAAACGATATTAATGTTATTAAGCAGCGTGCTAATATAGAATTACTTACAACCACAAATAATTTAGAAGACCACCTTTTACAAGAACGCCGAAAAGAATTTTGTTTTGAAGGACATTTGTTTTTTGACTTGGCAAGACTACATAAAGATGTTGTTAGAAACAATGGCTGTATATCAAACACATGTAATTTAAACTATCCGTCAGGAAAATATATTTTACCAATTCCGCAAGACAACATCAACCTTAACTCAAACTTACAACAAAATGAATCATACTAAAAAAATACCATTTTTAGCTCTAATATTATTAGCTTTAGTATTGGGTTGCTCAAATGACGATGATACTAATATTTCAGAAAACAAATCGTTTGTAAGGTTTAACTTTTTAGCAAATTCTAATAATGAACCCTTAGTATATCCGCTTATTAACAGTGGGCTTTTACCTAAAGAATCGTTCACAAATAATGTGCTTAAAACCTTAAAAATTCCTGTTACACTTTCATCTAAAACATTAAATGAAACGGTAACAGTTAATTACAGCATTTCAACTAGTGCAAATAGTAATTTGTTCAGCGTAATGCCTAGTAACCAAGTATCTTTTCAAAATACACAACTTACAGATACTATTTATATAAACTTTAATGAACGTTGGGATAACGCCCAAAACATTACCTTAAAACTAGAAAGTGTTTCAAATCCATCAATAACCATTGGAAATCTTAACAATATTTACAAAAATGATGTGTTTACTGTTAATTTAGAAACACCAAGCACAACATACACCTTTCCAAAAAACCGAATTGAAATAGCCGGTAATGCTGGTGAAGAAATTGATTTTACAGTGAATTTCCCAAACGGTTTTATTCCTTCAGAAATTGAAAACATAAACATGTTTGAGTTTTTAAATGGCTTTGATTACTCGCTTACTTTAAAGGAGCTAGCTGAAGACAGAACCTTTGTTAAATATACCATTACTTTAAACGAAAGCATAAATAATGATAATGTATACTACCAAACCATTATAACATTACAAGATACTGAGCTTTATAGTACTGTTGGTAACAACACACTTCAAATTGTAAAACCAATAAAAACTGATAGAGATGTAAACGTTAACACTGCTTCAAATTTTTATAATTTATCTGATCAATTTCACAGAACTTACGGCGAACACTGGAACGGCTTTAATAATGATGGCATTTGTGAATGGCAACGCTTTTTTGCTTTCACCTATCCGGTGCTTGTAGATGAGAGTGATGAAAATGCGGTGCTTTTTAGTGATAATGGCACACCAAATACTGATGATGATATTTACCATCACGCTTTTAAAATAGGTTTTAATGCAACTATTAACCCAACGGCCACTACAAACTCTTTCAATTTTAAGAGATGGTTTAATGGCGAATCAATTTCATCGACAAATTCTCCTGGTTTTAATGTACAAGATGCTATTGAGTTCTTTCCTGAAAACGGCAATAATAACACAAAAGGCAATGTAATTATTACACCGCAATTTATAACCATTTCTAGTAGTAGTGGCACAAGCTACAGCATTGCAATTTCTGGCGAAGGTACTTATGAAGAAATTGAAGATGGCTTATTTGAAATAGCTTTTACACTAAACGCCACCAACGAGGCTCTTTTTGGAGGCACCGTAAGCTCTGAATATAGAATATACAACAACAACTCGTATACAGACCCTGAACCATTAACCAACACCAATTGTATAACTGATTACGATTTATAGAAAAATGAAAAAATCCTTAACAACTATCTTTTCGTTAATTGTATTGTGTGTATCATGCAAACAAGAAACTAAAGAACAATACACTGATATTGCTTATTTAAAAAACGTTTATTCTAGCGGAAACCCCAACAAATGGCCAACACCAAATTTAGATAGCCTAATAGATAAAACTACCTTTAAAGATATTGGTGCATTACCAAAAGTAAAACACCCAGAATACAACCCGTATTCTGCTGAAAAAGCCAAACTTGGTAAAACCCTTTTTTTTGACCCAAGGCTATCTGTAAGCGGACAAATTGCTTGTGCTTCTTGCCATAACCCTGAATTAGCATGGACAGACAATTCTACCCGCTCTTTTGGTCATGATAGACAAACAGGCAAAAGAAACTCTATGACTATTTTAAATAGTGGTTTTGCTCATACCTTATTTTGGGATGGGCGTGCAAACAGTCTTGAAGACCAAGCAAGATTTCCTGTTGCAGACCCTTTAGAAATGAATGAAAAGTTAAATATTGCTGTTGATAAAATTGCTAATATTGAAGGCTACAAACCGCTTTTTAAAGCTGCTTTTGGTAACGATTCTGTATCTTTAAAACGTATACAATATGCTATAGCTACTTTTGAAAGAACTGTTAACAGCTACAAAAGTAACTTTGATAAATTTGTTGAAGGAGACTCTACAAAACTTACAAACCAAGAAGTACTAGGTTTACACCTATTTAGAACCAAAGCACGTTGTATAAACTGCCATAACACACCTTATTTTAGCGACAACAATTTCCATAATGACGGGCAAACCCTTTTTGGAACAAAAGATGAAGATTTTGGCAGATACCATGTTACAAACAACATGGAAGATATTGGAAAATTTAAAACACCAACCTTAAGAGAAGTATCAAGAACGGGCCCTTGGATGCACCACGGCAACTTCCCAAGCCTTTTAGATGTTATTGAATACTACAATCTTGGTAACCCAGCTCCAATACAAAAAAAATATTTAGGCGTTGGTAGAGACTCTTTAATACCAACTACATCGCCTATTTTAAAAAAACTACACTTAGAAAAAACAGAAATTACGGCCCTAATTGCCTTTTTAGAGAGCTTAAAATCTAATAAAGGCAGAACCATAATTCCTAAACTTCCTATGTAATAATTAATAACTCCTTAAAACTCAAAATTTATGAAAAAATTACTACTTCTTTTTATAACATTACTAACTGTTGTTAGTTTAAACGCACAAATAACACAAGTAAAAGAAATTAATGATAACGGTACATCTAGCTCTAGTCCAGCAAACTTATTTACCTACAACGGAAAAATTTATTTTGCTGCTGATGATTCTAACGGCTCTAACACCCCAGGCGGTTCAGACCTTGGAAAAGAACTTTGGGTAACTGATGGAACCGAGGCAGGTACAACCTTTGTAAAAGATTTAAGAACCGGCTCTAGTAGTTCTTCTCCTTCAGGTTTTTTTGAATACAACAATACACTATATTTTTCTGCAAATACAGGTGGTGGCAACGTATTATTTTCAACAGATGGCTCTGAAAATGGCACCAATGCTACTGGCAACCCTTTTGTATTTAACCCAGTTGAAACTGGCGGATTAATATACTTTGTTTTAACTACAGATAGTAATAAACTCTATCAATTTGACGGCTCTAACATTTCACCAGTAACCAATAACGGCACAGGTACAGAAACAGTTATTGGAGCTACATTTACTGCTTTTAACAACAAACTATTGTGTTACATGGATTATTCTGAAGACGAGCCAACTATTGGACGTGAACTTTATGAATACGACCCAAGTACCGGATTATTTACTTTAATTAAGGACATTGACACTGGCACAGGAGATTCTAGTATCAGTTTCTTTACAGTTTTAAATAATGAAGTATACTTTGAGGCAGATAATGCCCTTTGGAAAACCGATGGCACTGAAGCAGGCACAGTAGCCGTGACGCAAGCAAGTACTTTATCTGGCATAACAAACCTTTTTGCATGGAATAATGTTTTATATTTTGAAGGTGATGATAATTTAAACGGAGACCAACTTTGGGCATACAACCCAAGTACCGATGCTATAACTAATATTAGCAATATCACAGGAGGCACATCAAATGATCATGATCCATCAGACTATGCCGTTTTAGGCGACTATTTATATTATGCAGGCGAAGTAGCAGACGACACCTCTCAATATTTATTTAGAACAGATGGCTCAACTTCTGAAAGAATTGATAGCAACATTAAAGATATAGATGATCTTACTGTTTTAAATGATAAATTATATTTTGAAGGTGATAATGGCACAACAGGTAACGAACTTTATAGTTTTGATCCTTCAACACTTTCTACTACAAACAATATTGCTGAAATAGTATCTATTTATCCAAATCCCGCTTCAGATTTTGTAAAAGTTTCTAAAACATTAGTAAACCAAAAATACAGCATTTACAATACCACCGGCAATTTAATAAAGCAAGGTGTTATTAAAACTGAAAGCATTCCACTAAACCTAAACAGCGGTATTTACATTTTTAAAATTGAAACCCAATTAAGTAGTATCAGCAAAAAAATTGTAATTAAATAGCATTAATTACCTGATTAATAGCGCTTCTTGAATTCTCCCTAATAGAATTCTTGAAAAAAAGAGAGCCCCGAAATTTCGGGGTTTTTTTTGTAACATTTCATCAGTTTTAACGTTCTAATAGTCAATCATCAATCTGCTTAGGCAGTCAATCAAAAAACAATCATATTATGTTAAAGCAATTTTTCATCCTCTGCTCTGGGGCAGATACTGATATTTTAGAGCAATGTTCAAAAGGTGAACAAAATAAATATACGGGTATAGGCGCAACGGTATTTTTCACAGCACTAATGGCTACAATAGCTGCAAGTTATGCACTTTACACTGTTTTTGATAATCTGTACACTGCTATATTTTTCGGTTGTATTTGGGGAATGTTAATTTTTAATTTAGACAGATATATAGTTTCTACCATTAAAAAAACTGGTAATATTATAGATGAAATTATACAAGCTTCACCTAGAATAATATTAGCTGTTATAATAGCCATAGTTATATCGAAACCTTTAGAGTTGAAAATTTTTGAAAAAGAAATAAACCAAGTGCTATTAGAAGAAAAAAATCGACTGACACTTAATAATAAAACTCAAATAGCAGAACAATACAACCCAAATATTGATGCTTTAAAAAATAATATTACCAAACTACAACAAGAAATAGATAGTAAAGAAACCGAAGTTAACAAACTTTACAACACATATATAGCCGAAGCTGAAGGAACCGCAGGCACAAAACGCGTTGGAAAAGGCCCTGTTTACAAAGAAAAACGCGATAAACATGATGCGCTTTTAGCAGAATTACAACTTCTAAAAAAAGAACATAAAGAAAAAATAAAAACAGCTGAATTAAAAATTGAGCAATTACAAGAAAACTACCAAACACAAGTAGATAGTACACAACCCATAATTAATAATTTTGATGGTTTAATGGCACGTGTAAACGCCTTGAATAAGTTACCTTGGCTCCCTTCTTTGTTTATTTTCCTGTTATTTTTGGCCATAGAAACATCGCCCATTTTAGCAAAATTATTAGCACCTAAAGGCGCTTATGACTTAAAGCTTGAAGACAAAGAAGACATGATTAAAACAAATGTAACGCAAAACAAAAAACAAAGAGTGCTTATGTTACAAACTGATAACAGTATTAATGATCGTGTTTACGCTGATATTGAAAATGATGATGCACTTTACAAACACAAACACCAAACCACAAAAGAACTTATGCAATTACAAGCCAATGCATTTTTAAAAAATCAGAAAAAAGTACTGTAAATTAAGCAGCGGTATTGGTATTTATATGGTTATACAAATCTTTGCAACCATAACCAACTATAGCTAAACTTTTATTAGTTTTTAAAGCAGTTTGGTGCAAAGAAGCAATAACATTAACACCATGCCTATCAATAGCACTTACTTCTTCAATGTTAATAATAACCTTATTAAACTTTTTAAAGCTTTTGGTTAAAATTTTTTCTAATTCTTTAGCATTAGTTTGTGTTAACTCACCAATTAATTGGTAGTTATTTTCAACAGTATTAATTATTAAACTCATAACTTACAGTTTAAATTTTACAATAAATTTAGGGGCTAGCCACAAAAAAGGCTAGAATATAAAAATAATGTAAAAAAAATTAAGTTATTATAACAAAACAACAAAATGCTATTTTGCTACGTTCAATAACCAAAAGGTGTAGACCAAATGCTTAATTAAGCCGCCGCTGTTGCTTTAAAATGATTGTATAAATCTTTACAACCGTAACCTATAATAGACAAACTTTTGTTTTTCATTAAAGCTTCTCTGTGTAGTTTTGTAATAGCATTTACACCGTGTCTGTCCATACTTTCAACACCTTCAATGCTAACTTTTAGGTTGTCCATTTTTTCAAAAATATTTTTAAACTCTTGATCAAAAAGAATGATACTTTCTTTGTTTAAAACACCTCTAATTTTAAAAAAATTGTTGCAGTTAGTAATTCTTAAATCCATAATAGCATTTTTATAAGTTAATATTAAATTTGAGGGAGACATTTAATTTTGATATAAATATATACCTGAAGTATTCAAAATCATTATTAAATCGATGAATAAAGAAGAACATTAGATAAACAAAAAAAGCATGCTAAAAACTCCGATGAATAACCATTATATATTTTGTTTTATTTATTTTTACCGCGCTCATAAATATTTATAATGAAGAAACTTACACTTACTTTAACACTTTTATTAGCTGCCTCCTTTTTTGGTTATGCTCAAAATTCTGAAGAAAAAGATATAAAAGACATACAAGCTGTTTTAAAAGCGCAAAGGCTTGCGTGGTCTAAAGATAATATTGAAGAATACATGGAAGGTTACTGGAAAAGCGATTCGCTATCGTTTTACAGCGCTAATGGTATTACTCAAGGTTGGGAAAACACTTTAGAAAGATATTTAAAAGCCTACCCAACAAAAGAGCATACGGGCAAGCTAAATTTTAGAATTAATGCTATTACTAAAATTACTGAAGGCGCTTACTATGTTTTAGGTGAGTACCATATTAAACGTGATGTTGGTAATGCCGATGGCATTTTTATGCTTGTATTTAAAAAGATTGATGGTGAATGGAAAATTATTGCAGACACATCTACTTAAAAAAATTAATAGTTATTACATTTTAAGTTTAATTGGTTTAAAAGAAGGGTAAAAACAATTAAATCTTTTTAACATAATCTGTAATTATAACTATTAATTGCGCTCCTACTTTGCCTTCAATATATTTAGCATTCTCATGGTCTAGTCTAATATTTCTAACGGCTGTACCTTGTTTTGCCACCATGCTAGAACCTTTTACTTTTAAGTCTTTTATTAAAACTACAGCATCTCCAACCTGTAATTGAACGCCATTGGCATCTCTGTGAATAATTTTTTCACTGGGGTCTTTATCTTCACCAGTAGCTCTTGCAAGTGCTAAAGCTTCATCTGTTAAATACATCATATCTAACAAATCTTTTGGCCAACCCTCATTACGTAACCTTTGCAGCATTCTCCATGCCATTATTTGCACTGCTACATGCTCACTCCACATACTATCATTTAAACAACGCCAATGGTTTACATCCATTTCAACATCACCATTAATTTGACTTTTGCAAGTTGAACAAACTAATATATCATTATCTACATTTTCATTTAATGACGGCGGAATGGTGTATTGAGATAAGTTATTTGATGCACCACAAAGCTCACAAGTGTTGTTGCTTCTTTCTTTTAAAGTCTGTATTACGCTCATGTATGAAATTTTCTGCAATAATACTATAATTTACAAACTTTCTCTAAGTTTTTTAGGCAAGCCTTTAATAACCATTTCGTATGAATGGTCTATAAGTTGTTTTATAAATTGAAAAGATAATTCGCCTTCATGAATATATATTGTATTCCAATGTTTTTTACTCATATGATATCCGGGACGAATACTACTATATTCAGCACGTAATTCTTCGGCATAATCAGGATTGCATTTTAAGTTGATTGCTGCTTCACCACGCTCCCACCATTGTAATGATGCTAAGGCAAACATTTTACCATGCACTTTAAAAACCAATGTATGCTCATCAAAAGGAAAATCTTCTGTGGTGCTTTTTTTACTTAAACAGTATGTTCTAATGTGTTCAATATCCATGTGTTAAAATTACAGTAAACGTTCCATTAGCTTTTCAGGCGATTGTAATTCTACATATCCAAATTGTTTGTAAAGCCCATGAGCATCGGCTGTTTTAAGCATCCAAACGGTACAAGATTTTAGTTCTTCGTCTGAAATAATTTTAGCTATTAATTGTTTTGAGTATCCTTTACCTCTGTAATCTTCTAAAATAAACACATCCATTAAATATGCAAAAACCGTATAATCTGTAGCTATTCTGGCAAATCCTATTTGTTTTTCGTTTAAATACACACCAAAACACAAACAATGATGTATGCTTTTTTCAACCTCTTGAATAGTTCTTCCTTTTGCCCAATAGGTGTTTTTTAAAAAACCATGAATAACATTAATTTGAAGTTTACTTTTATCTTTAGATATTTCAATCATTTTTCTAGTTTCTTAATATCGCTGTGTGGAAGTTTTAAAGTTGAATAATCTAACTGCCAACCAATGGTTTCTACAATAGTTTCAATTAATTGAATGGTTTCTTTCACCTCGGCTTGTGCAATTTGTATTAGTCCGCTTTCTGGTATTTTAGCCTGTATGTGATGTTTTGCTTCTTGGTGTAAATCGGTTAAGTCTGTTGCTTCAAACTTATTAAAAAACCCATCAGATTTATCGTAATAATTCAAATTTGTTTCTATTGATAGTACTTCGGGCTCAGGAAAATGTTCTAAAACAATGGTTTTATTTGCAGTATTACTTGTTAGTTGAATTTTAGACAAATCATACCCAACATGTGCTTTGGCATTAATAACAACCAATGCCTTTTTTTTGCTACTTATTAGCTTTAAAAACTTCTGTTTTACATCTTCATAATGGTAAATTTCGGCAAAATCACCTTCAACAGTTATAAATTTACATACCTTTTTTATTTTATCTAAAAGTATTACAGACTGGGCGTTTACCAACTGTTTTTTCTTTATGCTTTTAAAAACAGTTACACCTCCTAAAGTTACTAATGCTGTAATTATAATGGCTAAAAATGTTTCCATAATGTTATTCTAAAATATTATATAAAATAGGCTTACTTGGTGTTGCATCATTTTCAAAAGGCGCTATTTGAAGGTTTAAAATATACATGCCATCATTTACTTTATTAGGCACATAAATGAGCTCTGTTATGGTAGCGTTTTTTCTAATGTTGCCTTTAGTATTCCAAAATGCATTGTGTGCTAAAAGTTGGCATTCATCTTTTTCTTTATCAATACTTGGCAAATCTATTAGCAAATGTTTTACTCCTTTTTGCCTTAAATATACAGCTGCCTCTTCTAACAAATAAGGCGGATTGGTATGTGAATATTGTCGTGTTAATTTTTCTTTAGTATTTGGTAATGTTCTAATAATTATAGCATCGCGTTTTTTGTTGCCAATGGCAAATTGCAGTTGTTTTTTTGAAATTACAGCATCGTTATTAAAGTTTTCGGGCGCAACGGTTATTACTTCAGCTAAAAAAAAATATGTTTTTAAGTGTTTATTTATAGACTGAAGCTCTTCAGTTATATGGCCAACACACTCGGTGTGCGTACCGTGTGCATGAGGGTTAAAAGCTATGTTATTAAAGTTTATACAGGCACCATTTTTTACACTTGCAACCCAATCATTATCTACCACAGGTGTTATTTTTGGCGGCGCTACATACCATGCATTCACATTGTTTTTACTAGCATTAATACCTATTGAAATATCAATGGGTTGTGTTAAATCTATTTTGAGTTTTTTTGATTTATATTGAATTGTAGCAATCATATAATTTTATGAAATTTTCAGGATTTTACGCATTAATACGCTTTTTTCAAATATAAGTTTTTTAACTCAAGATAAATAGTTCTGCAGCAATTCCATCTGCCAAAAATTTTCCTTTTTCTGTTGTTTTAAGTACGTTATTTTTGTTTTCGTTTTCTAAAAAAACATCTTTTTTTAATGCTGAAATTGGCTGCGCTTCATTCACAATAACAAGCAAATTTTCATTAATAAATTTTTCTGCTGCTTTTTTTAAATGCTGAAGTGTTTTACTTCCAAATTCTGTTTCAACGCTATTAAAAGACACACCCCAAATGGTTCGTAAACCTGTCATAATATACTCATTAAACCTATCTGTGTTTGATAAATTTTCAACCGTTATTGGTAGTTCTTTTTTTTCAATTGCATTAATGTATTTTGTATTATTAGACACATTCCAAGCACGTTGGTCACCAAAAAACGAATGTGCCGATGGCCCTATGCCCAAATACCATTTTCCTTGCCAATAGCTTGTATTGTGTTTTGAAAAAAACTGAGGTTTACTAAAGTTTGAAATTTCATAATGCACAAAATCATTTTGCGCTGTTGTTTCAACTAAATGGTTAAAATGTTGAAGCGCTAAAGCCTCATCTAATGGTGGATATTTACCTGAATTTATAAAGCTGTGTAAAGCCGTTTTGGGCTCAACGGTAAGTGCGTAGCTTGAAATATGATTAACTGAAAAACTAAAGGCTATTTCTAAATTTTTATGCCATTTTTGAAGCGACATCTTAGGAATGCCGTAAATTAAATCTATGGTAATATTATTGAAATATTGTGTTGCTATGGCTAAACATTTTTTAGATTCGGAAGCATTGTGTGCCCTGTTCATCATTTTTAAATCGTCATCAAAAAACGATTGCACCCCAATACTTAGCCTATTTATTGGGGTTTTTGATAATGCAATAATCTTTTCTGAATTTAAATCATCAGGATTTGCTTCTAGAGTAATTTCGGGGTTTTCAATTACTTCAAAATTATTATATACAGCTTCTATTAACAACTGTAACTCTTTAATATTTAATAATGAAGGTGTGCCGCCACCAAAATAAATAGTTTCAATTATTTTATTTTGAAATGTGTGTTTGCGTAATTTAATTTCTTCAACAAGTGCATTAATTAAAGCATCTTTTTTCTTAAAGGATGTTGAAAAATGAAAATCGCAATAATAACATGCTTGTTTGCAAAACGGTATGTGAATGTAGATGCCAGCCATTTGGTGAGGTATTCAGCCTAAGTTTATAATTTCTTTATTGGTGATATTATTTCTTACCGCCTACTTTATCAGGGTTTTGTTTTATAAAACTTGCCCAACCTGAATAACTTTTACCAACTTGAATACGACCAGAATTATAAAAATGGCACACCGCCGCAGCCAAACCATCTGTAGCATCTAAATTTTTAGGCAGTGTTTTTATACCTAATAAACTTTGCAACATTTTTGCTACCTGCTCTTTACTTGCATTTCCATTACCTGTTATAGCCATTTTAATTTTTTTGGGTAAATATTCTGTAATAGGAATTTCTCTACTTAAACCCGCAGCCATAGCAACACCTTGCGCCCTACCTAACTTTAACATACTTTGTACGTTTTTGCCAAAAAAAGGTGCTTCTATAGCAATTTCATCAGGGTTGTGCGTATCTATAAGCTCAATGGTACGTTCAAAAATGAGCTTTAGTTTTAGGTAATGGTCATTGTATTTTTTTAAATCTAACTCATTTAATTGTAAAAATTGCATGCGTTTACCAACCACTTTTATGAGTCCGAAACCCATAATGGTTGTTCCTGGGTCTATGCCTAAAATAATACGTTCTTCCATTTACTGATTACAAAAATAACATCCGCTAAGCGAAATAGCGGCACCAAAAGTTAGTGTTAACATATTACCATTAAAAGCGCCAAAGCCTTCTTGGATAGGTTCAAAATCTTTTGCAAATCCTTTAATATATGACACATCAGTGTACACAGACAATTTATCTGAAATACCATAATGTACCTCTACCCCAGCCATTATGTTTAAAAATGACGTTTTATTATTGGTATAATTACCCAAAGGCTTCACCATAGAATATCCCGGGCCTGCGTGTAAAAATACGCCTAATCTTGGAGGCAAAAAGTTTAGTGTTTCATTAACATCTAAAACAACTTGTGCATTAACTCTTGAGTAGTTTAACTTGAATTCTTGTGCGTTGTCCTGATTTTTAACACGATTAAATCCATAATCTAACTTAGCTCCTAATTTTGGTGTAAACATATATTGCAAACCTAAATTCACAGATGGAAAGTTATATGTTTGCCCTTCAAAACCTTGAACAAAACCATTACTTGACGGGCTATTAACACCCAAAGCAAATTGTGCTTTTAGCCTACTTTTACTGTCTTGAGATTGCATGGTATTTATACCAAAAAACAAAAACAACAAACAAAAGGTTACTGTATATTTTTTAAAAGCTGTTATCATACCTAAAATATGGTTTAATTTGCACAAATGAATACTGCGCTTTCATACAAAACTAAGCATTTCTTTTTTGTACTTATTAAGATAAGCATTGTAATTGGTGCATTTTATTTTATAATTGAAAAACTATTAGGTAATCCAGATTTTAACCTTGCCGTTTTTAAGTCTTTTTTAAACACAACAGTTTTATTTTCTATAAAAACCATACTCTTTTTACTTGTTTTAAGTTTCCTTAATTGGTTTTTAGAAATTTTAAAATGGCAACAGCTTGTTTCAACATTAAAAAAAATTAGTATTACAGAAGCCTTAAAACAATGTTTAGTTAGTTTAACGGCCTCTTTAATTACACCAAACCGCATTGGCGAATATGGTGCAAAAGCACTATTTTACCCCAAAAGCTTACGTAAAAAAATAATGTTATTAAACCTTATAGGCAACACCTTTTTAATGTTTATAACATCAATATTTGGTGTTATTGGTTTGTTATTTTTTTTTACTAAAAACAACTTACAATTAAACCACTTTAAACTAATTAATATTATTTTAATTGTTTCTTTTTTGTTGACTTTAGCGCTTTTTATCTTGAAAAAATTTTATGCATTTACTTTTAGTAAACTGATTGCTTTCTTTAAATTGTTACCAAATGATATACTTTTTTCAACCTTTGTTTTATCATTACTACGTTATTTTATTTTTTCATTTCAATTTTATCTATTGCTTATTATTTTTAAAGTTGACATTGATTATTTCCATGCCATGATTTACATTACATCTATGTATTTTCTAGCATCGGTTATACCTTCAATATTTATTTTTGATATAGCAATAAAAGGCAGCGTAGCCTTGTATTTATTTGATTTCTTAAGCATTAATGCCTCTATAATTTTAAGCATTACAACAATTATGTGGCTTTTAAATTTTGTGCTACCAAGTATTATTGGCAGCTATTTTGTTCTTATATTTAAATTACCAAACACTAAAAATTAACATGCTACTAATAACTTGTTGCATCATATTTTTATACCTTTTTTTAATAGGAAGTTTTATTTACGGGTTTAGAAAAGTTGATGTTTTTGAAATTACCGAAACATCAAAACACATTTCATTTTCTATTATTATTCCTTTTAGAAATGAAGCCGAAAACTTACCCAATTTACTTCAAACTATAGCATTTTTAAAATACCCTAGATCGTGTTTAGAATTTGTGTTTGTTAATGATGATACAAAAGATGCATCTGTTGAAATTATAGAAAATTTCTTTAGTAATAGCAACGTGAATTTTAAAATAATCAACAATAAACGTGTATCAAATTCACCAAAGAAAGATGCCATTACAACGGCTATAAAACAAATAAAAAACCCTTGGATTATAACCACTGATGCCGATTGCGAATTACCTGTAAATTGGCTTAATAGCTTTAATAGCTTTATTAAAAATCATAGCACAGCGTGTATTGTAGCGCCCGTAACATATAGTAACACCAGTGGTTTTTTTGAACAGTTTCAACTTTTAGACTTTTTAAGTTTACAAGGTTCCACCATGGGTAGTTTTGGTATTAACAGACCGTTTATGTGTAACGGAGCTAATTTTGCGTATACAAAAAAGCTATTTAACAAACTTAATGGTTTTAATGGTAATGAAACTATTGCCAGTGGAGATGATGTATTTTTTTTAGAAAAGGTAGTAAAACACCAACCAGATAAATTACACTATTTAAAAAATAAAAATGCCATAGTTACTACTAAAGCTCAAGCTTCATTTAAAAGTTTAATTAATCAACGGTTACGGTGGGCATCAAAAGCTAGCGCTTATAAACATTGGTTTGGTAAATTTACAGGGCTAACAGTTTTATTAACAAATAGTTTATTTTTAGTTCTCATACTACTTGCTATATTAAAACTAACTACTTTTAATCTTTTTATATTTTTTACGGGTATAAAATTTAGTATTGATTTTATTTTACTTTACAAAACAGCGGCTTTTTTCAACCAAAAACAAAGCTTAAAATATTATACTTTTGCGTTTTTGTGTTACCCTTTTTTTAGTGTATATGTTGTTTTTATTTCGGTGTTTAAAACATATAAGTGGAAAGACAGACGTTTTAAAAAATAACACATATTAACTATTCTACCCCAATAATTACTGGCAGTGTAAATGTTGTTTTTACATACTGATCGCGCTTTATAGCAGCATACACATTAGGCAAAGTTTGCAAACTAGCTTCTATCAACTCTTTTAAATTAGGTATTTCATGCAGCGTTAAACTATCAATATTTGTTTGATGCAATGTAACAACACCGTTTTCTGAAACCTTAAAGTTAAGCTGAATGGTGTCGTTAACATCCTGCGTTACTACAATCATTTCATCTTGCAAATAATTTAAAATATGTGTAGACATCGTATGCTCAAAACATACTTTTTTACTGGATTTAGTTGCTAGAGAATCACATATTGAAAACGATGGATACACATCAACCTCATCCCAATTAAAGGTTTTAAGTTCTTCGTTTAAAATGGCTTCAGAAGTTGTTTTTTTAGCCTCAAAATACTGGCACGAAGTAAAAAAAATTAATATTATAAAACCAAAGGCCTGCTTCATAGATTAAAACTATGTGCGTAAAGTACGATTTTTTTGGTTTTTAATTTTAACATTTATACAAATTTGTAACATTTATACACTAATTGGGTCTATATATTATATATACATTTTTATGGACATTTTATTAATTATTACAGCATTATTATTTATGATTTTGGGTATCATTGGTAGTTTTTTACCCATTTTACCTGGGCCAATAACTAGTTGGGTAGGTCTTTTAATTTTACACCTAACCAAAACAATACCTACTAACAAAACTTTTTTAATAGTAACACTATTAATAGCCATTTTAATATGGGTTCTAGATTATATTATACCTGCAATTGGCACAAAAAAATATGGCGGTAGCAAATATGGCGTTATTGGCACATCTGTAGGGCTTATTATTGGACTAATTACACCAATACCGTTTGGTATCATTATAGGACCTTTTTTAGGTGCGTATTTTGGTGAAATTTTAAATGAAAACAATAGTAAAAAAGCATTAAAAGCTGCTTTTGGTTCCTTTATTGGCTTTTTAACTTCTACTTTTATAAAATTTATTGTTGCCATGGTTTATTTAGGTTTATTTATTGCAACCCTTTGGGAATACAAAAACCTAATAATCAATTAGAAAAAGAAGAGCCCTGTGGGTCTCTCACCTCCACAGGGCTGTAAATTGCTATTATCAACAAAAAAAATTGAGGGATTAATTAATTTTTGAAGTGTTGACACTACAAAGATACAAAAACAAGCCCAATTAGGGTTGTGGAAAAACCGTAAATTAAGTATGGAATTGAGTATTTTTTGAGTAGTACGCGCGTAATTTCAATATAAAACCCTTTAAAACACAGACGTTTGCTATACTTTTAACACTAATTACCTTTCATCGAATAAATTAAAAAAACTAAACAAAACCTTTTTTTCTGGCTTCATTTAATAGCGTTTCATCTTGTCCGTCTTCAACATTAAAAAGTTCTTTTAACTGTTTTTTTCGTTTTTCAACGGCACTTAAAGAAATATCTAAATGCGACGCTAAATTTTTTGTTTTAATGCCTTGCGATAGCAAAAATAATATTTTTCTGTTCTTTTCATCAATCACAATATCACTTGCAATAACTTTTTTAATATAACTATTAACAGTACCGCTATAAAATGGCGGATTATTTAATACTGCTTGAAATGCACTTGCAAGCTCACTAGAAGTTAAATCGCTTTTAATTAAGAAACCTTCAGGTTCAATATTTTTTATAATGTTGTGAATTCTAAATGATTCATTGAACATTGTTAAAACAATAATTTTTGCTTTGGGTAGAATAGCTCTTGCGTATTCTGCTAAATCCTCTCCAGAACTCATTGTGCCATCTGTTGAAGGCGGCAGGCTTATATCAACAAATAATAAATCATATGGGTAATTTTCTTTTATTGATTTATCGATGCGTTTTATAGCTTCATCACAATTATTTGCTATGTGTATTTGTAAATCTTGAGAATCTTTTTTTGTGAATAACAGAGTGTTTTGATAACCTTCAATAATCATTGGATGGTCATCAATCATTAAAATTTTAATTTTTTCAGTCATAAAAACTAGGGTTCTATGCTATAGGAACTTCAATGGTTACAATGGTTCCTTTGTTTTTTGTTGATGTTATGTTTAGTTTGCCTTTAATGTCGTTTATTCTTGATGTAATATTTTTTAAACCTATACCAGATTTAGCTTTATCTACATCAAAGCCTTTTCCATTATCTTCAAGCGATAAGCAAATTACATTATTTTTTAGTTTAAAACTAATTTTAACAAATAAAGCATTAGCATGTTTATGAATATTATGCAATGCTTCTTGAATGATTCTATAAATATGAATTTTGTTTTTATTAGTTATAGCATCCCAATTAATGATATCATCATGCTGAAACTTATATTCTAAGTTATATACCGATGTTTGTGTATCTACAAGGGTTTTAATTATATCTATAAAACCGGCACCAGCAACAAAATCTGTATTCAGTTCATGTGATACTTTTCTAATATCTTCTTCTATGGTTTTTAACTCGCTTATGTACAGACTACGGTTTTTTACAGCTTGTTCTGTATTATTCATATTCAAACTATCTAAACTTAAGCGAGTGCCAAATAAGCGCCCCAAAACACCATCATGTAATTCTTCTGAAATACGCTTTTTTTCTAAAGCTCTAGCCTCTTCAATGCGCTCGTTTTGTGACAGCATTAAATTATAAATTTCTTCATTGGCTGCTTGTTGTTTTTGTACAAACTGTAGTTCTTTATTTTTATTACGTTGCAGTATTATTAAGTATAGTAAAAATGAAGTTATAATTATAACAATAGTTATTATTAGCAACCACATACGTTCTTTATTTATACGAATATTTTCTTGCTCTATTTGCTTAGTTTCAAACCTAATTCTTGCAAATTTATCTCTTCTGGCACGTTCTATTTTTTGTAAACTATCATTTAAAACCACATAGTTTCTTAAATGATTTGCAGCAACTTCACCTTCTTCAATTTTTGAAAGAATAAGTAACGATTTTAATAAATCATCATTATTAAATTCTTCTGAAAGCGCTTTGGCTTTATAGCCATAATATTTAGCTGAATCTTTTTTATTTAGACGGTTATAAAATTCGGCTAAATGCTGATGTAGTATTATAGAGTTATACCTACCACCTATACTATCACTAATTTTTAATGCTTTTAAATACAAGCCTGGTAACTGTTGGTACTTTTTAGATTGATATAATGTATTTGCATAATTGCCTAATGCTAATACATACACATCAGGATAATTTTTAATAAGACTTTTATTTGCAACTATTTCATTAAATTTTTCAATAGCTAAATTATAGTGTCCAGCTCGTCTGTAAACTTTTAGTAAATTATTTAAGGTTAAACCTATACTTCTCTCAAAATCACCATCTAAGCCGCGTTTTAATTGCAATGATTTTTCATAATAATTAATAGATTCATCAAACTGTTCTAACTCATCATAAACAATTCCTAAATTATTAAATATGTATGCCTTATACTTATTAACATTATTTGTTGGTGGTAGTTCATTTAAAATAGCCCTAGCTTCGGTAGATGTTAACTCGCTTCCGGTGTAATCTTTATTATTGCATTGAACTACAGCTATACCATAAAGTGTTATAGCACTTTCGTATTTACTATTATAGGTTTTGAATAGTTTTTCGGCTTTTCTTAAATAATGATATGCACTATCGCCTAACAAAGACTTCCTGTAAATTTCGCCAATTTGAAAATACTTGCCAGCTATATTTAAAGAATCGTTTGTTTTTAACAACCTTAGTTGTTTTTGAATAGAATCTATAGACTCTAAATTTTTAGTTATTTGTGCATTTGTTGTTAAAAACACACACATTAAAACTATATGCAGTAAGTTAAACTTCAAGAAAATAATGATTTTATGTTCTCAAATTTATAGTAATATTTTAAAACTAAAAGAGCATAAATAAAAAATCCTATGCTTATGGCATAGGATTTATATTAATTATGGTAAATAAATACTTAATCGTGTCCGTTACCACCAGTATAAGGTGCTTCTTTAGTATCAGGAGATTCTAACACATCGTCTTCATTTAAATCTTGCTTAGTACAAGAAGTTAAAGTTGCTAATAAAACTGCAATTGCTAAAGTAATTTTTAGGGCTTTCATAATTTTTAGGTTTTAAGGTTTAATTATTTATTTAAATTTTAAAAAATACGCGTGCTTAAGATTTTGAAATACATCAAAACCAAACTGTTGAGGGTAAAATGGAATAATTAACCTTAAATTATCGTAGAAAACCACGTAATTTAATTATGAGGGAATTTGTGATAAAAAATCACTTAAATAAAATGGATTAATAAAACTTAACGTTGAGGGGATTAATTCCGTTAAGCGTTGCTAAACTAGGTTAAAGTGTTTGATTAAAAAATAAAAAATCGATAAAAAGCAAATAAAAACGTTGAAATGATATTTTGATACTTTTTTCCTACAAAACAGACTTAGTTTTTACTAAGCTGGTTTTCACTATTTTAGTTTTAACATCTTCATTTAAATGCATATTTTGAAGTCTATGAATTAGCATTTGGGCTGCATTTGCACCAATCACTTTAGCGTGTTGTCTTACAGTGGTAAGTTTTGGTAATGTATGATAAGAATCTGCTTTACTAGCGTAACCTATAACAGACATATCTCTAGGTACTTTTTTACCTTGATTTACAGCCGTGTTAATGGCTATAATACCTGATGAGCTATCGGCAGCAATAACGCCATCAACATCTTTATTTTTCTTTAAAAACGATTTTATTTTCTTTTGATGATCGTCTTTCTTTTTAATTATTAGTGAAACAGGCTCCATGTCGTGGTTTTCTAAAATAGCTTTTGTATAACCACGTTCTCTAAGTTTTCCAACACTTATTTGGTCTATATTACTAATAAAAGCAATACGTTTTCTGCCTTCTTCTAAAAGGCCTTTTGTTGCATTGTAAGTTGCATCAAAATCATCAACTATAACTTTATCACACATTACATCATGTGCAACTCTGTCAAACATTACTATTGGTAAACCTTGGCTAATGGTTTTTTTAAAATGATCTACTTCATTTTTAATTTGAGTTTCTTCAGCTACACTTAGTATAAACCCATCTACACTACCGTTTGCTAGAATTTGCAAACTTTCTTTTTCTTTATCTAAAGATTCGTTTGAAATACACGTTATTATATTGTAACCAAGCTTTGTTGCTTCTCTTTCTATACCAAATAATACTTTAGCTAAAAAATGATTTAAAATATTTGGAATAATAACCCCTATAGTTTTGGTTTTATTTTGCTTTAAACTTAAAGCTACTTTATTGGGTTTGTAATTATACAGTTCTGCAAGTTCTTTAACACGCCTAACGGTTTCTTCGCCAATTTCTTCACTATTATTAAGTGCTTTTGAAACTGTAGATATTGAAACATTCAACTCTTTTGCTAACTGCTTTAATGTTACCATATAAAATGTATTAGTATGTGGTGCAATTTACAAAATAACTTTAAGCAAAAAAGTATGAATTTATTACAAACTAAAACTATATTAAAATTATATATTACTTAATAAAACCCTTTTACTACCTAATTTGAACTTAAATTTTAAGTATTAACTAAAAGTAAGCACTAAATTTGTGTTTTTGTAAATTGACATTTTATACAATGAAAGACACCGCTGTTTTAAAAATAAAAGACAAAACCCAATCTATAGACACCATTAAAATTGAACCTTTTAAAAAAAGCGTTAGAAAAACAGCACCGCATAAACACAATAAATATTTAGAATTTGTTTACTTTACAAACGCATCAGGGTTTCATGCCATAGACAACTTAAAAATTACTATTAAACCGCCTATTTTTTTTGTTGTAAGAAAAGAGCAAGTCCATTTTTGGGATATCACTTCAGAACCTGAAGGCTTTGTAATTATTATAAAAAAAGACTTTATTGATGATTGTGCTGATATTGAATTACATCAATTATTACTAAAAATAAGTGCCTTTACACATTTTACACCAAAAGATAACACCTCTATTATAACCATTTTTGAATTATTAACTTCTGAATACAAAAGTGAAACTAAAAATAGAAGTATTATTGAAGGCTTACTAAAAGCTTTATTAGGTAAACTTTTACAATTTAACAGTAACGACCAACAGTTAAACAACAGTTTATATCATAAATTTACAGATTTATTAACTAATGAAAACAAACTATCAAATAGTGTTGAGTATTATGCTGAATTGCTAAACACCAGTCCGCAAAATTTAAATACCAGTTGCAGAAATGAATGTGGTAAATCTGCTTCAGAAGTAATTTCAGATTATATTTTAAGTGAAGCAAAACGATTACTACTGTACACAGACAAAACTATTACCGAAATTGCATATACACTATCTTTTAAAGACAACTCACACTTTACAAAATATTTTAAAAGGCATATTGGTTTTACACCTAGTGCTTATAAACTACAGCATTAATTAAACAAACCTGAAATAAACACTAACACTGTAGAGTCATTATCAAAACCTTCTCTTATACGTTGGTAAGCAATACGCATTTGTGACTCAACAGTTTTAACAGAAATTTGTAGTTTATCAGCTATTTCCTGGTATTTGAGCCCTTGCAATTTATTAAGCTCTAAAATTTCTTTACACTTAGGTGGCAACGTTTCAACAATTTGTTGTAATTTTTTTACACGTTGTTTAACAATGTGTTTATTTTCTTTAATGGCATCTCTTAAAGCTTTTTCTTTTAATTCATCAAAAAAAGCATTTCTGCGTTTAGTACTTCGGTAAAAATCAATATAAGCTCTATGCGCTACCGTGTATAAATATCCTTTAACAGATTTTGTTACATTAAGCTCATAACGCTTTACCCAAATATTTACAAACATTTGTTGCACAATGTCTTCCGCTGTAGGCTTATGCTGTGTGTATACCAAAACATAATTCACAAGGTTTTCATAATACTTTTGAAACAATACCTCAAAAGCATTCTTATCATCTAATTTTATAGCATGTATAAGATCTAAATCTTGCATTAATTACCCCATTGTTAACCACAAATGTGAAAATATATATTGTAAAAAAAAAATTTAAAAAAAATGTTAAATTCTTTTAAGGGTTTTTATAAAACAAAACCGACACTTAAATATAACACCACATAATTTCTAAAAAATTGAAAAAGATAATTATTAAATACTTAACCAATTCTATTGATAATATAGAACTAAATAAGCTAAGAGACTGGTTAAAAAAACCTAAAAATCAAAAAATCTTTAAAGATTTCATAATAGATGATTTTAACCTAAATAACGCTTACAATAGCGTAAATGTAGATGAAGCTTTGAGCAACGTTTGGAAACATATTAACAAAAAACCTAAAGTAATTCCGTTTTACAAAAAGGCTATATTTAAATATGCCGTTGCAGCTTCAGTTACTATTTTAATAGCTACTTCAATTTTACTAAATAATAAAAACCAAACCAACAACACACCTGTTATTGTAAATAACAATATTGAAACAGGTACAGATAAAGCCATTTTAACTTTAGATGATGGTACAAACATAACATTAACTAAAGGGAAAGATTACATAACCAGTAGTATTTCTAGTAATGGCGAAGAAATAATATATAACAAGCCCAATAAAGCAAACAATGAAATTGCATATAATTATTTAACTATTCCAAGAGGCGGACAATATTATTTAAAATTAGATGACGGCACCCAAGTTTGGCTAAACTCAGAATCTAAACTTAAATACCCTGCAAGTTTTTCAAACACAGAAAAAAGACAAGTTGAATTAGTATATGGCGAAGCTTATTTTGATGTTTCTCCTAGCCACAAAAACAACGGCACCAAATTTAGTGTAACCACCAGCAACCAAGAAATTGAAGTTTTAGGAACACAATTTAATATTAAAGCTTACAATAATGAAAATGAAATTTACTCTACACTTATTGAAGGTAAAATAAACCTAAAATCGGCCGCTAGTATTGTTTCTGTAAAACCAAACCAGCAAACAATTTTAAACAAAGAAACTAACAACTTAACCATAAATAATGTTACTGATATTTACAGTGTAATATCTTGGAAAAATGGCGTGTTTAGTTTTAAAGATATGCCACTTAACAAAATAATGAAAGTGCTTACAAGATGGTATGACTCTGATGTTGTTTTTGTAAATAAGGAAGTAGAAAACATTGAGTTTACAGGAATACTAGATAAAAATCAAACTATTGAAGAAATATTAAATACAATATATAACACTAACAACGTACCTTATGAAATAAATAATAAAACTATAATATTTAGGTAAAAAGAAAGGGAAAAGAGGTTAGGAATTCTCACAACACAAACCTCAACTTCCCCTAATTCAATTAATTAATGTTTAACTAATTAACGCTAACAAATTTATGGAATTTAAATTAACAAAAGGTTTTTTCCTTTTAAGAAAAAATCTCCCTAAAATCATTATGAGAACATTCATATTCTTATTATGCACAACAGTTTTTGGGTTTTCGTCCACAAACATTATGTCTCAAAATGCTAAGGTTAAAATTGAAACAGATCAAAGCCTTTCAGTTGATCAAGTTTTTGATTTAATTAAAGCACAAACAGACTACAGGTTTATTTACAGATCTGATATGTTTAAAAACTACCCAAAAGTAGATGTGAAAAAAGGCACTGTAAAAGCTAATAAACTTCTAGAAAAAAGTCTTTCTAAAGGCAATTTTAAGTTTAACATTTCAGCTAATAATACCATAACTATAAAAAAAGCTGCAGATGTACAAGAATTAGTTTTAACAGGAATTATAACTGATAAAAACGGCATGCCTTTACCTGGTATTACTGTATATGTGTCTAGCAGAGAACCTGGTTCTGGTAAAATATCTAGTGATTTTATAGTTAGAGGTACCGCCACCAATATTGATGGTGAATTCTCCTTAAAAGCCGAAGTTGGTTATTATTTAGTAGCCTCTGGGTTAGGGTATGAATATTATAAAACTAAAATTACACCAAACAAAACAATTTATAATATCGAATTAAAAGAACAGTTAAGTTCTCTAGACGAAGTTGTAGTTGTATCATCTGGTTACCGAGAAATTTCTAAAGAACGTGCAACGGGTTCTTATGTAGGTGTTTCAAAAAATCAAATTGAAAAACCTTCAACTAGTATTGCAGAAAGATTAACAGGTGTTGTGGCTGGTTTACAAACAACAACCAATGCAGATGGTTCCATAGCTATACAAATTAGGGGGCAATCATCATTAAGCGCTAATGCGCAACCTTTAATTGTTGTTGACGGTTTCCCAATAGATTCTGGCTTAAATATATTTGGAGATTTAGGAATTGCTAACAGCAGCAGCCCCGATATTAACGGAGGTTTTGGCACTATTAACCCAAATGACGTAGAAAGTGTAACTATATTAAAAGATGCCGCAGCAGCTTCTATTTGGGGAGCTAAAGCAGCAAATGGTGTTATTGTTATTACAACTAAAAAAGGCAAAAAAGGAAGAACAAACGTTTCTGTATCATCTTTTGTGAGAGCTTCTAGTAAAATAGATTTAGATTATGCTTTAGCTAGAGCTAACAGCCAAGAAACATTAGCTTATGAGCAAGCAGCTTTTGATACTAACTTTTTTGGTAGTGTTTTAGGCAACCCTCCAGGAAATAGCCCAAGCACCAGAGATTTTGGTCCATATTCACAAGCTATTGTAGCTATGAATGAGGCACGCTTAGGAAGAATTACCACAGCCGAAAGAGACGCTACACTTAGCTATCTTTCTTCTTTAGATAATAAAAAGCAAATTAGAGACAACTTATTAAACACACCTTTAGTTACGCAACACAATATTGCTATTAATGGCGGTACAGAAAAAATGTCTAATAGTTTATCTTTAATGTATGAAGATAGCAAAACCTATTTTCAAGGAGATAAACAAACAAAATATCTTATCAATTTTAGAAACAACACAAAATTAAGTAACAGGCTTAATTTTGAGTTTAGCGCTATGTTACAACATAATGATATTGATACTAATTCTGGTCAGGCAGATCCGTTATTTGGTACTGGAGGTATGTTAAACACCATAAAATCTTTAGCACCATGGGATATGCTTAAAAATGAAGATGGCAGTATAACAGATATGTCTTATTTGCATTACTACAGACCAAATGTAGATGCTTATGTTCCTTTTAATAATTTTCCTTACTCAGACTGGTCTTACAACCCCATTACCGAAATTAACAATAGAGACTTAAACACTAAGCAATTAAACGCAAGAATAAATGCAGGCTTAACTCTAGATTTAATAAAGGGAATGAAATTATCTTCTAGAATTCAATATGAAATTTTTAATTCTGAAGCAGAAAATTATTATAGCGACAAAACATTTGATGTTCGCCAATTTATTAACGAAACATCGGGTCCTGAATGGAATTTTGGTGGTGTACCAACACAGTTAGTTCCAAAAGGCGGTATTTTAGAACAAGGTAGCAGCGAAATTAGATCGTATAATTTTAGAAATCAGTTAAGCTATAATCGAACTTTTGGTGATAAGCATAATATAGATTTTATTGCAGGTACAGAAATGTCTAACAGGGTGTTTTCTACAACATCAAATCCAGCTGCGTTTGGTTATGACCCAGAAAGATTAACGACTTCACGTTTATTAGTTGATGTAGACACGCACTCACTATGGAATTTTTTCCCAGCACGTTTCAGTAGCTTTTTTTACAACTTTGATTTAGCTCCAGAACACTCATTTACAGAAAGAACAAATAGATTCTTTTCTATGTATGGCAATTTAGCTTATACATACAATAACAAATATACCGTTTCGGGTAGTTACAGAACAGATGCCGCAAACATAGTAGCTCCAGATCCTAAATTACGTTATGATCCTTTTTGGTCTGTTGGCTTAGGTTGGCATGTAGATAAAGAAGATTTTATGAATAATGTTAATTGGGTAGACAGGTTATCACTAAGAGCAACATACGGTGCTGGAGGTAACATAATACCAAGTGCATCATTCACACCACTAATTAATTTAAGTAACTCCTTAGACGATGTTACAAACCAAATAACAGCTCGTGTTACAGACCTTGGTAACCCACAACTAAGATGGGAAAAAACCTATAGCTGGAATTTAGGGGCAGATTTTTCTTTATTTAACAGCAAATTAAATGGTGCTATAGATGTTTATAACAAGCAAGGTAAAGACTTAATAGTTAATCAAGGTTTAACATCTGTGTATGGTACAACTAGCCAGTTATTAAACAGAGGTGAAATGGTGAACAAGGGGGTTGAAGTAAGTTTAGGTACCACACTACCAATAAATGGCAATGACATTGTTTGGTCTGGTAACTTAACGTTTTCTCACAATAAAAATGAAATTACAACTTTTGAAAGAGGTGTTTATACAGCATTAGATTTAACTGCTGGCCCAACAACCTCATACAGAGAAGGTTTTGATGCTAACACCTTATGGTCTTACCAATACGGCGGCATGTTTGATTTTGGCACTGGCACGCCAGAACCAACTGTAATAGGTGTAGATGGTGAACTAGCACCATTAACCACATTTGTTAATGGCGATGCCAGAACTTTTATGGAGGCTCAAGGCACAACCAATGCACCAACCGTAGTTGGTTTTAGAAACTCATTTAAAATTCACGACTTTAACTTATCTTTTATTGTTACAGGTAAATTTGGCCATGTTTTTAGAAGACAAGGCTTTAATTACAATGCTGTTCTTGGTGGAAATACTAGTGTAAACGAAAAGTACAATGAAGTTGCAAACGGAGACCCAAACAGCATTATACCTATACCAGAAATCTCATCTAGATATTTTTTCTATACCAGGTTTTACCCTTATATGAACTATTTAACTGAAAGTGCAGACCACATAAGGTTTCAAGAAGTTAACTTAACGTATAATTTACCTAATAAAGTAATATCTAAATTAGGCTTAAATAGTTTAAGTTTTTATGCGCAAGCAAATAATGTTGGTGTGGTTTTATTTAATGATTTTGATGAAGACCCAGAGTTTCCAAAAGGCACTTTAAGGCCACAGGCTACTTTTACATTTGGTATGAATTTAAACTTTTAAACTAAAACACTATGAAAAAAACATATAAATATATAGCAATATTACTACTTATAACAGCTTTTAGTAGCTGTGATGATTTTTTAGAAGAAAATCCTTCTAAAAACGACTCGGTAACACCAGAATCTTTAGAAGATTTTGAAGCGTTATTAAATAACTATAATGAATTTTCAGATGAAGTTATTTTCCCTCTAATTTACGGTTCAGATGATTTTGAGTTAAGCACAAATATGCATGATAATTTTAATAGAGCATATACTCCTGCTAGTGCTATATTTGGTACTTGGAACACAGAGTTAGCAGCCAATGAATCTGGTAGATTTTCTGGTTGGCCAGCAGAGTGGGAAAAAATATTTACAGCCAATTATATTTTAGAACAAATTGACGCTGTGGCAGCCTCTGAAGAAGAAAAAGCCAATATAAAAGCCGAATGCTATTTTATTAGAGCTTACAGTTATTTTGTTTTGGCAAATGTTTATTGTTTACCTTATTCTACTACTAATTTAGATGAATTAGGCTTACCAATAAAACAAACAACAAGTTTTAGTGAAAGTACAGCCAGAGTTAGTCTAGGCGAAACTTATGATTTTATAGAGGCAAACTTAATGAATGCTTTAGAAATCACAAGAGAATTTAGTCAATTTAATGGTTTAAATAACTCTTGGCGCGCAAGTACAGCTGCAGTTAATGGTTTTGCAGCAAGGTATTATTTGGCATTAAATGAATATGCTTTGGCACAAGATTATGCTCAAAAGGCACTAGATGAATATAGTAATTTAAGAAACTATAATACAGATATGCGTTTTTCTGATATACCAGCTTTTGCAACTATATTTAATCCTGCCCCAGAGCGTGTTGAGTTATTATATCCTTATACACACGATCAACAATCTATTGCAGAAGATAGGCTTGAATTTGGAGAAACCTATTATTTCAGATTTTTGTCAAACCCTAATTGGGCAAACTGGCCATCACAAGAATTACTTAATCTTTATGATGATGAGTATGATTTAAGATATAAATTTCACGTAGTTGAAGACTATTCATATGCTCGTGGTGCCATAGCGCCACCATTTAGTTATCCTGGTTATATTTTCTTTTATAAAGATGATATTCCAAGTGGGCCTTCTGTACCAGAAATGTTATTAATTAAAGCAGAATGCCAAATTAGGCAAGGTGCTTGGGCAGACGGATTACAAACTGCAAACATTTTAAGAGCTGCAAGAATGGATGCCACAGCACCTGTAGATGCAATAGAACTTAGCGCGTTAAATCAAAGCGAAGCATTAACAAAAGTTTTAGAAGAGCGCAGAAGAGAAATGCCTTTTGTGCATAGGTGGTATGATATTAGACGTTACAATAATAATGATGACGCATCTGATGATGTAATCTTGTCTAGAACATTCTACCCTTTTAACTCAAGTGCTATTAATGGTGGCGAAGCGCCAATAACAACAACACTTGATGTAAAATCTAGAAAATTCGCTTTTCCAATTCCAAATGAAGAAATTTTAATTTCAAACGGAGAGCTAGAACAAAATCAGTATTAATTATTTTGTTAGTTATTTTTTAAACAAGGCTTATAGATTATAAGCCTTGTTTCCCCTATAAACTATTCTTAAACCATTAGTTAATTAACAAATCATTAACTAAAAAAATTAAGGGTTACATAGTTTAAAAATCTTCATATATAAAAACACAAAACACTATTTAAAAATTACAGTATGGGCAAATTAAAATTTATTACCATAGCTTTTTCAATTGCTATGCTTTGGGCTTGTAAAAAAGAAACTCCTGTTAACTATGCGTTATTTTCTGGAAATATTAGCAATACTAAAGGTGGCGAACTTAAAGTAAGCTCGTTAAATGGTTTTTCAAAAACAATTAACGTGAAAGACACAGGCATGTTTTCTGATACTCTTTTTATAGAAGAAAACGGTGTATACAATGTACGCTTTGGCAATTTAAGATTTGCTGCATATATAAAACAAGGCGCTAATATTAATATTGAAGCCAATGAAAAAGAGGCTTTAAAAAGCCTGAAACTAAAAGGAAGTAACGCAGAATTAAACAACTACTACGTTAACAAAGCCATTAAGAATTTTGATTTTATGATGGATAGAGAAAGTAATTTTAATGTGGATGAAACTACTTTTGAAGCTAATGTTTCCAATTTTCAAAAAGATTTAGAAAACCATCTTACCTCACTTAAAGATATTCCAGAAAACGTTAAAGAAAAAGAGTTAAGAGCACTTAACTATGGAAGATTAGCTAAAAAATCTAATTATGAAAGAATGTATGGCTATTTAACAAAAAACCGAGAATTTAAAGCTTCTGAAGCCTTTAAAAAAGAATTGGAAGAAATCACGCTTGACAACGGGGAAGATTATTTATACTCATCAGATTATCAAAGCATGGTTTCTAATAGTATTCGAAGTGCTGCTATGAAATATTACAGTCAAGATTCTTTGCCCTATCCAGAGGCAAATGCAAAAGCAATGGCTGATATCGCTAACCCAATCATTAAAAACGCCGAGTTATATAAAGCTATTTCAATGCGTTTACCAATGTCAAAAGATAAAGACAAAGATCTTCAAGACTTTTTAAATGCATCAACAAACCAAAAACACATTAAAAAAATAAAAGAATTACACGAGTCTCTAAAAGTTTTAGATAAAGGGCAACCATCTCCTAAATTTCATAATTATGAAAATTATGCAGGTGGCACAACTTCTTTAGATGATTTAAAAGGTAAATACGTTTACATTGATGTTTGGGCAACTTGGTGCGGGCCATGTAAATATGAAATTCCATTCTTAAAAAAAATAGAAGAGCAATACCATGGTAAAAACATTCATTTTGTAAGCATTTCTACAGATAAACAAAAAGACAAAGATAAATGGAAAGCTATGATTGCCGATAAAGAAATGGGTGGTATACAGTTAATTACAGATAACGATTTTAACACTTCTTTTGTATCTGATTATAAAATTATGGGTATTCCTCAATTTATACTATTAGACCCTAATGGTAATATTGTACAAGCCAATGCTCCAAGACCTTCAGATAAAAAACTAGTAGAATTATTTAATTCTCTAAATATATAATTATGAAAAAAAGTATTTTAATATGCTTAGTGGCTGCTATATTTTTTGCATGTAAAAACAAGCCAAATGCACAAGAAACTATTACTGGTTACACTATTACAGGTACCATTAAAGGCTTAAGTTCTGGTACAGTAAAAATTGTAGAAGAAGGAAATAGAGACCGCTCTAAGTTAAAAACAATAAATAGTACAGAAATAGCTAATGGTGAATTTAAACTTACAGGAAAAGTAGAACACCCAGATATGGTTAGCTTAGTTATTAATGATAAAAGTAGTAGTTTCTTTTTAGAAAATAGTCCAATAGAAATAACTATAAATTGGTCTGATGTAAAAGAAAACGATTGGCGATTCACTTCTACAGTATCCGGTTCAAAAACACATGATGAGTACACAAAAATAGATCAGAAAGCAAAAGCTGTTTTTAAAGACCCTAAGTATAAGGTTTTAGACTCTCTTAGAAATTTGGTTATTGCAGCTAAAAAAAGCAAAAATCAAAAAGATATGGATAAAGTATCGGCGCTTCAAAAAGAACTAAGACCATTAATGTTAGAACAAAGTGAAAGGTATACCAATACTAAGTTTAATTATGTAAAAGCAAATCCTAGTTCTCCTGTTGCTGTACATATTTTAGGGTTTCAGTATTCTGAAGGCAGAATGAGTAAAGATCAACTAAAAGAATATTACAATTTATTTACAGGTGATGCCCGTAAAACATCATTTTTTAAAAACTATATTACAAAGGTTTATAAAGATAATTTTGAAAACTTAGGTGTTGGTAATACAGCACCAGATTTTACACTTAAAAATTTAGAAAAAAATAACCTTACGTTATCTAAAATAAATGCCAAATATAAATTGGTAGATTTTTGGGCAAGCTGGTGTGTGCCATGTAGAAATTCTTTTCCTCATTTAAAAGAATTAAGAAAAGAATATAAAAATGATGGTTTTGAAATTATTGGTATAGGTACTGCAGATGTTGAAGATAAATGGCGTAAAGCTATTAAAGAAGACCAAACGCCGTGGTTACATGTATTTGATACTTCACCTGTAAAAAATGGAAGAGCATCCTATGGAGCAATAGCAAAAGCTTATGGCGTTCCTCATTTACCAACTACATTTTTAGTAGATGCTAATAACACTATTGTATTAAGAAACCCAACCAAAGAAGAGTTAGATGCTAAACTTAAAGCGCTATTTGGTCATTAATAAAGTAGTAGAATTATGAAAAGCACTATATTAAAATTATCAGGATTACTGCTTATTAGTTGTCTGTTTTGTATGAGTTGTAAAACCAATAATGCACCAAACGGATATACAATTACAGGTAATGTTAAAGGAGCAGAAGATGGTACTTGGGTAAAACTTAAAAGCACACCATCATTATTTACCGATCCTTTAATTACTATTGATAGTACTACAATTACTAATGGCACATTTAAGTTTACTGGTAAAGTGGCTAATGTAGATATGGTAGGTGTACATATTGGTACAAAAACTAGCGCATATTTTTATCTAGAAAACAGTAAAATTGCCATTGATATAGATGTATTAAGTTCTGAAGCAACAAGTGGATACAATGCTGCCAAAGTAACAGGATCTAAAACTCAAGATTTTTACAAGCTACAATTACAAAAAATGGATAGCATTAAAAATCAAGATAAATACGGTGCTTTTAAAGGGTTTAGAGAAATGGTTATGGCCGCAAAACAGTCTAAAGACGCTGCTTTAATGGATAAAGTAAAGCAAAAAATGGAAGCTTTAGAGCCCTTAGAAAAACAGCAACAGGAAGAGCTTAAGACGTTTAAAACAAACTTTGTAAAAAACAACCCTACATCACCAATTGGACCTAAAATAATGGGAGTTTCATTTAGTGAAATTATGATGTCTAGAGAAGAAATGAAAACAGTATATAACCTTTTTAAAGGTGATGCTGTAAAGTCTAGTGCTTTTAATTTCATTAAAAAAACCTATGAAGATTATGTAGAAAAGTTTGTTGCAGGTGCTACGGCTCCAGATTTTACCTTAAAAACAGTATCTGGAGATGACTTAACCCTGTCTAATGTTAAGGCTAAATATATATTAGTAGATTTTTGGGCTAGCTGGTGTGTACCTTGCAGAGCTTCTTTCCCTAAGTTAAAAAAGGTTTATAACACCTATAAAAGTGAAGGTTTTGAGGTTGTAGGTGTGGCTACTGGTGATAAAGACAAAAATTGGAGAGATGCTATACAAAAAGACCAAACGCCTTGGTTGCATGTTTTTGATGTAAATAAAAAATCTATAGGAAGAAATGGAGATGTAGCTGATGCCTATGGTGTTCCTTTTTTACCAACTACTTATTTACTAGATAGTAACCTAAAAATTATACTTAGAAACCCTACAAAAGAAGAATTAGCTACAAAACTTAAAGAATTATTTAAGTCTTAAACTTAACAATATATACTATGAAAAAAATACACAAAATACTATTTGTTTGCTTTATAGCGCTTATAAGCTTTAATAAAAACAACGCTCAAAATAAAGATAATACTTTTACAATTACAGGTGAGATTAAGGGCTTAAAAGGAAATTTATATTTTAGACATCCAGATAAAGAGTATACCAGAACAACACCTTCAGATTCTATTATAGTTACTAATGGTAAATTTAAATTAACAACAAACGTTTCTAAAGTTGCTTTAATAAGGGTGTTTCCTAAGTTTAATGGTCCTGACAAAAAACTATCAAAAATACCAAAAGGCGGTAGAGGTTATTTTCCTGTTAAATGTGCTTCTATAATGGTATATGCATCGCCAGGTGCAAATATCACAATTAAAGGCGAAGCAAAAGATTATTTTGATGCCTACCCAAGCGGTGATGCTTTTAATGATGGTTTAGCTAAAGTTAACAAACTTATGTACCCAATGTATAATGAGATGGGTAATTTAGCAGTAGAAAGCACCTATACTGATGATAAAGCTAAAAAAGAAGAGATTAATAAAAAGTCAGAAGCTATTTCTAAAAAATCTATAGATGCTCTAGTTAATCATATAAAAAATAACCCTAATGCTTTAGCTTCTGCTTGGTATTTAAACGATTTAATGTTGCGTACCCAAGTTACTAATGAGCAAGCAGAAGAACTATTTAGCGTATTATCTACAGATTTAGCTGCTTATAAAGATTATAAAGATGTTGCAACAAGAGTACAGGGTATTAAAGAAACTGCAGATGGTTCTCCTGTACCAAGCATAAAAACCAATGCAACTTTAAATGGTGAAATTTTTGACATTAACAGCCTAAAAGGTAAGTATGTTCTTATAGATTTTTGGGGTATATGGTGTGGTCCTTGCGTTGCAGAAATGCCTGAAGTAAAAGAGTTTCAAGAAAAACATAAAGATAATTTAGTAGTTGTTGGTATTAACTCTGGAGATACAAAAGAAAAAATAGAAGCCTTTGTAAATAAAAATAATTACGGTTGGATGCAATTAATGAGTGATAAGAAAAATACACCAGACAATTTTGTAAACAGGTTTAACGTACAAGGGTTTCCTACGAAGTTTATAATAGACAGAAGAGGAAAAATAATTAAAAGATTTGTTGGTAGCGGAGAAGAAGCCTTTAAAATGCTTGAAGAGTTACTTAAAAGCTAATTAATAACAAAAATTATGCGTATAAAACATTTTATGGTATTTATAGCTTTTGTTGCTATTAACTGCACAATTGTTGCACAAACTAGAGGTAATGAGTTTGATGCGCCTACACCTGTAGATCCTGTGAAAGTTAATGCAAATATTGTTTCTACAGAAGACCCTACAGTTAAAACATTAATTTTTAATGCAACAATTTTAGAGGGCTATCATATTTATGCCTATGTATCTCCACAAGATCCATATATACAATCTAAAATAGAATTAAAACTTCCTGAGGGTATTAATAGTATAGGTGAACTTCAAACCCCAACTATTAAGGCTTATCCAGGAAAAGGAGAGTTATATGTGTACACCGGTAAAATTCAGTTTAAGCAATCTATAAAAATAGGGGCTAATTACAACAACACAAATACAATTACATGCGGATTGTTTTATCAAACCTGTAATGCCAATATTTGTTTACCACCTACACAAAAAGACGTTTTATTAACTATAAAAAATTAAGGAATGAAAAATTCACTACATAAAATTTTGCTTATCATTATTATGATAGCTTTAGTGCCTACAGGCTATAGTCAAACACAAAAGTCTAATTTAAAAATATTATATGTAGGTACAAACCCAGACAAACCATTAACAGATAGAGAAAAAAGAATATCTAGTAACATAGAACGTAAAGTTGCATTACGAAAAACTAGAGCAAACGATTTTAAAAATTTTATTGGCCAATATTTTAATTCTGTTACAGTAGTATATGGTGATGAATTTAAAGAAGAAATGGCATCTGATTATGATGTTACCATTATTGATGCGTACTTAAAGCATTTTGCAGGAGGCTATACAAAAGATGAAAATGGAGAAATAACAGGCTATACAACCAGAAAGTTTTTAACAGAAAACTATAACGCTGCAACAATAATGATTGGGGAACCATCTGCATATATTGGAGAAGGAAGAGATTTAAAAATTGACCATTTATGTTTATGTTTAGATGCTCATGCTCATGGTATGAAATTAGATCACCCTATTTTTAACACACCTAACAAAGTAAGCGTAGCCTATGAGACCATAGAAACACCTGCTAACTACAAGGCAAGATATGGAGGCAGAAATTTAGAAGAAACAATGCAAATGTGGCGAGTACAAACCGAAGGATATACCGAAGGAAAAGGAATGCCTGTAGGTTTAGTTTCTACAGGTTACGCTTTTGACAATGGTATAGATGCCGAATGGATTTCTGGAGGTAACAACTCTAAAGGTGTAGAAGCTACTGCTATTGGGCGTCATGCAAATTTTTTACATTGGGGTTTTGCTGCAGCACCAGAATATTTAACAGAGAGTGCTAAACTAGCTTTTATAAATGCTATTCACTATATAGCACCTTTTAAAGGAACAAAGCAGATTACTAAAAAAATAAAAAGAATGCCTTTAAGAGAATATCTTAGAGAAAGCCAATGGACGGTTTCTGATGAAGGTTCTGCTGCATGGTTGCATTATGTTAACAAAGACCTAGATAAAAGAAAAGAAAACAAAGCAAAACTACAAGAAAAGAAAGATGCTGGTGAAGAACTCTCACAACTAGAAAATATGATGTTAAGAATGCCTATAGAAAAACATACAAGAATTTGGACTATTAGGCATGAGCCACAAAAGTTAAAGGACAAGTTTGGAGAAAATTGGGCTATGTATGAGAATTATTATATTGAAAATATGGATTATTTTTACCCAATTCCTAATGAAAGATACACATATTGGAGTGATGTAGATGAAGATGCTAAAGCTTTAGGAATAGCGAATAACAATATTAAAATTTTAGAAACCGCTATTACTATGCTTGTTAATAAAGACCGCACAGAAATGGCTAAACGTATCTTAAAAAGGTACACTAATGAATCATTTGAATCGGCTAAAGAATGGAAAAAATGGTTTAAGAAAAACCATAAAAGCCTTTACTTTTCTGAAGGTGATGGTTTTAAATTTATTGTAATTCCTTAATATTCCCCAACAATATTAGGTATTCAAAATGAGCTTTAATTAGCTCATTTTTTTTATATAGTGTTTAAACAAAAAAGCATCCCAATTTTCAATAATGAAAAAAGGAAAGCTTTCCATTGGTAAAATACTGAACTGCTCCAGTATCTCAACCTTTTTACCTCAATTTATATTGAGATAAAACAACACAACATCTTTAAAATGCCAAAAAAGCCTTAAGAGTCTTAAGGCTTTTTAGCAATTTTTGCGGTCTGGACGGGACTCGAACCCGCGACCCCCTGCGTGACAGGCAGATATTCTAACCAGCTGAACTACCAGACCGTTGCATGATTGCGGATGCAAATATACAAGGCTTTTTCAATATCGCAAATCTTTTTTTATGTTTTTTTAAAAAAAAATTTCTGACGCATATGCATTACACAAAAACGCACTGTTTATAAGGCTTTTAACTACTATATGAATTTTTGCCTCTCTACCATATAAGTTGTTAATATATGGTTGAAACTATCGTTAATATCGGCTTCTACATATTTTATTTTGTATTGCGCGCATTTTAATTTTAATGCTGTAAAATATGCTTTTACCCTTTGCAAATAGTTTTCTTTTACATTATCGGCATACAAATTTATATATTCGCCTGTTTCAACATCTATAAAACGCTTTGGTGTGTTATCAAAATTAAAGGCAAATTCTTTTTCTTTATCAAAAACATGAAATAATATTACTTCGTGCTTATTATATTTTAAATGCCTTAGTGCCTCAAACACTTTAGTTTCATCTTCATTTGTTTGAAACATGTCTGTAAATAAAAAAATCATAGAGCGCCTATGAATTTTCTCTGCTATTTCATGTAAATAAGTGTATGTTTCGGTTTGCTTATTTAAAGGTTTTTTAATGACGGTTTCGCTTAAAGCATTTAATAGCATTTGATGATGACGCTCGCTGCCTTTTTCTTGGGCATAAAAATTATAAGCATCACTATAAATACTTAAACCAACGGCATCACGTTGTTTTTTTAGCATTTGCATTAATGCGGCTGCGGCAAGTGCTGAAAACGCTATTTTGTTCAACTTGTTTATTGAAAATTGCGTCATTTCAGGATAATGCATTGAGCTACTATTATCTAAAATAATGTGGCAACGTAAATTGGTTTCATCATCATAACGCTTGGTATAAAGCTTATCGGTTTTTGCAAATAGCTTCCAATCTATATGGCGCGTACTTTCTCCCCTATTATAAATTTTGTGTTCTGCAAACTCTGATGAAAACCCATGAAACGGACTTTTATGCATACCCGCAACAAAGCCTTCAACTACTTGTTTTGCAAGCAGCCCAATATGCTTAAAACCTTCGGCTTTATTTAACTCTTTGCGAATATCCATTTAGTATAATACTACTTTAAAACAGCATCAACTATTCCGTATTCAACAGATTCATTGGCACCCATCCAATGGTCTCTATTAAAGTCTTTCATTACTTTTTCAAAAGCTTGCCCACAATTATCGGCTAGTATTTGGGCACTTAACTCTTTAGTTAAAATAATTTCTTTGGCAGTAATTTCAATATCACTAGCTTGCCCACGAGCACCACCACTTGGTTGATGAATCATTACACGAGCATGCGGTTGTATAAAACGTTTACCTTTTTCACCTGCCGATAAAATTATTGAACCCATTGACGCAGCAAAACCAGTGCATATAGTAGACACGCTACTTTTCAGGGATTTTATACAATCATAAATAGCAAAACCTGACGTTACGTAACCTCCTGGACTATTAATATATAAATGAATGGTAGCTGTTTCTAAAGCATCTAAATACATTAAACGATCTATAACATGTTTGGCTGAATCATCATCAACCTGCCCCCATAAAAATACTTTTCGTTCTTCTATTAATTTGGCATCTATAGCATCTTGTACTTTACCTTTTTTGCTCATTGTTTATAATGTTTCTTGATTTAAAAATTACTCTAAAATAAAAAAAGGTTTGCCATTACAGCAAACCTTAACCATTTTCTTTTTCTATAATTTATTATAATGCTGCTTCTATAGCCTCAGTGTATGAGTTTTTAGGAGCTACACCTACTTTTCTATCTACAACCTCACCGTTTTTAAATACTAAAACCGTAGGTATGTTACGCACACCGTATTTAGCAGCAAACTCTTGGTTAGCATCTACATCAACTTTACCAACAACAGCTTTACCTTCGTACTCACCGCTTATTTCTTCAATAATTGGTCCTACCATTCTACATGGCCCGCACCAAGCAGCCCAAAAATCTACTAATACAGGTTTGTCACTTTTTAATACTGTTTCTTCAAATGTTGCATCTGTTATTTCTAATGCCATAATATATATTTTTAAATGTTATCTAATTATTTAATTACAAAATTAGTCAAAAAAAACGCCGAAGCTTACAAACTAACAATTTGTTTTGTTTATATCGTTATTATTTGGGTTTATTAAAAAAAATTTCTGCAATTTACTTAATTCAATTTATAATGAATATGTTGCGATTCTAATTCTGAAATTAATTCTTGGCAAACACGTACTTTTTGTTTTCTACTTGGCATATTCAGCTTAATCTTATCCTTAGCATCATACACTATAAAATTTAAAGCATGATTACCAGGATGCATGCTTAATAAATCTTGAATTTTAGTAATAGTATCTTCTTTTAAATCGTTTATATTAAGTTGAAGCGATAGTTTTTTAGCATACTGCTCCATAACATCATGCAACAACTGAAAACTATTAAACTGTATACGTGGGTCGCTTTTTTTACCAGTATCTTTATTAGTCCAACCTTCACGAACAAAGGCCTTAACAAACACAAAACTATTTACCATTAAAAAGTGCCTAAACTTTAAATAATCTTCGCCAAAAATTCTGAATTCGAAACTATCGGTGTAATCTTCAATAGTAAACATACCCCAACCTTTACCCTGTTTACTTACACGATGTTGTACATCGGTAACAACACCACCAAACACCAATTCTCTATTAACGTAGGGTTCTAAATTATTAAACATGCCAACGGTAGCATTACAGAAGGTTTTCATTTCTGTTTTAAAATCATCCAACGGATGCCCAGAAATATAAATACCAACCACTTCGCGCTCTTTAGAAAGCTTTTCCATGGTTCCCCAATCTTCACAAGGCGGAATTGTGGGTTCTGCAATTTGAACATCGCTAGCTTCACCAAACAAACTTACTTGTGCTGAATTTTCGTTTTCCTTATGTTTTTGAGCGTATTTAATAACCATTTCTAAAAAGGTTAAATCGCTTTCTTTATGAAAATACTGTGCTCTATGCGTATCTGTAAAACAATCGAAACCACCTGCATAGGCTAAATTCTCGAAAGCTTTTTTGTTTGCTGCTCGTAAATCGATGCGTTTTGCCAAATCGAAAATAGATTTATACGGGCCATCTTCTTTTCTATTATCAACAATTGTCATTACCGCACCATGGCCTACTCCTTTTATAGCGCCCATACCAAAACGAACCGCACCATCGTTATTTACCGAGAATTTATAATAACTTTCGTTTACACTGGGCCCAAGAACATCTAGCTTCATTCGTTTACACTCTTCCATAAAAAATGTAATGGTTTTAATGTCGTTCATGTTATTAGACAGTACTGCTGCCATATATTCGGCAGGATAATGCGCTTTTAAGTAAGCCGTTTGGTAAGCAATCCACGCATAACATGTGGAGTGCGATTTGTTGAAGGCGTAACTAGCAAAGGCTTCCCAATCTTTCCAAACTTTTTCTAATATTTTAGCATCGTGCCCATTTGCAGTAGCCTGCTCAATAAACTTAGGTTTCATTTTATCGAGTACCGCAATTTGCTTTTTACCCATGGCTTTACGCAAAATATCGGCTTCACCTTTGGTAAAATCGGCTAGTTTTTGCGATAGTAACATTACCTGCTCTTGATATACCGTAATACCGTAAGTTTCCTTTAGGTATTCTTCCATGGCCGGTAAATCGTACTCAATTTCTTCGTCGCCATGTTTTCTTCGAACGAAACTTGGAATATATTCCATTGGCCCAGGGCGATACAAGGCGTTCATGGCTATTAAATCTTCAAACACCGTAGGTTTTAAATCTCGAAGGTGTTTTTGCATTCCTGGAGATTCGTACTGAAACACCCCAACGGTTTCACCGCGCTGGAATAACTCATATGTTTTTTCATCATCTAAAGGAAAACTTTCTGGATCTAATTGAACATTGTGTCTTGCCTTTACAATTTTAACGGTGTCTTTAATTAAGGTTAATGTTTTTAACCCTAAGAAATCCATTTTTAGTAATCCTGCCGATTCTACTACAGAGTTATCAAACTGAGTTACATATAAATCGGAATCTTTTGCAAGCGAAACAGGCACAAACTTAGTAATATCGTCTGGTGTAATAATTACACCACAGGCATGAATACCGGTGTTACGCACCGAACCTTCCAACATTCTAGCAGTATTTACAGTTTCTGCTTCAAGACCACTTCCTTCAGAAATATTTAAAAGTTCGTTTACTTTTTCTAGTTCTTCAGCTCTAAATTTACCTGCCAAAGCTTTTTCATCTAAACCAAAAATTTTATTTAGTTTAGACATGTTTGGAATTAGTTTAGCAATTCTATCGGCATCAAACAACGGTAAATCTAGCACACGTGCAGTATCACGAATACTGGATTTTGCTGCCATAGTACCGTAAGTAATAATTTGCGCTACTTGGTTGGCGCCGTATTTTTCAATAACATAGTCCATTACCCTACTTCGGCCTTCATCATCAAAATCGATATCGATATCGGGCATACTAATACGATCTGGGTTTAAGAAACGCTCAAAAAGCAAATCGTACTTCATGGGGTCTATGTTGGTTATCCATAAACAATATGCTGCTACCGAACCTGCAGCTGAACCACGCCCTGGCCCCACCGATACATCCATATTTCTAGCTTCACGAATAAAATCTTCAACAATTAAGAAATATCCTGGGTAGCCTGTGTTTTCTATAACGCTTAACTCAAAATCGAGGCGTTCAGTAACATCTTCGGTTAGCGGTTCGCCGTAACGTTTTTTTGCGCCTTCGTAAACTAAATGACGTAAATACGCATTTTCACCACGTTTCCCTCCATCTACTAAATCTTCATCGTGTTTAAATTCGTCTGGTATATCAAATGCAGGTAATAATACATCGCGTGCTAACTGGAAAGCTTCAATTTTATTTACAATGTCTTCGGTATTGGCAATGGCATCAGGCAAATCTTTAAATAGCGCCTTCATCTCATCAGAAGACTTAAAATAATACTCCTGATTTGGTAAACCATAACGATACCCGCGACCGCGACCTATTGGTGTGGCTTGCTTTTCGCCATCTTTTACACACAATAAAATATCGTGTGCATTGGCATCGGTTTGTTTTTGATAATACGTGTTATTGGTGGCTACTAATTTTACATTGTGTTTACGTGCTAATTTAACCAAGGTATCGTTTACACGATTTTCATCTTCTTGATTATGGCGCATAATTTCAACATACAAATCGTTGCCAAATTGTTGTTTCCACCAAATAAGGGCTTCTTCGGCTTGATTTTCGCCAATATTTAATACTTTACTTGGCACTTCTCCGTAAAGGTTACCTGTTAAAACAATAATGTCTTCTTTGTATAGTTCAATAAGTTTTTTATCAATTCGCGGTACGTAATAAAATCCATCAACAAAAGCATGCGAAGATAGTTTTGCTAAATTGTGATAACCGTTTTTATTTTTAGCTATTAAAACAATTTGGTAACCGTTATCTTTTCGGGTTTTATCTTTATGGTCTTCACAAACAAAAAACTCGCAACCAATTATGGGTTTTATTAATTTTTTATCTGTGATTTCTCCTTTTTCTTCTGCAGCCTCAATAGCTTCTTTTATGCTCTTATTTTTGTTATTTATTGCATTTATAAAATGAAATGCACCCATCATGTTTCCGTGATCGGTTAAGGCTACTGCTGGCATATTGTGTGATGCTGCAGCCGAAACTAAATCTGGAATACTTATGGTTGACTGTAATACCGAGAATTGTGAGTGGTTATGAAGGTGTACAAAATCTACTTCCTTTAATTCGGAAATGTTTTGTTTTATTTCTTCGGAAGATATTTGAGGTTCTTCGTTTTTTTGAAGCTTAGCTCTAATTTTAGCACTTTCCTTTTTTAGGTTTATGTGTTTTAAACCTATAAGCTGAATTTCTTGCGGATTGGCTTCTTTGAAATTTTTAAAATAATCGGGCTCTACATCAAGTTGCTCCTTGGTGTATTCTTGCAAACGTACAAGCTCTAAAAAACAACGTGTTGTTGCCTCTACATCGGCAGTTGCATTATGCGCTTCGGCAAAAGGCTCGTTAAATAAAAACTCGTGCAACTCGGTTAGGGTTGGTAATTTAAATTTACCACCACGGCCACCCGGAATTTTACACAGTTGTGCCGTATGCTCGGTACAGGTATCTAAAACCGGTAATTCTTGTAATGCGTTGGTAACATTTTCACGAACAAATTCGGCGCCCATAATGTTTAAATCGAACTTTACATTTTGCCCAACTACAAATTTGGTTTTACTTAAAGCTATGTTGAATTTTTCTAAAACTTCGGATAGCGGCACACCTTGTTCTGCTGCTAACTCGGTAGAAATACCGTGAATTTTTTCGGCATCGTACGGGATATTAAATCCATCGGGTTGTACTAAATAGTCTTGACTTTCAATACAATTGCCCAAAGCATCATGTAATTGCCATGCAATTTGTATACACCTTGGCCAATTATCAACATCGGTAATGGGTGCATCCCAACGTTTTGGTAATCCGGTAGTTTCAGTATCAAAAATTAAGTACATACGTTTAAATTTATAATATGTTTGAGCAGCTAATGTTTAAAAAAACGAGTTTATAAAAATACGCAGAATTTCGGCTTTTTCAACAGGAACTTGTTATGAGTTTTAAACAAATAAAAAACGCAACCTACATTGCGTAGATTGCGCTTTTTCAAACTAACTAACCAACTAATTTATGAAACTAACTCTTCATGCACCTTTTCGGTATTGATTGCTGCTTGTATGGCATTTTTTTGATTAAATAACATAGCATCAATACTTGGTGGTAATGTTCTTTCTTTTATTATTTCGTTATACTCTTTTAAACTGGCTTCTTCACCACGAATGGCTTCTTGTAAAATAGCTTCTTCGTCGTTTGATGAAAATAAAGATTTTAAGCTCATCCAATTTCTATGCATTGTGCCTTTAAAACTTCCTGTTTCTTTAGGCTCTTCACCATAATTTAAAATTTCTGTTCTTATTTGTTTAGCAAACTCGCTGCGCTCTGTAGCTCTTCGTTTAAAAAAGATTCTCAAATTGGTACTTTCTACATTTTTAGCTGCATTTAAATACCCTTTTTCGGCGTCGTAATTTTTTACTAAAAGTTCATTTAACTTATTTGAAATTTCTTCAGTGTACTTCATAATTCTAATCTTATCATTTTAAATTTCAATAATTTTTTTTGAGATGCTTATTGTTTCACATCTATTGTAAATATAAGGCTTTACAAAGCTTATGTCAAGCTATTTAACAAGGTTTAAAATACCTTTAAGAACGTATTAACAGTTTAGTTTAAATCATAATTTTAAGGTAAGACCGTTCTGTATCAATAACATTTTTAATTGATGTTTTGTGTTCTTGTAAAACATTGTTAGTGCTATTGGGTAATTTGTTGTTTTTTAAAAAATCTTCGTACTTATTAAGGTTGGCTTTCTCTTCTTTAATAGCCTCTTCTAAAACTAAAAGCTCTGTATTGTTACTAAAAATGGTTTTTAAATTTAACCAATTCCTATTAAGAGTTTCAGCAAAACTACCCGTGTTTTCAGGTTGTTTACCAAAATTTTTAATTTCATTTTTTAGTTGCGCATCAAATTTATTTTTATCATCTACACAACGCTTAAAAAACAACTTAAGTCTGCTGTCTTCAACATTTTCAATAGCATTTAAATAGCCTTTTTGCGTGTGATGATTTTTTAATAATAACTCGTTTAATCCGTTAGAAACTTTATCAACATACTCCATAATTCAATTACATTTTAAATTTCAATAATTTCTTTTATGATGCGTATTGTTTCACATCAAACTTATTTAAAACTACAAAGTAAAATAGCCAATAAAAAACGTTTAACACTGTTTAGCAGAATTTTAATACAATTTAACAACTCAAAATATTGCTGTAACGACTATTAATAGCGTATTTTTGAAAACCAGCAACTAAAAAAACAATGAAATTTAATTACTTAACATTCATATTAATATTAGCCAGCTTGCAATTACTTGCGCAAGAAACACCTTTGTATATAGGCACATTTACAAATGATGGCAGCCAAGGTATTTACCACACAACATTTAATGAAGAAACAGGAAAAATGGGCGTAATTAATTTAGCTATTGCTACAGACGACCCATCATTTTTAGCGTTATCACCAAATAAAACCCACCTTTATGCTGCTCATAAAAACGGTTTTGTTTCTTCTTACAAAATAGAACCCAATTATAAATTATCATTACTAACCCGCGTTAAAAGCGAAGGTAAAGGCGCTTGCCATATTGCTGTAAACACTGCAGGTAATAAGGCCGTTGTTTCTAATTATGGTGGTGGCACTGCGGCTATTTTACCAATAGATTCTGATGGTATGTTAGGTGAAGCTTCTCAAGTTTTTAATAAAAATTCTGAAAATAAAACCTCAAGAGCGCATTCAGCTTTTTTTAATGAAGATGAACTTTACGTAGCTTATTTGGGCAAAAACGCTGTGTCTCAATATAAATTACAAAAAGGTGATAACAATAATAATATTTACAAACTGAAAGAAAACGCCATTGTTAACGTAACCGGAAACCCAGGACCAAGACATTTCACCTTTACAAAAAACGGAAAATTTGTTTACATTATAAATGAGCTAGCAAGCTCAATAACCGTAGCAAAAAAAACTAAAAAAGGCTTTAAACTTGTTGAAACCGTTTCTACACTTCCAAAAGATTTTAATGAAAAAAACAACTGTGCAGATATTCATTTATCTAACAACGAACGCTTTTTATATGGCTCAAACCGTGGACAAAATACTATAGCTATTTTTGAAAGAAACCCAAAAAATGGCAAAATAAAACATATTAAAAACGTGCCTGTTCATGGTAACTGGCCAAGAAACTTCACCTTAAGTCCTAATGGCAATTATGTTTTAGTAGCAAACCAAAAAAGTCATAATATTTCGGTATTTAAAGTAAACAAAACCAATGGCAACCTCAACTTTTTGTACGATGTTAAAACACCATCGCCAGTTTGCTTAATATTTTAGCTAAATGCTTGAAAATTAAAAATATTAGAGTATCTTTGCGCCCTCATTAATAACCCGAGGTCGGGAACCTCAAATAATTAATAATTATGCCAGTTAAAATTAGATTACAAAGACACGGTAAAAAAGGAAAACCTTTTTACTGGATTGTTGCTGCAGATTCGCGCGCAAAAAGAGATGGTAGATACTTAGAGAAATTAGGTGTTTACAACCCTAACACAAACCCTGCAACTGTTGATTTAGATGTTGATGGTGCAGTAAAATGGTTACAAAACGGTGCACAACCAACAGATACCGCTAAAGGATTATTATCTTACAAAGGTGCATTATTAAAAAATCATTTAGCAGGTGGTGTAAAAAAAGGTGCTTTAACTGAAGAGCAAGCTGAAGCAAAATTCAATGCCTGGTTAGAAGAAAAAGCTGCTAAAATTCAAGCAAAAGCCGATGGTTTATCTGAAGCTGAAGCAAAAGCGAAAGCTGATGCATTAGCTGCTGAAAAAGCTGTTAACGAAGCAAGAATTGCTGCTGCTGCACCAGTAGTTGAAGAAACTGAGGAAGCTACTGAAGAGGCTGCTACCGAAGCTGAAGCTACAAACGAAGAAGAATAAAAATTAATTTTTTATACTTTTAAACTCCGGTACAACGTATCGGAGTTTTTTTATTCCCACGAAAGTGAGAATCTAAACCAATAATAAATTTCTAAAAAAAATATTTCCGTATGCGCGGAAATAGAAAAAGATTACCTTTTCTATGAAAAAAGACAATTGTTTTTACTTAGGAAAAATTGTAAAGAAATATAGCTTTAAAGGCGAAGTGTTGGCAAAACTTGATACAGACCAACCAGACATTTACGAAAACTTAGACGCTATTTTTATAGACCTAAAAAATAATCTTGTCCCTTTTTTTATAGAAAAATCGCAATTACACAAATCTGATTTACTACGCATTAAATTTGAAGATGTAGATACCGAGGCCGATGCCGACGCCATAATGAAAACCAACCTGTTTTTACCTCTAGAAATGTTACCAAAATTAGAAGGTAATAAATTTTATTTTCATGAAGTTATTGGTTTTACTATAACCGATAAAAACTTTGGAAATGTTGGCACATTAAAAGCAATAAATGACGCTACAGCGCAAGCCCTTTTTGAAATAGACCGCAATGGCACCGAGGTATTAATACCAATGAATGATGAATTTATTATAGAGGTAAACAGAACAAATAAAACTATTATTGTAGAAACCCCCGAAGGTTTAATAGATTTATACTTACAATAACTAAAGTGCCGCCATTATAGGCTCTCCTCTTTCAATTAAATGTATTCTTGCCTGTACAATATCACGCTGTTTTAGTAAAGCTCTACAAAGTGATAGTGGTAAATTTATTTGAGACAACAATTCATCATATTTAGCAACACACAACAACTCATTTGCATAAACTTTAGATAAAAAATCTAAGTCACTACCCATTTTAACTTGTTGCTTAAAATTAGTTCTAATTAAATGAAAACGTCTTTTTAAAACAATTTGCATCTCGTTGTTTTCATCAAAACGTTTTAATTCCTTCTTTAATGCTTGAATAAACTTATTGCGCTGTGCAGCACTTTTTTTACTAAAAGCTATATTATCTGTAAATTTTAGGTCTTTACTAGCTTTATTATAAGCGTTTTCAATTTCTTCATTTAAAATAACTAAGTCGTTTAGCTTCTCTACAATGTAATCTGTCTGTTTCAAATCCCAAAAAATTTTTCGTTTTTAAATATACGTATTAACAACTCTGTTTCGATTTTTAAAGTATAAAGTTTTAACAAATGTTTTCAACAATCAACAATAATTCTTTACTATTGTGCTTACAAAAAACACAAAAATGGCTCAAAAACCCTTTAGTTTCAAACAGTTTACAATAAATCAAAACAAATGCGCCATGAAAATTGGCACAGATGGAGTTTTACTTGGTGCTTGGGCTAGTATAAAAAAACAACCTTTTGCCGTGTTAGATATTGGTGCTGGCACTGGTATTATTGCGCTTATGCTAGCACAACGAAGCAATGCTGAAGTTATTGATGCTATTGAAATTGATGCCGATGCTTACGAGCAATGTGTTGATAATTTTGAGCAATCTCCATGGGGTGATCGTTTATTTTGCTATCACGCGTCATTAGAGGAATTTGCTGAAGAAATTGATGATGAATATGACCTCATTATATCAAATCCGCCTTTTTATTCTGAAGACTTTAAAACCGAAAATACCTCAAGAGACATTGCTCGTTTTCAAGACGCTTTGCCATTTCACCATTTACTAAATTGTAGCGTAAAATTACTATCAAGAAACGGCACTTTTTGTGTGGTTATTCCTTTTAAAGAAGAGGAAAAATTTATAACCTTGGCTAAAAATTTTAAGCTTTATCCAAACAAAATATTACGTGTAAAAGGTAACAAAACATCTGACATAAAACGCAGTTTAATTGAATGTTCTTTTACAAAAAGCAATGTTTCAATAAATGAATTAACTATTGAAACAGAAAGACACGAATACACACCAGAATACATTGAATTAACAAAAGAATTTTATCTTAAAATGTGATTTATTAAAGCCAACTCACTAATACATCATTAGCCTTCATGCTTTAGTTTCAAAATTAAATACTTCACAAATAAACCTGTTTTCTTTAAATTATTTTCAATAAATTTGATTTTAAACTGAATAATATCAAATTATGAAGCCAGATTTATTCGAAGCTCCAGACTATTATAATTTAGACGAGCTCCTTTCCGAAGAACATAAATTAGTACGTAATGCTGCCAGAGACTGGGTAAAACGTGATGTATCTCCAATAATTGAAGATTATGCCCAAAAAGCAAAATTTCCCACACAAATTATTAATGGCTTAGCCAGTATTGGCGCTTTTGGCCCATACATTCCAATGGAATATGGTGGCGCTGGTTTAGATCAAATTAGTTATGGCCTCATCATGCAAGAAATTGAACGTGGTGACTCTGGTGTGCGTAGTACGGCTTCGGTACAATCATCATTAGTTATGTATCCCATTTGGAAATACGGTAACGAAGCACAACGAAAAAAATATTTACCCAAACTTGCTAGTGGTGAATGGATGGGGTGCTTTGGTTTAACAGAACCCGACCATGGTAGCAACCCTGGTGGTATGGTTACTAATTTTAAAGATATGGGCAACCATTATTTACTTAACGGCGCTAAAATGTGGATTAGCAATGCACCTTTTGCGCAAGTAGCTGTAGTATGGGCTAAAAATGAAGAAGGCAGAATTCATGGCCTTATTGTAGAACGCGGTATGGAAGGCTTTTCTACACCAGAAACACACAACAAATGGTCTTTACGCGCAAGTGCTACTGGCGAACTTATTTTTGATAATGTAAAAGTACCTAAAGAAAATTTATTACCTAATAAATCAGGGTTAGGCGCACCATTAGGGTGCTTAGATTCTGCCCGTTACGGTATTGCTTGGGGTGCTATTGGCGCTGCTATGGATTGCTACAATACTGCTTTACGCTACAGCAAAGAGCGCGTACAATTTGGCAAGCCTATTGGGCAATTTCAGTTACAACAAAAAAAACTAGCTGAAATGATTACAGAAATTACTAAAGCGCAGCTTTTAGCATGGCGTTTGGGTGTTTTAAAAAATAACGGCAAAGCAACTTCTGCTCAAATTTCTATGGCAAAACGCAACAATGTTGCCATGGCTTTAAATATTGCTAGAGAAGCCCGCCAAATGTTAGGTGGCATGGGTATTTCGGGTGAATTTTCTATTATGCGCCATATGATGAACCTTGAAAGTGTTATTACTTATGAAGGCACACACGATATTCATTTACTAATTACTGGGCTAGATGTTACTGGTTTAAATGCCTTTAAATAAACACGTATTTCATTTAGAAATCAACAAACTCACTACATCGTTTTAGTAAAAAATCTCTGGTGAATATGACTTTTGACAGTTTTTTTCAGAAGTTCTAAATCTAACTTTGTTAACACAATAACCAACTGCATACAGTTAGTAAAGTTAGAACTTATGGAAAAATTACGAAAAGACATTGTTCAATCTATAAATTTAAAGTTAGCTGCTATTGGGCAACCAACTTTTAAAGATGACGAAGGTAGTAAAGAAACGTTTAGCGACCCTAAATTTGATGAGTTAACTACCGGATTAATAATGAGTATAAGAGAGAAGTCCAGACTTCTAGCAAACCATCTTTCTCCTGCTGATGCAAGAATTCAAAACTTTATAGATGATTATTTAAAAGACATCCCTTTTAATAAAACATACAAGTTACCAAATGATACGCTTATACTTTCTAAAAAAGGACAAGCAAGAGAAGCTAGTTTACCTGCAAACGGCAACTCTTTTGTAAGTGATTTAGTAACATCTAAAAGGCTTAAACAAGGTATTTTAAATAATCCTTTACATGATAAGCGAACAACAAAAGGCACATTCCACATTGTTGAAGGCCCATTACCTGTACCTTTAGACAAAAAAGAAGTTCCAAAAATTGTTTTTGCTCACTTTATTAATGCGGCATTTAATGCACCCGATAATTTAAAAGCTCTACCATTTACATCATTACAAAAAGAGCAAGCTAAAGTAATGGTGTCTATGTTATTAAGACCCGTTGTTTGCCCAGAAGTAAAAGGTGTTATTGAAGAAAAATCATTAGAAGTACGCTTTTTTGCTCCAGGTAACTTAGTAAGTAATTTAGATTTTGTTGAAAACATTTTTGGTAATGCCGGAGACCCAAGTTTAGCGCACAATGATGCAGCTTTAGATACAGAACATTGGACAGGCCACACAGGATGTATAATTTTAGCACCACATTTAAAATCTTTAAAAAAGAAAGATGTTGGGCTACCACATTACAATGATGCTACCGAGCGCCAACGTAAAGACGGTATGTGCTACCAAGATGAAAATGAACTTTATAATGATGGCGGCGCCTTTAAATTAACCTGTAGAGATGAACGCGGTGTTGTAGTTACACTTATTGCTGATAATTACTACGGCTACTCAAAAAAAGAAATAAAAACCCAAATAAGCTACTCTGCTAATCTTTATGGCTTAGTTGAAGAAGAGCATGCTGGTGGTGCTATTGCTTATGCAAGACGTATTATGGGTGATACCGTTAACGGACAAGATTATATTGATAACTATGGATTAGACCACACCTTTGAAGATGTTAAATCTCTTTTAGCTGATAAAATTGAGGTAAAACCAGGAAATTATGCCATAGATAAAAAATACCCAAACGTTATTTATGTACCTGAAACGGCTTACTTCAACATAAATAAAAATAATATTAGCTGGAAACATAATGGCAAAAAACAAAAATTAACATTATCGCCGTTTAAAACCTACGTGCACCCATCGGGTAATAAATTACGTTTAGAAAAACACCCGTCAATAAATTTATGGCGTATGGTTGAAACATACCCTGAAGGTGTATTTTGCCACAAACCCTGTACAGTATCTGGTGGTGGTAAATCAGAGATTTCAAAATCTATGCAAAACGCCATTACGTATAGCTCTTTCAACATTCATGATATTGAAGAAGACTTTAAAAAGGCCGATGAAATTATAGAGTTTGATTATTCAACTAGATGGAAAGTAAAAGACCCTAACCGCCCAAAATCACGTTCATTCTTAAGTGAAAAACGCACATTAGGTTCAGTGGTTAAATTACTAACACCTTCTGAAGAAAACTCTGATGAATTTAATGAGTGGTTAAAAAATATACCTGTTCACGTACGCTCTTTAGTGCTTTTTGTTAAACGTTTATTTAGGCAAGCACATGGTGCCGATTTAAATTGGAAAGACATGATGACTGTTGAAATTATAAACGGCGTAAAAGGCACCAAATTAATTTACAACAACACACCTGTAGTTGGTAGTTACGTACGTATTGGTTTTAATCAACAAGGCAATTGGATGTTAAATAAACTACGATCTGATTTTTCAGCAAGTGAAAAAATTCAAACTGAAGATGATATTTCAGCATCAATAACGCTTCCTAGAAATCAGTTTAAAAACTTAAATCCGGAGTATAACAATCAAAGCTTTAAAGTGCTTACTAACTGTGAAGCACACCTTTTCCAAAGACCAGATGAGGCCATTGTAAGAGGTTATGATAAAGGTGCTGAATTAGATATTATTTCAAATGGCAGATTTTTAACCAATTACGAAATGTTAACTAAAAAAGATGCCATTGCCATTTATGAAGACACAATAAATTACGATAAATACACACAACCTGTTAAAGATTTCATTTTAGAAATTGTTAATAGTGAAGATGAGAATATACAGTTTGTACTACCATCGCACCCAAGAATTATTGAAGATGGTTTACCAACAAAAAACCCTCGTTACCTAGAACCTAACAGGTTTTTTAACGAAACAGAAGCATCATACATTGCAGATATTGGCGTGCGCTTACACCGTAAAGTTAAGCCACAAGACCCAGTAATACATGTTGTAAATGCGGTGTTACCGGGTAGAAGAAACAATCCGGTTGATAAAGAAGCTGGTATTAGACCACTAGCTGTTTACAACCCTATTCACTACCAAGAAACACCAGAATTGTTTATGGATTTTGTTTGTAGTTTAACAGGTAAGTCTCCTTCAACAACCGGAGCGGGTTCTGAAGGAGCGCTTACTAAAGCACCTTTTAATATGCTTACACCAACTACAGATTTAAATAACGCGCTTCTATCACATATTTTAACAGAATCTAACGGCTTTAGTACCGCTGCAGGATATGTGGGTGCCGAAAATAAAATAGACCACGATGTGAGTTTATTAATACCCGAAATTTGGGCAAGAATGACACCTGCAGATAGAGATCCTAAAAACTTAATTGCCAATGGTTCTTTAGAAAAACTTGAAGATTTTGAATACCAAGGCAAAAAGGTATTAGCAAGCAGACTAGGTTACAGAATAACAAGAAAATTCGATTTATTATGTTTAAATAGAATTTTTGATGAACCTACCGCTGTATTTAGTGAACGTATGTTAAAACCAGAATTACAAGGAATGGAAGACTACGTTGATGGTATTAATAACATAGTTGAAGCACAACAAAAAGTAGCCTTAAATTATTTTGAAGATGGTAGCGTTGAAGCAGCTATACCACCACTAAAAATACTATTACACATTATGGCTTACGGCAATTATGAAGGTAAAGATATTAGCAACCCAGAATTACGAAAATACTTTACAAGAGATTATGTTTTAAATAGTAATTGGTATAAAGAACGCTTAAAAATTAAACAACAAAAAGATTTAGCGTACTACCAATCTCAAATTACATACTTAGAAACCTTTATATCTGAACCTAATAATAGCAAATTAGTAGAAGAAATGAACATTAATAACAAATTAGAAACCACTAAAAAGTTATATGAAAACGCAAAAACTAATGCGTATTTAGAAAGCTTAGTGGGTACTATTGGAACAGACCCACTATTTAAAAAGTAGTTTATTTCATTTTAAGCGTAAAAGCGTTTCGCATTTATAAATTATAAATGTTGAAACGCTTTTTTTATTAAATTTTAGTTTGTCATTTTAAAACAATATTTTAGGCTTTTGTTTTACAATAGTTAAAATGGTTTTAAACGCACTAAAAGAACATATTAAAAAAAATATTGAAATTTCTAATGCCGATTTAGAAACTATTTGCAGTTATTTCAAACCAAAATCTATTCAAAAAAAAGATTTTCTACTCACACAAGGTAATATTTACAAATACGAAGGCTTTGTAATTAATGGGTGCTTTAGGGTTTTCTCTATTGATAAAAAGGGTAATGAAAACACGCTATATTTTGCCGCTAAAGATTGGTGGTTAATGGATATTGATAGTTTTATGAACCAAAAACCTTCAAACTTAAATATGCAAGCTCTTGAAGATAGTGAAGTGTTATTAATAAACCGAACAGATAAATTAACACTCTATAAAACACTTCCGGTGGTTGAAAAGTTATTCCGTATCATGTCACAAAAAGCGCTTGTAGCATGGCAACGCAGGTTAATTCGCAACCAATGCGAAACAGCTAAAGAACGCTATCTATATTTTTCTAACACCTACCCTAACATTGCCTCTAAACTAACCGACAAACAAATTGCTAGTTATTTGGGCATTACCCACGAATTTTTAAGTAAAATAAAAAAACAATCATAGTTTTAAAAAATTATCTAAAATTCAACCTAACAAATTCAGCGCTATTTTTTTCTACTATTGAACTTGTTCAACAATTTTCACCTAACAGTTTTTAATTTTTGTGTTTTCAAACAAAACAACAATTATGAACACACTAAAAAAACTAAACTTTTGTATAATTACACTTGTAATTACACTATTTTCTTGCGCATTAGAAGCACAAATAACCAATGATATTACTGATGACGAAGCTTTAAAAGCTCTTTTAGCTGCCAAAGCCAAAGCCGAAGCAGATAACGTACTTGTAAACATAGCTGTTGTAGACGCCGGAGCAAACCTAAAATCATTTATAAGAATGGATGAATCTTACCTAGGTAGTATTGATGTAGCTATTAAAAAAGCTAAAACAGCACGTTATTTCAATATAGACACAGGAAAATTAGGTGAACTTACCCAACCTGGTGGTATTATTTATAATATTGAATTAACTAATAATGGTTTGGTATCTTTTCCCGGAGGTATTCCTATAAAAAATAAAAATGGCAAAATTATTGGGGCCATTGGTGTAAGCGGCGGCACTATAGAACAAGACAGAGAAATAGCAACCGTAGGCGCTCAAGCTATTTTAAATTAATTACTTTTGATAAACAACTAGACATTATGAATACCATAAAAAACCTTGCATTACTATTTACGCTTTTAATAGCCCAATTAAGCTTAGGTCAAAACAACAACAACCTAATGCTTTACAGACAAGATTTTAAAAATATAGCTGGTAAAAATACCGTTTCTGTAACTAGCTACGAAAAAAACGGTAAACACCTTGTATTTGTTGGTGGCGCAGGAAATGTAGATGTATTTAGCCTAGATAAAGAGGGCGTACTTACACCTGTTAGCAACCACAAGCTTTACAAAGAAAAAGGTCCTGCAAGAGGTATGGTAGCTGATAATATTGGAGGTAATGATTTCCTATTTGTAGCCAATAAATTTGGTAACGTTGTTGAAACCTTCAAGATTTTAGATAATGGTTCTTTAGAACGTGCTGCTATGGTAGAAGATACTGAAGACACACACCTTGCTGTTGGTATTACACTGCAAGTGGTGCATATGAAAAAGACATCTTATTTATTTGTAGGCGGACTTGAAAGAACAACTCCTGGTCTTACTTGCTTTAAAATTAATAACGACGGTAGCTTAACACATGTGCAGTCCATGAAAGATACTGATGAGTTACACACTGATGGAATTATTGGCATGTATACCGTTAAAATTAAAGGAAAAACCTATTTATATACCAGCGGTTTTCAAGATAATGGGGTAAGTAGCTTTAGAGTCTATGAAAACGGTAAATTCAAAAACGTAAATAATATTCATGACAACACAACAGATAGATATCTAACAGGAGCATACCCTGTAACTGGCGTTACTTTAGGCAACAATAATTATGTTCTTGTGGGGCACAGACACCATAAATATTACACAAGAGGTGGATTTATTAAAAACCCAGATTTTACATATCATGGAGATGGCGTAAGTGTATTTAAATTAAATAATAGAGGTGCACTTGTACCGCACTTTGTTTTAAAAGACGATGAAACTAATAAATTACAAGGGCAAACAAGAATTGAATTAGTGTCTAGCAACGGAAAAGAAGCCATTTTTGCTGTTGGAACCAGAGATGATGAAGCCATACAACTATGTAAATTAAACGAAGATGGTATTTTAAGTTCTATTAACTATTTAGAAACTGGCTTTTCAATTTACTATGGTTTAAGATCTCATAAAATTGGTGATGATAATTTCCTAATTGCAGGATCTAACAGGTTTGATTTTGGTAAAGCAGTATCTTATAAAATTGCTCCTAAAATAAATAGAGGCAATAAGGTTATTAAACACATTGTACATCTAAAATATAAAGATGAAGCCTCAGAAAAAGAAGTAAATGCTGCCGTACAAGCTTTTGTAAATCTTCAAAATGAAATACCTTCTATTTCTGCTTTTGAATGGGGAGAAAACGATAGTACCGAAAGACACGACAAAGGCTTAACACACTCCTTTGTTATTACCTTTAAAAACGAACACGCAAGAGAACAGTATTTATTTCATAAAGCACATCTTAATTTAATTAATAAATACGCACACCTTTTTGCTGATGCTGTAGTGATGGATTATTGGACAGAACAGTAATAATTCCAAAAGAAAAAATAAAAATGTTTAATTGTTGGCATTAAACGTCAAGAATACTTCAATAATTCTTGGCGTTTAAGGTCTTCAAATAAAATATTCATGTGTAAAATGAAGAAGTTTATTTTACTATGCTTTCTAATTTCATCATTTTCAGTAATACCTCAAGAAAATAATAAAAATACCAAACAAGTTAAGCTAAGTTTAACCGATGGTGTTTATCCTTTTTTGCATTACGCATCTACCGCTGCTGCAAATATTTATGGAGGCATAGAACAAGAAGCAAGTTACTCTGGGCAATTGTATACCGGTGTTACTTTAGATTTTGAAAAATTACTAAAATGGAAGGGTACTCGCGGAAAAATTTCTATGATAAACCGCCATGGTAAAGGGCTTGCAAATGAAGTAGGCTCAGTATTTGAACCTTTAAATCTTGTGGGCGGGCAAAACACATTTTTATATGATTTAAGTATTGAAAAAGATTTTGGAGATAAATTCTCTTGGAAAATAGGGCGCACAACAACTGTTGACGATTTTTCTGTTTCAAAATGGTATTTTTATTCTATAAGTAATACCATAAATGGTGTTATTAGAGCGCTTTTATTAGATGGGCAAACAACAACCTTTCCTTTTGCTACTTGGGGCACAAGGTTTAAATACAAACCAAACACCAAACATCAATTTCAACTAGGGGTTTACCAGTTAAGCAAAACTGTTTTTGATGATACTAAAAATGGTTTAGATTTTGCGTTTAGAGCAACAGATGACACATCTGTATTTTTACAATATGATTGGTTTGGAGAAATTTCAAACCGTAAAACTAGAGCTTACATTGGTGCTAACCAGGTTTTTGGAAACTTATCAAATTTAGATTCCAACAGTATCACTAAATATTTTCTACGCTTATATGGGCACATTGATGTAAATTTAACCAACATTATAAATGCATTTTTAACAATGGCTTATACACCACATGGTGCTGTTGCAAAATTACCTTTTCAATCTAGTTTTGGTTTAAATTGTAAAGGGCCAATAAAGTCTAGAATTGATGATAGAATACTATTCTTTGCTACCTTTGGGGCATTTAGCAATGAATGGGCAGCTGTACAAAACCATAATTCACTTTCACCTGAAATGGTTTTAGAGTTGGGTTATCGTTTTCAAATTACCAACTATTTTGTATTACAACCTGCCATACAATACAGTATTTGCCCTGGTGGTACTGGCACAATTAATAACGCCGTTATTCCAGGTATTTGGATAGAGGCTAGCTTTTAAATATTTTGATATTGCTAACTTTGTACACATAAGTAAAGCATTAAAACATAACTATAAACACAAAAAAATGAGTGATTTAAAAAATAAAAAAGCCATTATAACTGGAGGCGGAAGAGGTTTAGGCAAAGCAACAGCCATAGCCTTTGCTAAAGAAGGAGTAGATGTGGCCATTACTGGCAGAAACGAATCTGTTTTAAAAGAAACAGTAAACGAGCTAGAAAGCTTTGGCATTAAGGCCATTTATTCAGTTTTTGATGTTGGTAATTATAACGCTGTTAAAACCAGCATTAAAGATATAATTACGCGTTTAGGTGGCGTAAATATTCTGGTTAATAACGCAGGTATTGCCGCCATTGGTTCGTTTATTGAAATGCCTGTTGAACAATGGGAACAAACTATTCAAACAAACGTAATGGGCATGTATTATGTTACCAAAGAGGTTTTACCTCATTTAATAGATAATAATGAAGGTGATATTTTTAATGTAGCCTCTACAGCTGGTTTAAATGGCAACCCTAATATTTCGGCATATTCTGCATCAAAATTTGCGGTAATTGGCATGTCTGAATCTTTAATGAAAGAAGTAAGAAAAAACAATATTAGAGTTATTACTTTAACACCAAGCACCATAGAATCAGACATGACCATTGGTTTAGGTATGTTAGAAAAAGGTTCTGAAAATGTGCTACAACCAGAAGATTTTGCGCAACTCATAATATCGGGTTTAAAGTTACCACGAAGAGCCATGTTAAAAACAGCTGCTTTATGGACCACCAATCCGTAATAAACATCTAAATTTTAATGTATTAAGAAGCGCTTCAACATTGAAGCGCTTTTTTTAATTACAAACATCAATTTCAAAAATTGTATCTTTAAAAGAAAAATGATTTTGAAAAAACTACTCAAATACGTTATGTTTTCTGGCGTATTTTACCTTGGCTGTTCTTCTTCAGATGTTAAAAATGAAAACACAACCCAAGTTGAAAAAGAAGAAATAATTGAAACTACTCCAGAGAACACACCCGATAGCGTTATAAAAATACTATCGTTAGGTGATAGTTATACCATAGGTGAAAGTGTTTGCAAAACCTGCCGTTTTCCAGAACAGCTAAAAGATAGCATTATTAAAAAAATTGGCAATAATGATGTTAATTTAAAAGTAATAGCCCAAACCGGCTGGACTACTTCTGCCTTAAAAAATGCTATTGCTAATGAAAATTTAGATGATAATTATAACTTGGTTACCCTTTTAATTGGCGTTAACAACCAATACCAACAGCAGCCTTTTAGTGTTTTTGAAAAAGAATTCCCAGAGCTTGTAAGCAACGCTATAACTTTGGCGCAACTAAAAAAAGATAAAGTAATTGTAGTTTCAATACCAGATTACGCTTACACACCCTTTGGTAATGGAAATTCAAGCATAAGTGAAGAAATAAATATGTACAATAATTTTATAGAACGTTACTGTAACCAATACGGTATAACCTATGTGTACATTACAGATATAACACGCGAAGGCCTTGAAAAACCAGAACTTGTTGCTAATGATGGTTTACATCCATCTACACTAGCATACAGCCAATTTGTTAGTTTTATTTTACCCGAAGCATTAGAAAAAATTGGATACACTACAAACTAATTATAACTATATTAGCTTAAAGTTTTAACTAGTATGTTTTCATCAAAAAAACGTTTAAACCACGCTTACAAAAACGCCAAAGTTGTAACGTTTAATAATACCAGTAAATACATTTTATTTAGTGATTGCCACCGTGGCGACAATAGTTTTGCTGATGATTTTGCTAACAACCGCAATATTTACTTTCACGCCTTAAAACATTATTATAACGAAGGTTTTAATTATTGTGAATTAGGTGATGGTGATGAGCTTTGGGAAAACCTATCGTTCTCATCAATTTTAAATGCACATAAAAATGTGTATATGCTTTTAAAGCAGTTTCACAAAGAAAACAGGCTGCATATGATTTGGGGAAACCACGATATGGTATACCGAAACCCCAACTACGTTAAAAAACATTTATCTACATATTTTGACCCAAAAATTGGAGAAAATGTTGAGCTATTTAAAAATATAACCTACAACGAAGCCATTGTTTTAAAACATGAAACCACCAAACAAGAATTATTTTTAACCCACGGGCATCAAGCCGATTGGTGGAACTTTTTATTTTGGAAATGGAGTCGTCTTTTAGTAAGAATACTTTGGAAACCCCTTAATGTTATGGGTATTGCAGACCCCACAAGTCCTGCTAAAAATTACACCGAATTAATTAAAGTTGAAAGGCGTGCAAAAAAATGGATAGCCCAAAACAACAATTTACTAACTATTTTTGGCCATACTCACCGCCCAAGATTTCCTGAACCCGGAGATATTGCTTTTTTTAATGACGGCAGCTGCGTTCACCCACGTAGCATTACAGGTTTAGAAATAGAAAATGGTGCTATTTCGTTAATTAAATGGCATATTGCAACTAAAGACGACGGCACTCTACAAATAGTTAGAACACTATTAGAAGGTCCTGTAAATTTAATTGATTACAGAACGTAAGTATGCTCCAAAAACGTTACGAAGGGTTTTTACAAACACCCGTTTTATGGAAAAATAAATCGGTTTTTAATTTAAAACAGTTTGACATTGAAACCCAATTTTCAAAAATTAATATTGAGGTAGATGAAACACTTCGTTTAGGCAAATATATTGAACGTTTTGTTTCTTTTGAACTATTGCAACAACCTGATATTTCAATAATAGCAGAAAACATTCAAATACAAAAAGATAAAATTACTTTAGGGGAAATAGATTGCTTGTTACTAAAAAAACAGCAACCCATTCATTTAGAAATTATTTATAAATTCTATTTATATGACGAAACCGTTGGACAAAATGAAATTGAGCACTTTATTGGCCCAAACAGAAAAGATACTTTAGTTGAAAAACTATTAAAACTTGAAAAAAAACAACTTCCGCTACTCTATTCAGATACTTGTAAACCGTATTTAGAAAACTTAGATTTAAATATTAATACTATTTTACAGTATGTTTATTTTAAAGCACAATTATTTTTGCCGTATAATAACCAAAACATACAACTTAAAACGTTAAACAATAATTGTATTGCGGGCTATTATATTAATACTAAAGATTTAGAAAATCTTTCAAATTGTAAATTCTATATACCAACAAAAAAAGATTGGTTAATAACACCTCACCCTAATGTAAACTGGAAAAACTACACTGCTTTTAAAACAAAGGCTCATAATTATTTTAACACGCAATTCTCTACACTTTGTTGGATTAAATTTAAAAACGGAAGCATAAAAAAAATGTTTCTAGTTTGGTGGTAAACTAGAAACATTTTTATGGTATTTTAATGTAAAGCCTGTTATTCTTTAGGTAGTCTTTCGTCAATCATTTTTAGTGGCATACCTTCCATTAAATCAAATACATCAATAATGCTTCTAAAGGTATCTTCTTCTTCAGATTGTTCGGTAATAAACCATTGTAAAAATACTTCTGTTATAAAATCATCAGCTTTTCTTGCTGCTTTAAATATTTTATAAATAGATTCTGTAACGGCTATTTCTTGCTCTAAACCAGTTTCATAGATAGCTCTTAAACTTTCAAAATCATTATTTACGTTGGTTACATTTGGTGAAATTGCTGCTCCGCCGTTATCATTAATAAATGTAAATATTTTCATGGCGTGTTCACGCTCTTCTTCAGCTTGCTTGTAAAAAAACGCTTTGCTATTTAATAGCTCACGTTGGTCACACCAAGAGGCCATGGCTAAATATGAAGCTGATGCTTTCATTTCCATAGCAATTTGATTATTTAGCATGTCCATAACATCTGTGTTAATAGACATTTGTTTTCTAACTATTGTATTCATACCTAATGTGCTTTTACACAAATTTACAATAAAAATGTGGTGTAAAAGAATGCAAACAAAATTTAAATAAAGTCTAAATAAATAGAATTAAGCTAGTACTGGCGCTTGAAAAAATACCGCAATTTGATCTTTTAGTTTTAATAACTGCGGAATTTCTAAAAAAAGCAAATGTTGCTTATCGGCTACAAAAAGTAAAACGAAGTTTTCGTTATCAATAATATTATTTAATGCATTATAAGTAGTTAATGCATTTATTTTACGCCTTAACTCAAGCATTTGCGGAAAGCTTAAGTGTATTACCTTATTTGGTGTAATTAAAGCATATTTACAAAAAGTAATATGCTGTATTTGATAACTGGTATGGGTGTTAACTACATTTTTCACAGGTGCAAATATAGCCTTTATTTAGAATAAATAAAAACAAAAATTATTTAAGTTTAAGCTTTGCCATTATTTAACTTTCAGGAGCAAGTTCAACAGCTAAACCATCCATTTCGGGTGTTATTTGTATTTGGCAGCCTAAACGGCTATTATCTTTTACATCAAAAGCTTCAGATAACATAGCCTCTTCATCATCACTCATTGGAGGTAAATCATTATCAGTTAGCACATAACATTGGCAAGATGCGCACATAGCCATACCACCACAAACACCAATGGTACCTTCGGGAGCTAACTCATATGAGCGAACAACTTCCATTAAATTCATGGCCATATCTGTTGGTGCAACTATATCATGCGTTACACCATCTCTATCTGTAATTTTTAAATTTACGTCTTGCATTATAAAGTGTTTACTGCCAAAGGCATATCATAATTTATGCCACAAATTTAGGTTAAGAAAATCATTTATCTAAATGTTTTCTCTACTAATTTAATAGGAATTAAAAAAATTGAAGATTTTATAAAAATAACATCACATTATTACAACATTTGCAGTAATGCTATGCACTTATATTAATTACTTGCTCTATTTGAGGCGCATACTTTTTTATAGTCATTTCTACACCCGATTTTAATGTCATTTGGTTAACACTACAACCAACGCATGCTCCTTGCAATTGTACTTTTACAAGTTTATCATCTTCTATTGATAAAAGCGAAATATCACCACCATCACTTTGTAAAAATGGGCGAATTTCATCTAATGCCTTTTCAACATTTAGTTTTAGTTCTTCTGAAGTCATTCTATTACTTTTTAACTGCCGAACAACCTGCCATGGTTGTTATTTTAATGGCTTCGGTTGGTGGTAAATTTTCGTTACGTGCTACTACTTCTTGCACTACATTTTGAGTTAATTTTTCAAAAGCTTGCTCTAAAACAGTAGCTGTTTGTAATGCTGCTGGCCTACCAACATCACCAGCTTCTCTTATGCTTTGCACCAATGGTAATTGCCCTAGAAATGGTACTTTTAAATCTTTGGCTAAATTTTTAGCACCTTCTTTTCCAAAGATATAGTATTTATTATCTGGCAATTCTTCTGGTGTAAAGTACGCCATATTTTCAATAATTCCTAAAACAGGCACCTGTATGCTATCTTGCTGAAACATTGCTACGCCTTTTTTAGCATCGGCTAAGGCAATATTTTGTGGTGTACTAACTACTACAGCTCCTGTAATTGGTAATGATTGCATGATGCTTAAATGTATATCACCTGTTCCTGGAGGTAAATCTAAAAGTAAGAAATCTAATTCTCCCCAATGCGCATCAAATATCATTTGATTTAATGCTTTGGCCGCCATTGGCCCACGCCATACAACAGCTTGATTTGGTTGTGTAAAAAACCCAATTGACAATACTTTTACTCCGTAATTTTCAATAGGTTTCATTTTAGATTTTCCTTCAACATTAACGGCTAGAGGTTTTTCAGCTTCAACATCAAACATAATAGGTATTGATGGTCCATAAATATCGGCATCTAAAACACCAACGTTAAAACCCATTTTTGCCAATGATACTGCAAGATTAGCTGTAACGGTAGATTTACCTACACCACCTTTACCTGAAGCTACTGCTACAATATTTTTAATACCAGGTATTGGCTTTCCTTTTATTACATTGGGTTTGGGTGTTGCAGGCGCATCAACTTTTACATTTACTTTTATTTTGGCTTTTTGGTAAACATGTTCATGTATTGCTTTTAAAATATCAACTTCAACACGTTTTTTTGCTTGTAAACTTGGGTTGTTAATTGTAATATCTACAACCACTTCATCACCAAAAGTTACCACGTTTTTTACGGCGCCACTTTCAACCATGTTTTGTCCTTCACCAGGTACCGTAATGCTCTCTAATGCTTTGTATATATCTTGCTTATTAAGCTTCATGTAATTATAATTTATTCTAATGTACAAAGGTAATGATTATAGGCTGAAGAAATGTTACCTTAACACAAGTTTTGTTTATTATGCTATTTAATTTAGTTATTGCACTTTAAAAATGATTTTAAATAAGAATTAGCAAATATTACTGCGCTTCTGAAGGATCCCAAAACACGTTTTCAAAATTTTGAATTTGATTATTAACCACCTTAACACCTTCGCTTTCTAAAAGTTGTTGCATAAGGTTTGTGCCATCAAAATGATGTTTTCCGGTTAGCAATCCATTTCTATTTACAACCCTGTGTGCGGGCACATCTTTTCCGCCAGATCCGTTCATGGCATACCCAACCATTCGAGCGCTTTTGGCAGCTCCAAGATATTTTGCAATGGCTCCGTAACTTGTAACACGCCCGTATGGTATTAAACGTGCTACTTTGTAAACTTTTTCAAAAAAACTTAAGGTTTCGGGTTTCAAGGTGTTTTAAAGCTCTTTTACAATATTTATTAATGTTACTATTGAAATTATTCCGGTGATACCGCCAATAATGTAGTTCATATTTTTTTGTGATGTAAATGCCTTGTTTTTCACTTTATCAAAAAAGAAAATATACATGTAAAGCATTACAAAGGTACCTGAAACTGCACCAGCTACATACGCTATTACATTTATTTGCTCAAAATTAAGCCACCCAAATGATGCTAATGTAATAGTCATGTATGCTTGATATGGTATTGGAAACACATTTATTGATGACAAAAACAAACCTTGAAAAAACCTACTATGTTTACTTTTTGTTTTGGTTTTTATTTGCTGTTTGGTGGTTGCTTTAGCTACAAATAAAAAGTACACCGTAATAAGAACAAAAATTACAAAGGCTACACGTTGTAATACATCAACCACTTCTGGGTGCTTGCTTAAATACCTTGCAAAAACTGATGCCACATAGGTTTGTACTGCTACAATTACACAAACACCAATAGAAAATATTATACCACGATTATGCCCTTCTTTTAAGCTAATTTTTGCAGCCGTCATGTTTAACAGCCCTGGTGGTATTACTCCAACTAATGCAATAATTAAACCTAAAAAAAAGATGATGGTTATATTCAAAACTAGTTAATTTGAAATTTAATATACGTAATTGGTTTATTTTGCTCTAGGTATTGCGACTCATAAAATGTTTGAATAGCGGTAACTTCTTCTGGGCTTCCTTCTTGTTTATAAACATCATTATTGGCATATAGCACATTATGACCAGCACCATGAAGTAAACCTAATGTATAACCATGCATAAATTCACTGTCGGTTTTTAAATTCATAATACCATCAGGTTTAAGCACTGTTTTATATTTAGCTAAAAAATCGGCATTGGTTAAACGGTGTTTAGTACGCTTATATTTTATTTGCGGGTCTGGGAAAGTAATCCAAATTTCATCAACTTCATTAGCTTCAAAAGCAAAAGCTATTAATTCAATTTGAGTACGTAAAAAAGCAACATTGGGTATGTTTTCATCAATAGCTGTTTTAGCACCACGCCAAAAACGTGCGCCTTTAATATCTATGCCTACAAAATTTTTATTAGGGTATTTTTTAGCTAAGGCTACAGAATATTCGCCTTTACCGCAACCAAGCTCTAAAACTACAGGGTTATTATTTTTAAAAACTTTTGAGCGCCAGTTACCTTTTAACTCAAAAGTAGCATCAACCAACGCTTCTCTTTTAGGTTGAAATACGTTTGAAAATGTTTCGTTTTCTCTAAATCGTTTTAGTTTATTTTTACTTCCCACTGTGTTTTTAACTATTTCTTATTATTTGAAAATATTTGGTAAAATTAAGGAAATATACACAAGCCTTTATATGCTTATCTTTGTTTTTCTTATTTTTTGTGTTTGTGAAACTTTTTTAAGCACTTTCACACAAAAAATATTAAATAAAACCAACATTTTGGTTTTGCAAAAAACACCCAAATACACATTTGTGAAACACAATAAAAAACGAATTTTAGTAGCTCCTTTAAATTGGGGTTTAGGGCACGCTACCCGATGCATACCTATTGTAAAAGCCTTATTAGATCATGGTTTTGAACCCATTATAGCCAGTGATGGTGTTGCTTTAAAACTTTTACAAAAAGAGTTTCCTATGCTGTCATCTATTGAATTACCCGGATACAACGTAACCTACGCAAAAAATGGAAAAAACTTTAAAATGAAACTTATTAAAGATTCTCCTAAAGTTTTAAAAGCAGTTAAAAACGAAAAAAAAGCAATTAAAGATATTGTTGAAGCGCATCAAATTTCGGGTGTTATTTCTGATAACAGATTGGGTGTTTATAGCAAAAAAGTACCTTCGGTTTTTATAACACATCAACTTAACGTACTAAGCGGAAGTACCACTTGGTTTAGTACTAAAATGCACCAAAAAATTATAAAAAAATTTAGTGCATGTTGGGTACCTGATACTGATGGCGACATTAATTTAAGTGGAAAACTTGGACATACAAACACCTTTGACATCCCCTTAACTTACATTGGCCCATTAAGTAGATTTGAAAAGAAAACTACGACAAAAAACAATAAATTATTAGCTTTAATTTCTGGCCCCGAACCACAACGCGGTTTGTTAGTTGATAAATTACTTAATGAACTTAAAGATTACCCTGAAAAAACAATATTAGTTAAAGGCTTGATGGAAGATGAACAAACCATACAAGTTATGGGCAATATTACGGTTTACAATTTTATGACATCTGATCTTTTGGAAAAAACCATTAACGAAAGTGATATTGTTATTTCACGTTCTGGTTACACTACGGTAATGGATTTAGCAAAATTAAATAAAAAGGCTTTTTTTATACCAACACCTGGGCAATTTGAGCAAGAGTATTTAGCAAAACGTTTAACCGAAATGCGCCTTGTACCAAGTTGTAAACAAGATGATTTTAAAATTGAAAAAATTGAAGACGTTAAAAACTTTGAAGGTTTAAAGGCTTTTGATTTTGATGTAGATTACAAAAAATTATTCAGCCTTTTCTAAGGTGAATGAAAACTCACTACCAACACCATATTCACTTTCAACATAAATTTTTTCGTTGTGTGCTTCAATAATATGTTTTACTATTGATAAGCCTAAACCAGAACCACCCTCTTTTCTTGAGCCACTTTTATCAACTCTAAAAAAGCGCTCAAACAAACGTTTAATGTGCTCTTTTTCAATACCTTCACCATTATCTGTAACACGTACAATTACTTTGTTCTTTATTAAGTTTTCAATACTAATTTCGGTGGTTCCTTTAATTCTACCATATTTTAAAGAATTTACAACTAGGTTTGCCAACACTTGCTGTATACGTTCTTTATCTGCCCTAACCATTATTGGTTCGGTGTAATCCATATCAAAGGTTAAAGTAATTTTCTTTTTTGCGGCTTTCATTTCAAACATATCAAATACGTTTTCAACAAGCTCAACAATATCAAAAGCTTCGGTTTTTAAACTTAAATCGCCTACCTCAAGTTTGGTAATCATATCTAAGTCTTTAATAATATACCCTAACCTTTCAATGCCTTTACTTGCTCTTTCAAGGTATTTAAGTCTAATGTTTTCATCATCCATACCACCATCAAGCAGCGTTAAAATATAGCCTTGTACTGTAAACAATGGTGTTTTAAGCTCATGTGATACATTACCTAAAAATTCTTTACGGTATTGTTCTCTTACTTTTAAGGTTTCAATTTCTATTTTTTTGTCTTTTGCAAATTTATCAATCTCACGGGTAAGTGTTTTCATGTCTGTTGTAATGGCCGTTTTATTTAAACTAGCCGATTCTAACAACGTTAAATCATCATAAATTCTTTTTACACGTTTGTAAATGAATTTTTCAATTCTAAATTGAATAATTATAAAGCAAAATATATATACACAAGTAGCAAAAACAGGTATATAATACCACTGTGGTGGATGAAAATAATATAAAAAAACGCTTATTAAAAGCGTTATAAATGCGGTTATGTATAAAGACGTGTTTATAGCAAACCTATATGTTTTTTTAAACTTTGCTTGCGCTTGCATGTGGTACTAACTAATCTACAAATTTATACCCAACGCCTTTAATGGTTTTAAAACTATCATCACCTAATTTTTCGCGTAGTTTTCTAATGTGAACATCAATGGTTCTGCCACCAACAACTACTTCATTACCCCAAACGGTGTCTAATATTTCATCTCGTTTAAAAACCTTTCCTGGCTTTGAGGCTAACAAAGATAATAATTCAAATTCTTTTCTTGGCAATATTATTTCTTTGCCTTTTGATGTTACTTTATATTCGTCTCTGTTTATTACAAGACTGCCTATTTTAACGGTATCAGAAACATCTTCTTCTTTGTAACGGCGTAGTAATGCTTTAACCTTGCTTACCAATACTTTTGGTTTTATTGGTTTGGTTATATAATCATCAGCACCAGCATCAAAACCTGCTACTTGCGAGTAATCTTCACCTCTTGCAGTTAAAAAAGTTATAATTGTGTTTTTTAAGTCTGGATTTTTACGCAATAATTCACATGCTTCAATACCGTCCATTTCAGGCATCATTACATCTAAAATAATGAGTTGAGGCAATTCTTTTTTTGCTTTTTTAACGCCTTCACTTCCGTTTTCGGCAGTTATTACTTGGTAGCCTTCACTTGTTAAATTGTAGCCTACAATTTCTAAAATGTCTGGCTCATCATCAACTAACAATATTTTAATGTCCTTTTTTTTCATTTTTAATAATTTCAAAAGGTAAAGATAAAACTAAAAGCATAATATACTCATTATTGACTAATTAATAACATTAAGGTAACAAAGTACTTACGAAAAGTTAACCTTTCGATGTATTGCGCAAATGTTTAACACTTTTTTGGTATAAATTTTGTTGTGTTTTCTTAAATTTACACTACCTAAACGGTACTTTATGGGAAAAAATTACTTTTTATCTGTTTTTTTTATGCTAGTTTTTTTGTTTTGTACCCAAAACGGTATATCTCAAATTTATGCAACAAATACGCCTGCTAAAAACAATATTGAAGGTTTATCTATTTACCCCAACCCTGTAAAAAGCGGCCATACCTTTATATACATATCTTCGAAAAAAAATTTAACAAAGCATGTTGAGTTTTTTAATGTAATAGGAAAATTAATTTACAAAACTAAGCTAATTGGCAAAGAGTTAAACATAGCCAATTTAAGCAAAGGCGTGTATATTTTAAAAATATCTGAAAATAACGTTAGCGAAACCAGAAAATTAGTGATAAAGTAAAGATAACGTTATTTACGTGTAAAAAAAACATCAATTTACACATAACACTTAAAATACCTTAAAGTTTATACATAATTTAGGAGCTTAATTAATTTAAACTCTCATCCTTATGAAAAAACTTTACTTCTTTCTACTTACTATTTTATTAGCAAATGCTTCTTTTGGGCAAACAACTTTAGCCACAGATAATTTTACTTATCCAAATGGACCATTGGTTGGCAACGGCTCTTGGACAACACAAGGTGGAACAGCCGGAACTCTTCTTGTAACGAGTGAAGAGATAGCCGTTTCACAAGATAGTGGCTCTGAAGATGCTGAATTGAAATTTGCAGACAATTTAACAACAGGTGTAATTACTGCTACTTTTGATATTAAAGTTTCTGCAACTGCTATTACTGGAACTGATTTTGAATACTTTGCTCATTTTTCTAATGATACAAGTTTTGACTTTAGAACACGTATAGATGTAGTATCTCCAAACGCTACTGGAGATTATAGTTTAGGCTTAAGCGCTGCATCAAGTACCAATGATGCAAAACTTACTACTGATTTTAATTTTGGAGATACTGTTTCAGTTGAAATATCATTTAACCTAGATACTGGAGTTGCTTCTCTTACTGTAGGCAGCGAAACGATAACTTCAAATGGCAGCACTGGAGAAACACTTGATACTTTCAATTTAAGACAATCAAATTCTTCATCAGATGAAACAATTTTTGTTGACAATTTAGTAATCACTCATGCAACTACCCTTTCATCTAACCAAAAACAAATAAAAGGGTTTGCTTTGTATCCAAATCCGGCAAAAGGCTTTGTTAATATTACTAGCCAAAGCAATGCAAAAATTTCAGTATCAGTTTTTGATATGTTAGGCAAGCAAGTAATTAATGCCGTTACAAACAATAACACCCTAAACGTTTCAAGTTTAAAAGCTGGTGTTTATGTTTTAAAAGCTACGCAAAACAATGCTGTAACTACACAAAGATTAGTTATTAAATAATGAATTGAATACACATACATTTAAAAGCGTTGCAATAGCAACGCTTTTTTATTTTAACTACTTTTGTATTTTGTTTTTATTTGAAGAAAATTGCTTGATAAATGACAGATTACCATAGTATTTTTAACATTAAAACTAACGAAGCTTTTGAAAAAAAGGCTCTTGAAATTTTTAAATTTCAGTTTGAAAACAATAGGGTTTACAGGTCTTTTTGCGATTTACTCTATAAAACACCCAGCGATGTTAAAACCTTAACAGATATTCCGTTTTTACCCATTCAGTTTTTTAAATCGCATACTGTTTTAAGTTCAGAAAACACCATTGAAACCACTTTTACAAGCTCTGGCACCACTGGGCAAAATACCAGTAAACACCATGTAACCAATATTAAAATTTATGAAAACAGCTTTAATTTTGGGTTTACAGAATTTTATGGCAATGTTGAAGATTATGTGGTTTTAGCACTACTACCATCATATTTAGAGCGCCAAGGCTCTTCATTAATTTATATGGTTGATGCGCTTATAAAACAATCAAAACAGCCCGAAAGTGGTTTTTATTTAAATAACTTATCAGAATTAAAAAACACCCTATTAAGGTTAAATTCTGAAGGAAAAAAAACACTACTAATTGGTGTGTCTTTTGCACTTTTAGATTTAGTTGAAACCTATAAATTCAATTTAAAAAACACGATAATAATGGAAACTGGCGGCATGAAAGGCCGCAGAAAAGAGTTGATACGTGATGAGCTTCATACGTTATTAAAAAAAGGTTTTGGTGTTGATAAAATACATAGTGAATATGGCATGACCGAACTTTTAAGTCAGGCTTATTCAAAAGGCAACGGCGTTTTTACCTGCCCAGGTTGGATGCGTATTTTAACCCGCGACACCGAAGACCCATTAACTATTAAAAAAACAGAAAAAACAGGCGGATTAAACATTATAGATTTGGCTAATATTAATTCTTGCTCCTTTATTGCCACACAAGATTTGGGCCGTTTAAATACTGATGGCTCTTTTGAAATTATTGGCAGATTTGACCATTCTGATATTCGCGGATGCAATTTAATGGTACTTTAAAAAAATTAAAATACACCTGTAAGGTTTTTAACTTTTAACAGACCAAATAAAAGAGCTAAGAAAAAGAAAGATTAGTTTTTATTTAATTGGTTAGTGATAAGGCTTGGTTTTTACACCAAGCCTTATTTTTTTATACTATTCTTAAAATGAAGTAATTTTTTTTACCACGCTGCAATAACACAAACTTATTGTTTATTAAATCTGAAGCAGTAATACTATAATCTTCTTTTACTTTTTCTTTATTTACAGAAATTGAATTTTCTTTTAAAGCGCGTCTTGCCTCTCCGTTAGATTTTAAAAACCCACCCTTTTCGGCCAAAGCAGCTACCATATCTAATCCGTTTTCAATATCACTTTTTGAAATTTCGGTTAACGGCACACCATCAAACACATCTAAAAATGTTTGCTCGTTTAATGCTTTTAAATCTTCACTGGTTGATTTTCCAAATAAAATACCACTGGCTTTTATGGCGTTATCTAAATCTTCTTTAGAGTGTACCATGGTAGTAATTTCTTCAGCTAAACGTTTCTGTAAATCACGTAAATGCGGTGCTTCTTTGTGTTCTTCAACTAAAGTTTCTATAGCCTCTTTAGTTAAAAAAGTAAATATTTTAATGTACTTTTCAGCATCTTCATCACTGGTATTTAACCAATATTGGTAAAATTTATATGGTGATGTTCTGTTAGCATCTAACCACACGTTTCCGCCTTCGGTTTTACCAAATTTAGTACCATCGGCTTTTGTTATTAATGGGCAAGTTAATGCGTAACCTTTACCACCGCCAATACGCCTAATAAGCTCTGTACCTGTGGTAATGTTTCCCCATTGGTCACTTCCGCCCATTTGTAAGGTGCAGTTTTTTTCTTTGTATAAATGAAGAAAATCATACCCTTGTACTAATTGATAAGTAAATTCTGTGAAAGACATGCCTTCTTTAGCTTCAGAAGACAAACGTTTTTTTACAGAATCTTTAGCCATCATGTAATTTACGGTAATGTGCTTACCTACGTCTCTAATAAATTCTAGAAACGAAAAATCTTTCATCCAATCGTAATTATTTACTAAAACGGCAGCATTGGCTTCGCTACTTTCAAAATCTAAAAAACGTGCTAATTGGCTTTTAATAGCATTTTGATTGTGGCGAAGTGTTTTTTCATCTAACAAATTACGTTCGGCAGATTTTCCTGAAGGATCACCAATCATACCTGTAGCACCACCAACAAGCGCATAAGGTTTGTGGCCTGCTAATTGAAAATGACGCAACATCATAACACTTACCAAGTGCCCAATATGTAAAGAATCGGCCGTTGGGTCTATACCTACATAGGCGCTTTGCATACCAGACATTAAATGTTCATCGGTTCCTGGCATGGCATCATGTAGCATACCTCTCCATGTTAATTCTTCAACAAAATTCATTTTCATCTTTAATATAATTTATTGTACTGCAAATATAAAAATACCATACAATTAGTAGGTTATAATTAGTATTCTTTCTGAAGCTTTTTAGCTTAGGCTAATTAAAATATTCATTATTTTAGCCACATGATTTTAGTTACAGGCGGTACAGGTTTAGTTGGATCTCATTTGCTTTACAAACTTATAAGTAATGGCGAAAAAGTAAGGGCTATTTACCGAAACCAAAAAAAACTTGAAAATATTAAAAACGTATTTTCATGCTACACTAATAATTACCTTGAGCTTTACAATAAAATTGAATTTGTTGAAGCTGATATTTTAAACATTCCGTTGTTAACTGATGCTTTTAAAGGTGTTTCATACGTATATCATTGCGCAGCATTTGTATCTTTTGAACCTGATAAATACCAACTCTCTAGAAAAACTAATATTGAAGGTACAGCCAATGTTGTAAACCTATGCTTAGCAAATAGCATTAAAAAGCTATGCCATGTAAGCTCTATTGCTACTTTAGGAGACAGTACAAATAATGCGTTAATTGATGAAGATGCTATTTGGAATCCTGAAGCCGATAACAGTATTTATAGCATTACTAAATACGGTGCCGAAATGGAAGTTTGGCGCGGTACCCAAGAAGGTTTAAATGCTGTTATTGTAAATCCTGGGGTTATTTTAGGCGCAGGTATTTGGCGCTATGGCACCGGAAACTTATTTAAACGCGCACAGAAAGGTTTTACCTATTACACCAATGGTACTATTGGCTTGGTAGCAGTTAATGATGTTGTAGATATTATGATAGCGCTTGTAAAAAGCACTATTACTAAAAAGCGCTTTGTTTTAGTTGCAGAAAACTGGACTTACAAACAATTTTTACAAGCATTAGCAAAATCTGTAAACAAAAAAGCACCCAAAAAACAAGCACCTATTTTTCTTTTAACAATAGCTTGGAAGTTAGATTGGTTAAAAACAAAACTTACAGGTAAAAGACGTGTACTTACTAAACATGTAGCATCTGCATTAACCACCGAAAAAAACTATAGCAGCAAGCATGTTGAAACTGCCATAAACTATACGTTTACACCTATTAATAAAACAATAGAAAATATTGGTGCTTGTTTTTTAAAGCAACACTAATTACAACTCAATATCTAAATTTTCTAATTCTTGTATTGTTTTGTCATCAATTGACGGTGCTGGTTTTACAGTGTTTTTACCTTTTTTAAATTTAATAGAATCGCGTGTTTTTAAAACGTCATTTAAAGAATCTTCACTATGTTTAACACGCTTTTTTTGTTCTTCTTTTTGTATCTTTTGGTAATGCTCTTTAAGTTTTACTAAACTATCATTTACCATTTGGTAAATTTCTTCATAGTCTTTCATTTTGTATGTATAATACACATTACTTTCGGCAAATTGCAAACTATCAATATTATACTTATTGTAAATATAGGTATTTGGAAAAATACCTTTGTCTTCTAAAGTTTTTCTGTTTACAGCATTTGCAGACCCTACTAATTTGGCATCTATTAAAATATTAACCATTTGTTTTTTAGAAATTAAATTCTTTGGCTTCTTAGGGCTATTATTACACCCTATAAAACTCAAAATGGTTAAAAAAACTATAAAAAAACGTTTCAACATTACCTATTAAAAGTTAATCGTTTAGCATATTTTGCATTACTAAATTTTGCATTTTGGTAAGCAATATTACCATTTACAAAGGTATGCGTTATTCTAGATTTAAAGGTTGTGCCCTCAAAAGGAGACCAGCCACATTTGTACAATATATTTTCTTTAGTTACTGTCCATGGGTTGTTTAAATCTACCAACACTAAATCTGCATAATAACCTTCTTTAATATAACCGCGACTTTCAACATCAAATAAAATAGCTGGGTTATGGCACATTTTTTCAACTATTTTTTCAATAGAAATTTTACCTCTATGGTACATTTCTAACATAGCCGGTAAAGCATGCTGCACTAATGGCCCACCAGAAGGTGCTTTAGTATAAACGTTTTTTTTCTCTTCTAAAGTATGTGGTGCGTGGTCTGTTGCTATAACATCAATTCTGTCATCTAGTAAAGCTTCCCAAAGCTGTTCTCTATCTTCAGCTGTTTTCACTGCCGGATTCCATTTTATTAATGTGCCTTTCTTTTCATAATCTTCATCAGAAAACCATAAGTGATGTATGCAAACTTCGGCCGTTATTTTTTTATCTTTTAAAGGTGTTTTGTTTTCAAATAGACTAGTTTCTTTTCCTGTAGATAAATGAAAAACATGTAACCTTGCACCGGTTTCTTTTGCTAATTCTATAGCTTTTGAAGATGATAAATAACAAGCATCTTCACTTCTAATTATGGGGTGTTGTGAAATAGGAATATCATCACCATACTTTTCAATATGTGCTTGTAAATTGTTTTTTATTGTGTTTTCATCTTCACAATGTACTGATATTCTTAAATTGGTATTTTTAAAGATATTTTTTAAAACCTCAGGGTCATCTACCAACATATTTCCTGTTGAAGACCCCAAAAACAATTTTAAACCTGCTGCTTGATTAGCATCTAATTTTAAAATTTCGTTTAAATTATCGTTTGTACCACCAAACATAAAAGAGTAATTAGCCGATGATGTTTTTGCTGCAATGGCAAATTTTTCTTCTAATTTTTCAACAGTTGTAGTTTGCGGGTTGGTATTGGGCATTTCAATAAATGATGTAATACCACCGGCTATTGCTGCTTTAGACTCGGTTTCAATGTTTGCTTTTTGTGTAAGTCCTGGCTCTCTAAAATGTACTTGATCATCAATAACACCAGGTAAGAGATATTTGCCTTCTGCATCTAAAACTAATACATCGGCAGATTTTGGTGTTAAAGATTCTCCTATTTTCTTTATGTACTCGCCTTCTATTAATATATCGCCATTAAAAATAGCCCCCTCATTAACTATATTGGCATTTTTAATTAGTGTTTTTTTCATTTATTTATATTTAAATAGAATTACGTTTTACTTTTTAAATAAGCTTTTAATTTTCATTGAGACAACACCAAAAATAGCTTCAGATATTATGCCGCGGTGTAATTTAGATTCGCCTTTAGTTCTATCTGTAAAAATTACGGGCACTTCAACAATTGTAAAGTTTTTTAAATAAGCTTTAAATTTCATTTCAATTTGAAATGCATACCCAATAAACTTTACAGCATCTAAATTTATAGCTTTAAGCACATGGTTTTTATAGCACACAAAACCCGCTGTGGTATCTGTAATATTCATACCCGTTATAAAACGCACGTACTTTGATGCAAAGTACGACATAAGTACTCTTCCCATAGGCCAATTTACCACATTTACACCTGTTTTGTAACGTGAACCTATTGATACATCGGCACCATCAATAGCACATGCATTGTATAGTTTTGGTAAATCGTTTGGGTTATGTGAAAAATCGGCATCCATTTCAAAAATATAATCATAACCCTTACTTAAAGCCCATTTAAAACCATGAATATAAGCCGTACCAAGTCCAGATTTTTCTTTTCTTATTTCTAAAAACAATCTGTTACTGTAACTTTTTTGAAGCTCCTTAACTTTTATAGCTGTTAAATCTGGTGAATTATCATCAACAATAAGCACATGAACATCATTAGATTGCCCTAAAACTGCCTTTATTATAGCTTCAATATTCTCAATTTCATTATACGTTGGAATAATAACTACAGCTCCTACCATTCTAATACTCTTGAACATTTAATTTTGGCAAATGTACATTATTAAGCCCGTATTTTTTTTAAATTTTCCTTAATAATTTTAAGCTTCTTCTTAATAAAATATAATAATTTTAAGGCATGCTTAGAGAAATTATACATAATGAACTTTTTACCATTTTGCTAGTTATTGGTATCGCTTTAGTTGCTATTGCTAAATTAGCTGATCCAAAGCGGTTTAACGACTTTATTTATGTAATAGGAAACTCTAAATATTTAAAAATTTACTCTAGAGAACAGAAGTTTTTTGATAAGTTTGATGCTCTTTTATTTTGCAACTTAATAATTTGTGCCGCTACTTTTACATATGTTGTTTACAGGCATTTTACTAATATTAAAAGTACCAATGTTAATTTATTATTTAAAATGGCGGTTGGTATTGGCGCTTTTATACTTATAAAAGTACTTTTAGAAAGGCTTATAGCCAGCCTTTTTGAAATTGACAAATTAGTTGACAACTATATATTTCAAAAAATAAGCTACAAAAATTACATTGGTATTTTATTACTGCCTATAAATGCTATTTTACTATACAAAATTCAAGTTTCTTTAACGGTAATTTACATAATGGTTATTATTTTATTAATTGCAAATATTATAGGAATAATAACATCATTTAAAATGCATCAAAGTTTTATAAAAAACTATTTATTCTATTTTATTTTGTATCTTTGCGCACTTGAAATAACACCCTATCTTATATTATACAAGGTGTTTATGAGTTAATACAGAACAAACTACTTGTGCCTATGAAAGTGAAAACAATTTTAGTATCTCAACCAGAACCTAAAATAGAGAACTCACCATACTTTGATTTACAAGAAAAACGAAAAGTAAAAATTGATTTCAGACCGTTTATTCATGTTGAAGGTGTACCTGCAAAAGAAGTAAGACACCAAAAGGTTGATTTAAATAATTACACAGCCATAATTTTAACTAGTAGAAATGCTGTAGATCACTTTTTTAGAGTAGCTGAAGAAATGCGCTTTAAAGTACCAGATACATTGAAATATTTTTGTCAATCTGAAGCTGTTGCTTATTACCTTCAAAAATATGTTGTGTATAGAAAACGTAAAATTTATGTTGGTAAACGTACATTTTCTGAGCTTTCACCATTAATAAAAAAGTATAAAGACGAAAAGTTTTTATTACCAAATACCGATAAAGTTAAACAAGAAGTACCTGACACATTAGATGCCTTAGGTGTAGATTGGAAACAGGCCACTTTTTACAAAACTGTAGTGAGTGATTTATCAGATTTAGCTAATGTTTATTATGATGTTTTAGTATTTTTTAGTCCGTCTGGAATTGAATCTTTATTTCAAAATTTCCCAGATTTCAAACAAAATGACACTAGAATAGCTGTTTTTGGAAACACAACTATAAAAGCGGTTGAAGCTAAAGGTTTGCGTGTAGATATTGCTGCACCAACACCCGAAACACCTTCAATGACAATGGCTTTAGAAAAATACATTGACAAAGTTAATAAAGGGAAATAATTACCATAAAATACTATTAAAAAAGGCTGATTTTTTTTAAAAAACCAGCCTTTTTTCTTTAACTAATAAACACTTAAAATGCGTAGCGTTGCGGTCCGCCACGTCTTATCTCTTCACTACAGTGCGCTTCAAACTTTTTAAAATTTTCTCTAAAAGCATTTGTTAATTTAAAGGCTGTAGTGTAATATGCTTTATCATCATTCCAAGTAGCTCTTGGGCTTAATACACTTGTTGGCACGCCAGGGCAACTTCTTGGTTGAGCTACTCCAAATACAGAGTGAATATGGTAATCGTCATAATTATACAAACCTAAATCACCATTTAAAACGGCATTTATCATGGCCCGTGTATATTTAAGTTCCATACGCTTTCCTACACCATAAGGGCCACCCGTCCACCCAGTATTTACCAACCAAACATTAACGCCAGATTTAACCATTTTTTCACTTAGCATTTCAGCATATTTTGCTGGATGTAAAGGCATAAAAGGCGCACCAAAACATGCTGAAAAAGAAGGTACAGGCTCAACGACACCTGCTTCAGTTCCTGCTACTTTTGCTGTATAACCCGATATAAAATGATATGCAGCCTGACTTGGTGTTAATTTTGAAATTGGCGGAATTACACCAAAAGCATCAGCCGTTAAAAAGAAAATATTTTTTGGGTTTTTGCCTATTGAAGGCACTTTTATATTTTCAATATGATGAATTGGATAACTAACCCTTGTATTTTGTGTAATGGAAGTATTTGCAAAATCTACCACACCATTATCATCTAATATAACATTTTCTAATATGGCGCCTTTTTTAATGGCATCATAAATTTCAGGTTCTTTATCTCTTGAAAGGTTAATTACTTTAGCATAACAACCACCTTCAAAATTAAAAACGGTGTTTTCGTTTGTCCAACCGTGTTCATCATCACCTATTAAACTTCTTTTTGGATCTGTTGATAGTGTGGTTTTTCCCGTACCAGATAATCCAAAGAAGATAGCAGTATCACCCTTTTCACCAACATTGGCACTACAGTGCATTGGCAATGTGTTTTTAAAAACTGGTAATATAAAATTTAAAGCTGAAAATATACCTTTTTTAATTTCGCCTGTATAACCTGTACCGCCAATAAGTGCTATTTTTTTTGAAAAATCTAAAATTGCAAAATTATGTTGTCTTGTACCATCAACTTCAGGATTTGCCATAAAACCTGGGGCATTTACAACCGTCCATTGCGGATTAAAATTATCTAACTCTTCATCAGTAGGTCTTAAAAACATGTTGTAAGCAAATTGATTGCTCCAAGGATATTCATTTATTACACGTATGCTCAGTTTATAATTTTCATCGGCGCATGCGTAAGAATCGCGTACAAATATTTCTTTGTTAGAGAGGTAATTAACAACTTTACTATAAAGTTTATCAAATTTATCTGCATCAAAAGGAATATTAATATCGCCCCACCAAACGCGGTCTTTGGTAATATCATCTTTAACAATAAACCTGTCTTTAGGTGAGCGCCCTGTAAATTCACCGGTATTAACTGCCAAAGCACCAGACGAGGCCTGAGCACCTAAGCCCTTTTTAATTGATATTTCATGAAGTGCTTCTGCCGAAAGCTGGTAATGTAATGTAGCATTTTTTATGCCGTAACGTTCTAACGAAATCGTTTTCGTAGTTTGGGTGTTTTTATCCATAAATTCGTAAAAATTTAAGTTTTACGCAAAATTAATAGTTTTATTTTGATAATTATACTTTTTAAACAGCTATTTCTGTTTAATTTTTAAAAATTTCACAATTAAAATACTCCAAGCAACTACAAGTAACAAACCACCAATTGGGGTTACAAAACCAATAGTTTTAAAGTTAAAAGCAGACAGATTATTAGTTGCTAAACCATAAATAGACCCCGAAAAGAACAAGACTCCACAAACTACTAAATAGAAAATAATAACCTTGGTTTTTTCAGTTAAAAAAGAAGTACCTCCTACAAAAAGCAAAAATAATGCATGATACATTTGATAGCGCACGCCTGTTTCAAAAGTTTTTTGAGCCTCCGTTGAGATTAATGATTTTAAACCGTGTGCGCCAAAAGCACCTAAAATTATGGCAATTACACCAAATATAGTACCTGCTAATAATATTTTTTTGGTCATTATTTATTGTATTAATATTGCAAAATTAGTGAACTAAAACTAGTAATTTATTTACCGGGTTAATCAATTTTAATATTTTAGTTTTAAATTGAAATCAAATTATTAAATTAGCCTTTTAAACAGAAATCATTTTAAATGAAATCAAAAGACAAAGCTTTAACAATAGACGGAATAGACAAAAAGATATTGCGTGCCCTTATGGTAGATGCTAGAACGCCCATTTTAGAAATAGCCCGAAACGTTGGCATTTCTGGGGCTGCCATACACCAGCGTTTACGTAAACTTGAAAAATCTGGTTTAATAACTGGTTCAAAATTTGTAATAAACCCAAGAGTTTTAGGCTACACAACTGTAGCTTTTATTGGTGTTTATTTAGATAAAGCCATACATAACCCAGAAGCTATTAAACAACTTAAAAAAGTGCCCGAAGTACTAGAATGCCATTATACAACTGGCAATTGGAATGTACTTATTAAAATTATTTGTAAAAATAATGCACATTTAATGCACTTATTAAATGACGAAATACAAACTATTTCGGGAGTTTCTAGAACTGAAACATTTATTTCACTAGATCAACAAATTGATCGCCAAATGAAGATATAAATAAAAACCCCGAGCTAACACTCGGGGTTTTTTATTGATAATTATAATAGTTTTTTTACTAAAAGTTTTTACTACTTCATTTTCATTAACCAATTACGTACATCAACTTCTTGTTTAATGATGTTTCTTAATTCATCAATTTTAACGCGTTGTTGCTCCATAGTATCTCTATGCCTTATGGTAACGGTATTATCTTCAATGGTATCATGATCTACTGTAATACAAAATGGCGTTCCGTTAGCATCTTGCCTACGGTAACGGCGTCCTACAGCGTCTTTTTCATCATAAATAACATTAAAATCCCATTTTAATTCATCAACAATTTTACGTGCTATTTCAGGCAAACCATCTTTTTTAACCAGCGGCAAAATAGCTGCTTTTACTGGCGCTAAAACACTTGGCAATTTTAAAACAGTTCTGGTAGTACCATTTTCTAATTCTTCTTCTTGTAATGCATTAGAGAAAACTGCTAAAAACATTCTATCTAAACCAATTGATGTTTCTAATACATAGGGCACATAGCTTTTGTTCTCTTCAGGATCAAAATATTGTAATTTTTTACCTGAAAATTTTTCATGCTGACTTAAATCGAAATCAGTTCTAGAATGTATCCCTTCTAATTCTTTAAAACCAAACGGAAATTTAAACTCAATATCGGCAGCAGCATCAGCATAATGTGCTAATTTTTCGTGGTCATGAAAACGGTATAAATCTTCGCCCATACCTAAACTTAAGTGCCATTTTAGGCGGGTTTCTTTCCAGTGTTCATACCATTCTTTTTGTGTGCCTGGTTTAATAAAAAATTGCATTTCCATTTGTTCAAACTCACGCATTCTAAATATAAATTGTCTGGCAACAATTTCGTTTCTAAATGCTTTACCTGTTTGCGCAATGCCAAACGGAATTTTCATTCTTCCTGTTTTCTGTACATTCAAGAAGTTTACAAAAATACCCTGAGCTGTTTCTGGGCGCAGGTATAAATCCATAGCACTTTCTGCACTTGCGCCTAGTTTTGTACCAAACATAAGGTTAAACTGTTTAACGTCTGTCCAGTTTTTGCTTCCGGTTAGCGGGTCTGCAATTTCTAATTCTTCAATTAGGGCTTTAACATCGGCTAAATCTTCGTTTTCTAAAGATTTTGCCATTCTAGATAGAATTCTATTTATTTTTTCTTGATAACCAAGCACTCTACCATTGGTAGTTACAAATTCTTCTTTGTTAAAAGCATCACCAAAACGTTTAGCTGCTTTTTTTACTTCTTTATCAATTTTAGCTTCTATTTTAGCACAATAATCTTCAATTAAAACATCGGCTCTGTAGCGTTTTTTAGAATCTTTATTATCAATTAAAGGGTCATTAAACGCATCTACGTGTCCTGATGCTTTCCAAGTGGTTGGGTGCATAAAAATTGCAGCATCTATACCAACAATATTTTCATGCATTTGTACCATGGCTTTCCACCAATAATCTCGTATGTTTTTCTTTAGTTCGGCTCCGTTTTGTGCATAGTCATAAACAGCGCTTAAACCATCATAAATTTCGCTACTTTGAAATACATATCCGTATTCCTTTGCATGCGATATAACCTTCTTAAATTTATCGTCTTGATTTGCCATAGGTGCAAAAATATAAAACGCCCTGAAACTAAAAGCGTCCAACATTAAAATTTATTGAAATTTGTGGTATTTTTATGTAAGTTTACTCATCTATTTTCTAAATTAAATAAACTTCACAATACCAAAATAAATGATAGCTGATGTAGTAAACTTATTTTTTCCTAAGGTTTGTTATGCCTGCCATAGTTTGCTACAAGATAATGAACACGATATTTGTATTGATTGCCGGCATGATTTACCTGTTACAAACTTTCATTTTGATGATAATAATAGCGTTAAAAAAGTACTTTATGGCCGTGTAAAAATTGAATTAGGCACCGCTCTTTTTAGGTTTGAAAAAAAGAGCAACGTACAAAGGCTCATACATGGCTTAAAATATAAAGGCTATGAAAAAATTGGGTTTACACTTGGCAATTGGCTTGGTGGTGAGCTTAAAAATATTGATGCCTACAGAAATATTGATTGTGTAATACCCGTACCTTTGCACAAAAAGAAATTACAAAAACGTGGTTATAACCAAGTAACTAAATTTGGACAACAATTAGCACTTGCATTAAATGCCCAATTTATTGATAATGTATTGGTAAAAATTACAAATACCACTTCACAAACCAACAAAACACGTGTTGCACGCTGGAAAAACACTAACGAACTTTTTGCATTAAAAAATATGCAACACATTGAAAACAAACATATTTTATTAGTTGATGATATTATAACAACTGGCGCTACCTTAGAAGCGTGTGCCACGGTGTTACAACAAGCTAAAAACATAAAAATTAGCATTGCCACCATGGCAATAGTACCGTAATTTGCACGTTATATTTCTAATTTTATGTAGGTTTGTGCAAAATTAAGTTGGTAATGAATAAAACCCTTTCAAACGTTGTTTTATTAGTTTTTTTTGGAACGCTTTTAATTAATTGCGCTAACCGTGGTACACCCGATGGCGGCCCAAAAGATGAAGAACCTCCAAAAATTGAAAAATCGTCTCCAGAGAACTATTCTACCAATTTTAAAGGCAATGAAATTGAGGTTGAATTTGATGAGTATATAAAAATTAAAAACATTGAAAAACAACTCATTATTTCGCCACCAATGAAATACCAACCTGAAATTAGGCCAATGAGTGGCGCTAGTAAAACAATAAAAATTAAAATTATTGACACACTTTTACCAAACACCACCTATGCTTTTAACTTTGGAAATAGTATTGTAGATAATAACGAAGGAAACCCATACCCGTACTACAGATATGTGTTTTCTACCGGAGATTACATAGATTCTTTAAAAGTACAAGGCCAAATTATTGATGCTTATAACAGAGCACCAGAAACCTTTGTAAATGTAGCTTTATATGAAGTAGATTCTACCTTTACAGATTCTATTGTTTATAAAGAAGTACCTAAATACATCACCAACACACTTGATAGTCTTACCACATTTTCTATTGAAAATATTAAAGCCGGCAAATATATGCTTATGGCTTTAAAAGATAATAATGGTGATAATAAATTTCAGCAAAAAACAGATCAAATTGCATTTCATAAAACGTTTATTAACATACCTACAGATACCACATACACATTAAAACTTTTTAAAGAAGCGTTAGATTTTAAAGCTGTAAACCCAAAGCTTATTTCTGGTGAAAAAATTGCTTTTGGTTATGAAGGAGATTATAAAAACATGCAAATAAAAATACAGTCTGAAACACCCAAAGATTTCAAGTATAAAATCACTAAAGATAAAGAAACAGACACACTATACTACTGGTACAAACCAAGGTTAGAGGTAGATTCGTTGTTATTTAAAGTAACAAACACCAATTATGAAAAAGATTTTACAGCAAGAATTAGCGTGCAAGAACGCGATTCTTTAATGCTTAATGCCAACCCTACAAGTTCTATTTCTTTAAATGAAGATTTTAAAATTTCAGGCACAACACCACTTACTTTTTTTGATGCTGAAAAAGTAACTTTAATAGACAAAGATTCTACCAAAGTAAACTTTACCACAGCATTTGATACTATTAACAACACCTATGTTTTCAAATTTAAAAAAGCGTATGAAAACAATTATAATTTTGAAATAAAACCCGAAGCTTTTGAAGATTTTTACGGCACTTTTAATACAGATACACTAAACTATAGTGTTAGCACCAGAAAAGAATCTGATTATGGTTACGCGCGTTTTACATTAGTTAATGCCAAATACCCACTTATACTTCAATTAACCAATGATAAAGGCGATGTTAAATTTGAAACTTATGTTGAAAAACAACAAGAAGTAGACTTTTTAAATGTTACACCCGGAAAATATTTTGTAAGAGCCATACATGATGCTAACGGTAACAAAAAATATGATTCTGGTAATTATTTAAAAAAGATACAGCCAGAACACGTGAGCCACTTTATTTTTGACAATGACGAAGAAATAAGAGCCAATTGGGGTTTAATACAAACGCTTAAATTTTTAGACTAAAAGCATCCTTATCATCTAGAAAGCGTAGCGCGTTTCTATATTTTAAAACATGTTGTTTTTGCAAGGTTACAACTTCAACCTGTGTTTTATTTGGTTGTGTATTTGTAATTTTAGCACCTAAAACATCATATACTGCAGAGTTGCCTGAGTATTCAATACTTAAACCATCTACACCAACTCTGTTAACTCCAATGCAATAACTCATATTCTCAATAGCTCTTGCTTTTAAAAGCGCATCCCAAGCATTTATACGTTTTTTGGGCCAGTTGGCAACGTATAATAACACATCATAATCTGTTGTGTTTCTTGCCCAAACAGGAAACCGCAAATCATAACAAACTAAAGGGCAAAATTTCCAACCTTTATAATTAACAATAAGCTGCTTAATTCCTTTTGTGTATACTTTATCTTCACCGGCTAATGTAAATGTATGTCGTTTATTGTAACTGTATATTTTTCCGTTAGGTTCAACAAAAATTAAGCGGTTGTAATAATTATTATTTTCAGTTATTACAACACTACCCACAATTGCAAGCTGGTGTTTTTTGGCGGTATCTATCATCCAATTAACTGTTTTACCTTGCATGGTTTCGGCAACAGTTTGGGCATTCATTGTAAAACCTGTTGTAAACATTTCTGGCAACACAACAACATCTACATTTTGTGGTAGTGCTTGTATTTTATTGTAAAAATTAAACCGATTTTGTTCAGGGTTTTCCCAAACTAAATCGGTTTGAATTAGTGCTATATTTAGTTCGTTTTGCATATTGAAAATTACTTATTTAAAACAGCAAAACCAAACTTAAACTACGTTTACACTTAAATAGATTTAAGTTTTTTTTCGGCTTTAATAAACTTTTCATTAAGCTTTTCTAGCTTTTGCTCATATTGTATTTCTTTAATTGGAGATAGCTTTCCTTTTTCTTTTAAGCGTTTAAACTTAGCTTGTGTTTTTTCTAAATTATTTTTTGCTTTATTGTAGTTGGCCTGTATCGTTTCTTTTCGTTTTAATGCTTTGGTTGCTTTTTTACGTTTTTGCGCTTCTTTTTTTCTTTCTTTTTCGGCTTTCTTTAAATCTTTCTCTTGCTTTAGTTTTGTTTTCGCGTCAGCTTTTTCATTTTTTAATGTAGCTTTAATAGCCTCTTGTTCGGCTTCGGTTAAGGTGGCCGTTACATCTTCACCATTTTTATAAATTTTACTGCCTTTTAGCTTGTAATTAACCGTATTTACTTTACTATTTTGAGCGTTACATGTTATACTAAAAAACCCAAAGCTTAGTACTAAAATTAAAAGTTTCATATGTAATATTAAGTTTATTTTTTATTAAGACACACTGCATTAAAAAAAGTTACATACAAAAAAAAGTAACGTTTAGGTTGGATTTTTAAACGTTACTTTTATAAATGGCTTAACCTTGAGTTAAACCAGTTTTCGCTTTCCTCTCAAAAGCTTAACTATTCTTCTTTTCATTTTACATTTAATTTTTTGCATTTCTTTTAAATTATTTTCAACCTGTTCATTACAGGGTTTATGCTCGCAATCGTAAAAGTTTTCAATAGTCTTTATAAAATCTATTGTTTTTATGCATTGCATTAAATTAAAGTGTTCTTTAGGTTTTTTTATTTGAGAAATAATGTTTTTATGTAGTTCTTGTTTTTTAATGAAACTATTAGATATTAAAACGCTTTGGTTATTTTTTAAACTATCTGTTTCTTTTTGTATTTTATGAGATTGTAATAGAAAATATAGTGTTATAATAATGTTTACAATTACAACCACTGAAAGTATTTTTATTATTAACATGTTTAAGTTTTTTTAGGTTAGATTTAGGTAAAACAATAGGATAATAATTCTCCTTTACTAGAATTATGTATTGTTAAAAATTAGAATTAAATAAGCTGTTTGTGTTTCATTTTATTTTCTGAAGATTCTTCTAAATAAAATTTAGCGTTATTAATTACCCTAGATAAATCTTTATCTAACTTGTAAGAAACTATTAAAATGTGACATGATAAGGCACCGAAAACGATGACAAAAACTAGTAAAATAAGTAATATGTTGAAGATTGACATACTTTTGATTTTTAATGGATTAAACAATTTACTACAGCAAATTTATAGATTGTTTTAATCCATTTTTCCGTTTATCGATAAAACGCCTTAACTGTTTCGGTTAATGGTTTTATTTTTAAGATTAGATATATTAAACAATATCCATTTTCTTCAATAAAAAGGATGCATTCATGTTTTGGCAAACACCTTGTTTTAGCATGTAATCAAAATAAAGTTCGTTATTAATAATTTCGGCATCAAAATAATAATTCTTCACATGTTTAAGTTCATTTTCAATAGCACATAAACTCAAATCGTGCGTTGCAATAATACCTGTAGCGTGTAATGCCACTAATTTTTCAACAAATTTTTTAGATCCAATAGCCTTATCTGTACTATTGGTACCTTTTAAAATTTCATCTAAAATTATAAAATAAGAATCGTTTTTAATGGTATCAACAATAAACTTTAACCTTGTTAATTCTGAAAAGAAATACGAACTATCATCTGTCAAAGAATCTGTAGTACGCATGCTTGTTATTAATTTTACCGGATTGTATTTACTAGATGTTGCACAAACTGGCAAACCAACATTGGCCATAACTATATGTAAAGATACTGTGCGCAAAAAGGTACTTTTGCCTGCCATATTTGCACCGGTTACAATAAAAAACTGTTCATTATCAATTTGTAAATTACTATCTACACGCTTTGAGGCGTTTAATAGCGGATGCCCCAACTTTTCAGCTTTAATAACTTCAGAAGAATTTGTTATTTCAGGATACACAAACTGCCTGTGGTTAAACGCATAATTACCTAGTGAAATGTAAGCATCAAAAAACTGTACTACTTCAAACCAATCATTAACTTTATGACCGTAATTTTTAATCCATTGTTCAATTTTGTAACTATTTTTTAAATCGGTTAAAAAGTATCCATTTCCAAAAAAAGCACCAATAATGTTGTTTCTATTATCTAAAGCATCTAAAGCTTTTGAAAGCTCTTTAAAAATTACTGAAGCTTTTTTGTTTTCAGAAGTTATAAGCGCTTGTTTTTCTTTTAAAAGTTTAGATTGAAATTTGGCCTCTTCAATTTGCTTTAGTAATACACTGTATTGCCTAAATGTATCCTTTAATTTATCTGTTTTAAATGATAATTCGTTTATTTTTTTCACATAAACACCCGTAATACCCAAACCAACAAACAACCAATACCCAATAATAGACGGTGCAATAAAACCACCCAAAGTTGCCAGTAATAAAACGCCTGTAATTATTGAAAAAACCAAAGGCAACCAGCGCATAGTTTTAGGCAAAAACAACGTGTAACTTTTAAGCCAACTAATAATAGATTTTGCTGAAGTTTCAATGGTTACCAAACTAGACGCTGCTAAATAAAACTGGCGCCACTTTGGCATTTCACTCAATTCTTTTATGGCTTTTTGCCTCACCGAGATATCATCAACATTATTAGCTTTTAATAGATTTGAAAGTGTTTCTGTGCCCTCATTTATTGTAGTTCTGTTTATGAATTGAAAGAAAGAACCACGACCAAACAAATCAATATCTAAGCTATAAAAATGTGAAGGATCTTGATATTTGCTACCACTATCTCTGTCATGAAATTTACCCAATGCAATAGCAATTTCATCATTATTAACAGTTACCAATGCTTCAAAAAAAGCCTTATTATTTTTAACATCGGTGTATTTTGATAATAATTTCACAAAAACAACCACACCAATTAACGCTATTAAAACAGCAATCTGCCAAGTATTAATTGTAAAATAAACACCTAAACCTGTTAATAAAAATACTGTTAACCTCACCAAGCTAAGTGATATCATTTTTTTATGACAAGCTTTGGCTTTTGCCTTATATAATGTAACGTTTTCTTTGTAAAAGTTGTTTGTATCTATCATTTTTAAATAAAGAAAAGCCCTGAAAAAACTTCAGAGCTTTTATAATGTATTGTTTTTAAATTTTAGTCTCTTCCAAATACTTGTAGCGCCCAATATAATAAGTTAGCAAGCGCACCAATAGCCGCTACTAAGTATGTTCTTGCAGCCCACTTTAAAGCATCTTCAGAGCCTTTATATTCATCTGGAGTTACAACATTTTTATTTTTTAACCATGCCAATGCGCGGTTACTAGCATCATACTCTACAGGTAATGTTATAAAGCTAAACAAGGTTGCAAACCCCATTAATACAACACCTGCCACAGCTACCCACCAGCCTAAACCTAAACCAGCGGCACCACCTAACACTAAACCACCAATGATTAACCATTGAGACATGCCAGAACTAACACTTACAATAGGCACCAATGTTGAGCGCATTTGCAACCAATTATATGCCTGGGCGTGTTGTACAGCATGCCCAACTTCATGTGCTGCTACTGCAGCCGCAGCAGCGTTACGTTGGTTGTAAACAGCCTCACTTAAATTAACGGTTTTGTTTTTTGGGTTATAATGATCTGTTAACCTTCCTGCTGTTGAAATAACTTCAACATCATAAATACCATGATCTGCCAACATTTTTTGTGCAATTTCTGCACCACTCATGCCATTACGTAATGGTGTTTTAGAGTATTTATCAAACTTGCGTTTTAGCGTGTTACTAACCGCCCAACTTACAAGTGTTATAGCACCAATTAATATATAATATCCTATCATTTTGTTTTTTCTTTTTAATTATAAAGTAAATATAACAATAATTACACCATAAATATAAAAATGAAAGTTTGTCATATAAAAAAAAGAAAACCCTAACAAACAAATGTTTATTAGGGTTTCTGCTATTAACCTGATCAACTTAAATTATGCAGTTTCAAACGCTAAATCAAACGCTTCTGCAATTTCTTTATAAACTATTTTACCGTTTACTATGTTGAGTCCTTTTGCAAGTGATTTATTTTTCTTGGTTGCTTTTTTCCAACCCATGTCTGCTAACTTAATAACGTACGGTAATGTAACATTAGTTAAGCCCACTGTTGATGTATAAGGCACTGCACCAGGCATGTTTGCCACTGAGTAATGCACCACCTCATCTATAATATACGTTGGGTCTTGGTGTGTAGTTGGTTTTGTAGTTTCAAAACAACCACCTTGATCTACAGCCACATCAACCATTACGGTACCGGGTTGCATATCTTTAAGCATATCTCTTGTTATAAGTTTTGGTGCTTTGGCTCCTTTTATAAGTACACCTCCAATAATTAAATCGGCGTCTTTAATGTGTTTTCTAATGTTATATTCACTAGAAAACTCGCTAATTACGTTATTTGGCATAGTTTCGCTAACATGCCTTAAGGCTTTCATATTTATATCTAAAATAAATACGTTTGCGCCTAAACCAGAAGCCATACGTGCTGCTTGCACACCTACTACGCCTGCACCTAAAATTAAAACCTTTGCTGGTGGTACTCCCGGAATTCCGCCAAGTAAAATACCGCGTCCCATAATAGGTTTTTCTAAATATTTAGCCCCTTGTTGAATAGACATTCTTCCAGCTACTTCAGACATAGGAATTAACAACGGCAAAGAACCATCTTTATCTTCAACAGTTTCATAAGCAATACAAACAGCCTTACTTTCAATCATAGCTTTTGTTAACGGCTCACTAGATGCAAAATGAAAATACGTAAACACGGTGTGGTGTGGTTTAATTAACGTATATTCTTGTTCAATAGGTTCTTTAACCTTCACAATCATTTCGGCAGTTGCGTAAACATCTTCAATAGTATCAAGAATTGTTGCGCCTGCTTCAACATAATCTTCATCTAAAAAACCACTGTTAAAACCAGCATTTTTTTGCACATAAACTGTGTGATTTCTTTTAGCAAGTTCAAAAACCCCAGATGGCGTCATACCAACACGGTTTTCATTATTTTTAATTTCAATAGGAACACCAATTTTCATAAGCGGTGATAATTTTTAAGTTATTTGTTAAAAACGGTTACAAATTTAAAACATTAGATTGAAAAAAAATTCAAAAATCATGTTTTTATTAAAAAATAATTAAGGAAATGAACATATATTTATGAATTAACTAAAATAGACATTCACAGCATATCTTTTTTAACTATTTTGTAATTAAGACGTATAAATATTAAAAAACCCCTAATTTTTTTGAAATAGTACTAACGTTTAGAGTATTTAATTTTGAAGTAAACCAGTAAGAAAGACGATATAATGGTGATAGAGTTTGCCAAAATCATTGATAAACTATTCATTAAAATGCCATACACTAGCCAAAATAAAACACCAATGAAAAAGATGAGCAGCATGGGAAGTGATAGTGCCGATACATCTTTAGTTTTCCAAGTTTGATAAACTTGAGGTAAAAAAGCCGATGTTGTTAAAACAGCGGCTGTTAAACCTATAATTTCTATATAATCTATATTAAAAACTTGCATAATGGTTAAAAAACATTGCACAATTTTAACCTACAATATTTACAATTTTACCGGGCACTACAATAACTTTTTTAGGCGTTCTGCCGGCTAATTGCTCTTGTGTTTTTTGGTGAGCCATTACTGTTTTTTCAATATCTTCTTTACTCATATCTAATGGCAACTCCATGGTAAAACGCATTTTACCGTTAAATGAAATTGGGTAGTTTTTACTGCTTTCTACTAAATGACTTTCATCAAACTTAGGAAATGCAACTGCGCTAATACCTTTATAATCATTTGGTAATTCATCTGGTTGAATGTATTTACCAAACTCAACACAAGCGTAAAGCTGTTCTGCTACATGTGGCGCATACGGTGAAATTAACACCAATAACGGCTGTAAAATAGCTTTACTTGTACATTTTTGAGATAATAACTCGTTTACAGCAATCATGAAGGTTGATACTGATGTGTTGAATGAGAAATTTTCAATATCTTCTTCAACCTTTTTAATGGTTTTATGTAGTGTTTTAAGGTTGTCTTTGGTTGGCTCTGCATCAGTTACTTTTAGTCCGTTGTCATCAAAATACAGTTTCCAAAGTTTTTTTAAGAAACCGTGCACACCGGTAATACCAGCTGTATTCCAAGGTTTGTATTGCTCTAACGGGCCTAAAAACATTTCGTATAAACGTAAACTGTCTGCTCCGTAATCTTTACAAATATTATCTGGATTGACTACGTTGTATTTTGATTTTGACATTTTTTCAACTTCTCGTGAAACTTTAATAGTTGTTTCTGAAGAAATATTTTGATTATCAATTACTTTTTTTCCATCAAAATAATGAGCATTTTGTAATATTTCAAATCTTTTATCTGTTGTCAAAGAACTGAAGTCTAATTCGTTACTAATATTAACAAAATTAATATCAATATTAGAAGTTTTGAAAGACTTGTAATAAATTTTAAATTCAGAATAAATACTATTAGCATCAATAAAAGAATTAACTTTTTGGTATAAAAAATCTTTAACTCCAATAGTTAACTCGTCTACATCACTTTCTTTATTCTCCAAAGAATCAAAAAAATCTTTTCCAATAATAACTTGACTATCTATAACTTGAATATCTTCTGAACCTTTCTTTAAACGTCCCTCAATAACATATAAAAAGGCGCTTTCTCCCAAAATCATACCTTGGTTAATTAGTTTTTTAGCAAACTCATCATGACCAACATAGCCTTTATCAAACATAAATTTTTGCCAAAAGCGCGAGTATAGTAAATGACCTGTGGCGTGCTCAGAACCGCCAATGTATAAATCTACCTGTTGCCAATAATTAATGGCTTCTTTTGAAAAAATAGCCTCATCATTTTGTGGGTCCATGTAACGGTTAAAATACTGCGAGCTTCCTGCCCACCCTGGCATGGTGTTTAACTCTAAAGGAAAAACTGTTTTGTTATCAATTTTTTGGTTTTCTACAACTTCGTTTTTATCGGTATCCCAAGCCCATTTTGTGGCGTTCCCTAATGGTGGCTCACCGGTTTCGGTTGGTAAATATTTTTCAACTTCGGGTAACTCAATAGGCAAATATTTAGCATCAATCATTTGTGGCATGCCATTAACATAATACACAGGAAATGGTTCTCCCCAATAACGCTGGCGGCTAAATACGGCATCGCGCAAGCGGTAATTAGTTTTTCCTTCGCCTTGCCCAATTTGCTCTAACTCATAAATTACACGTTTGGTAGCTTTTTTATAATTCATGCCATTAATAAAATCACTATTGGCAATAATGGTTTTGTCTTTATCGGCAAAGGCTTGTTCAGAAATATCTACACCTTCAAAAATATTTGGTATTTCAATTCCGAAGTGTTTTGCAAAATCATAATCGCGCTGGTCTCCACAAGGTACCGCCATAACAGCTCCTGTGCCATAGCTAGCAAGTACGTAATCGCCAATCCAAATAGGAATAGGCTCTTTAGTAAACGGATGTTCTGCATAAGCCCCTGTAAATACGCCCGAAATGGTTTTAACATCGGCCATTCTATCGCGCTCGCTACGTTTTGCTGTAGCTTCAACATAGGCATTTACCGCAGCTTTTTGCTCTGGTGTTGTAATTTTTGACACCAAATCATGTTCTGGTGCTAAGGTCATGAAACTTACCCCGAAAATGGTGTCAGGACGGGTGGTGAAAACCTCGATAGTCTCGTCATAATCATTTACATTGAAAGTTACCGAAGCCCCAACCGATTTTCCAATCCAGTTACGCTGGCTTTCTTTCAAAGAGTCTGTCCAATCTATAGTTTCTAAACCTTGAAGTAAACGTTCTGCATAAGCAGAAATGCGCATACTCCATTGTGTCATTTTTTTACGCACAACCGGATGTCCTCCGCGTTCAGATACGCCGTTTACAATTTCATCGTTTGCTAAAACGGTTCCTAAAGCCGGACACCAGTTTACTTCAGTTTCAGCTAAATAAGTTAAACGGTATTGTAGTAATATTTGTTGTTGTTTTTCTTTTGAAAAGGTTTTCCAATTTGCTGCTGTAAAGCTTTCAATATCATCATCACAAGCAGCGTTTACATTGGCATTTCCTTCGTTATTAAAAACATCTATTAATACTGAAATGTCTTCAGCTTTATTAGTATTGTAATTAAACCATGAATTAAATAATTGAATAAAAATCCACTGTGTCCATTTATAATATTTTGGGTCTGATGTTCTTACTTCGCGAGACCAATCGAACGAAAAACCAATTTGATCTAGTTGGCGGCGGTATGTTGCAATGTTTTCTTTGGTTGTAATTGCAGGGTGCTGACCCGTTTGAATGGCATATTGTTCTGCCGGAAGCCCAAAAGAATCATACCCTTGCGGATGCAGTACATTAAACCCTTTATGGCGTTTGTAGCGTGCATAAATATCAGATGCAATATATCCCAACGGATGCCCAACATGTAAACCTGCACCACTTGGGTACGGAAACATATCTAACACATAATATTTGGGTTTATCACTTTGGTTTTCGGCTTTAAAGGTTTTATTTTCTGCCCAATATTTTTGCCACTTGGCTTCTATTTCGTTGAAATTGTAATTCATGACTCTTTTAAAGATATTTAACGTCATTGCCAATAAAGTGAAGCTATCTGCTAATTAAAAAGATTACTTCGTGGTTGCTACCCTAGTAATGACGGCTGCAAATTTAAACTTATTATAACACTATTAAAAGTTAAACGTTGTATTAGTTAAGGAATACAGAATTCTTTTATATTTTTACTGCATTAATGAAATAGATTTTATGAGTTCATATTTTGAAAAACAACAAAAACGCCGACTTATTTCTTCATACTTTTCAGTAGTATTAAGCATTGCGTTAGTATTGTTTTTACTTGGCTTGTTAGGTATTATACTTTTGAATGCAAAAAAAGTATCAGACCATTTTAAAGAACAGGTAGTTGTTACCATTTATTTAAAAGAAAATGCCAAAGAAGTTGAAGTTAAACAACTTGAAAAAAGTTTAGCTATGAGCGATTATGTAAAATCTATTGAATACGTTAGCAAAGAGCAGGCTGCCCAATTTATGAAAGCTGAAACAGGCGAAGATTTTATGGATTTTGTAGGCTACAACCCTCTACAGAATTCTATTGATGTGCATTTAAAAGCAGATTATGTAACCTCTGAACATTTAGAAACCGTATCTTCCGAGGCTTTAAATAAAAAGTTTGTTGATGAAGTAAGCTATGATAATGACTTGGTAAACCTAATGAATGATAACGTTAAAAAAATTAGTTTTTGGGTACTTATTATAAGTGCACTTATTACTGTAATTGCGGTGCTTTTAATAAATAGTTCCTTACGTTTATCTGTATACTCAAAACGATTTACCATTAAAACAATGCAAATGGTTGGGGCAACCAAACACTTTATACGCAAACCTTTTATTTGGAAAAGCATACGTTTAGGCATTATTGGTGCTACATTGGCTTTAATTGGTATGGCCATTGTGCTTTATTATTTAAACCAAACATTTCCTGAATTACAATTACTTGCTAAACCTGTTTTAGTTGTTTTACTTTTTGCTTTTGTTTTTGCCTTAGGTATTATTATTACTTGGATAAGCACCCATTTTGCAACCCAACGTTTTTTAAATTTAAAAACCGATGAGTTGTATTATTAAGTATAAATTACATTTAGATTAACACTTTGGCACCAAATAAATGCTTTAATTTGCAATATTGATTTTAAAACCATGGGAGAAAAAAAACGAAAAGAAGACACAAAAGCCATGTTTGTTTTTGGTAAAAAAAACTATAAATTCATGTTTATTGGTTTAGCTATTATAGCTATAGGCTTTATTTTAATGTCTGGTGGCGGTAGTGATGACCCCAATGTTTTTAATCCTGAAATTTTTTCTTGGAGACGTATTCGCTTAGCTCCTGCTTTGGTTTTAGCAGGGTTTGGTATTCAAATTTATGCTATTCTTTTAAATCCGGATAAGGAGTAGTTTTCCAAAAAACAGTAAGAAATCTATTTAAACCTCTTGTTATAGAACAAAGAAAGGCTAATCCGTTTTATTTCCTAACAGCAAAAACCCAAAGTTTTCAGCCATTTGCTTCACATATGTGTAACTATTTCGCATAGCATCTTGTAAAGATTTTGCTTTGCTAATAACAGCGTTGGCATAGGTAATTCCCATAGCATCTATATCATTTTCTGATAATTCTACAGCGCCACAAAAAGCAGCAACCTTTATGTTTTTCGCTTTCGCGGAAGTTAACACTCCTTGAATGGTTTTACCAGACATTGTTTGTGTATCTAATTTACCTTCGCCTGTAATAATCCAATCTGCATGCGTTATTTTTGCATCAAAATTCGCTAAGTTTTTAATAAGTTCTATACCCGGAATTAATTCGCCTTTTAAAAACAATTTTGAAGCAATACCCATACCTCCAGCGGCACCAGCTCCTTTTACATTTTGCACATTAACTTTAAAGGTTGCCTCTAAATGTTTTGCAAAATCTTGCAAGCCTTTATCTAGCATTTTAATATCTCTTTTGGTTGCACCCTTTTGGGCAGCATACACAAAGGCTGCGCCGTTTGGTCCGTATAACGGGTTTGTAACATCGCAAGCTACACTAAATTTTGTGGTTTGTAATTTTGGGTGCGCTTTTAAAACACATATTTTTTTAATTTCTGAAAGATGAGCGCCAATAGGTTCAACTTCTTGGTTGTTGTCATTAAAAAAACGATATCCTAAAGCTGTTGCCATACCCACACCACAATCGTTAGTTGCGCTTCCGCCAATACCTAAAATAATGTGTTTAGCACCTTTATTTAAAGCGTCTTCAATTAATTCACCTGTGCCAAAGGTAGATGCGTTTTTACAATCAAATTCTTTAGCTTTTAACAATTTTACACCAGAAGCTTCGGCCATTTCAATAAATGCGGTTTTAGAATCTTCAGCATATAAATAAGATGCTTCAACAGCTTTAAAAAATGGATTATTAACTACTAATTTCACCCTATCTCCTTTCAAATAATAATTCACAACGTCAATGGTGCCATCGCCACCATCGGCTAATGGTAATTTTAAAATTTCAATCCCAGGGTTTTTGGCTAACAAACCTTCCTCTACTGCATTACAAAACGCTTCACCTGTTAGTGAATTCTTAAATTTATCTGGAGCAATTACTACTTTCATTGTTAAAAATTTAATTTAAAATTTGTGATAATGACATAGCTAACAAGGCTATTACTACAAAATATGATAGTAAAATAAGCACTTCCTTTTTTCCTGCTTTATAAAATACAACCTCTAAGCCTTGCTTAGTTTCTTTCTTAATAATTAAACTAATTGTGTATGCCACAATAATAGTTACAAGACAGCCAATGGCATTCCACCAAAACCAAAATACTTCTGGCACATACAGCCACAAATACATGTTAAATAACACGCCTGCCACAATACCAATATTTGCACCTAACGCATGCGTTTTCTTTGTTAAAATTGCCAATATAAATGCAGCTAAAATAGGCCCGTAAAATACTGAGCTTATTTTATTAATTACTTCTATAACTGTGCCCTCAATACTGCCAGCAAAAAATGCAAAAAACAGGCATACTAAACCCCAAAAAAGCGATAACAACCTAGAGTTCATTACATATTGCTTATCAGACATGTTTGGTTTGAAGCGTTTAACAAAATCTTCTAAAGATACGGCAGACAATGAGTTTACTGTTGAACTTAATGAAGACATTGCTGCTGACATTATTGCTACTATTAAAATGCCTATAATACCATTTGGTAAATATTTTATAATGAAAACTGGCACCATTAAATCGGCTTTTTTACCTTCTAAACTTGTGATGTTAGATTGGTAAACGCTATCCATCATACTTTGAAAACTAGCATCTTGTAAAAGCAATGTACCCAACACCAAACCCATAATACAGTAAGTTAATGTTATTGGAAAACGAAACAAGCCATTTGCTAACAACAACTTTTTTATTGTTGGCATGCCTTTGGCAGATAACAACCTTTGTGATTGTGTTTGGTCTGTGCCGTAATACGAAGCATACAAGAAAAAACCACCAATTACCATGGGCCAAAAGCCAAATTCGTCATTTTTATTGGCGTTGTTAAATCCCCATTTAGAGAAATCTACAGCCGTTAATCTATCTTTATCAACGTTGGTTAAAAAGTTTTCAAAACCACCCAATTCACTTAAACCATAAATTAAACAGATAATAATACCAAAAAACAAGATGAGCATTTGAATAACATCTCCCCAAATAACAGCTTTCATTCCTCCCTGAAACGAGTAAACCATTGTTATGGCACCTATAATTAAAATAGAAATCCAGAATTCAATACCAATAGTAGCCTGTAAAATTAAAGCCATAGTGTACACCATAACACCTGTTGCTACTGAACGACTAATTTGAAACACAAAACTTATTAACAAACGTGATGAGGCATCAAAACGTTTTTCTAAATACTCATAAACACTAACAATTCCAGATTTATATAATGATGGAATAATGGCTATTAGTAAAAACGCCATAGCTAGTGGCACGCCAAATTCATAGGTTAACCACTGTAAACCACCACCTTCTTTTAAACCTACAAATGCCGGAGCCGATATGAAACTTATGGCCGATAATTGCGTAGCCATGGTTGACAAACTTAATGGAAACCAACCCATTGATTGACCACCCAAAAAATAGTCTTTAGAGTCGTTATTTTCTTTAAAAAAATAGCCAATTCCTAAAAAACCTAGCAAATACACTACTATAATGATATAATCTATGTAATTCATAATGACTTATTTTTTTAAATGTTTATTCTATTTATTTTTTGTTTAATAAATCTACCAATAAAGCTGCACTCCATGAAAAATTATTGCCGCCATAACCTGCATTTACCGTACCGTGAATTTCTTTTCTAGAATCAAAATACTCATAAAAACCGTTATGTTCAATAATACTTACAGTATCATTTTTTACACGTTCAGCAATAGCATTGTATCCGTAATCAATCAAACCATTAAACAACATCCAGTTTAAGTTTACCCAAACAGGACCACGCCAATATTTTTTAGGGTTGAAACGCTCACTTGTAGGATCAAAAGATGCACACAAGTATTGATTATCTCCTCCAAATCTTTCTATCATAACGTTAACCATAGTTTCTGCTCTTTCTTTACTAGGAATATTTGCAAATAATGGTGCAAATGATGATGATGACAAAAAGTTTAATTGTTTTTCGTTTCTTAAATCGTAATGTACATAAGCGCCTAAATTTTCATCATATAATTTAGTATTAAATGATGCTATAGCTTTTTCTTGCCATTGTTTTAATTGCTTAATTTTAGCATCATTATTTCCTAAAAGCTCATATAAGTTAATTAAACTTTGATTAGATTTTATTAAAACGGCATTAAATAATGGGTCTTGTACTAAAAACGGCGATAATTCAGCTATTTTTTCATCGCTGTAATTATGTGCTTTTGCTATTTCAATAATATGCAAATAGTGGTCGTACTCACGTTTTGATGGTCTTTCAGAAGCATCAACATGTGTAGTATCTCTACGTTCAAAGGTGTATTCTGGCGGATTCATTGTTTTCCAAATGTCATCCCAAATTGGCGAATTATCGGTACCAGATTCCCAGTTATGGTAAATATAAACTAAGCCTTCGTTATTAACATCTCTGTTATTGTAAAAGTACTCATGGTTAAAGTACACTTTATCAATTGTTTCTTGAATAAACTTTAAAGTTGCCTGTTTATCTTTACTAATTTTATAAATTTCTTCTAACACAAAACCTGTTACAGGTGGCTGTGTCATACCTGTAGATTTGTATTTTTTTGATGATAATGGGTGTAAATCTGATCTATGAAAATCTGGACCAGGAAAATACGTATCGCTTTCTGTATGAAATATAATGTGCGGTATAAAACCGTTGCCCCATTGGGCGTCTAGTAAGGTTTTAATTTCTTGTTCGGCTTTTGGCATATCAAAATGTGCAAAACCAATAGCAATTAAGCCAGAATCCCAAAACCATTGGAATGGATATAACTTAGCACATGGTACACTAAAACCATCTTTCCAGTTATTATTTAAAACCTCTTGAGCTGTTTTGTACAAAGCGTTTTTCATGTTATTTTTTTTGTGAATTAAAATAGTGCATGTGCTAGTTTGCAATAAAAAAGCCCACCACCAGTAACCTTAGCTAAAAGGTGGTGAGCACAAACTAAACAACTAATCTATTAATCTATATTGTGAATGAATTAAAAATTGAATGTAGCAGTTAAGAAAAAACGTCTTGGTAAAATTGGTCTTCCGAAGAAAAACTCAGCATCACCCGCTTGGTTAATGTTTCTTGGATCTCCTTCGGTTACGCCTTCATCATCAAATAAGTTGAATACTGAAAAACCAAGCCTTAACGTATCTGTACTATCTTCGCCTCCCATAGGAAACTCATAACCGGCACCAATACGTGCAATTGTTATAGCATCTAATTCAACTGTGTTAGTATCTGAAGTAAACTTACTTCCTGTATGATTTAATGAGAATAAAGCATCCCATCCATTATTATCATAATACACACCTGCCGAACCTAAGAAATTTGGTTGTCTTGCAAGTTCATTACCTTCATCGGCAGTAGTAGTAGTGTTTGCCACTAAATCTGTTCTTTCGTTTTTGCTAATTTCATGTGCTTGATAGGTTGCAGAACCTCTTAAACTAAGGTTATTAGCAAATGCCCAATCAAAAGTAGTTTCTAAACCAAAGGTTCTTGTGCTTTGTTCAGAGCGGAATAAATCTACTAAAGTACCACCGCTAAAACCTTGATCTATTTTAATTCTGTCACTTAAACCAACGTAATATCCAGCAAATGATCCTTTAAATTTTTGAGTACCTAATTTTGCACCAGCTTCAAACTGAATAATTTTTTCTGAGTCATATTTACTACCCGTTACACCAGTTGCAATAGGTGCAAAACCTCTAATTTGTGGAAAGAAAAACCCTTTTGAAAAGTTTGCATACAGGTTAACTGTTTCGTTTAATTTGTATAAAGCAGCTAAAGATACTGCCCAATCTGTAGCATCAACTTCTGCTCTAATAAAACTACCATCGGCGTAATTTACGTTTGCCAATTCTGGTGTTAATTCTGGGTTATTGTATACTTGTGTTGATACTATGTTACCATCATTAAATATTCCTTTTGTGTTTTCAATTCTAAAACCAACATCAAAACGCCATTTATCAAACACCATTTCATCAGTAATATAGAAAGCTGTTTTGTTTTGTGATAAAAACCTATTTGATGTCATACCAATTCTGTTGTATAAACCACCTTCAGAAAACACAACATTATTTCCACCAGCATCAGTATAGCTTAAGTTTACAAGTTTTGGATTGTTATTAAACTCTGATAAAACTCTGTATTGGTAGTTTACATCTTCAGCTTCAGTACGTGCTAAAAACACACCTGCTGTAATGTTATGTGTGCCGTTTTCAGCTTCTAAAGTTTTTGTTAATGATGCCTCACCAGAGTAATCTGTCATTGGTCTTAATCTATCAATATGTAAGTTATCAATAACTAAATCGTTGCCATTAATACCAGCTGCTGTTCCTTGATATTGGGCAACGTAACCTAAATTACCTGGCGCTACATTGTTTACATAATCATTTAATGTAATTGGGTTGTTATTATCACCATTACCACCAACATATAAAGCAAAATTATGTTTATAGTTTGCGTATCTTACTTTTGATTTAAATTTTAAATCATCAGCAAAGCTATAGTTAAAATCGCCCATTAAATAACCACCTTGTGTATGAACACCATCTTCAATTGGACTTTTGTAAGCACCGCCTGCAGTTAAAAATGACGTATGTGCCAATTCACCAGATAATAATTGAGAAACCTCTTCACCATCATTACCTGTTAAGCGTGTTCTGCTGGCACCATCTAAAGGTAACGGCATAAAAAATTGCGCTCTATCATTAATAAACTGACCGTGGATGGTAAATGATCCGTTTTCAAATTTTTGTTTTATGTTAGCTCTAAACTGCGCACCTTTTGTTGGTAAACCTGTTTCTATTGGCCCATCATCTTTTCTTACAAAGCCTGTAAATGCGTAGTATGTGTTAGAGTCTTCACCACCTAATTTTCCGCCAGAATAGAAATCTGTTTTAATACGTCCTTTATCTGCCCATTCAACATTAATAATGTTTTCATCATTAGAATCGCCTGTTTTACTTGTATAGTTAATAATACCAGCTACAGAACCAGCACCGTACAAAACTGCGGCACCACCACGTACAAATTCTACACCTTTAAAACCTATGTCTGGTCTTGCATACACATCATGCGCCGATGAGTTTAAACCAAACGTACTCATAAGCGGCATACCATCATACTGCAACGGATTGAATACATATTGCCCGCCAGATGGCAAACCTCTAACAAATATGTTTGAAGCTGTTTCACCTCCGCCACCTTCGGCAGTAATACCGGGAATACTTCTTAAAACATCTGCTTGCGAGTTTACAGAAAGCTTGGTTATTTCTTTCTGTTTTAGTGAGCTTATAGACATTGGTGTGTCTTTTTGTGATCTAAACGTTGCAGAGGCAGTAAGTACAACCTCATCTAAACTATTGCCGCCTTCTTGCAATACTATTTCTAATGCAATTGGGGAACCATTCAATGTTATGTCCTTAATAAAGGTTTCATAACCTATAAAAGATACTTGTAATTTTTGGGTACCGCTTAAACTTGTGTTAAAGCTAAACTTGCCATCAAAATCTGTTGTAGCGCCAGTTGAACTGTTTAAAATAAGCACATTAGCACCAGTTACTGGTACGCCGCTTTGATCTTTTACTGTTCCAGAAACATCTGTTTGCGCAAACATTATAGAAACACTAAAAAAGCATAGTAAAGTTAAAATAGTATTTTTCATCTTATTTAGAATTAGTTAATTATAACTCAAATTTATAATCAATACCATAAAAAAAGCACTAAAAAATTAGCATATTTGTACGCAAACGTTACCGCAAACGTTTGCAATTTAAAATTTGTTATTATGAAGAAAGAAAACGTATCATTAAAAAAGCTCGCAGAAACTCTAAATTTATCTATATCAACCGTTTCTAGAGCCTTAAATGATCATCCTGACATTAGTGAAGCTACAAAACAAAAAGTAAAAACCTTAGCCAAAAAATTAAATTACACACCTAATTTGTTTGCTAAAGGTTTTAGGCAAAAAAAAACCAATATAATAGGTGTAGTTGTACCAAATATTACGCATTATTTTACTAGTACCATTTTAAAAGGTATTTTAGAAGAAGCTTCATTAAAGGGTTATAAAGTTATTATATCTGAATCTGATAACGATGCCGAAAAGCAAATTGAAATGCTTAACACCATGTTGCAGTTCAATGTTGATGGTATTTTAATGTCAATATCAAAAGTTACAAGAAAAGTAGACCGCATTTTAAAAGTTATAGACAGAGTTCCAGTTATTTTATTTGATAAAGCTTCAAACAAAATACCGTGCTCGCAGGTAGTTATAAATGAAGAAGAAGCGGCCTACAATGCTATTGAACATTTAATTAACATAGGAAAAACACGTATTGCTATTATTAAAGAAAATGAATACTCATATAATTCTGAGCGTAGATTTGCTGGTTATTTACGAGCATTAAAAGAACACAACATTGAAGTAGACGAAAAAATTATTATTAGTGTTGATGATATTTCGCTACGCCAAGGCAAACGTATGGCCAACTTACTTTTAAGCTTAAAACAAAGACCCGATGCTATTTTTACTATAACTGATAGTGCTGCTATTGGCGTTATTCAAACCTTAAAAAAGTTTAATATTAAAATTCCTGAAGACATTGCTGTAATTGGTTTTAGTAACTCAATAAGTTCTACAATTATTGAGCCTATGCTAACAACTATAGATCAACCTGGAGAAAAAATAGGCGCTACAGCCGTTAAATATTTAGTTGATGATATTGAAAACCCTAATGAACTTACCAATAAAACCATAGAAATTAAAGGCAACCTTATTATAAGAGATTCAACTTTTAAAGCGGTTTAAAAATAAATTCACAAACTAAATAGCTGTAAAAAAGTCTATTTTAATACTTTTGCTGCCATGGATACAATAGATGCAATTATTTTAGGTATTATTCAAGGCCTTACAGAATTTTTACCAGTGTCTTCTAGCGGACATTTAGAGTTAGGAAAAGCCATTTTAGGTAATAATTCTGTGCCCGAAGAAAGCTTACTTTTCACCGTAGTGTTACATTTTGCCACTGCTTTAAGTACTTTAGTTATTTTTAGAAAAGATATTTTAGATATTATAAAAGGCATTTTAAAATTCCAATGGAATGAAGACATGCAGTTTCTAGCAAAAATTGTAATATCTATGCTGCCTGCTGTAGTTGTTGGGTTGTTTTTTGAAGAACAATTAGAAGCGCTTTTTAGTGGCAACATTATACTAGTTGGCGCTATGCTAATTGTAACAGCTGCCCTATTATTTTTGGCAGATAAAGCTAAAGACACCAACAAAAAAGTTAGTTTTAGTAACGCTTTTGTAATTGGTATTTCGCAAGCCATTGCTATGTTACCAGGTATTTCGCGCTCTGGCGCTACAATTTCAACCTCTGTTTTATTGGGTAATGATAAAACTAAAGCTGCACGTTTTTCGTTTTTAATGGTTGTACCTTTAATTTTTGGTAAAATTGCTAAAGATGTTTTAAGTGGCGATATTTCTATGGAAAGTCAAAATTTCACAGCACTTTCCATTGGTTTTGTGGCAGCTTTTGTTGCCGGCCTTTTTGCATGTACTTGGATGATTGCCTTAGTTAAAAAAAGTAAGTTATCATATTTTGCTATTTACTGTGCCATTGTTGGTATTATAGCTATTGTTGTTTCATTTTTAAACTAGTTTAATGACTGCAGAAGATTATTTAACCGGACAGGTTTTACTTATTGACAAACCTTTGCAGTGGACCTCTTTTCAGGCAGTTAACAAACTACGCTGGGAAATTAGACGTGCCTTCAACATAAAAAAAATAAAAGTTGGGCATGCAGGCACCTTAGACCCTTTAGCAACTGGGCTTTTGGTTATTTGTACAGGAAAAAAAACGAAAGAAATAAACACATTTCAGGCTCAAATTAAAGAGTACACTGGCACATTTGTTATTGGCAGCACTACACCTTCTTTTGATTTAGAAACCGATATAAACGAAACGTTCTCTACTGAGCATATTTCCGAAGAAATAATACACCAAACCACTAAACAGTTTGTTGGTGACATTGAACAATATCCGCCTGTTTTTTCTGCTATTAAGAAAGATGGAAAACGCCTTTACGAGTTTGCTAGAGAAGGAAAAGACGTTGAAATAAAACCAAGAACAGTATCAATTTCTACATTTGAAATTACAAATATTACGCATGCAAACACACCAAAAACCAACAGCATTCATGTTGAATTTAAGGTGGTTTGTAGCAAGGGTACATACATACGCTCTTTGGCTAACGATTTTGGAAAAGCATTAAACAGTGGCGCGCATCTTTCAGTTTTAAGACGCACAAAAATTGGCGATTTCAATGTTGAAAATGCGGTATCTATTGAAAACTTCATAAAAAACCTTAACAACTAATTATTTCTATTTTACGTATATTGTAATACATAAACTTTAATTATTGCACTTAACAGATAAACATAAAGCCCTATTATTAACGTTTTTTGTTGCTGCATCAGTTATTCTTACTGTTTTTAGCTTCAGCTTAAAAAAACATAACGAACGTATAGCCGAAAGTTATTATGAATTAGAGCCTGAAGATCCGCTTTCTAAAGAAGAAACTGAAGTTTTAAACGCTTTAGATAAATTAAATAACACCAAAGCCGAAACCAATAGCGCTTTTAATGAAACACAAAACGCCAACCGTTTTGCTCAAGCCTACAAAACCATTGCACCACCCGAAGATTATGAACCACAAACAAGCGATATAAATGCTGCAGACACCTATACTGGTGGCTACAAAGAAAAATATAAAAACATGCAAAAGGCAGAAGAGTTGAATGAAGATTTACTTTCAAAATTCAACAAAGCAAATGCAGTTTTAAAAAAGCAAACAGGAGCTCATAATAATGCTAATAGCACCATTGGTTTTTCTTTAAAAAACAGAACCAAACAGCACATACCAATACCCGTTTACCTTTGCGAAGAAAATGGTAAAATAGTAGTAACCATTACTGTAAATGCTGCAGGCAATGTTATTGATGCTTATGTAAACAACGCATCAACATCAAATAACGCGTGTTTAATTGAACATGCTTTAGATTATGCAAAACAGTCTACCTTTAGTGTAGATGCTGCAAAACCATCACAAATTGGTACTATCACATTTAATTTTATTGGCAAAAACTAGGCTGAAATTTGCACAATAATTGTGTAATATCTTTTACTATTGTTTGGCCCTTATCATTATTATACCAATGTTGTAAATCTTCTTTAAATTCTGGTGTTAACGCGCCATTTTCAGCTTTAAACCTATTTACAAAATTAGTAGCCTCACTTGGTCTTGGCCCATAGGTTGCAAGCACCTCTTCGGTACTATTATCAATCATTATTAATTTCGGTATAGATTTGCTTCCGTTAGTTAAAAACATATCCATTAAAGCTTCGTTTTCATCTCTTAAAACTACTTTTAAAGTAATATTAGGGTTTACTTCAGCAATTTTATTTAGCGCGGGCATTACATGGGCCGCATCTCCACACCAACTTTCTGTAATTACTAACCAGGTTACAGGTAGTTCAAAATCAGCCAATATAGCTTTTTGTTTTGGGTCAATTTTTAAAGTTTTATCCCAACGTTTCATTCGGCGCGCACTTAATTTGGTATAGTTAATACGCGCTTCACTTTTGTCTTCTCCTGTTGTGTTGTTATTTGCTGCCAATGTATCAATTACCTCGCGGTAGGTATTGTAACTAATACTTTTATTTAAACTAGTTTTTATAGTTGTATTCATAGTAATAATATTTTTGCAACGTTGTAAAATTAGTATCTTGCCATTGCTTATTGCATGATATTTGTCATAAACACACTTTAAAACTTACAAAGTTATGAATGCTAAAAATAGATGCGCTTGGTGTAAAGATGATGCGCTCTACCAAAAATACCATGATGAAGAATGGGGCGTTCCTGTTTATGATGATAACACATTATTTGAATTTTTAATTTTAGAAACATTTCAGGCTGGTTTAAGTTGGATAACCGTATTACGAAAACGTGAAAATTTCAGAAAAGCTTTTGATAATTTCGATTATAAAAAAATAGCCACTTACAACCAAACTAAAATTAACAGCTTATTACAAAACGCTGGAATTATTAGAAATAAACTGAAGGTAAATGCTACCGTTACCAACGCACAAGCTTTTATTAAAATTCAGGAAGAATTTGGAAGTTTCAGCAAATATATTTGGGGCTTTGTTGATGGTAAACCCATTAAAAACAACTTTAAAACACTTGCCGAAGTTCCTGCAAACACGCCTTTAAGTGATACAATTAGTAAAGATTTAAAGAAACGCGGATTTAAATTTGTAGGCACAACAGTTGTTTATGCGCATATGCAAGCAACAGGTATGGTTAATGATCACGTAACTAACTGTTTTAGGTATAATGAAGTTTAAAAACTATATTTTTTTAGCGCTACTTTGTAATGCATTTTGTTTTTCGCAGGTGAAAAATGAAAAAGAAGAACGCATTAAACAAACTGATTTTCCTGAATTAGCAAGCTCCTATTTTAACTTTTTAGCAAATAATGTTAGCTACTTAAAATTTTATAAAGAAACCGATGGTGAAAAAGTTAGTTTTGAAACCAAATTTAAACTTAAAAAACTACACTACAGCGTTGAATTTGACAGCATTGGCACTTTAGAAGATATAGAAATATTAATAAAACAAAAACATATACCAAAGGCATCATTACAAAAGATTAAGCGTCATTTTTCTGATAAATTTGAAAAAATAAGATTCATTAAAATTCAAAAACAGTTTATAAACAATAGCAATAAAACAGACAAACAGTTTATTGAACACATTGTAAATAACCCCAACCAAAAACCTACACATTTTGAAATTATTGCCGAAATTAAAACCAAAGAGCGTCACGAATTAAGAGAACTTACTTTTAATGAAAATGGTACTTTTAAAAAATCTAGAAGAGTTACGTCTGCTTCATACGAGCATGCATTATATTAAAAACACACTACACATATTACTTTTTTTAATAATATATACAGCTGCTTCAGCACAAAATAACTTTAGTAGTTTGGGTGAAACCATGGCATCTGTAAACCATAATTTCAGTAAAGAATACAGTGCTAATTTTGCTGTTAGAAGTAGGTATTTTTTATACCAAAACAACTTAAACTACAAACAACAACAAGTAGATTTTTACCATTTTTCAACTTTTAAACTAAACTTTATTCACAAGTTAAGCTTAGGTATTTATTTCCGTAACCGAGATTGGTTTAACACGGGTAGTGATGAGTGGCGTTTTACACAACAGTTTAATATAACCAAACAAAAACTAGGCATACGATACGGCCATAGAATACGGTTTGAACAACGAATATTTAACGCCTTTACTGCCTTTAGGCAGCGTTATAGATTTGCTGTAGATTTTCCGTTGAATGGCGAAAAACTAAACATTGGAGAAACGTATTTAGTAGCCAGTACCGAAGCTTTAGTTAGTTTTAGTGAAGCTCATAAACCTTTATTTGACCAAAGATTTACAACATTAATTGGCTGGCAAATAGACCAGCACTTGAAACTACAAAGCGGCTTAGAATTTAGGTGGGAAAGTTATAATGTAAACGCTAAAAACAATCTTTATTTATTAACGACTGCGGTACTTAAAATTTAAGCCTCTAAATACTGTAAAAATAAATCTCTAGCTATATTTTCGGCACCTAAGCTTTGTAAATGGTCTGTATGTACTTGGCAATCTATAAGTTTATAATTACTGTTTTGTATAAAGGTTATAAAACCCACTTTACTAGCATTGCTTACTTTGGCAAACATACTTTCGCCACAAAACACGCCATTTTTTAAATCTACACCATATAAACCGCCAACAAGCTGGTTGTTTTGCCAAACCTCAACCGATATTGCCAAACCTACTTTATGTAAGTTTACGTAGGCGTCAATCATGCTATCAGTTATCCAAGTGCCTTGTTGCCCAAAACGTTTAATTTTTGAACATTCTTGCATTACTTGTTTAAATGCGGTGTTGGTAGTTACTTTAAAGCGCTTACTACGCAATACTTGTTTCATGCTTTTTGAAACCTTTAATTTATTAGGAAATAACACAAACCTAGGGTCTGGGCTCCACCAAAGTATAGGCTCTTCAGCATCAAACCAAGGAAAAATACCCGATTTATAAGCAAGTACTAAACGGTTTACAGATAAATCTCCTCCAACAGCTAATAAACCTTCGGGTGTAGCTTCATTCACACTAGGAAACCATAAATTTTTACTTATATAATGCATGTTGTAAAATTAAAAAACCTCAACATAAAATGCTGAGGTTTTTTTAATATTCCTGTGTAAACAGAATTATTTAATATCATTAAAATGGTAAATCATCATGATCTTCTTCGTTTAAATTTCCTGCTGGCTCAAACGCATCAGTTGGTGGTACGGGTGGTAAATTACTATCTCCTGCTGCTTGTTGTTGCACTGCTTCAATTCTCCAACCCTGTATAGAGTTAAAATATTTGGTTTCACCTTGCGGATTTACCCATTCTCTTCCTCTTAAATTAATATTTATTTTTACTTGTTGCCCTACTTGGTAATTGCTTAATAAATCGGTTTTATCTTGCACAAACTCTACCATAATATGTTGTGGGTACTGCTCTTCTGTAGTAACAACAATTTCTCTTTTTCTAAAACCATTAGCTCCAAAAGTTTGTGTTTCTCCTATTACTTTTATTCTTCCTTGAACTTCCATTACTTAAAATATGTATTTATTATTTACTCTTACTTAATAAAATTTTCCAAGCACTTTGCACATCGCCATAACTTAAATAGTTACTGGCTAGTTTATGCTTTTCTCTATGCGATGCGGTTTTTATATTAGGATACCTGCTTGCTAACTTTTTAATAAATGCATCAACTTCATCGTTACTTGGTAATGCTTCAACATTGCCTAACATACCTAAATCATTTCCTGTTAAAATCATTGAATTTTTTACATGCTCAGGAAAATTATCAACGCCAATACCTAAGGTTGATAATGGTTTAGGTATTTCAAAAAAGCCTCTTCTGGCTCTACTGTAAAAACTACCACCTGCTCTGGCAACTAAATCTAATCGTTTTTGATTTATGGTGTTATCTTCATTTATAACTTCATCATCAATATGAAGTTTTAAAACTTCACAAATAACCAAATTACCTGCACCACCCTCGGTGCCTAAAGCTATAACTTGGTTTACCTTACACTCTAACTGCACTGGCGATTCTGCAACTCTAAACGGCTTAACCACATCAGATTTTAACATAGTTAAACCTGCTTTTTCAAATTCATTTACGCCTTCAGGGTACTCTGTACTTGATAATGACATTTGTTGCACCAAATCATAATTAACCACATTTATAACCACTTCCTTAATACTTTCAACATTATGCAATGTGTGTTTTGTAGTGTTATCTCTTACTCTTCGCGCAGGCGAAAAAATTAATATAGGCGGATTTGCACTAAAAACATTAAAAAAGCTAAACGGCGATAAATTGGCTTCTCCCTTATCATTAATTGTACTTGCAAAAGCTATAGGTCTTGGTGCAACAGCACTTAACAAATAACTATGTAATACGCTGGTTGATAGGTTTTTTGGATTAAATGACGCCATTAACAAATTTAGTTTTAACAAAGGTAACTATTATGTGTTGTTTGAAAAAACAGAATTACTAACAACTAGCACAATAATATTAACAGAATTGCATTATATTACAATGTAAATGTATAGTTAATGCTTTTTACTAAAAACCAAAACACATTTAGGTGGATAATTATTGCCACTTCTTTCATTATTGTTTCTGTTATTTTATGGAAAACCTACGAGTTTTTTCAGCATTTTAAGCATGAAGAACGTGTGAAAATGGAAAATTGGTCGTTTGCACAATCTGATTTAATTAAAACAGACAACCTAAACGAAAACATGGGCGATTTACCATTACAGGTAATTACTAGTAACAAAACCACACCCATGATTATGGTTAACAGAGATGGCAGCATAGATTTTAACAACATAGACCCAAAAAAAGCACAAGACACCGCCTATATTAACAAACTTATTTTAAAATTTGAACAAGAAAACACCCCTATAAAAGTAAAGTTTGATGGTAAACTTTACAACACCATTTATTACGGCAACTCACCTTTATTAAACAAACTAAAATACTACCCATTAGCATTAATACTAATTGTGGTACTGTTTGGCGCGGTTATTTTCTTCTTTTATAGTAGTAATAAAAATGCTACCCAAAACAAACTTTGGAGTGGTATGGCAAAAGAAACGGCTCACCAAATTGGTACACCATTATCTTCTTTAATTGGTTGGACCGAAATTTTAAAAACCGAAAATGTAAACCCAGATTATATTATTGAAATTGAAAAAGATATTGATAGACTACAAATTATTGCCGAACGTTTTAGTAAAATAGGCTCTTTACCTACACTAGAAACCGCTAATATTGTTAAAGAAACCATTACTGCTTACGATTATTTAAAAGCAAGATCATCAAACCTTATAAATTTTAATTTAATAACATCTGAAAAAATAATACCTGTTAAACTTAATAAACAGCTTTACAGTTGGACTATTGAAAACTTAGTTAAAAACGCCATTGACGCCATGAAAGGCCGCGGTAGTTTAACTATTGAGATTTTACAACTTGAAAATCTTGTTAAAATACAAGTAACCGATACCGGAAAAGGCATTGCAAAAAAAGATTTTAATAAAATTTTTGAACCCGGTTTTACAACCAAAAAACGTGGTTGGGGTTTAGGTTTATCGCTTACTAAACGTATTATTGAAGATTTTCATAATGGAAAAATAAAAGTACTTTCTTCTGAAAAAAATAAAGGCACCACAATACAAATTACCTTAAAATATGCTTAAAACATGAAGGAATCATTTATTAATTTAAAAGAGGTTACTTTAAAAAATAATTGCCCTGAGTGCTACAATAATGAAGGCTTACGTTTAACCTTTACACAAAAATTTGTAGAAACTATGTTTTATAAATCTATTACAAACCAAATTGAACATGTTTTAGAGTGTAAAGTTTGTAAAACAACTATTTACCCTGTGCAATGGACTGATGATATTGATCGTGTTTTTGAATATCAGCAAAAAGCTGTTACGCCAAAAAAAGCTTCAAAATATTTTAAGAACACTTTTTGGGCTACCATTTTATTAGGAATTTTGTTAGTTATAACAATTACGGTGATGCTAGTAAATCCTAATATTCTAGGTGTTTTTTAATAGCAGTGGCTACACTTTCAAATGCTTCAGGTGTTAAGGTTTCCTTTTTTATAAAACGTGCATCATCCATACTATGCAGTGGTATTAAGTGAACATGTGCATGTGGCACCTCTAAACCTATAACGGTTATACCTACGCGTTTACAGGGTATAGCTTTTTCTATAGCTAAAGCAACTGTTCTTGAAAAGCGCATAAGCCCATTGTAAGTAGCTTCATCTAAATCAAAAATTTTATCAATCTCTTTTTTAGGAATACAAAGTGTATGTCCTTTACTATTTGGGTTTATATCTAAAAAAGCTAGAAAATCATCGGTTTCTGCTATTTTATAACAAGGTATTTCGCCATTAATTATTTTGGTAAATATTGAAGCCATAATTATATTTTAAACCTGCCAGATAACACTAGCAAGTTTTAGTTTTTTATCTAGAAATTTCTACAATATCAAATTTCATTACACCACTTGGCACTTTAATTTCGGCAACATCACCAACAGATTTACCTAATAAACCTTTACCAATTGGCGAGTTTACTGAAATTTTACCGCTTTTTAAATCGGCTTCACTTTCAGCCACCAACGTATAAGTCATTTCCATACCATTGGTTTGGTTTTTTATTTTCACTTTTGAAAGCACTAAAACTTTTGATGTATCTAACTGAGATTCATCAATTAATCTTGCTGTTGAAAGTGTTTCTTCTAATTTAGAAATTTTCATTTCAAGTAATCCTTGTGCTTCTTTAGCGGCATCGTACTCTGCATTCTCACTTAAATCACCTTTATCTCTAGCTTCAGCAATAGCTTGAGATGCTTTTGGGCGTTCAATATCTTTAAGCTGTTTTAGCTCATCTCTTAATTTTTTTAATCCTTCAGCTGTGTAATAAGATACTTTACTCATAACTTCATCGTTTATTTAATAACTTGAAATGCTGAAATACAAATAGTTTAAAATCTGTAAGTTCAGCATAAAAAAAATCCCGTTCTCACGAGATTGTAATGCAAATATACAAAATATTTAAGTTGGTTTACTTTTTGTTGTAAATTGCAATCCATTTTTTTACTGATTATGAAAATAATTTATAGCATACTTATTTTACTGGTTTTAAGCGCTTGTAGCAGTAATTCTGCCACAGATGAAAACTGTAAATTTTTAATAGATATTAATGTTTATGAAACCATAAACCTAAGCTTACCACAATACAGCCAATTACCTTTTGCAGGTAACCCTGTTTATTTGCCAAATGCGGGAAATGCGGGAATAATTGTTGTTAGTACGGGAGCCGATTATTATGCTTGGGATGCCGCAGACCCAAATGTTATACCTAATGAGTGTTCGGTGCTAACACCTTCGGGTTTAAATGCTACTTCAAACTGTGCTACTAAAAACAAATACAGCCTTGTAACTGGCGAACCTTTGGAAAACCCAGAATTACGTTGCTCATTAAAATTTTACCGCGTAGAAAAAAGCGGAAATATTTTAACCATTTTTAATTAGCCAATACCATTTTTTAAATTTATTAAAGTTGCATTAGGTAGCTGCTCTTGTAAAAAAGCAATAGCTTTTTGGCTTCTAACACCAGATTTACAATACACAACCAAAGGTTTTTCAGTAGAAATATTTTGAAACTTTGTAGCTAATTCACCTAAAGGAATATGTTGGCCACCAATACTATGTTGAGCGCGTTCCCAAGGCTCTCTTACATCTAATAAATTATAGGCTGCTTTGTTAGTGTTTAAGGTTTCTATTAAAATGCTTTCTGAAGGTTTTTCAACACCACAAAACACGTTATAATCAGCTTCTAAAGTTGTAATTTTTAACGCTTCATTTTTACTAAAATCAAACATCATTTGTTCCATATTAAGCACATTAAACGTTAATAGCTTACCTGATAAAACAGTGCCTTTTTCTAATATAATTTTTAAAACTTCATTGGCCTGATAACAGCCAACAATACCCGGTAAAACACCTAAAACACCAACATCTGAACATGATGGCACTGAACCTGCACTTGGTGGTGTTGGGTATAAACACCTGTATGTTGGTCCGTTTTTATAATTAAATACTGATAGTTGCGCTTCAAACTTAAAAATAGAACCAAACACTAAAGGCTTGTTGGTAATTACAGCAGCATCATTACATAAATAACGTGTTTGGAAATTATCAGAACCATCAACAATAATATCATATTCTGAAAATAAATTGACGGCATTTTTTGTTGATAAAAACGTTTCAAAAACATTAAAATTAACGTGCGGATTGAGTTGTTTTAACCGTTTTGAAGCCGTTAATGCTTTAGGTTTACCAACATCATCAACCGTATATAAAATTTGACGGTGTAAATTACTAACATCAACCACATCACCATCAACAATACCAATAGTGCCAACACCTGCTGCGGTTAAGTATTGTAAAATAGGGCAACCTAATCCGCCAGCACCAATAACTAATACTTTTGCTTGTTTTAGTTTTTCTTGTCCTTCAAGGCCTATTTCATCAAGAATAATATGTCTGCTGTATATTTTTTTTTCGTTATCCGTTAGCATTTTGTGCTATTTAAAATGTTGCCAATCTTTCCAAACGGGCTCTAAACCTTGCTTTTTAAGCATTTGTGCAATGGTTTCGGTGGGGCGCTCATCAGATATTTCAAACTGTTCTAAAGTTTGAGGATCTACGGTGTAACCTCCAGGGTTTGTTTTACTTTCTGCACTTACCGATGTAATACCTAAATGCACCATGTGGTTTCTAAATGTTTCACTTTCTCTGGTAGACAAAGATAACTCAACATCTTCATCTAACAACCTAAAAGCACAAATGGTTTGTACCAAATCTTTATCTGTCATTTCTACTTTAGGCTCTAAACCACCACTGTGTGGGCGCAAACGCGGAAAAGAAATAGAGTACTTTGTTTTCCAGTAGGTTTTTTGCAAATATTTAAGGTGTAATGCTGTGAAAAAACTATCTGCTCGCCAATCTTCTAAACCAAATAATGCCCCTAAACCAATTTTGTGAACACCTGCACGCCCCAATCTATCGGGTGTTTCTAAACGATAATTAAAGTTCGATTTTTTTCCTTTGGGATGATGCTTTTTATATTCGGCTTCATGATACGTTTCTTGATATACCAAAACGGCATATAAACCAGCATCAATTAAGGTTTCGTATTCCTTTTGGTTTAATGGCTGCACCTCAATTGTAATATTTGAAAACTTGTCTTTTATAAGCTCAATAGCATGTTTAATATAAGGCACACCCACGGTTTTGTTAGCTTCACCTGTAACTAGTAAAATATGGTCATATCCTTTACTTTTTATGAAAGCGACTTCTTTTAAAATTTCGGCATCTGTTAATGTTCTTCGCGGAATTTTATTAGTCATACTAAAACCACAATAAGTGCATATATTTTGACATTCATTAGACAAATACATAGGAATGTACATTTGAATAGTGTTACCAAAACGCTTTTTAGTAATAGCCTTACTTTGTACTGCCATTTGTTCTAAATACGGTGCTGCAGCTGGCGATAATAGGGCTTTAAAATCTTCTAAATTGCGTTTTTGTTTGGCTAAAGCAATTTCTACATCGGTTGCTGTTTTGTTATGAATATTTGCCAATACATCATTCCAAGCATATGAATTAAATACATTTTTAAAAGATTGCATAACTACTATTTAGTTTAAAAATGAGGTTAACGGGCTACTAGCCTCGGCGTGTTGCTTAACACTTGCTAATTTTGCATTGTAAGCCATTCGGCCAGCTTCAACAGCCATTTTAAAAGCAACAGCCATTTCAACAGGGTTTTGTGATACGGCTATGGCTGTATTTACCAAAACAGCATCGGCACCCAACTCCATAGCATAAGCCGCGTGCGATGGGGCGCCAATACCAGCATCTACAATTACAGGCACATTACTTTGCTCAATAATAATGTCTAAAAACTCCATAGTTTTTAAACCTTTATTGGTGCCTATTGGTGCTCCTAAAGGCATAACACATTGTGTGCCAACCTCTTCTAACCGTTTACACAATACCGGATCTGCATGAATATATGGCATAACCACAAAGCCCTGTTTTACAAGTGCTTCAGCAGCTTTTAAAGTTTCAATAGGATCTGGCAATAAATATTTAGGATCTGGATGAATTTCTAACTTAATCCAATTAGTTTCTAAGGCTTCACGTGCTAATTGTGCTGCAAAAACAGCTTCTTTGGCATCTCTTACACCCGATGTATTTGGTAATAAATTAACATGTGGTTGTTGTATACTTTTTAGCATTTCATCATTTTGATTATGCGCTTCCACACGTTTTAATGCCACGGTTACCAACTCACTTTTTGAAGCTAAAATAGCTTCTGCCATTACGTTGTTTGCACTAAATTTACCCGTGCCTGTAAAGAGTCTTGATGTAAATTCTTTATCGGCTATTTTTAATGTATCGTTCATTATTTTATTTTTTAAAGCTGTAGCGTTGTTCTTGCGCACTACCAGCATTTAACAGCGTATGAAACGCTTTAATTTTATTAAAATCGCGTGTTATTTCTCCTGAAATTGCTATACCGTGAATACCTGTTTTTAATAATTCTGGCACATCATTTATTGTTATGCCTCCAATAGCTATAATGGGCATACTAGTATTTAAAGCATCAATAATTGACAAATAACCGTTTGCGCCTAAAATAGGACTTAACTGCTTTTTTGTTGTAGTAAACCTAAACGGCCCTAAACCTATATAATCTACCTTTTCATTAATACGTTGTTGGCAATCATTTAGCGTGTTGGCTGTACCACCTATAATTTGCCAGCTTTTTAAAGTTTTTCTTGCTATGGTAGGGTTAGCATCTGTTTTTCCAAGGTGTACACCGTCGGCATTTACAGCTTCAGCAATTTTATAATGGTCGTTAATTATTAATCTAGTTTGAAAATGACTGGTAATGTCTCTAGCTTCTTCGGCTGTTTTTAAGATTTTTTTTTCAGAAACATCTTTTAAACGCAATTGCACTAATTCTGCTCCGTATTGGCAAGCTTTTTGGATGTTTTCTAAATGCGCTTTTGGTGTGTTTCCTTGTGAAATATAATGTAGTTTATTTATCATTTTTTTACTAGTTTTTTTATTATATCTTATTGTGAATGCCTAAAAGTGATTCATTGGAATTTAAAAACCGCTCTATGTATATTTTTGATGAAACAGCCGCCTCCTCAAGTGGTAAACCCAAACAAATTTGAGATGCCAATGCAGATGATAACACACAACCACTACCATGTTTTTGAAACACCGTTTTAGCATTAGGTAATATGTTTACCATTACAATACCGCTGTGGTACAACTCATCAGTTCCTTTTTTATCGGTTCGGTGTCCGCCTTTTAAATAAACATTGGTTTTACTTGAAATATGCGCTATGGTATCTTCAATATTTTTATCTGGATATAGCATTTGTATTTCATCATAATTAGGTGTAATTAAGTAGCATTTTTTCCAGATTTCATCTAAAATATCTTGGTTTTCGGTAGTATGAAAATCGAAACCCGCCGTTGCTTTTATTATTGGGTCTAAAATTATTTTAACGTTAGCATTTAATGTATGCAACACATCAATTAAAACAGATAGTGTTTTCCAGTTTTTAACAATGCCTATTTTAACTACATTAATTGTAAACCTATCAAACAAGGTTTTTATTTGAGCAATTATTAAATCTTTTTCAACCCAAATACATTCTTTAAAATTGGTATCATTTTGAATTGTAATAGCTGTACATACTGATAAACCGTATAACCCATGAGCCTCAAAGGTTTTAACATCTGAAGTTAAACCTGCACCACCTGACGGATCATGACCTGCAATGGTTAGTATATATTTATGTGTTTCCATGTTATTATATTAAAACTAATTAAAATGACATTTCATTGTTTTGAAAACCTCAACAGGCGTATTACTTTGCCAAATACCACCCAAAACGCCTACGCCTTTATAACCAAGCTTATCAAATGCTGTTAAATTATTTGCTGTAACACCGCCCATACCTATAATTGTTTTATTAATGTGATTAACGTTAAAACCACGACCACTATACCCTTTTTTTGAAATAGATGAAAACACCGGACTTAGCAAATGATAGTTAAAAATAACCGGACAATTTTCTAATTCATCAGGTTCATGAAACGAAGAGCTTATGGTTTTTGTTTCTAACAAATTACATGTTACGTTTAATAATTTAGCGTACTGCGTAATAAATTGTTTTTTATTTATTGAAGATGGCATTGTGTTTAAAACCTGACGCCTTTTGACTTCTTGAAAATGAATACCTTTTAAATTAAAATTGTTTAATAGCTCATGAAAACGATGCGTTACTATACAATTGTGATATTTGGAATCTATTTGGTTTAAGTAATCACAATGTTGCTGATAATTCATATGAGGTTTTCTAAGGTGAAAATACTGCAGCCCGTTTTGAAACAATTGTTGAAGTACATCAATTTCATTTGTAACGTTATATTCTGGCGCTATTAAAACTATCATTTTTTTTGAGTTAGGGATTGTAGTGGAAATCCTTTTGCTTTTTTTGCAAAAGATTGCAACGGAAAGCCCGCCCACGCTTTTTCAGCGTGGGAACTCCCTTATTTTTATTTACAAATAAATTTCAGATCCTTTTTCTTTAAATTCTTCAGATTTTTCATTCATACCTTTTTGAAAAATTTCGTTGTTTTCATCAATATCATTTTCGGCAGCAAAATCTCTTACCTCTTGTGATATTTTCATTGAACAGAATTTTGGTCCGCACATTGAACAGAAGTGGGCAATTTTAGCACCATCGGCAGGTAAGGTTTCATCATGAAATTCGCGTGCTTTTTCGGGGTCTAAACCTAAGTTAAATTGGTCTTCCCAACGGAACTCAAAACGTGCTTTACTTAAGGCGTTATCACGGTGTTGAGCCCCTGGATGCCCTTTGGCTAAATCTGCTGCATGAGCTGCTAGTTTGTAAGTAACTACGCCTTCACGCACATCGTCTCTGTTTGGCAAGCCTAAATGTTCTTTTGGTGTTACGTAACATAAAACGGCGCAACCGTACCACGCTATCATTGCAGCACCAATACCCGATGTAATGTGGTCATAACCTGGTGCAATATCTGTAGTTAGTGGGCCTAAGGTGTAAAATGGTGCTTCATCGCAAGCCGCTAATTGCTTATCCATGTTTTCTTTTATCATGTGCATTGGCACATGCCCTGGGCCTTCAATAAAGCATTGTACTTCGTGCTTGCGCGCTAATTTTGTTAGTTCACCTAAAGTTTCTAATTCGGCAAATTGCGCTTGGTCATTAGCATCGGCAATTGAGCCTGGGCGTAAACCATCGCCTAAAGAAAAGGCCACATCGTATTGTTTTAAAATTTCGCAAATGTCTTCAAAATGCGTGTATAAAAAGTTTTCTTTGTGATGTGCTAAACACCATTTTGCCATAATGGAACCACCACGAGATACTATACCTGTAACGCGTTTAGCCGTCATGGGCACGTAACGCAATAAAACACCTGCGTGAATGGTAAAGTAATCTACACCTTGTTCTGCTTGTTCAATTAGGGTGTCTTTAAAAATTTCCCAAGTTAAATCTTCTGCAACGCCATTTACTTTTTCTAATGCTTGATAAATGGGTACTGTGCCTACTGGTACTGGTGAGTTACGAATAATCCACTCGCGCGTTTCATGTATATTTTTGCCGGTAGATAAATCCATAATAGTATCTGCACCCCAACGGCATGCCCACACTGCTTTTTCAACTTCTTCTTCAATAGATGATGTTGTGGCTGAATTACCAATATTAGCATTTACTTTAACTAAGAAGTTTCTACCTAAAATCATAGGTTCACTTTCAGGGTGGTTTATGTTATTTGGAATAACGGCGCGACCACGAGCAACCTCTGAACGCACAAATTCTGGGGTTATTTTTTTAGGAATTGAAGCCCCAAAATCTTGCCCTGGATGTTGTTTAGCTAATTCGGTCATTTCATCAATTTTTTGATTTTCACGAATAGCAATGTATTCCATTTCTGGGGTTATAATGCCTTTTTTAGCATAATGTAATTGTGTTACGTTTTGCCCTTTTTTTGCTTTTAATGGCTTTTTTAAGTGTGAAAAACGCATATGATTTAAACTAGTATCGTTTAAGCGTTCATTACAATATTGTGAAGAAAACTGACTTAATTGCTCTACATCTTTTCTATTTAAAACCCATGGCTCGCGTATTCTTTCAATTCCGTTGTGTACATTAATGTCTTTTTCAGGGTCAGTGTACGGGCCAGATGTGTCATATACCGTTACGGGCTCATTGGGTGTTACTTTACCCGTCATAGAATCTTTAGTATCACTTAGCGTTATTTGACGCATAGCTACTTTAATTTCAGGGTAAATTTGCCCTTTAACATAGATTTTTTTTGAATTTGGAAATGGATTTCTTGTAATTAATTGCGCTGTTGGTGCCGTGTCCTTTTTTTTCATTTTTTATTGCTTTTGGCTGTTGTAATGAGCCTTTGGTGTTTATATTATTTAAATTTATATTGAAGCTAATGGCTACTTAAAACCCAATATCTTTTAGCTTTTATCCGCCTTGAGTTGCTTGAATAATTAAAATAGTATCGCCGTTAAAAAGCACTTTGTTTTCCCAGTTAGCTTTTGCTATTATTTCTTGGTTAATAGCTACAGCAATGCCTTGGGTTGATGATACCGTGTTTGTTAAAAACTGTTGTAATGAAATATTTTTGGGTGCGCTTTGGGGTTTGTTGTTTACTGTTATTGTTATCATTTACACATGTTTTAAAATGACAACTTTAGGTAGAACGCCCCGTTTTTACGAAGTGTAGGTTTTAAAAAAACCTCTGTATTATTATAAATAAAACATTCACTTTTCCCTACGTAAGTACTAACTTCATCAGGTTCAAAGGGTAAATCTCAGTTTCAAAAAAAATTGACATTATCAATTTTAAGGAAACACCCCTAAAGTTTATCTTTAACAAAGATACTACTAATTTTATTTAAAATGAAAAAAGCACCTCTGTAATGAGATGCTTCTTCCTTTGGCAATTATAAGTTAATTGTTGCTTTCGTAGAAAAATTTAAATCTATTTTAAAACTTTAAAGTTACGCCTAATAGAAAGTTAGAGGTGGCTTGTGGATAGTAACCTGCGCCTTCTATTGTAGTAACTTCACCGGGTACAGACCAATCATCATCAAATGTGAAGAAAAATCCATTTGAAATATATTTTTCACCAAAAATATTATTTACTAAACCTGTAAGCGTTATAGATTTAAAAATTGATTTAGTTTTAATTTCATAAACAACATTTAAATCGTTTACAAAATAACTATCAAGCTTAGAAAATTCTGAGTCTATATTACCCATGTATTGTTCACCTACAAACTTGCTTAACAATGTAGCTTGAAAATTAGGCATAAAACTATACGTTAAAGCATTACCAACCACAACATCTGGTGAAAAGGCAATATTAGTTTCACCTAAGTTTTGCAAAACACCGTCGCGTTTAAAAAATGTTTCTTGGTTTTTATTTGAACTTATAGTAAAGTTAGGTTGTAGTGTTAATTTATTTAGAGCAACAGTAGCTTCAACCTCTAAACCAACTCTATAACTTTTACCTGTATTGGCTCTTATTTGAGCCCCAGAATTATCTAAAGCACCGGTTGCCACCAACTGCTCATTGTAAGCCATGTAATAAGCGTTTGCATTAAAGCCTACATTTTTGTTTTTGTAACGCCAACCTAATTCAAAATCGTTTAACTCTTCTGGTTTTACTTCTGGGTTGTTTTCAAAATCGCCTCTGCTTGGTTCTCTATTTGCTCTTGCATAAGAAAAATACAAATCGCTTTTTTCATTTAAACTATAATTGAAACCTAATTTAGGGTTAAAGAAATTAAACGTTTTATCTATTTTAAAAACTTCTAAATCTGAATTAATACCGCTTGTATCATAGTTAACACCTCTGTATTGCACATCGGCATAAAGGCTTAAATTATCATTAAGCTTGTAAGTTAATTTTGAGAACGCGTTGAAGTCATATTTATCACCATCACCTTCATAATAACGATCTCGAAAATTATTGGTGTTTGCATATTGTTCCCAAATTAACTCTCCAAAATGATTGCCATGATAGGTACTGTAAGACAAACCAGTAATGATGTTTACCTTATCATTTTTATAATTTACATTGGCATTTAACACATAAAAATTGTTATCTAACCATCTTCTGCGCACATAATCTTGAGAGGTTACTTCTTCGCCATTAACTGTTATTGGATCTTTGCCCAAAAATTCGAAACTAGCATCGTTTGCAAAAAACACATTTGAGTAGTAGTAATCATCAACAAATTCTTCAAAAAAGCCTCGACCGTCTGTATAATTTAAACCTAAGTTTGTGGACCAATTGTTGTTCCATTTTTGATTCCAATGTAATTGATAATGGTCTTGTTTGTAATCATCTACTTGGTTATCATAATACCCTTCAAAAACACCATTTTCATCTAACTGAATACCACTAATATTGTAACGTCTGTTGTCATTTATATTTGGGTTTGCACCCACTGCAGCCACATCTACAGGATTAAAACCGTACCAAGACTGGTATGTAATTTCATGCCCACCAAAAACCACAGCTTTAAGCAAAGTTCCGTTATTTACATAACTACCTTGTACAAAGTAACTTTTTAGGTTTGAAGTGGCTCTATCAATATAACCATCTGATTTTATTTGTGATAATCTACCAGCTAATTCAAAATGATTATTTAGTAAACCTGTACTAAATTTAACATTATGGCGTCTTGTATTATAACTACCAAAACTATGCGATGTTTCGCCTTGTGTTTCCTTTGAAACGGCATCGGTTAAAATATTTACACTAGCCCCAAAAGCACCAGCGCCATTTGTTGAAGTACCTACACCACGTTGCACTTGTAAACTTTCTACCGATGATGAAAAGTCTTGTAAATTTACCCAAAAGGTTCCTAAACTTTCAGCATCATTATAAGGTATACCATTAATAGTTACGTTGGTTGAACTACCACTTACACCACGCACTCTAATACCTGTGTAACCTATACCAGCACCGGCATCACTAGTTGTTACAACCGATGGTAAATAGTTTAATAAAACAGGAATATCTTGCCCTAAATTGCGCTTTGCAATTTCTTCTTTGCTTACATTTGAATGTGTAATGGGCGAATCTGCATCTACACGTACTGCTTTTACTAAAACCTCGTCTAGTTTTTGGGTTGAAGTTGAATCTGTTGTTTTGTTGTTTTGTTGCGCATTAATTGTGGTAAAACATATTAATGCGAATAAAAGAATTAAGTTTTTCATGTCGATTACATAAAACGTTATAATCGAATAAAAAGAGGTAATTATTCTTCAGTTTATATTAAATTGATTTTTAGAAAATGTGATACTTATTTAATATTCAAACTGCTTTAAATTTAACAGTTTAGTATAACATAATCTTTAATTCCTAAACAGCATTACCTGTTCTAGGTTCAATGGGTATGATCTCAGCCTGATTCCAATTGTCAATCATATTTAGCGGTTAACAGTTTTACTGCTTACTGAAAATTTGGACTGATTACTGGATGTAGCACCCCTTTTTGAGAACGCTGCAAATGTACTAACCAAATAGTAATTATTAACTATTTGTTTACTAATTTTTTAGTTTAAATTAGGTTTTTGCCTATTAGCTTTTTTTAAAGCCTGTTTCTTTTTAGTGTCTAATCTTTTTTTAACTACGGCTTTTGGTACTTTGGTTGCAATACGTTTTTTAGGTTTAATTAACGCTGTTTTTATTAGCTGCAAAAACCTACGTATTGCCAATTCTTTATTTTTAAATTGACTTCGGGTGGTGGCACATTGTAATATTAACACGCCGTTGTTGGTAAGCTTATTTTTTAGTTTTAAAAATATACGTTGTTTTTGCTCTTGGGTTAAAACATTTGATTGAGACACGTTAAAACTAAGCTCAATTTTTGTAGCTACCTTATTTACATGCTGCCCACCACTGCCCGAGCTTCTTACGGCTTTGAAATTAAGTTCGTTTATTAAATTATTTTGGTTAAACATTAATTTGTTTGGTGTGCTGGTTTTAGTAAATCGTTTACTGTTTTTACGGGGTTAAAGGTTTCTAAAGGTACTTCAACAAATACGGTAATCCAGTCTGCCATACTACCATTCCAAAGTCCAGGTAACTCTAAAGCTTTAATATCTGTACCGTTTTGTGTTTTCATGGTAATAAAAGCGGCATCATAATCTACATAATCTTTCAAATTAAATTTTTCACCTTTATAATTTTTAACGGCACACACTAAATCTGTTGGGTTAAAATGTGTGGCTTTGTAAACAATACTTTGTTGTTCTTTACTACTAAAATTTATTTGAGCAAACTCTACAATTTGTAATGATACATTACCATTAGCTTCTTTAACCCAAAATGGTCCGCCACCTGGTTGTCCTTCATTTTTAACCATACCGCAAACACGCATTGGCCTATTTAATTTTTTCTTTAAATAGACTTTTTTCTCTTCAAGCGAAAGTGTATCAAACTGTTTGGTTACAACAACATTTAACCTGTGAATTAAAAAAAGTGCCATTATTTTTAGGTCTTCTTCATTACAAGTATTTGTATCTAATTTATTTAGAAATTCAAACACTTTGTTTTGAATGCTAAGTAAAACACCTGCCAATAGTTTTTTGTATTCAGAAATGGCTATATTTTTACTTTCAACAGTTATGTTATCAATATTTTTTATGAAAATAAAATCGTAGTTTAAAGCATCTAAATTCTCTAAAAGCGCACCGTGACCTGCGGGTCTGAACAAAATAGAGTCATCTTCATTTCTAAAAACTTTGTTGTTTGATTTTAAAGCAACTGTTTCTGTTTCTTGTTTTTGATACGAATAACTTACATGAAAATTAACACCTGTTTTATCTGTAATTGATTTGTTAACTTTATCAAATTCTGCTTCAAAATATTTATGATGTTTTTCAGAAACTGTAAAATGAAGATGTGCTTTATTATTTGATGAAGCGTAGATTGTTGACTCTAACAAATGCTCTGTAAAAGCCGAAACATATTCATTTTTATATTTATGAAACGGCAACAGCCCTTTTGGGTAAAAACTGTAGTTTAAAGCGCCTTCGCTTAACATGGTTTTTACAAAAACAACACGCTGCTCATCTTCAGGTAAAGCGTTGTAATTTAAAGTAGTTTTTTCTATTTTTTTTATAACATCATTATAAAACGGAAATGCCTGTAAATTTGAAAAAAATGTATCTACTAAGTCATTGCTCTGCGCTTTAATGTATGCTTTTAAGGTTTCTTTTTTAGGATTGAAAGTTTTTAAAAACTGAAACAAAAATTTAAACATTCTTGTAGCAGCACCCGAAGCCGGCACAAACTTAACAATAGACAATGCGTCTTTTTGTTTTTCATAAAGGTTAATATACTCTTTGGTTTCAGCAGCATTAAAACTTTCAATGCCTTTATTAATAGTTGCTGCAGCCAATAATTTTGAATAAGACATGCCATTTTTTAAGCGTTCTATTTGGCTATGTACTTGGTCTATTGTTATGCCTTTGTTATGTATTTGCTGTATATCTTTTTCGGTAAACATTATTTATTGTTTTTTAATAGCTTATCTATATGTTTTACGGCCTCATTTAAGCGTTCTGTTTTACTTCCTTTTAACAACACAAATGGCCTGTTTTGCTTAATTAATTCGTTTTTAAAGGCTTTAAACATTTGTTTTCTTTCGTTGGGTTTATCGCGTAAATCATCGGCTTCCCAAGGGACATCAATATAAGTTAAAAAATATAAATCGTAAGTATTTTCAATGGCAAATTTATGTAAAGTTTCATTGCAAATACCTCCGTAATACACTTCAGAATATACTTTAGTTTCTAATAAATCTGTATCACAAATTAAAACGGTATCTGTTTTTTGTGCTAGTGCATTTTCTAACCGCATTTGGCCAATGGCTATGGGTAACAAATCGTGTGGTTCGCAAGTTTTTCGTTCGTTATTCCATTTATCTTGTAAATATTCACGAGCGTATTCTGGCACCCAAACCGAATTGTAATAGCGCGCTAACTGCCTAGACAAGGTAGTTTTTCCGGTAGATTCTGGCCCAAATAAAACTACTTTTACGCAGTTTGCAGGTTGTTGTTTAAGCTGTTTTTCCATGCTTTGTAACCGTAAATTGCAATAACGGTAAATATTAAATATTGAAGTGATGTAAACACCAAGCCTTTATACAAATATAAGGGCACAGAAATAACATCGCCAATAATCCAGTACACCCAATTTTCTAATTTCTTTTTAGCCATAAGCCACATGCCAACAAAAAATATAGCCGTTGTAGTGGTATCAACATAAGCCGTCCAGTTATTAAACTTATTATTAACCAAATAAATAACAGCTACAAAAATTAGTGTTAACACAAATATAACAACAGTATATTTTTGCTCTTTTTTAGTGGTTTTGGTAACAGGCACTTGGCTGTTATTGGCATCTTTTCTTGTCCAGTAATACCAACCATAAATACTCATTGTAAAATAATACGCATTAATTAGCATATCACCCAAAAGACCGTAAACTAACAATATATAAACAAAAATAGCGGTACTAATTATACCCGATGGGTACACTAAAATATTTTCTTTTTTTGAATACCAAACTGATAAAAAACCAAAAAACACACCAATAAACTCCAACACAATTAAATGCGTTGGTATGCCTTGATATTGCGAAAATAACCAATTAAAAATGTGGCTCATAATCGTGTCTGTTTGATTTTACAATTTTCATATAAAGTAAGCCTTTATCAATAAGCTCAAAAGCTTCTTTTATTTCTGTAGTTAATACATGCATCACTTCGTCATAATTACCAAAAACCTGAGTGCTCAATGGGTTTTCTATTACTTTTAAGTTTGAAGCTCTTAACTTTTTTATAAAATGAATTATAGCTGGCTCAAAATTATCTTGTAATGGCGTTAATGTTAATTCTACTGATATTTCCATTTAATATTTCTTCTTTTCATTTCCACGAAGGTGGAAATCTTAGTGTTTCTAATTTTATTGAAATACTTAAACAAGCTCTCTACAACCAGGTTTAGTACAACAATTTATTTCCTTAAATCATCAAAAAAAGATGCATCATTTTCAAAAGCAGTACCAATAACAACTAGGTCTGCTCCATTTTTAAATACATTTTTTAATTGTAATTTGGTTTTAATGCCACCACCAACTATTAATGGCACATTAAGTTCTTTTTTTACGTTGTTAATTACTTTTAAAGGAACATGCTTTTTGGCACCACTACCGGCTTCTAAATACATTAATTGCATTCCTAAAAGTTCTCCTGCCTTTGCCGTATCAACAATATATTGAGCGTTATTTTGATCTAGTGGTTTTGTTCCTGTTACACGCTGTACCGCTGTGTCATTGCCGCCATTAACCAGTAAATAGCCCGTTGGTATTACCTCTAAATTTGTTGCTCTTAATTTAGAAACTGCTTTTACATGTTTACCAATAAGATATTCTGAATTTCTGCCAGAAATAAGAGATAAAAACAAAATACCATCGGCTTTATTTGTAATTTGGTTGGTATCTCCTGGAAATAAAATAATGGGTAAATTAGTGTGTTTTTTTATTTCATTTACCAAAACATCCGTTACATTTTCATGTACTGTACTGCCGCCAACAAAAATATGAGTTGTTATAGATGCATTTAACTTCAACATAAAATTGGCTACTTGTACCACTTCCATTTTATCCGGATCAATTAAAACAGCTAATAATTTATTACCCTTTAAAGCCGCTGTTTGTATGTTTTTGTATATAGTGTTCATACTAAGCAATGGCATAAGCACAGGTAAAACCTTCAAACGCTAAAAATGTTATGTTATAACGGCACTTTTTGTTGTTATAATCAATCCAAGCCAAGGTTTGCTCGTCTTCAATATTAAAAGGAATTACTAAACAATGATTTTTAAAACTTAAACCAGGTGTAGCATATAATTTGTATAACGATTCTTTTACACACCAAATTACGGTAAGTTTTTTTATGTAATCATTAGCGTTTTTATCTAAATACAAATTTTCATAATCAATAAACTTATGCGCAATTAAAGATATTTTATCGCGTTGTTTTTCAACATCAATACCTACTTTACAATTGCTTACAATCATTGCCGAAAAATTAAACGAGTGTGTTATTGAAATTTGTTTACCATCTTTTAAATAAGGTTTTCCAAAATCGTCATAAAATAAATCGGTATCTGTATACCCAAACTCCCTAAGCAAATGGCGTACACTTAAAAATCCGCGTTGGTGCATTTCACTTTTCATACTGTTAACTCTATTAAGGCTATTTTCAGTAAGTTGTAAAGGCGCCATTAATGCGTTAAAAGATTCTGTAATCTTCCAAATTTTAACACATGTTTGTAAATTAGGTGTAAGGGTTTTATAAAGAGGCATTTAGTTTTATGAAAGTTATTGGTTATCTTTGCACTTTAAATTAAAAAGACCCACAAATATAATAATATGAGTACAAAAACAGTTGCTTACGTTCCTAATAAGGTTAAAGATATTTCATTAGCCGCTTGGGGAAGAAAAGAAATTGAATTAGCCGAAGCTGAAATGCCAGGTTTAATGAGCTTACGCGAAGAGTATAAAAACTCGCAACCACTTAAAGGTGCGCGTATTGCAGGTTGCTTACACATGACTATACAAACAGCCGTTTTAATTGAAACATTACAAGCTTTAGGTGCCGAAGTAACTTGGAGTTCTTGTAACATTTTTTCTACACAAGACCACGCAGCCGCTGCCATTGCCGATGCCGGAACCGCTGTTTACGCATGGAAAAACATGAACGAAGAAGAATTTGATTGGTGTATTGAACAAACTCTTTTCTTTGGTGAAGACAGAAAACCTTTAAACATGATTCTTGATGATGGTGGCGATTTAACAAACATGGTTTTAGATAAATACCCAGAGTTAGTATCTGGCATAAAAGGTTTAAGTGAAGAAACCACAACAGGTGTACACCGTTTATACGAGCGCGTTAAAAACGGTACATTACCAATGCCAGCAATTAACGTAAACGATTCTGTTACAAAAAGTAAATTTGACAACAAATACGGTTGTAAAGAAAGTGCTGTTGATGCCATACGTCGTGCAACCGATGTAATGTTAGCCGGAAAACGCGTTGTAGTTTGTGGTTATGGTGATGTTGGTAAAGGTACAGCAGCTTCTTTTAGAGGCGCAGGAAGTATAGTTACCGTTACAGAAATAGATCCAATTTGTGCTTTACAAGCTGCCATGGATGGTTTTGAAGTTAAAAAACTAGAAACCGTTGTTGGTAATGCCGATGTAGTAATTACAACTACAGGAAACAAAGATATTGTAAGAAGCGAGCATTTTGAAGCTATGAAAGACAAAACCATTGTTTGTAACATTGGCCACTTTGATAACGAAATAGACATGGCTTGGTTAAACACAAACCACGGAAACACAAAGGTTGAAATTAAACCACAAGTTGATAAATATACCGTTAACGGAAAAGATATTATTGTTTTAGCCGAAGGCCGTTTAGTAAACTTAGGCTGTGCAACAGGACACCCAAGTTTTGTAATGAGTAACTCATTCACAAACCAAACCTTAGCACAAATTGAACTTTGGAACAACGCCGAAGCCTACAACAATGATGTTTACATGCTACCAAAACATTTAGATGAAAAAGTAGCAAAATTACACTTATCTAAAATTGGTGTTGAGTTAACCGAGCTACGCGAAGACCAAGCAACATATATTGGTGTAACCGTAGAAGGACCTTATAAACCTGAGCATTATAGATATTAATCTAGACTTCTTAAGATTGTTAGAAAATTAAAAATCCCAAGCAGTGATGTTTGGGATTTTTTAATACTTCTCAATACAATTCTTCATACTTCAGAATCACTCAAAGTGGCGTTTTATAAAATTCATTAAACAAAATTTATTTTGGCATTTTGGCAATTGCTAAAGCACCGTGCTTTCCGCTATATCTTTGTTGTGCTAAACCTGTTTCAGCAGCTATAATCGTATAAAATCTAATTTTTAGTTTTCACAGCAATATTCTGTACTTATAAGCACAAAAAAGGATGCCGCATCAATCACTATTGCTACACGTCTTTCGGTTCATATTCGCCCTCAAAATACCACCACAAACTAGAATCTATAGAAGATTTCATTTTATTAATATCTACATCATCTTTTAAAAAAACCGTTAAATTTTCATCAACACGATTACACTCAACACTATTTCTAATTTCAATAGCGTCAATTTCATTAAAATGCTCTAGGTGTGTTTTAATTCTATGATCTAGAGACACATCACCTAAAAAAATTTTAATGGTAGGCTGCATTGGGGAATTCCTAATTTCTGATCTAAATGGAAGCATATCTGTAATTTTTTAAAGTGAATTATATAAAGTTAGTAATTTTTTTAAAAAAAGTCAATAAAAAAAGCCCTTCTCCTAAAAAGGAAAAGAGCTCTTTTATAAAACAAATAATAATTACTCTTCTAAATTAAGCTTTTTTAAATCATGAAAAAAGAACGTTTTGTCATTATTCATGCTTACAAATAATCCGTTTGGAAACGCAGTACCTAAAGCCATTGTAGTAACATCACAACCATCAGTTTCTGTGGTTCCTAAATTTACTTCTTTTACAAAAGCATTGGTTTTAACATCAAAAACATTAAATGTACCTGCTTGTTGGTTTGATACTATTAAAAACGATTTATTAGGGTAATGCGCAATGGCAATACCTTCAATATCTTCTTTAAAATATTCGCCACCAAAACAGAAAATTTCTTTATTCCCTTTACTTGGTTCTGCATGGTATTTTCTAATACAATGCCCTTCATCAGAATAATAAACAACACCTTCTTTGTTGTTTACAGCAATAGCTTCTATTTCTTTTTTCCCACTAAATTGGCCAAATTTTCTAACTAAATTAGCGTGTACTCCTAAAGTATCAGCAGTTAATTCATACTGGTATAAATAATTTTCTTTAGGGCCTGTTTTACGGCCTACAATGGCGTATAATTTGTTAGTTTTTTCAGATTTATAAAGCGCAATACCCATTGGCAAGTTAGCTTCGGGTTGTGTAGCATCTGTAAACACTTTAAAACCGCCATTATCTAAAGGTTTCATATCTGGCACAGAAAATAATCGTATTTGTTGGCGCTCTCTTTCGGTAAATGCCACAACATCAACTTGTGTTGAGTCGTTTATTTTAAAGCCATAAGCAACATCTACATTATTTGGGCGTTTTAAACCTCTAATTGTTTTATTTTCTATTATTTTACCTTGAAGATTAAATGCGTAAATAGCCCCTTCAGTGTTTTTATCTGTACCAAAAACAATACTTTTTGATGCATCGTTTTTGTTTATCCAAATTGCGGGGTCATCAGTATCATGCAACGTCTTTTCTGTAACAACACTAGGCGCTATTACAGGCAACTTTTTCCCGCATGATACAATTAGTAACCCTACAATTAATATTATAAATTTATGCATTTAAAACAGTTAGTTTCTTGGCTTGAAAATATCATATTTTAAACCAAAGGTAAGGCGTCTTCCGTAGTACTCTGCTTGCATAGTTCTATTTTTAACACCTTGAAAATAACGCAATGGTTGGTCTGTAATATTATTAACATCAACATACAAACGTAAGTTATCACTAAATGCGTATGAAGCGTTAAAATCTAATAAAAACTGCTCATCATAATGTCTGTCTTCAAAAGCACTACCGCCAATTTCATCAATATAAGAATCTGAATAATTAGCCGATAAACGTATGTTTAATTTTTTGCTATTGTAAGCTAAAGAGCCATTAAACATATTTGGTGCTGTACCTGGTAAATCTAAATCGGTTCTTTCATCGCCATCTTCATTTCTAACGCCATCGGCACTAGAGGTTAAATATGTGTAGTTTGCCATTAGGCTTAAGTTTTTAAGAAACCCTGGAAGGAAATCTAACTGACGTTGAAAAGATACTTCTGCACCTAATATGCTTGCATCATCACCGTTTTGTGGTTGAAAGGCATCATAACCTGTAGCAGCATCTTCAAATTGGTACACGTAAATAAAGTCACTAATATCTTTATAAAATGCACCACCTGAAAGAATACCAACACCTTTAAAGTAATGCTCTGCCATTACATCAAAATTCATAGATTCTGTAGCACTTAACTCTGGGTTACCTAAAAATATTTCTTCGTCATCGTTTACAACATCAACCGTTGGAACAACATCGGCATAATTTGGTCTAGCCAAGGTGTTTGTCCATGCAAAACGTAAAATAGTATTGTTGCTTAAGTTATATTTAAAATGTACACCAGGTAAAATATGTACATAATTTTTTTCATCAGTAATTGTTCCTACTAAATCTTCTTCATCTTCAATTTGGTTACCAGTAGCTTCGGTTTTTGTGCTTTCAACACGCACACCCACCATTACGTTTAATTTGTCAGATAAATTTTGCTCTGTCATGGCGTAAGCCGCGTATACTTTTTCTTCAACATTGTAGTTTGCTCTAAGGTATTCATCTGGCACTTCAGATTTTTTAAAAGCATCTTCATTGTTTAAATTTAATTGCCCTAAATATTCAGGATCTGCAAAAAAGCCTGCTGCGTATTGGCTACCAGCTAAATAATCTTTATCGGTTTGATCTACTAATGGTAAACCAGATAAGGTATCAAAAAATGGCGATAATGGTTCAAACTCAAAGAAATTATTATCTCTTTGTTTTTCTTTTAATTTAATTCTACCTCCAAATTTTAAGAATCCGTTAGCGCTATTTAAAATATTTAATGGTAGTTTGAAGTTTGCAAAGATGTTAAAATCTTCTTCATCAGTATATTGATTTTCTTCAGTTATTTCACCAAACTCAAAATTACTTGGTGTGTTATCAGTGTTATTTACAGGTGTAAATAATGGAAATTCAGAATCTGCTACATGGTTATTAATAATGTATTTAGATTCGTACTCCATGTAACGTTCGTTTAAGCGCTCTTCGGAAGCTTTAGCGTATGACGCCATCCAGTCAAACTCTACTTTACCAAATAAATGCTCGCCACCTAAACTGTAGTTTTGCATGCGTTGATCTTCTAATCTAGCATTTTTATTTCTATCGTTATCTATACCACCTTTTGATTGTCTTTTTACTTCAACAGGAAACATGGTTGGCACGTTATCGGTAATTGTAAAATCACCTACTTCAATATCTTTAGCATCTAAAATTTCATGTTCTAACCTATAGCGATTTTCTCTATCGTCTCTCCAGTTGTACATAGATTTTAAGTACACTTTATTATTTGCGTTAAAAGCATAATCTAAATTTACAGAAAAGCTTCTACGAACGCGTTGTACTATATATGTTCTTTGTTCAAATACGTTAGCATATGGGTTTACTTCCATTTCAACTTCTTCATCTGTATTGGCATCATAATAAGCAAACTCATCGGTCCATTCAGCTTCAATATTATCAGAACCAAAATCTGAATCGTTAAAAGAGGCAGAAGCCATCCAGCCAAACTTACCGTTTTTAGATTTATCGCCAATTAAAAAAGAAGTGTTAACAATACGTCTATCAGTTATAAAATTAACACCAGAACCTAAAGTTGCAGCAGCTCTAAATCCGTTTGGCGATGTTCTAGTAACTAAGTTTACAGAACCACCAAGGGCATCTGCATCCATATCTGGTGTAACAGCTTTATTAACTTCAATAAGTTGAATCATATCTGAAGGAATAAGATCCATTTGAATATTTCTGTTATCACCTTCAGCCGATGGTATTCTGCTACCATTTAAAGTAACAGAGTTTAATTGAGGTGCCAAACCACGCACTATAACGTTACGCGCTTCACCTTGGTCTACCTGCATGGTTATACCTGGAATACGCTTAACAGCATCACCAATGTTTGCATCTGGAAATTTACCAATTTGGTCTGTAGATACAACATTTGTTATGTTTTGTTTATTTTTTTGTGCGTTTAAAGCTTTTGCTTGCCCGTTATTATAACTGTTAATAACTACATCTTCTAGTTCTAAAGCTTTTTCTCTAATAAAAATAGTAACGCTCACAGTTTTTCCTGCTTGCACCTCTACTTGTGTTTCAGTATCAGCATAACCTAAATACTTTACTTTAAGAGTTTTGTTTCCTTCTGATACGTTTACAAAAAGGAATTTTCCATCAGCATCAGAAATAACGCCTTTATTATCGGCCTCTATTAAAATATTTGCAAAAGGTACTGGTAAACCTTTTTCATCAATAATTGCACCTTGAATATTTCCATTTTGAGAGAATCCTAAAAACGAAAACAACAAAGCAAAAAGCAAAATTAAGTGTTGTTTTTTCATTATAAATTTAATTGTTAGTTATGACTGCGAAATAACAAAACAACTAAACCAAGTTTATTAAATAAGATTTAAGTTAAGGTTATTAACACTTAAGGAAGTTCTTTATTTTTAAACTAATTTAACATTGCGTAAAAGTTTAATAAACATTAAAATTTAAAACAAAAAAAACTCTTTCTAAAAATAGAAAGAGCTTTTATATTTTAACAAACAAGTTTAATTAAGCTTCAAAAGGCTCAATAGAAACATATGATTTGTTATCTTTTTTCTTAGTAAATTTTACAATACCATCTACTTTGGCATGTAATGTATGATCTTTTGAAGAGTACACATTCTCACCTGGGTGATGCGTGTTACCTCTTTGTCTTACGATAATATTACCAGCAATTGCTGCTTGACCACCAAAAATTTTAACACCTAAGCGTTTCGATTCTGATTCTCTACCGTTTTTCGAACTTCCGACTCCTTTTTTATGTGCCATTTTATTTCGATTTTAAGTTTTTATGAATATAAGAACTAAAGCTTATGCCTTACCTCCGTCTAATTCGTCTTGCCATTTTTTAAGTTCATCCCACTTACCTTCAGCAGCTAATTTAGCTTGAGCTGGCCAAGTATCTGTAACATGGTTACCTCTAACATCAGCAATAATTTCAGAAATTTTTTCTGGAGTAGAAGCTGCTAAATCTGCAAATGTTGCAATACCAGCCTCAACTAATGTTGATGCAATTTTAGGACCTATACCTTCAACTTTCTTTAAGTCATCAGCTTTTGCTGTTGCTTTTTTAGCTGCAGGTTTTGCTGCTGCCTTTGGAGCTTCTTTTTTTGCTGGAGCAGCTTTTTTAGCTCCTGAAGCCGCAATACTTTCAATTACTATTTCAGTTAAAGATTGACGGTGACCATTTTTTACACGGTAACCTTTACGTCTTTTCTTTTTGAAAACAATAACTTTATCACCTTTAAGGTGCTTAACAACTTTTGCTCCTACTTGAGCTCCGTTTATAGCCGGGGCGCCTACAGTTACTTTGTCTCCATCTGCAATTAAAAGAACATTATCAAAAGCAACACTGCTTCCTTCTTCTCCTTGTAAACGGTTAACAAAAACTTTTTGGTCTTTTTCAACTTTAAATTGATGCCCTGCTATCTCTACAATTGCGTACATAGCGTAACGTTTTTATTAATTAATTTTGATATAAATTACACTTTTGATTCTTCAAAAGCGGATGCAAATATACTGCTAATTAATTAATCTACAAACGTTTTATTGATTTTGAAGAATATTTCTACTACTTTTAAACAGTTGCATTACAGTTAACGATGCAACTACAGTAGTTGCAAACCCCATTACCGCAACTATAAAAGTTACCATACCAATATCTATATTAAAGGTGCCACTTAATGTTTGCATTAATGAAGACAAAAAACCAGGACTAATTTCTGTTGAATAAAACAAAAAGAAAACTGTAAAAAACAACGTAGCTACAAAACCCGTTGTTAAACCGGTTTCAAAACCTTCTTTGTACGAAAAATTACTTGATAAATACATTTTTCTGTATTTAATTGCTTCATATATACCAATACCAGTAATTACCGCATTAAAAAAACTAAATGCTGGATTTATGTGTTTATTAAATAATGATAAAATTAAAAAGTATGCTATTAAAACGGCACTTGTAACAAGGCCAAACCTAACCGAAAGTGATAATTTTTTCATGATAATTTTTTTTTAGTTTCTCTTAATTTACTAAAAAATTACCACTATTAATAATTAACACGCTTTAAATTAGCTATTTATATTCATTCTTTTATGTGAAAGATACACACCTATTAAAATTATAATAGTAGCTACACCTTGTATAAAACTAAACTGTTCGCCATCAATTAAACCCCAAAACACTGCTATAATAGGCATAACATATGTTACTGAAGATGCAAATACAGGTGATGATATTTGTACAAGCTTATTAAATATTACTTTAGCTATTGCCGTACCAAACAAAGCCAACACTAGCATGTATAAAAGCGCGGGTTTTATTTCAGGGCTTGATAAAGTTTCTTCTTTAAAAAAACCGGTAGATACCAGCACCACTATTGCTGGCACAACTATAGCTACAAAATTACCTACCGTTATTGTTAAAGCATTCATAGTTTGTAAATAGCGCTTTATTATATTAACATTTGCAGCATACATTATAGTAGCTATTATTACTAATAAAGTGTACGTGTAGTTTTGGTTTGGGTTTAAAGCTGCACCGTTAAATATTAACATTACCGTACCAACTAAGCCTACTAAAACACCCATAACCTGACGCTTTGTTGAGGCTACTTTAAAAACTAAAGCCCCTAAAATAATAGTGTTTAATGGCACTAATGAATTTAAAATAGAGGCAACAGAACTATCAATTTCTGTTTCAGCAAAAGCAAAAAGGAAAGACGGAAAAAATGTACCAAAAAAACCTGCTAAGGCCACCCATTTCCATTCTGCCAGTTTTATAGTTTTCACTTTATTAAAACCTATAATTAATAAAATAATGGTTGTAAATATTGTTCTTACAGCACCAACTTGCAATGGTGTTAAGCCCACCAAGGCTTTTTTTATTAAAATAAATGAGCTGCCCCAAATTAATGAAAGTACAATTAAATAAAACCATTTAATATTTTTCTTCATGCCTTGTTATAAGTATGCAAAATTGCAACTTTTAACACAATTAAACGTTATTTATTTAGTAATTTTGCATTAACCTACATGTTAATTTATAAGTGCTTAATTAACGTGATTATTAATTTGTAATTAAACAAGATTTAAATTTTATAAATTCATAGTAAAATGAACATTTTAAAAACATTTACAGCTATAGCTATTTTAGTTATTACGCTTACAAGCTGTAAAAACGAAGCTAAAGCCGAAGTTAAAACCATTGAAGTTACCACTGAAACGGCACAAAAAACTGACCCGAATGCTACTTATGCAAAAGCAGAATTTACAATTGATGGTATGACATGCGAAATTGGTTGCGCTAAAACTATTGAAAAAAAATTAGGTAAAATGGACGGTGTAAAATCGGCTAAAGTTAATTTTGAAAAAAAATTAGCAATGGTAGAGTTTAACGAAGCCAAAGTAACCACTACATCATTAGAAGAAACTGTAACACATGTTGCCGACGTTTATAAAGTTAGCAACATGAAAACTGTTGATGCTTTTTCGGCTCAATAATACAACACACAACGTTTACAAAAGCTTCTTTTACAAAGAAGCTTTTTTTTATTTCCACTTTAAGCTTTCCATTAAGCGCATAATATCTTTTTGCAAATAATTAGCTGCTGGGAAAATAGAATCATAATTTGGTTTTGCATAAAAATATAACGAACCTGTTAAAAAGTGGTTTACACTATCTGTTACATAAAATTGCGCTGGCGATGCCACATTACCTTTAACTTCAGACAATAAACCATACACCTTTTCAGCTTTATTTTCAAAAGGTGTTACAGGAATTTCATCGGCCTTTTTTGTATGCTCTAAGGTGAATTTTTGTGCGTCTTTTAAAAAATCATTTAAATAATTTTTATTGCCTTCAACCGCTTTATAAGTTAAAAAGATAGTTCCTTTTAGCTTTGGGTATTTAATGTTTATAGCATAACTTTTTGTAGGCGCTGGCATTACTTTAGCTTCTGCTTTGGTTGCTATTATATTTTTTTCAAATGAAAAAGGCAGGTTTAAATTAGCTTTTACATATTTAGCTTCAGGGTAATCTAAGCGTAAAAACGCTTTGGGTTTTGGCTTATAATCATCATTACAGCTTGCTAGCATTATAATTAAAAACAGACTTACAATTAACCTCATTTAAAGTATGGTGAATTTTACTAGTTTAATTCTTTTTTTATCTAAAGCTTCAATAGTGAAAACGTAATTTTCAAAATTTATTTTACTATTTAATTTAGGGAAACTCCCTGAGATTTCTAAAACAAAACCCGCAATAGTTTCGGCTTCGCCTTTATTATTTTCAAAAATAGTTTCGTCTTCAATTCTCACTATTTTATAAATGTCTTTTAAGGTTGTTTTACCTTCAAAAACAAAATTATTATCATCTAGTTTAGAGTATTGTAAATCTTCATCGTCAAATTCATCACTAATATCACCTACTATTTCTTCAATAATATCTTCTAAAGAAATTAATCCTGAAGTACCGCCATACTCATCAACAACAACTGCTAAATGCACTTTTTTCTCTTGAAATTCAGTCATTAAATCGTCTAACTTTTTATTTTCAGGCACAAAAAACGGTTCTCTAATTAAGTTTACCCAATTAAACTGCTTTTTGTTTATGTGTGGCAGCAAATCCTTAACGTAAAGTATGCCTTTTATTTGGTCTATATTATCTTCATAAACCGGAATTCTGGAGTAGCCGTTAGCTATTATTTCTGGCATTATTTCTGTATACTTTTGCTCTATATTTAGCGCAAAAATATCCATGCGTGGGCGCATAACCTGTTTGGTATCTGTATTACCAAAAGATACAATGCCTTGCAGTATTTTATGTTCTTCGGTGGTGGTATCTTCTTCACTTGTTAACTCTAGGGCTTGTGATAATTGATCTACACTTAAATTAGATTTTTGTTTTCCTAATTTATTGTGAATAGCCAAAGTTACGCTTTCCATGGGCGAACTTAACGGTGAAAATAACACATTTAAAACACGTAGTGGCAATGCCATAAACATGGCGAATTTCACATTGTTTCTGCTAGCATAAATTTTAGGCAGTATTTCGCCAAAAAGCAATATTAAAAAGGTAATTACTATAACCTCTAATACAAATTTTATAGTGGAATCTGTTACGTTTTTAAACATAAAATCTCCTAAATAAGCAAACAATATAACCGTTGCAATATTTATAAAATTATTGGCTACAAGAATGGTTGCTAATAGTTTTTTGGGTTGCTCTAACAACATTGAAACAACCTGCATGTGTTTTGGGTTAGTTTCTAAACCGTTTTCAATATCATTTTTTGTGAGTGAAAACATAGCTACTTCTGCGCCAGATATTAATGCAGAACATGCTAAAAGCACAAATAGCAATACAAAACTTGAAACTAATGAAACGTTTATTGCAATTATTAAACTTAAAAAACTGGTGGGATCAGGATCCAAATGTTAGGGTTTTAGTTAAACATAAGTTATAACCTGTAGTGGTTTTAAAAAGGAAGATCATCTTCATGTTGTGCCGGAGTTTCACTTACAGTATTTTGAGTTGGGCTTGATGTTTTTGGTTGAGATTGTGCTGCACTGTTTACTGCATTGTTTTCACTTTCTTTTTTTGTGCTTAAAAACGTAAAATCTGTACACTGTACTTCAGTACTGTAACGCTCTGTTCCTTTATCATCTTGCCATTTACGGGTTTTTAAACGTCCTTCTATATAAACTTTATCGCCTTTACTTAGGTATTTTTCACAAATTTCGGCACCTTTATTTCTAACAACAACATTATGCCACTCTGTGTTTGTAACACGCTCATTAGTTTGTTTGTTTGTGTAGGTTTCATTGGTTGCTAACGGAAATCTTCCAACGCATCCGCCTCCTTCAAAATAATGCATTTTCACTTCATCTCCTAAATGCCCAATTAGCATTACTTTATTTAATGTTCCTGACATAGCTTTGTTTATTTTGTTGCAAAATTACTTAATTGTATGTGCATTTTTTAAAATTAATAAAAAAATATGGTTTTGTAACTTTAATTAAACCTAAAAACCTCTATAAAATTACCTATTAAAACAGGTACTGCATAGGTTTTTACATCTTCAAAAAACACACCTTCTTTTGGCAATTTATCTACATTTACTATCCAGAATTTAGTATATAAATGTTGGTGCGATAGCTTATGAACTAAACTATCGTTATTATACAAGGTTAATTTAAATGATTGTTTTTTTAAAAGATCTTCAGTTTTTAACTGCTTCATAAAAACATCAAAATCAACATCTTTTTTTGTTTCAACTAAAGGAAACTGATACAAGTTTTGCCAAATACCTTTGCCTATACGTTTTTCTAAAATAGTTTTACCGTCTTCAGAAATAAAAACTAAAAAATTAAAATACCGCTTTTTTACTTTGTTGGCCTTTAACTTTACTGGTAATACTTTTACCTTGTTTTTTGCCAAGGCTTCGCAAGAATTATTTAATGGACAAACGCTACAATTTGGGTTTTGTGGCTTACACTGTATGGCACCAAACTCCATAATAGCCTGGTTGTAATTGGCAGGATTTTTATTATCAATTAAAGTTTGTGCTAATGTTTTAAAATATTTTATGCCTTTTGTTGTGTTAATAGGTATATCTACATTAAAATAGCGTGCTAAAACCCGGTAAACATTACCATCAACCACTGCTGTGTTTTCGTTATAACAAAATGACGCAATGGCACTTGCTGTATAATCTCCTACGCCTTTTAGTTTTAATAAATCTTTGTAATTATTAGGAAATACTCCATTTAAATTATTCACCACATATTTAGCAGCCGCATGTAAATTTCTGGCTCTAGAATAATAACCAAGACCTTGCCATAATTTTAACACATCACTCTCTTTAGCTTTAGCTAAATGAAAAACAGACGGAAATGCCTTTAAAAAAGCATAATAATAAGGTAAACCTTGTTTAACTTGAGTTTGTTGTAAAATAATTTCAGACAACCAGATGTTATAAGGATTATTAGTATCTCGCCAAGGAAGGCTTCTTTTATTAACTGAATACCAGCTAGTTATTGTTTTATTGAATTGCATTTATAAAAATTACTCAAAGCGCTAAAATAATAGTTTATAATATTAAATTTTAATGAATTAGGTTTGAAATATTGAATATTAAATTCCTATATTTGCAACCCTTAAAAAAATTATATAGTAATCTAAAATAAATTAATTAAAATGACGAAGGCTGATTTAGTAGCAAAAATCTCTGAGAAATTAGGTATTGAAAAAGGAGATGTACAAGCAACGGTTGAATCTTTCATGGAAGAGGTAAAAACATCTTTAGAAAGTGGTGATAATGTTTACTTAAGAGGTTTTGGTAGCTTTATTATAAAAACAAGAGCAGAAAAAACAGGTAGAAATATTTCAAAAAATACAACTATTAAAATTCCTGCACACAATATTCCTGCTTTTAAGCCGGCAAAAGTTTTTGTGGAAGGCGTTAAAACAAACGTTGACGTAAAATAATACATGTGCTGAATTTGTTTTCAGCATTTAAAATAAATCATTAATTTAAACACTCTATTTATGCCAAGTGGTAAAAAACGTAAAAGACATAAGGTAGCTACGCATAAACGTAAAAAGCGTAGACGCGCAAACCGTCACAAAAAGAAAAAATAAATCAAAAAAGTAGTTAGATTAACTACTTTTTTGGTTATTACAACAAAACGTTCTTTGAAATGAGTTCTTTTAAAAAGAACTCCACGGTAACCCCGACAACCATATCGGGACCTGTGAAATTATACCCTGCAAACATGCATTGTATAATTAAAAAATATTGTTTAATCCATCTGTACAACTACTAGTTATTAGTTACTTGTTATTGGTTTTCAGTTGTTTTCCAACACTTTTCACCTTTAACTTTTTAACTTTTATACTAAAAACGTATGGATAAAAATTAACTACATGGATAAAGAATTGATTATTCGTTCTAGTTCAGAAACGGTTGATTTTGCCTTATTAAAAGATGGAAAACTAATTGAATTACAAAAAGATGAAGATGATAACAATTTTTCTGTTGGTGATGTGTTTATAGCCAAAATACGAAAAACTGTTCCGGGTTTAAATGCTGCATTTGTAAATGTAGGTTATGAAAAAGATGCGTTTTTGCATTATCATGATTTAGGCCCAAAACTTCCTTCGCTTTTAAAATTCATTAAACGTGTAAGCACAGGTAAACTAAAAGATTACTCTTTAAAAAATTTCCCATTTGAAAAAGATATTGATAAAGACGGCAAAATTGTCGACGCATTAAAATCTAATCAATCGCTATTAGTACAAATAGTAAAAGAACCAATATCTACCAAAGGCCCAAGAATAAGCTCAGAGCTTTCAATTGCCGGAAGATATATTGTTTTAGTACCTTTTTCTAACAGAATTTCTATATCACAAAAAATAGAAGATAGAGAAGAAAAAGACCGCCTAAAACGTTTGGTTAAAAGTATTACACCACAAGGATTTGGCGTAATAGTACGTACGGTAGCAAAAGGCAAAAAAGTAGCCGAACTAGATAAAGATTTACAGCACTTGCTTAGTCGATGGACTAACATGTGCAAAAAGTTACATAAAGCCCATTTTCCAAGTAAAGTGTTAGGTGAAATGAACAAAGCCTCGTCTATATTACGAGACATTTTTAATGACACCTTTACAGCTATTCATGTTGATGATGAAGAGCTTTATTATCAAGTAAAAGATTATTTGCAAGAAATTGCACCAAAAAAAGAATCTATAGTTAAATTGTATCAGTCAAAAATTCCAATTTTTGAAAAATTTGGAATAGAAAGACAAATTAAAACCTCATTTGGTAGAACCGTATCTATGGCAAAAGGCGCCTATTTAGTGGTAGAACACACTGAAGCCCTTCATGTTATTGATGTTAATAGCGGTAATAGATCAAACAAATCTAACAACCAAGAGGATACAGCCTTAGAAGTAAATTTAATTGCAGCTACAGAAATTGCACGCCAATTACGCCTACGCGATATGGGTGGCATTATTGTGGTAGATTTTATTGATATGACTAATGCTGAAAACAGGCAAAAGCTCTTTAATCATTTAAGAGATGAAATGAAAGATGATAGAGCAAAACATAAAATATTGCCACCAAGTAAATTTGGATTGATACAAATAACAAGGCAGCGTGTACGCCCAGAACTAGATATTAAAACCCGTGAAGAAAACCCTAACGGAGTTAATGGTACCGAAGTTGAAGCACCTATTGGGCTAGTACAAAAAATAACGCATGACCTTGAACAACTATACAGAAAAGACTATAAAAAGCTGACCTTAAACACACATCCTTTTATAGCAGCCTTTTTAACAAAAGGTTTTCCATCTATTCGTTCAAAATGGTTTTTTGAACACAAAAAATGGGTTAAAATTTTACCAAGAGATGCTTACACATACCTAGAATATCACTTTTTTGATAAAAAAGGTAATCAGTTAAAATAAAATTAAACCCGCAACTTTATGCAAGTTAGCGGGTTTTTTTGTTTTTTATCGGTGTTTTTAAATAATTTATTTACATTTGTTAACACCAAACTATTAATTATGAATATAATATACCTTCTCTCAATTTTTAAAATTAAGCTAAATCTACACAGGCTGTTTTAAACATTTCAAAGCTATATTTCATATTTTCAACATGCAACCAAAACCTCAGAACATGCAAAAAAAAGTCCTTATTTATTTTGCTTTATTTATTAGTGTGAATTTATTTTCGCAAAATTTCAGATCAATTTGGAATACTAATAACACAGAATCTGGTTCTTCAGCAAACAACCAAATAACCATACCTACAAACCCAAATTACTCAACTTATAATTATGATGTTAATTGGGGCGATGGAAATATAGACACCGGAGTTAGTGGAAACATAACCCACACTTATGCAGCTCCTGGCATGTATACTATAGAAATTAGCGGCACTTTTCCATCTATCTATTTTAACGATGAAAACACCAGTGATAAGCTAAAAATCATAGAGATATTGGCATGGGGCACCATCCAATGGCAAACCATGGAAAATGCGTTTTTTGGTTGCGAAAACCTAAATTTTGATTTAATTGATGCCCCAGATTTATCCCAAGTTACTTCGCTCCAAAACATGTTTAGGGGATGTGAGGCCTTTAATGGTATTCTTAATAATTGGGATGTTAGTACCATAACCAATATATCTGGTCTCTTTCAAGAATGCATCGCTTTTAATAGACCATTGGATTTATGGAATACAACTAATTTTACCGACATGTCTTACACGTTCCACAGAGCAAGAGCTTTTAATGAACCTCTGGACAATTGGAATGTTGCATCGGTTACAGATATGGAGTATTTCTTATCAGAAGCTTCTTCTTTTAACCAAAACATCAATAATTGGAACATATCAAATCTCACCAATTTAATTGGAACATTTAGATACACAGGTCGTTTCAATCAACCCTTAGATAATTGGAATGTTAGTAACATAACAGATTTAACTGGCACATTTCAAGGTTCTGCATTCAATAGACCAATAAATAATTGGAATGTAAGTAATGTAGTTTCTATGGAAGCCACCTTTAGAGAATCACAGTTTAATCAGCCTTTAGATAATTGGGATGTTAGTGGCGTAACCAATATGTCTCAGATGTTTCATAGAAACCGAACTTTTAATCAACCTATAAACAATTGGAATGTAAGCAACGTTACGGATATGTCTGGTATGTTTGATGGTTGGATTTGGGGAGCAGTCTTTAACCAACCCTTAGATAATTGGGATGTAAGTAACGTAACAAACATGGAATACATGTTTAGAGATAATTCTGCGTTTAATCAAGACATTAGTATGTGGAATGTTAGTGGCGTAACCAATATGCGTGGTATGTTTGAAGAAAACCCAGCTTTTAATCAAAATATAGACAATTGGGACGTTAGCAATGTTACAAACATGAGTCAAATGTTTAATGAAGCAACCGCTTTTAACCAACCCTTAAACTCATGGAATATTGGTAGTGTTACGGCAATTGAAGGAATGTTCTTTAGTGCAACGGCATTTAACCAACCTCTAGATAATTGGGATGTATCTGGTGTTACAAGCCTTAGAAATATGTTCCGCTTAGCTACTAATTTTAATCAAGATATTAGTTCATGGAACGTCTCCACTGTAACACAGTTTTCTGCAATGTTATTAAATGCCAGTTCATTTAATCAAAATCTAGCCAATTGGAATATTGCTAACGCCACAAATATGGGTAACATGCTTTCCAATAGTGGCCTATCACAAGAAAATTACGACAACACCTTAATTGGTTGGGCAGGTCAAACGGTGCAAAATGGGGTTAGCCTAGGGTCTAACGGACTTCAGTACTGTGATGCATTGAATCAAAGACAAGGCTTGATAGACATAAATAATTGGACCATTACAGGAGATAATGTAAATTGTTCTTATGTGCTATGTACCGAAATTACCATGCCAGCAGCAGGAGACACCATGACACCAGCTAATAGTGATATTAGATGGAATCCTGCTCCAAATGCAGACGGATACAGAGTTACTTTAGAAATTGAACGTGGCGGCTCTAGAAATTACGCAACTATTGGTGGCAATCCTGCAAACAACTATGATGTGGGTAATGTGGTTGGTTTAAGCTTTACCAATGAGTTTCTACCTGGCGACACAGTATATGTTACAGTTGTTCCTTATAATACTGAAGGACCAGCAACGGGCTGCCAAGAACTTTCGTTTACAGTTATTGAAAGTTGGGTTAATAGTCCTGATGCCTTTAAATTAACTTATGATACTAGCATAACAGAATCTGGCTCAACACCGGCAAATCAGTTAAAAATCGAAGCTAATACCGGTTATCCAGATTATCTAACCTATAACTATTCTATTGATTGGGGCGATGGGCAATATAACAACAATGTAACTGGTGAAATTGTACATACTTACTTAACCCCAGGTGTTTATACAGTATCTATTATTGGAGATTTTCCAGCTCCTTACCATTATTATAACAATACCGATTCCATTAAGTTACTTTCTATTGACCAATGGGGAACTCAAGTTTGGCAATCCATGGCGTTTGCCTTCAACGGTTGCGAAAACATGGAATACAACGCTACAGATGTGCCAAATCTTTCTCAGGTAGAAAATGCTACTACTATGTTTAATCAATGCTATTTGTTCAACGGAGCCATTGATAACTGGGATGTTAGTAACTTAACTAATATGAGTAGCATGTTTATTTCTGCACGAATTTTTAATCAGCCACTAAACAGTTGGGATACCAGTAATGTTACCAATATGAGTGGAATGTTTGGGGCTGCTCAATTATTTAACCAACCTTTAGACAATTGGGATGTTAGCCAAGTTACCAACATGAATTTTATGTTCGCCCGAACAGATGATTTTAACCAAGATTTGAGTAGTTGGGATACTGGTAATGTTACAAATATGGCACGTATGTTCCAAAGCTCAAAAGCTTTTAATCAACCTATAAATAGTTGGAATGTAAGTCTGGTAACCAACATGTCAGAAATGTTCCAAAGAGCAGAAGTATTTAATCAACCTCTAAATAACTGGAATACGGGAAATGTAATCGACATGTCCGCCATGTTCTATGATGCCGAATTGTTTAACCAGAATATCAATAGTTGGAACGTATCTTCTGTAACAGATATGAGCCAAATGTTTTATGCCGCAACCGTATTTAACCAACCTTTGAACAATTGGAATGTTAGTTTAGTCACCAATATGACTTCTATGTTTTCTAGAGCGGAGGCTTTTAATCAAAATATTGACAGTTGGAACGTAACTAATGTAATTAACATGAGTAACATGTTCAATTACGCCATATCTTACAACCAACCCATGAATAATTGGGACGTAAACTCTGTTGTAAATATGAGCGGTATGTTTAGGGGTGCTCAAGTATTTGACCAACCTTTAGATAATTGGGACGTTAGTGCTGTTGCTAATATGAGCGCTATGTTTGAACATGCCGAAGTATTTAATCAAACAATCAACACATGGAATGTAAGTTCGGTAACCCTAATGCCATCCATGTTCGAATCGGCTTTAGCTTTTAACCAATCCTTAAACAGTTGGAACGTTGGTGTAGTTACAAATTTTGAATCTATGTTTGAAGAAGCAACTTCATTTAATCAACCTCTAAACAATTGGAACACAGGAGAAGCTCAAAATATGGAAGCCATGTTTTATGAAGCTTCAGTTTTTAATCAACCTCTAGATAATTGGAATACAGCTTTTGTTACCTCTATGAAAGACATGTTTAGGGAAGCACGTGCATTTAATCAACCTTTAAACTCATGGAATGTGGCTTCGGTTACCACCATGGAAGCTATGTTTCAAAACGCCATAACCTTTAATGGCGATATAGATAGTTGGAATGTAAGAGCTGTAACCACCATGGCCGATATGTTTAATGGTGCATCAGCCTTTAACAAACCCTTAAATAATTGGCGTACTACTAACGTAACAAGTATGTTTAGAATGTTTCAAGATGCTATTGCGTTTAATCAACCGTTAAATCAATGGTTATTTGGTAATGTTACAATGCGCGCTATGTTTAATGATGCTTCGGCATTTAATCAATATTTAGGCGATTGGGATGTTAGTGGCGTTACCGATATGAGAAACATGCTAGACGACACCGCTTTAACGCGTGAAAATTACGACAATACATTAATAGCTTGGTCAAATCAAACCTTAACTCCAGGAATTACTTTAGGCGCTGCATCACTTTTATATTGTGATGCTCAAGACGAACGTCAATCTATAATTGACACTTTTGGATGGACAATAAATTCAGATATTCTCGATTGTCCAATTCCAGAATGTACACAATTAACCTCGCCTTTAAACGGAAACACCAACGTACCCGTTAATACTAATATTACTTGGGAACACGCACTTTATGCCGAAGGTTATTATATAACGGTTGGCACAAGCCCTGGTGGTAATGATATATTAGATAATGAAAATGTAATTAATGACACCTCATACGAGTTTACAACAAACTTTAATAATGGAGACATTATTTATGTTACTATTGTGCCTTATAATTATGTTGGAAATGCCGTTGGGCCATGTACAGAAGAAAGTTTTACAATCTCAAATAATCCAGCAACGGTACCAGATTGCACAACCTTAATTGAACCTTTAAATGGAGCAACAGGTGTAGCAGTATCAACCAATTTAATTTGGAATGCCATCTCCAACGCCGATGGCTATAAGCTATCTGTTGGTTCTACTTCTGGTGGAACAGATATAGTAAACAATGAAGATATAGGTAATGTAACCGAGTATGATTTTACTGCAGATTTACCAGAAGACACCAATATTTTTGTAACCATTATTCCCTATAATGAAGAGGGCGATGCTACAAGTTGTTCTGAAGAATCATTCAGAACAGAGTTTATTCCTGTACCGCCTGCATGCACAACTTTAACTAATCCTGTTAATGGCGCCACTAATATTCCTGTATCTACCAACTTAACATGGAATCCAATTGCAGATGCTACTGGTTATTTACTCAGTGTTGGCACAACATCTGGAGGTGTAGAACTTATAAATAGTATTGATGTTGGTAATATAACTACCTATAATTTTTCAAGTGATTTACAAGATAATAGAATTTATTTTGTAAGAATAACGCCTTACAACAACGTTGGAGACGCTAGTGGTTGTACCGAGGAATCTTTCACTACCGCTGCAGCACCAACAGCGCCAACCTGTACAAGTTTAATAAGCCCGCTAGATGGCGCTGGCAATGTTTCAATAACCACAGATTTAACATGGAATGCCATTGCAGATGCTACAGGTTACAGACTAACGGTAGGTACAACTTCTGGTGGAACAGATATTATAAACAACCAAGATGTAGGTAATGTAACTACGTTTGATTTACCTACAGATTTACCAGAAAATACCCAAATATTTGTAAGTGTTGTGCCGTACAACGCAGTTGGTGATGCTACAGGTTGCAGCGAAGAATCTTTTACTACTGAAACTCTAGCAACAGCGCCAACCTGTACAAGTTTAACAAGTCCGCTTAATGGTGCTACCAATGTTTCAGTAACCACAGATTTAACATGGAATGCCATTGCAGATGCCACAGGTTACAGACTAACGGTAGGTACAACTTCAAACGGAACAGATATTGTAAACAACCAAGATGTAGGCAATGTAACTACGTTTGATTTACCTACAGATTTACCTGAAAATACCCAAATATTTGTGAGCCTTGTGCCATACAACGCATTAGGCGATGCTACAGGTTGCAGCGAAGAATCTTTTACTACTGAAACACTTCCAACAGCACCAACCTGTACAAGTTTAATAAGCCCGCTAGATGGCGCTAGCAATGTTTCAATAACCACAGATTTAACATGGAATGCCATTGCAGATGCTACAGGTTACAGACTAACGGTAGGTACAACTTCTGGTGGAAC